>NZ_JAPNLK010000119.1 GCF_026627505.1 Streptomyces sp. H27-H5 | reverse complement strand
TTCGAGTGGGAAGACCTTGGTCGGCTTCCCTGCTCTACCAAGAGTCCCGTTGCCCTGACCTGCGCTTCCTCGAAAAACCCTGATCCGGTTGACAGCCGCGGATCGGCCCTAACTCCGTGGTCTTGGATGTATCGGGCGGCGTTGGCGGTCGTGCGGGAGGCGGAGGGTCCGGTGATGGCCCGGCTGGTGGCCGAGCGGCTGGGCTGGGAGACGACTCCGGCGCGTCAGCAGCGGGCACGGGATGTGTGTTCCCGGCTGGCGGACCGGGGGTGGATCGTGAAGCGGGGTGACGGGAAGTTCACCAGGCTGCCCGGCTGATGCCGCGGTTGCCGCGGTCGGCAGGGCCGGCGAGGCGGCGGCTCATCTGGATGCCCGCCGCGAGAAGGACGAACGCGGCGTGGTGGTCGGGGCGGCGTTCGTAGTCGCGCACGCGGCGGCGCCGCCGGGTGATCCACGCGAGCGACCGTTCCACGATCCACCGTTTGGCGATGACCTTGAAACCCTCCCCCTTGCGGCGGCCGGGGTGGTCGGGGATCTCCAGGTCCAGGCCGAGGGTGCGCAGGGCCCAGGGGGCGAGTTCGCCGTCGTGGCCGTGGTCCGCCCAGACCTTGGTGACCCGCCGGAACAACAGAGTGGGGCGGTGGAAGAGGGCCATCGCGGCGGTCCGGTCGTTCATATCGGCGGGGGTGACGGCGACCAGCAGGATCAGGCCGAGGGTGTCGACGACGATGTGCCGCTTGCGGCCGTTGATCTGCTCGCCGCCGTCGTATCCCCGGCTCGCGGTGCCGACGGTCTCGGCTCCTTTCACGGACTGCGCGTCGATGATCGCGGCGGTCGGCTGTTCGGACCGGCCGGCCTTCACGCGGATCTTCTTCACCAGCGCGGAGTGGATCTGGGCGAACACGCCCTGACGCGCCCAGCGGCGGAAGAAGTCGAAGACCTTGCGCGGCGGCGGGAACGGTGCGGGCAGTGCACGCCACTTGCCGCCGTTGTCGGCGAGATAACGCAGCGCGTCCAACATCCGCCGATGGCAGTACTCCTCGGGCCGCCCCCCGCGTCCCTCCAGCCACGGCGGCGAAGGAATCACGCCGCGCACCTCGCCCCACGCGGTATCGGTCATGTCCGTCTCGAAGGCACGCTCGTGCTCGGGCTCCCAGGACGGCACGTTCCCGAAACGGCACGGCAGACACGCGCACGCGCGGGCGGTGAGGTTGGCAACGGGTACAGCGAGTTGGTAGAACTGCGGCACAGGGGTCCTCCGGAGTGTTTCGTCGCAACGAATAGCTCTCCAGAGGACCCCTTCTCTCATCCTCACGAGCCCCGGAAATCCCCACCCGAACACCAGAGCCCCTGATCACCAGGCTCTGAACCACCGCAGGTCCCACGGCCAGGCACATCCTGTTCCCCAGCGCGCACTCACAGCTCCCACCAAGTTGACAACGCCGCGCGGAGAGTTTTCCCTGGACCTCGATGACGGTGCGGGCCTTGCCCAGCTCGGTCTCCAGCCGGGTGACCTTGGCCTCCAGCCGGATGATCCCCTTGTCCCGCGGGTCTGCCTTCGGCCTGCCCGCCGGCGCGGCCAGCGCCGTCTTCGCCCCCCGGTCACGTTGCTCCCGCCAGCTCGTGATCAGTGACGAGTACAGACCCTCCCGGCGGAGCAGGGCCCCCTTGCCCTGCCGGTCGAACGTCTCGTACTCGCCCAGGATCCTCGCCTTGTACTCCGCCGAGTACCGGCGCGGACCTGTGGAACGGGGCTCTACCTGCGGATCAGGTATCCCGTGGTCATCAGTCCTGGCCACTGTGGGCACTACTCCTTCTCCGCCCTCGGACTCAATGAATCATCCAGTATGCCTGGCTTGACCTACTTTGACAGAGAGGGTCCGACAGTGACGCGAAAACTGTCCGAGTCCGATCCCCTCATCATCGAACCAAGCAACGCGCAGAGGGCACCGCGGCATGTGCCAGCCCACCCACGGGCGCCGCCGAACCCACTGCTGGCGTGGACACCGCCATGGAGACGATCATCAGCGGTCGAGAACGCCGGTTCATCCTTCTTTCTCCATTCTTGTCTCCTTCTCGTCATGAGGAGACCACACGGGCCCCCGCGCATGGCGGGGCGGACACCACCCTCAGAGCCCCATTCGTCCCCATCGTCTCGTCGTCGGCCCGGCGTGGCGACCGGGACGGCCAGGCAGTCAGGCGATGGACATCGCCCCCGCCGGTGGGCCGACTCCAGTGGGTCGCGGCGATGTACGCGGTGCGGGAGCCGCCACCGGCACGCCGATGCCGAGTGGACATCGATGACCCGCGGATCGGGAGACTCACGGCGGTGATCACCGTACCGCCAAGGTCGACCCGTGGCCCTGGTGCCCCCCGGGCGTGCACGTGGTGTGCCCCGCGCCACGAGACCGCAGGGCCACACCCGCTTCCGCCGCTCATCCGATAACCTCCGGTTTGCGGTCCCGTGCGCCCACCGCTCTACTGTGACTGTGCCGCGGACCCCGGCCGGGCCGGTCCACGAAAGCCCGCACCAGTCAGGCAACCCGCGACACATTCTCGGCCACACACCGTCCGAACATTGGGGATGGTCGCATGCATGAAATGCGCACAGGCGTGACAACCGCACCCGACGGGGCGTCCCGCTGGCACGTCACCCAACGACGTTCCGTCATCGCTCTCTGCGGAGCACCCACCACGCCGACCGGTCATTTCGTGAAACGAATACGCGAGTGCTGCCCGACCTGCATGCGCTTGTTCGGACTGATCGTGGAAAAGCACTTCCACGCCGCGGCCGGCCGCGGCGGGTAGCGGCGGCGGGACCTCGACGGCACGCCGCCCCGTATCCCCGGTTCCCGGGGGTGGGTTGGAGGAGGCCCCCGTGATGCGCGGGGGACGCGTGGTGAAAGGGGCCTCCTCGAAGCGACCACCCAGGGTGGCGGCCACCCGGACCCACAAGGGATCCCAGGACAAGATCGTAATGCCGGGACGCGCTTCACCCCCGGGGACGAAAGTCCCTGAACGCGAGGCCGTTCGACTCTCCTGTCGTCACCGCCGGCCGCCGGGCCTCTCACACGGACGGACGGCGTTGTCAACTTGAGCTGAGGCGTTGTCAACTTGAGCTGAGTCTCCTTCGGCAGGCATGATCATCAAGCTGATCGTTGCTGGTGGGGGGGGGCGTCATGGAGTCCGTGCGGGGGCCGTCGTACCGGGGTTACCGTTTCCCGGCGGACATCATCAGCCACTGTGTGTGGCTGCATCACCGCTTCGCCTTGTCGCTGCGCGACATCGAGGAGCTGATGCTGGAGCGTGGCGTCGAGGTCACCCACGAGACGATCCGTCAGTGGTCGATCGCGTTCGGACCCGAGTACGCGGCCGCGCTGCGGCATCGCCGCCCCAAGGTGGGCGACAAGTGGTACCTGGACGAGGTCTTCATTAAAATCCAGGGCGAGTACAGGTACCTGTGGCGGGCCGTCGACGCCGACGGCAACGCGCTGGACGTCCTGGTCCACAGCAAGCGGGACACGGCCGCGGCCAGGAAGTTCTTCAAGAAACTACGCAAGAAGACCGCCTCTGCGCCCCGGGTGGTGGTCACCGACAAGCTCCGCTCCTACGGGTCCGCCCTGCGCGGGCTGGGCATGTCCTCCATCGATCACCGCTCCCACAAAGGCCTGAACAACCGGGCCGAGAACTCCCACCAACCCACCCGACAACGGGAACGAGCGATGAAGGGCTTCCGCTCCGTCGCAGGAGCCCAACGATTCCTGGCAGCGTTCAGCCTCATCTCCCCGCACCTCCGGCCCCGCCGCCATCTGATGACAGTCCGTGACTACCGAGACGAGATGAAGGACCGCTTCACCGTGTGGAACGAGGTCACCGGCGTGTCCGCCGCCGTCTGAACCACCGCGGGTCCCACGGCCAGGCACATCCTGATCCCCAGCGCGCACTCACAGCTCCCACCAAGTTGACAACGCCCCCGCACGCCCTCAATCGCCTACAGCCCCAACAACGTGACGGTGCCCAGCTGCCGTGTCTACGGCACCTGACCAACCGACACGGAACCGGACATCACGGAGCTTCTTCGAGTTGGCCACCGATCGGGTGACACACAGCTCCGATCTCTGCAGGCCAGAGCCATCGACACCGGTCGCCTGAAGGCCAACTCGAAGAAGCTCACGGATTCAGGCCGGGGCTGTGCTGATGGTGTGCTCGCCTGCAATGAAGAGCTTGGAGGCTTCCAATTCTACGGGTTCGACGACGTTGCCGTTTTCGGCGAGATTCACCCAGGCAACTCTTGTGACCCCTGGCACGAGTTGCAGTACTCTGAAAATCTCCCCCGTGTGCAGTGTGCGTTCAAAGGGCCAGCCGGTACCGTCCGGTCCACCGGTAAGCGGGTTGAGGTAGTGGTTGACAGCCACCTTGGCGGAGCGCAGAATCTGTTCCTTTCGCTCTTCGGATGTCTCCTCCAACTCCAACTCGGCCTGGCATGTGACGGTCGTGAAATCGAATGGTCTGACTCCGATGTTCAATGCCGGCGGTCGTATCGGTGCCAAACCGGCCTTGATGCGTGCGTCAAGCTCTGAGGAAGGCTTCAGGTGTTCGGGGTTCAGCTGTCCCAGGGCATCGGCTGCGGCGTGGGGCAGGACGAGGATCTCCACATCGGGAACCACCTCCTCGCGACTCTCGATCACGGCGTCGGCCCCCCCGCGTGCGGGGCCGGGATTGACGACGGTCAGGCCTGATACATCCAACGTGTGTAGCGTGAGGACGGTTGCCGGCAGGTTGCCGAGGCTTCCTTGGGTGGTCCGATACTCCCGACCGGTTCTCGGTTCGCTTCTGGGAGCGGTTTTGGTGGCGCCGAGCTGGCGGACCATGCCGTCGCTGTAGTGGATCTGCTTGCCGAAGGAGATGATTCCCGTGCCCGAGTCGATGAGGACATCCTCGGGACCCCAGGGCATGGGAACGACGCCAATGACGGGGGCCCAGGTTCGAACCGCCTCGTCGGTGTAGGCGGTGATCGTCGGTGGCGATCCCCAGACTGGCCATGCCGGTAGGCGTGTCGGCGCGTCGTCTGAGGCCGGCAGGAGCGGGGTTCCGGTCGGCACGGTTTGACATTGGTGGGCCCCGACCGTGGCGGAGGCCCGACAAAAGGCGACACGAATGAGGCGAACGATCGGTGAGGGGGCTGTGACGGCTTCGGACGGTTCCGAGGTCCGTGGCGTCATGGTGCAGGTGAGCCATGCGGTGGCGTCGAAGGGGAATCCCAGGGCTGCGAGGTGTTCTTCCTGGGGAAGGGCCTCGACGGCAGTGAGGGCCGGGGGGCGACGCGACGCTGCCGACCAGCCTGAACTGTCTTTCAGCCGCAGCGCGCACACGTGCCGGCCGCCTTGGCCGATCATCGGGAGAACCGTGGCATTGTCGCCCCTTGACGTCAATCGGGTTGGGGTTCCGGCCACATGGTGGATGGACACGGCTAGGTGAGGCGGAGCGACGGTCGGATCACCTTCGAGTTCAAGGGCGAGGACAGCCTCGGCCAGCGGCAGGTTCCGAGGAATGGCGGTGATGAAGGTGATGCTGCCATTGCCGGGTGAAGAATCCTGTGGTTCAGAGTCGGGGGCATGCCATGGGCCGGGGCCTATAACAGAAAGGACAGAGTGTCCTGCGGCTACTCTGAGGGCCAGGTCATGGTCGGTCGTGAAAGGCACAGCTGGCCCGTCTGGCTTGAGTTCCGGCCACACCGTGGTGCCTGCGGGGACGGTCACGTCGCCCGATCTGGATGCCGCCCCGGCGAGTGAGAAGGTGAGATCCACTGTGGCCGGGCGCGCGTCTCTGACGGTGACGGACCTGTTGGTCGTCTCTCCCGCATTCACGGGGACGGGCAGGACCCGGGCTCGGGCCACGTCCGCGGCAACATGGCGGACGACGTCTTCATAGTCGCCTGCCGTGACCGCTCGATCGGGGTTGACTGCCCCTGTGGGGTCACGGCGGGCGGCAAGGTCATCCGTCTCACCGTCCGCACCCCCGACGCACGGCTGCGAGTTCGTAACAGCGTTGACGCCCGGTACGGGCACAGGTAGCACGGTCAGGGAGCCTTCGGGAAGGTTGCCTTCCGAGCCACCACCGGTGATGTAGGGGTCGAGCCGAAGTCTCGCGCCGACTGGCGGAACGGCGCCGTGTCGGCGCGAGCCGCCCTCGTAGGACACCAGAGGTGCGAGCAGGATGGCACCGTCGCTGGGATCGAGGGTGAAATGCTGATCGCGAGGCCCGGAGTCTGTGAGATTCGCCACGTATGTCCACGTCGTGGTTGCTGCGTCCGTGATGACCCTGAGAGTGAGCGGCCATGACTCGGGTTGAGGCGGAGCTGTCAGAGGGAACCGTTGATCGGTCTCTCCGGAGGACGGGCCCAGGTACACCTCGGGCACCAACACTCCGTGCACCACGGGGGCTTCGGGCATGGCCAGCACGCCTCGGATCTCCATGGCGGTGGACGCAGGCCCGGACACGGATCGGATACGCAGTAGAGCCGCAGCAGGAGAGGCGCCGACCCGACCGGCGGCCCTCAGAGGACTCGAAACGGCGTGGTGGTGATGAGGTAGCCGAAGGCCAACGGAGTAAACACTTGGCTTGCTTGAATTACTAGGCCCCGAAAGGCCGGTCATTTTTCCGCAGGGGAGCCAGATGGGTTCGCCTCCGTCAAGCGCCGAGACCTCCCACTCCCACTCCTCCGCCTCGGCGAGTAACGCGAAGCCCAGACGAGTATCGAGCCTCAAAGCCAAGTCGACGACGATGAACTCCCCCGGGGCCGCGCGGCTCAGCTCCAAGATGGGGATGTCGCCGCTCCGTCCCACTTTCGATGCTTCGCCTTCCCTGAGAAACCCCCAGGCGCCCAGAGTCACCGGCGAGAGGTCGGCTGGGGCGGTGGTCGAGAATCTGATCGGCGAGGAGTCCCCGGAGACTTGGGTGGTGACCTGGGTTCCGGCTGGCACGCGTAGGCCATTGTTGCGGACGGAAGCTGGTGTGAAGGTTACGGTGCCGCGAGCCGCAGACATGGGGATCGGGTGAGTGCCGAGCCCGGCGAGCACCTCGGCAACGTTCTTCCTGGGCATCTGATTGAGCTGGGTGGCCAGTAGTTCGGTCATCCGTGCAACGGTCTCGAGGAGCGCTGTTCCGGGTTCGCCGTTCCCTGAGTGCCAGTCGTGTTCTCGTTCGGCTGCGGTGCTCGTCATATTCGCCCGTAACTCGGCGGAGTCTCTGGTGTGCAGGGGAGGGGCTTCTTTGGCCATCTGTGATTCCTCCGGACTGAAGGTGGCACGTCGATCGGCTGAGGAAGGCAACTCTGTTGCTCAGTTACGGACCGTCGCAGGAGGAGCAGCACCCAGCGTTCGCAGGCACCCCCGACGGGGACGCGATCAGGGCAAAACGCCACCCTCCTCGCGGAGTCACCACAGCGGCTCCACACCCGACGACTTTGAATCAGCCGTGATCGGCAGGGGCTCCAACATGGCCCGTTGACGGTTACGTGTTGAAATCCACCACTTCCACCAAGCTGCTTTCAAGCCATGGGAGTTGCTCTTCGCTCAGCTCGACCTCCGACGACGAAGAGGGGACAAACAACGAAGAATCGGTGAACTGCACTTGGGACACCGTGTAAATTTCCTTTATACCATTCAGTACGTGATATACATCACCAGTGTTGATCGTGCGCCCCCACGCCCACCCCTCTGCGCTCTCTCCGCCGTGCAGCGGGTGAAAGTATCGAGCGAGGCCTTTACTGATTGCTTCCCTTGCCTCTTCTTGCCGCGAGTCACCTTGCATCAACTTCACCCTCAACTGAATCCCGAACAATTTATATTGCGCATTCGAGATAGTGGCCTTAGCGCCGATCAGACGGAGAGAATCGACCTCTTCTTGAAGCCGATCCAGGACGTTACCGGAGAGGGGCGCTGGCTGGTCTAAACCTTCAGTGTTGGGTACCGCCTGGACTGTGATCGAAGTGGTTCTCGCTGACCCTGGGCTGAGTCGCACGTTCACCCTCTTCAGAGTGGGGAATCGGCGCATCAGCTCGTGCTCGTAGTCGCGCAGAGAGGTGGCACGCTGAATCGGGTTCAGCCCGAAAGTGAATCTGCGTAACGCCGCCGCGATTTCCTCACGTGGACATCCTCCGGAAACCTGACCCAGCACAGAAAATTCGAAGTCCTGATATTCTTCGCTCACAGAAATAATAGGCGGGCGTTTCTCGGTCGCGGTGTAATAATTCACAAGAATGGAACTGCCTAAATCCGGCGCGGCCCCCAGACCCAGCGTGTTATCCGCATCGGTCTCCACTTCTGGACCGAAGACCACCTCACGGGTGATGGGGTCCCAGGTGTGTACCTTGTCCTGGTCGCTGTAGCCCGCGAATGACCGCACACTGTCCCATGGTTGGCGCCTTTCACCGACGCGCACTACGACGGTCAGATGGTTCTGAACGATGTCACCCCACAGAGCAGGTGAGAGTGGATCTCCCCTGATGACGAACCGTTGACCACGTCGAGGCTTCTCCGAATTTCCAGGAACGGCCATTGACGTCCCGACCTCATGATCCATGAGGTGCTCGACAAGTACCGCTTCGATGATCGTCTCTTTCCCCTCACCGGCGAGTCGGGTGGGCGTAGTGACGAACAGGAAGACACTCTTGTCCTCTGTGGGAAATTCGGTACCCACCGGGATGTCCTTGGTTTCCGCGGAAGCGGTTGCCCGGGCCGATATCATCACCCGGTCCGGGACCGTCGGTATCACCGTGACACCAAGCAGACGAAGAAGGCCGTGCAGGTGGGAAGGTGGAACGCGATCGACCCTATAGCTGAGGCGATCTACCTGCTCCGCTGCGGCCTCGATGAGAGTGATGCCGGGGTCGGAGACGTTGTGGTCGGTCCAGCCCGGACACAGTGGCGGCAACGCCCGTTTGGCCGCGTCGACCAGATCCTGGAACCGCAGAACGTCGAGATCGGGAACTTGTATCGGCATCATTGCCCCCCTGCCGCGGATGGTTCCTGGGGGATCGTATAGAAAGGGAATACCAGGTTGCGCGTGGAGTTGGTGTTCTGAATGCGGTATCCGATTTCGATGTACAGGACTCCGACCTCGTGCTCGTCCGCACTCACAGCCACGTCATCGACGGTGATACGAGGCTCCCACCGTTCCAGCGAGGTTCTCACCGAGTGCGAGATCTGGCCGGCTGTCGTCGCACTCACGGGAGCGAAAACGTAGACGTCCAGATCGCAACCGAAGTCGGGCCGCATCGAACGCTCGCCTCGGCGGGTCATCAGTATGAGATGGATGGCCTGGCGAATATCGTCGTCGTCGGTGACGAGTGTGATGGCGGCGGTCGCTGGGTCGACACCGCCGGGGTGAGACCAACCTCTCCCCACAAGCGCGCTTTCGAATAGCATTCCTCATCTCCCTTCACAGCGTCGCTTCGACTCGGACGGCGATAAAACGCCATCAGTTGATATGCACACTTGCACTTCCGTCTATCGTCACCGATTCGGCCAAAGCCTCGATTTCGCCACCGTCCGCCGTGAGTTTCAGCGCAGCTGCGGAAAGGTCGATGCCATCTGTGGCGGTCATGACGATCTTCTGTGCATCAAGCGTGATTGTTCCGTCCGTACAGGTGAACGAGATGACGTTCTCGTTGCGATCGAGAAAAACCTCGGCCTTCGAGTCCTTTGTCCTGAGCCGGATTCCCTCGATTGCGCCTTCCTCGTCAAGGAATTCCATGACGTCACCGGCCGGCGAGGCAATAGAGCGTCTGTTGACATGACCCGTGTCTTTGTGCCACAAGGGACCCTCATGTGCGACGGGTTTGTCATTTTCATCATCACCACCGTTGAAGAGTCGTCCGAGAACCACCGGATGCTCCAGGCTTCCCTGCTCGAACGAGACGAGGACCTCGTCGTTGACATCAGGAAGAAAGACACCCCCACCACTGAGCTGCAGTGTGCGCACCCATCCCGACACATAGTCAGGGCTGAGCCACGGAAACCGCAGCCGCACCATCCCGGTGTCCGGGTGATCCGCTTTCACATCCTCCACGAGGGCGATGGCGACACCACCCACCCTCCCGGCAGCCTGCCCAGACCCGGTGGAAGCGGCGGACGTACGGGGGAGGGAAGTCACGGATATTGTGGTCACACAGCGGGCGTCGGCAGAATCGAAGAGATGCCGCACGCCTGTGGCGGTGTATCTACCACTGAAATAGGCTCCAGCCTTGGTCACCTCCACCACGCTCCCTCCCACCAACGTGGGATTGAGCGGAACCGTGGCTTCGAGAGCGAGGAATCGTGACGCTTGCTGTCGACCGAGGTCCTCGCTGTCCTTGATCGCCCGATCCTCGGTGGTGCACCCTTCGGCAGCGAGAAAAGGATCCTCCACCTGCAGGAGGGCTGCTGCCTTGGCAGGTGTGATCCCCGATCCTAGCTCGACGTGTTCACTCGCAGCGGAATGCTTCTTCTCCACCACTGTGATTTCTTTCTTCTTCTCGGCATTCCAGGCCCGAAGTTCGACCGATCCCGTCTGTCCGACCGCATCGATCGATATAGCAATGCCGTCACGCCCTTTGGTGGCGTCGATCGTGACGTCCGCCTCCCCGCCCTGCACTGATCGCAACGGCGACATACATATTTCCTTGCCTGCTATTTTGACAACCGTCCCAGTCAGACGGCCCAGCTTTTGAAGAAACTCCCAGTCGGTGACGCTGGCTTGCGAAAAATGATCATACCTCGTCGTGTCCTTCGGGGCTTCCTTCAGTGACAGACCTGATCGTTGTGCGACTTTCTTGGCCATGTCCTCGACTGTACTCTTGGTAAAAGACGCCACTCGCGGTGTCGTCAGCAGCGCATACGAGCGATTCATCGCCCGAAGTGTAGTGAATCGCCCTCTCGGCCCAATATCCACGGACATGGCCACCACGACCCCCGTGAATATCACAGCCTGCGCACCGGCACTGCTATTCGCTCGAATCAATACTTCCTTACCGATTTCCGCGATGTCAGGGATCTCGAAGTGTCGATCCCGCCATATTACAGTGGCGGACGCCGGGGCGTATACGCTGGAGTGCACGTCAACCGAGGCGAGAGTGATGTTGGAGGCATCAGAGTCGATGGGGCGCCCAGCGAGTTCGATCGCCATATGTTTCCAATAGGGCATTTCAGTCCACGCTTTCGGCGATCACTGGTCCCGGGAAGGGACAGCGAGCCTCTCGCCCGGCTCGAGGGCATATGGATTGTCCTTACCATTCACTCTTGCGATCTCGCGCCATCGTGCCGCGTCCCCATATTCTTGCCATGCTATCGAGTGCAACGAATCTCCTTGGGTTACCTGCCACGAAGAATGGATGTTGAGGGCTCCCGATGTCGGATTCTGCCGCGCCATTGCTCCGCCCACCTCTTCCATCGACAACGAACAAGTGGCCCGTATCGGATCACCAGCCAAGTTGAAGAGTTTTGCGGTCATCCGCACATCCGTCATCAAGCAATTGAAATCATAAAGGTCTGCAGATCCCCATTCCAGACGGACCCAAGGAAGGCACGGGTGATTCGTTCCTTCACTTTTCCGGGTAGGGGAACAACAGGAGACGAGTTTCTTTATCGTCTTCTGGACCTTACCCATGTGGAAAAGGAAGTTCGTCTCGTCAAGGAATATCTCGAAAGATAGAGTTCTGGGGTTCGCGCCGACAAATTCCCCTTGCGTGGCCGCCTCGGCCGTGCCCGGTGTTCGATCTACACGAGCACTCTTGCCCACGGTCAGCTGGTTCGGGTTGAACTGGAATTCACATCTGTCGATCAAAGATCCTGGCTCGCTCTTCTTCGGAGCAGGTGGTTCCATTATGAGGAGTGCGGCATTTTCAAGGAAAGGGAAACTGGAGAGGAGGTTGACCATCGGCTTCCAACTTTAGATAGGGAGGGCGGTGATGCCACTGTGGGCAATTTCGATGGTTTCCTCGGCAATGGATGAATCCGCCACCGAGAATGACGGCGAACTCAACCTGACGGGAACGGCGTCAGTCAGCACCCATGTCAAAATCTTCTTCCCTCTCTGATTGAAGCAGCTGATGAAGCATCTCTCGCCCACTAGTGCCAGGGCAAGCTCCTTCCCTTGGGTAGGAGAGATCATCTGCTGAAGCATCCAGAGATCCAGAAAGAATGAGTCTGCGCTGGTGACCGGACGCTTCAACGTCAGATTAGAATAGCGGACTCTTGTTGGAAAGCGCCACGTGTAGTCATTGTTTCCGCCTTCTTGATATTCCTCGTGCTCGATTTCATACCCCAAACCTTCACAGCTAGCGAAAGTTCCGATCAAGGGAGACCTGAAAAGGAAAGACACGCGAAATGACCAGGTCGGGGCCATCGAGTCGGACGGAGTCATGGAAACCTCGCAGGAAGTTTTGTTAACCTCAGAAGGGAAGAATAGGCGTGAAGGTGCCAGATTCTTTCGGAAACGAGTCCCGAGCGGGACGGTTTCCGCTGTCACGGTTACCGCCCATGAGTCTGGTCAGCGAGGGGAGAAGGGTGCGTGCGAGTCCATCGACGCGTCCGCCTGTCAAGTGCCCAAGGAATGCGTCGAACTGCTCCTCGGTAATCGCTTTTCTCCCTTCTTCTCCCGCAGCGTGGTCGGAATTCCCTCTTCCACTGTCGCGAACATCAGCCAGTCGGCGAGCCAGACCTCGGGCGACTGAGCCTGTGGGACTCCCGCGCCGCGCCGCCATCACACGAGAGGCTGTACGCGGGGGTCGGGGGGAGAGGTGTAGTTCCACGTCATCCACCAAGGAGGATCTCCGCCGAAGAGTGAGGCGGCGGGTGCCTCTGGGCGAACGAAGATCGTGTTCCGATGCCGCTTCCCGAACCATGGAGCTCTCTGTTGGAACAGCGGCAGCCTCAGGTCCCGAGACTGGAGGATTCAGACGCCGGGCCCGTGCCGATACACGCTCCACGGACGGCCCAAGGCCCACCCCCGAGCTGCGGCCCGCAACGCCCCCCGCCGCGGATGAACCAGAACCAACACCACCAGAAGCACCGACCGCACCGACTCCCGATGACCCGACAGCCGACGGAGCAGCCACCACAGGAGTAACGAAACGACGCAAAACCCCAGCGATTCGCTCCGATGCCATCACCGCATCGCGTAGACCGTTTGCGGAGAAGGTTCGCCGTCCCCGGCGCGGATGACGCCGCAGACCATTTACCGCACTTCCCTTCTCCCTCTCGACACCCGAAGCGACCCTCATCGGAGACGGCATCGGGCCCAGGCAGGGGAAGGGGCCACTGGGTGAAGAAGCGCTGACCGGGGGAAGTTTCAGTGCTCGTGCCGGCGGCGTCGCGGGGGGCGGGAGCTGCTCGATGTCATGCGATGCAACTTTGAATACGAGTTCGTCGTCCGTGAAGTGGTTCTCAGGCGATGAGGGGCGTTGCTTCGGCCAGAGCGCTCGTGCGTCGAGCCTGTGCGATTCAGGAGGGAACGTGCCTGTATGGGTGGGCCATCTCCACGTCGCGAGCCTCTGGAGTGCCCCCTGCGGATCCGAAGCCGGCGTGATCGGCTGGATGGCGGCTACGAGACGCGGGAGTGTGCCAAGGGCGAGTCGCGCCGAGCGAGGGCGCGGCCCGGCCTGATCCGTAGCCGAGGAAATTCCCTCTGCCGGCGGGCCGTCTGCGACGGGTGATCGCCATCGCCGACGTAGGGGGCCGGGCCACTTCATGGTGCGTTCACCCTTCACTGAGACGAGCGTTGATCCGGTTGATTTCCTTGACATAGCGGACGCGCTGCGCGTGTTCCAAGGAGAGGATGTCGCAACGGGACCAATGGAGGTGAAATGCGATGAACGTCACTTCCCGATGAATGTTGTCCGTCGGGTAGGTGACTATTCCCCCAGGCGATCACGTGTGTCGTTCTCCTCTAGGACGCTCGCGCATGCGTAACAGATATTCGGTAGGCCATCAGAGGCATTGATACGTTCGTAGAACGTCTGCAAGTAGGCGAGATCAGTCGCGTACAGGTCCTCGATTGTTTCGCTGGTGACGTCCTCGATTGTTCCGATGCTGGTGACCACCGAGGCGAGGAGGAGGATTCCTAGGTAAGCCGGATTTTTGCGGACACGAAGGTCGATCAGTGGTTCGATCTCGTCCCGTGCGGTGGCCAGGCGCATGAAGCCCTCGCAGTGGATGGTGCCGTCCGGCCCCTTGATCCCACGCGGTAATGAGAACTCAAACTCCGTGGGCCGGATACCAGGCCTTGGCGGCTGGACGGGAGGAGCCGATTTCGGAATTGTCATCTCAGCCTCAGAGGAATTTGGTGTCGACGTCCAGGTAGCGGAGCTCCAGTGTTTCCTCCCCCACACCGGACTCTCCAGCCGTCACACCCGGGCCGGACCACGAGGTGGGGTGGACTCTGGAGAAAGATATTTTCTTGACCGCCTCGTTCTTCGCGTTTACTAAAACGAGAATGAGATCGCGTTCTATGTCAGAGACGCTGTTGTCCCTGGCATCCTTTATCCATTTGGTGAACGCGTCGCTCTTGTCCACAGTCCGAGTCAGAGTGACATTCTTCCAGCCAGGCACTCCTCGCACATAATCCCATTGCAGACTTCCATCTTGAGTCATCGAAACAACATCGATGTATTCTTGGTCCGCAGTGATTGCTGAAACGGATTTCAGCGGCTCCACCCGAAGCCCACCGAGTTCGACCTGGCATTGATAAGTGACAACAGCGTCATCCAGCATGTTCGTGCTCATCTCTCTGCGGGTCTCGTCAGGAAGACTGGTTGATTATCTGCGTCACTCGGAAGGTAACGAATTCAGCCGGCCTGACGATGGCAACTCCGACGTCACAGGTCAATTTGCCTTGATAGACGTCCTCAGGGGGGTTGTTTCCTTCGTCGCAGCGGACGTAGAAGGCCTGATCCGGAGTCGCGCCGACCAGGGCACCCCTACGCCAGAGAGACGTTAGGAAGTTCGAAATGGTGACTTGCACTGAAGTCTGCAAGGCGTCGTTGTTCGGCTCGAAAACCACCCATTCGGTGCTCTGCCGAATAGACTCCTTAATAAAATTGATCGTGCGCCGAACGTTGAGATAACCGTTCTCGACGTCCGAGACATTCGAGGCGGCCAGCGTCCGGGCACCCCAGACGCGAAGGCCGGAGGCTCGGAAACTACGCAGCCCGTTCACTCCCAGGTCATTGATTTTGGCCTGTTCCGGGCCACTCATGTCGAAGGCGAGTGCCGTAACGCCCCTCAAGCCTTCATTTGCCGGCGCCTTGTGGATTCCACGAGACGAGTCGACCCTGGCCCAAATCCCTGCCACGTGACCAGTCGGCGGAATCGACATGAACTGTCCATTCATTGCCGGGTCCGGGACAGAGATCCAAGGGTAGTAGGCGGTGGCGCACCTCAGTTCTTCCAGGTCAGACAGACCGAAATTTGCCAGGCCGTCGACAATACCTTCTACAGTCACATCCTTGTCAAAATGAAGCAATGCGATTCGGTCACCCATGGTGCGACAGTGAGCGACGATAGCTTTCGCATCGATGTGGGCTGGGTCGGTATCCATGTCGGGCGCGATGACCATTTGCACTTCACAGGACTCCAACGCGGCAACGCCAGTCGGCGAACCCATGGCTCGTGTTCCTGCATAAGTCGACACCAGCGAAATGGATTGAGAGTCCGCATCGGTCCCCTCCGCCCCACCGGCCTCACTCCGCTCAAACTCGCCGGAACTGGATTGATCCGAGCCGTCGACGAGAACTATGTAGCATTCCCCGCCTCCATTCTCGAACCACCCACGAACAGAGGCCCATGCAGTCTTACTCAACTTGATCCTGTCAAGATCATTATCGACTGTCGAGTAGGTGAACCTCTTGTCGAAATCGGCCCAGGTCGACATATTGTGAACGACGGTTTCGTCCGTTCCTTCGACCAAGAATGCGGCCACCGAGGTTCGAGCGGCTGCGACGAATCGAGTATCGCTCGGCTCCTCTCTCACGACCACCCCGGGGGGTATGGATTGCGGTGCCAGTTCGACGACAGGGGACATGCTGACTCCTTGACAGTGGAACGCCATCGCGGGGCAATGGAATCCGACAGGACACAGACAACGTGAGACCTACAGGTCCCCACTGTGCCGGAGTCGGCGGCGTACTGCCAGTCGGCATAGCAGACCATCGAGCCCCCAAACGGCGATCTCGTTTCACCTCATCAGGCAGGGCGCCACGGCCCGGCGGCCTCAAAAGGAAGAATCTCGGCGTCGCCTTGCCGACTCGCATCCCACCGCGTCAACTGGGGACAGGTCGCGAGTGTCCCACCAATAATCATCCACCAGAGAGGCCGGCCAACCCGATGATCAACTGGATTGATAGCGCTCTGAAGGAAATCGCCGAATCTGCGGGAACAGGATGTGAAACAATCCAGTTCTGCGCGCCGACCAGGGAATGGGTCTCAAATCTAGAGGGGACGGCCGTTAATCTTTTCCTCTATGACATTCGCCAGGATCTCACCAGGTCATGCATCGGAAAAATCAACGTGTTTCCGGACGGCTCTGTAGAATCCGAATCCGGCAAACCGATCGCCACACACGAGCCTCCGATGTACCTCTCTCTCTCCTATATGATCACCGTGTGGGCCGATGGCTCGTCAGCGGAAGAGATTCAGACAGCCCACGCTGCGCTGGGCAAGCTCGTACCGGCCTTCGCCCGAAATCGGGTGCTCAATGTTCCGGAGTGGCCTCCGCACCTCGCCCGCCTCGAACCCGAGGCCACCATGGAGTGGATCGCGCCTCTCAACGACAGTCGCGCCCTCACTGACCTGTGGTCGGCTCTGGACAACACCCTGATGCCCTCGGTCAACGTGCGGGTGTGCCTCCCCATCGAGAGCTTCATCCTCGAGGAGATCGACGACCGGACGCGAGTCGCTTCGAGGGAGATTCATCTGAGCCCCCGGCGATCCTGATGGTCCCGTGCTGCCAGCACGTCCGTGGAGATGAAGAGAAGCATCCCACCGGCCGGTCACGGTCACCGCGCTCCAAAGTCGCCGCCGCTCCATGTGTTCCGCCGCGTGACAGCCGGCCGGCCTGGAAATCGAGACCCTGCGGAGCATCTATCCGCCTCCGTCGCCAGCCTCCCGCCAAGGACCAAGCCCATGCCGCACTCCTCCTTGTCCGCTCACGACTGGGCAGATCGAACGACCGATGAAGGTAGCGTCCACTCAGTCCCGCATCTCGATCGACAGCACCTCGTCACCTGGTTCGCGATCCTTGCGGAACGGGTCCGGCTGAGCCTCTCGACCAGATCGGAACACTCCACCCCCCTCCTCGGGCTGTTCCCGGACAACAGCAGTGCCTACGACCGACTGGTACGCGAGCCCTCCCTCCCCGCGCCGAGCCCGCGGGAGCAAGCGCTCCGCGAGATCGCCGACGAGCACGTCCGTCTGGCAGCTGGCAGAAGCCCTCTCCGACTTGTTCGGCTGGCCGACAGCTTTTGCCTGTCTTCCTTGGACGTCGAACTACTAGTCATTGCCATAGCCCCCCACGTCGACCAGCGGTTCGCCCAGGCGTTCGCCCACCTCAATGACGACACAGCGCGCGCCGGTGTCACCGCCCATGTGGCCCTGCTTCTCGCCCGGGGAGACCCGTTCGATCCTGGCCACGTTCACCGGCTTTCGCCATCGGGCCCCCTCCTCAGGAACCGTCTGATATACGTCGAGGACGACACCACTCTCCCGGCCACCAGAATCCTCCGGGTCTCCCCTCGCATCTACACACATCTGCTGGGCGGTGACGATCTCGACACCATCTCGGCCCCGCGCATCAGCCTGCGACCTCCCGTTCGTATTCCCTTCTTGCCGTCTCATCTGGCCGCGATCGATGGCATCCGGAAGGCACACGCCTCGGCACCCGCGTTCACCCTTCTGCGACACGAGGACGTCACTGTCGCCACCGGCATCGCCCATGAGGCACTCAGCCATCTCGTGGCAGGGTCACCCAGTGTGATCGTCGATCTCCACGAAGGACCCACCGACTCAACCGAACGATCGGCACTGCTCGCTGAGGCCATTCTCGAGACCCGTCTCCGCGACAGCAGCCTGATCGTCGGCCCGATAGGCGAGACCGACGCCGCCGAACTGGTTCGCCTGCTGGGAAGCAACGAGCCGTCTCTTCAGCCCTTCCACGTCGTCGCCACCGCCACCGCCGATGTGCCGATATCCGAGAGCCTGACACCACGGGAGGTCGTGGTTCCCCCTCTCGCAACCGATGAACGCGTTCTCCTTTGGCAAAGGCTGTTGGAGAGCGATAGCGCTGTACTCGACGGCGAACTCGAATCCCTCGCTCGGGACATGGCCCTCTATCGGCTCACGGCCACACAGATCGCCGACACCCACTCATGGGCCTCCCGCCAGGCCGAGGCCACATCGACGCCATTGTCTGGGGATGTCCTCCGCACGGCCGTACGCCGCCACAACACACCCCGACTGGCCCGACTCGCGACTCGGATCGTGCCGGCCGTCGACTTCGACGACCTTGTCCTGGACTCCGTCACCAAGGGACAGATCGACGCCCTCACCGACCGTATCCGATACCGTGACATTGTCCTTGACGCCTGGCGACTCAAACCCGGAAACGGATACGGTCGAGGAATCTCAGCCCTTTTCTCGGGAGAATCGGGAACAGGGAAGACCTTGGCGGCCGAGGTCATCGCGGGAGCCCTTGGCCTGGATCTCTACGTGATAAATCTTTCCACCATAGTCGACAAATACATAGGTGAGACTGAGAAGAACCTCGAACAAATTTTCACGGAAGCCGCCAACGTGAACGGGATCCTCTTGTTCGACGAGGCGGACGCTCTCTTCGGAAAACGCACCGAAGTGAAGGATTCGCACGACCGATATTCCAATATTGAAACGTCCTATTTGTTGCAGCGACTCGAAAAATTCGATGGAATAATCTTACTGACCACCAATCTTGCCGCGAACATCGACACCGCGTTCCAACGGCGACTGGACAGTCACATTCCCTTCGCCATACCCGACGCCAAGCAGCGGACTCGACTCTGGCAGGGGTTCTTCAAGCAGGCACCGATCGCCCCCGACCTGGACATCAAACGCATAGCGGACGCGTTCAACCTCACAGGCGGCTCCATCCGGTCCTGCGCATTGGCCGCAGCTTACGCCGCAGCCAGCGCCGGCACAGACATCAACAACCACCACGTGCTCGCGGCGATCCGCTCGGAGTATCGCAAGCTACGGAAAATCATTGACCCCCGACTCTTTGCGGACGAACTCTGATACGGCAGCTGTAGATAGGTCTGCTGGTGCTCGCCGGGCGGCGTTGTCAACTTGGTGGGAGCTGTGAGCCTCGATCCTTCAGTGATGAGGTCGTGTTCGTGGGGTGGTCGGTTCACCCCGGTTTGTTCTCGTGGTGAGGTTCCGGGGTCGTCGCGTGTCGCTGCGGGGTGCGCCGGGTTCCACGGGTCCGGGGTG
>NZ_JAPNLK010000118.1 GCF_026627505.1 Streptomyces sp. H27-H5 | reverse complement strand
GTCGGGGGCTTCGGGGGGCGGGTTTGGGTGAGGGCCGCGCCGGCCAGGACGATGGCCGCGCCGACCGGGGTGTTCCAGTGGAGCTGCTCGCCCAGGACCAGGACGCCCGCCGTGGTGGCGATGACCGGGATGAAGTAGGTGACCATCTGCGCGGTGGTCGGGCCGACCTCCGTCACCAGCCCGTACTGCATCTGTAGCGCCAGCCCGGTGCCGAGGGCCCCCAGGGCGATCACCGAAAGGGTCGGCCAGAGCGGGAACGAGTGCGGCGCCGACGTGAACAGGGCGCTCACCAGGAGCAGTTGGACCGTCGAGATGCCGAGCTGCGCGCCGGTCAGGGCCACCGGCGAACCGGGAGTGCCGGCCAGCGTGCGGCGGACGTAGATCCAGCCGATCGGGTAGCAGAGCGAGGCCAGCAGGGCGAGCGCGGTGCCCGTGGCGTCGACCCCCGAGAAGCCCTGCCAGGCCCCGAGGACGGTGAGCACGCCGAGGAAGCCGAGGCCCAGGCCCGCGAACCGGCGGCGGGTGGGGCGGTCCTCGGACAGGGCGACCAGGGACAGGGCCATGCCCCACAGCGGGGACGTCGCGTTGCAGATGCCGGCCAGGCTGGAGGGGATGCTCAGCTCGGCGTACGCGAAGAGCGAGAACGGCGCGGTGTTGAGCAGGAGCGCCGCCACCGTCAGGTGGGCCCAGGTCCGCCGACCCCGGGGGAGTCGTTCGCGGCGCAGCATCAGGACCGTGAGCAGTGCGAGGGCGCCGAAGGCGACCCGACCGAGAGCGACCTGGAACGGGGCGTAGGCCTCCGTGCCCACCTTGATCAGCAGGAAGCTGAAGCCCCAGATCACCGAGAGGACGGCGAACCGGACCCGCCAGTCGAGGCCGCCCCGGCGCGGGGCGGGCGGTGTGGCGGCGGTCGCGGCGGCGGCGTTCGGCGTGGGATCGGGGAGGGCCTCGGTGGCCGGTCTCGGGGTCGTGGGTGCGCTCATGGGTTTACTCTGTGCCGTCGGACGCATTAGAACAAGCGAGAATGCGTGGGGCTGTCGTCGTAGCATTGCTTACATGTTGAACCTGGAGCGCCTGCGCACCCTCGATGCCTTTGCCCGCCACGGCTCGGTCGGCGGCGCGGCGGACGGGCTGCACGTCACCACCTCCGCCGTCTCCCAGCAGATGGCCAAGCTGGAACGGGAGGTGGGTCAGCCGTTGCTGGCCAAGAACGGGCGGGGGGTCCGGCTGACCGACGCCGGGCGTCTGCTCGCCGACCACGCGGCCCGGATCCTCTCCCAGGTGGAACTCGCCCAGGCCGACGTCGAGGCCCAACGCGGTTGCGCCGTGGGGGAGTTGCAGATCGGCGCCTTCCCCACCGCCATGCGCGGACTGCTGCCCGGGGCGCTGACGGCGCTGCGCGCGGGCCACCCCGAACTCCGCACCCGGGTGCGGGAACAGGAGCCGGGGGAGAGCATGGCCGCGGTGGTGCGCGGTGACCTCGACCTGGCGCTGGCCATCGACTGGCACAACAAGCGGATGCCGGTGCCCGTCGAACTCACCCGCTGCCATCTGCTGGAGGACTCCGTCGACATCGCGGTGCCGGCCGATCACCCGCACGCCGACAGGCCCCTGGTCTCGCTGGCCGACTTCGCCGACGAGGAGTGGATCTCCTGGAACGAGGGTCAGTTCTGTCACGAGTGGCTGGTCTTCACCCTGCGCGGCATCGGAATCGAGCCCCGCATCGCGCACATCGCCGAGGAGCACCACACCCAACTGGCCTTCGTCGAAGCGGGCCTGGGCGTGTGCGTGACCCCCCGGCTGGGGCGCGGGCCCGTCCCGCCCGGGGTGCGACTGCTGCCGGTGAGCGACGCCGTCCGCCGGCACGTGTACGTCGTCTGGCGGGCGGACGCCGACCGGCGGCCCTCCGTCCGGGCCGCCGTCGACGCGCTGAAGGCCACCGCTTCGACGCTGTAGGGGGCGTCGCCGCTGCGATCACACGGTGCCTACAGCTTGCGGAAGTCCCACGAGACGATCGACTCCGGGGTGAGTCGGATCCAGGCGTGCCGCCCGTCGTGCGGCATCTCCTCGATCCCGAAGTTCTTCACCGGGAAGAGGCGTTCGGCCTCCGCCAGCTCCGGGCACGGCTCTCCCGTGCGGGGGGCCTCGCCCACGAAGACCGCGCTGCCGGACAGCTCGACCCCGCGCAGTTCGTCGTACGCCTCGCCCGCGTCCACGACCACCGAGATCCGGGGGTCCTTGCGCAGGTCGGACCAGCGGCGGCTGCGCGTGATCGAGTACAGCCACAGCGAACTTCCGTCCCAGGCGAACCACAGGGCCCCGACGTGGGGGCCTCCGTCCGGGGAGACGGTGGCCACCCGGCAGGTGCGCTGCTCGCGCAGGAAGGCGTCCACCTCCTCGTCGGTCATCATGATGCGGCGACCCCGCCGTTGCGCCCGGTCCACGCGTGTCTCGTCCATCCGTCGCGCACCCCTTCACATCTGACTGTGTGTCAGGAATCATGCGGGCTCTTCGGTCGTCACGCCAGGGGGAGCCATGCCGGAACTCGATCCCGCCACCACCGCGCTGCTCACCGTCGAATGCCAGAACGGCGTCGTCGGCGAGGAGAGCGCCCTTCCCGAGCTGGCCAAGGAGGCCCGCGACTCGGGGATGCTGGACCGGGTGGCCGCGCTGGTCGAGGCCGCCCGGGGAGCGGGCGTACAGGTACTGCACGCCGTCGCGGAGCGGCGGGAGGACGGGCTCGGCGCCAACGCCAACGCGCGGCTGTTCCGGGCCGCGGGGAAGCTCCCGGTGCGCCAGCTCAGCGGGAGCCGCGCGGTCGAGGTCGCCGCCCCCATCGTGGTGGCCCAGCGGGACCTGGTCGTGCGCCGGCTGCACGGGCTCTCCCCGATGGCCGGCACCGACCTGGACGCCCTGCTCCGCAACCTCGCTGTCCGCACCCTCGTCGTCACCGGGGTCTCCTCGAACATCGCGATCCCCAACACCGTCTTCGACGCCGTGAACCTCGGCTACCGGGTGGTGGTCCCCTCCGATGCGATCGCCGGGGTGCCCGCCACGTACACCGCCGAGGTGATCCGCAACGCGCTGGCGCTGGTCGCCACCATCACCACGACCCGGGAGTTGCTCGGCGGGTGGGCCGGGCCGCGCTGACCCCCGTAACCTGGTTGGATGCTGTCCGAAGTGATCGCGACCCGTTACGTCACGCCCCTGCGTGAGGGCGGCTCGCTCCCGGGAATAGTCGAGGCCGACGACCTCGGTACCTACGTCATGAAGTTCACCGGAGCCGGCCAGGGCCGCAAGACGCTGGTCGCCGAGGTCGTCTGCGGGCGGCTGGCCCAGCGGCTGGGCCTGCGGGTCCCGCGGCTGGTGCAGATACAGCTCGACCCCGTCATCGGGCTCGGCGAGCCCGACCAGGAGGTGCAGGAGCTGCTCAAGGCCAGCGGCGGACTGAACCTCGGGATGGACTACCTGCCCGGCTCGATCGGCTTCGACCCGCTCGCCTACCAGGTGGACCCCGTCGAGGCCGGGCGTGTGGTCTGGTTCGACGCCCTGATCAACAACGTCGACCGGTCCTGGCGCAACCCGAACCTCCTGGTCTGGCACGGCGACCTGTGGCTCATCGACCACGGCGCCACCATGATCTGGCACCACAACTGGCCGAGCGCCCCGGCCGCCTCCGCCAAGCCCTACAACGCCTCCGACCACGTCCTGGCCCCCGTCGGACCGGACATCGCGGCCGCCGCCGCGGAGCTCGCGCCGCTGGTGACGAGGGAACTGCTCACCGAGGTCACCGCCGACGTGCCGGACGAGTGGCTGGTCGACGAGCCCGGCTTCGACTCCACGGACGCCGTGCGACGCGCCTATGTGGACGCACTCCTGCCGCGTGCGGCCGGCATCCACGAGAGGATCACGATGGAGGCCGAGGTCCGACCGAGGTCGGGTCCGCCCGGGTGGCTGGCCGAGCGCCTCGCGCCGCCGCGCGCCAAGACCGAGCCCGACGAGAAGAAGAGCGACAGCGAGTGATCAAGCGGGACGTGTTCGAGTACGCGCTGGTGCGTGTGGTGCCCCGGATGGAGCGCGGCGAGTGTTTCAACGCCGGCGTGATCGTCTACTGCCGGGCGCACTCCTACGTCGCCGCGCGCACCCACCTCGACGAGGGCAAGCTGCTCGCCCTCGACCCCGACGCCGACGTGACCGGTGTACGGGCCGCCCTGCTCGGCGTCGAGGGGCTGTGCGCGGGCGGCGAGTCGGCCGGTCAGGCGGCGGGCGACGAGCCGGGCCGCAGGTTCCGCTGGCTGATCGCGCCGCGCAGCACCGTGGTGCAGCCAGGCCCGGTGCACACCGGGCTGACGGCCGACCCGGAGGCCGAGGTGGAACGGCTGCTGGACCTGCTGGTGCGCTGAGCGCGGCGGACCTCCGAGGATCGGCGCACGACCCGGGGAGCTCTGCGGACCGGCGCCGTTGACACCGGGTGCCAGGGCTCCTAGC
Source organism: Streptomyces sp. H27-H5 (assembly GCF_026627505.1). Classification (GTDB taxonomy): domain Bacteria; phylum Actinomycetota; class Actinomycetes; order Streptomycetales; family Streptomycetaceae; genus Streptomyces. Next base: position 15,168 of record NZ_JAPNLK010000118.1, on the reverse strand, counting down.
GTCTGTCCAGCCGAAGCTACTAAGCGGTTGCTCACCCACGAGGGGCCGCGTCGGCGCACCGAGGATTCCAAGCGCGAGGAGATCCAGCATGTCCACCACCGAGCAGCGCGTCGCGATCGTGACCGGGGCGGCCCGGGGCATCGGCGCCGCCACCGCCGTACGCCTGGCCGCCGAGGGCCGGGCGGTCGCCGTACTCGACCTGGACGAGGCGGCCTGCAAGGACACCGTCGAGACGATCACGGCGGCCGGCGGGAAGGCCGGCGCCATCGGCTGCGACGTCTCCGACAGCGCGCAGGTGGAGGCGGCCGTCGAGCGCGTCGCGAGCACGCTCGGCGCCCCGACCATCCTGGTCAACAACGCGGGTGTGCTCCGCGACAACCTGCTCTTCAAGATGAGCGCCACCGACTGGGACACGGTCATGAACGTGCACCTGCGGGGCGCGTTCCTGATGGCGCGGGCCTGTCAGAAGCACATGGTGGAGGCCAAGTTCGGCCGCGTCGTGAACCTCTCCAGCAGCTCCGCCCTCGGCAACCGCGGCCAGGCCAACTACTCCGCCGCCAAGGCCGGTCTCCAGGGCTTCACCAAGACCCTGGCCATCGAACTCGGCAAGTTCGGCGTGACCGCCAACGCCGTGGCTCCCGGCTTCATCGCCACCGAGATGACCGCCCAGACGGCCGCCCGCGTCGGCATGGGCTTCGAGGACTTCCAGGCCGCCGCCGCCACCCAGATCCCGGTGCAGCGCGTCGGCACCCCGGACGACATCGCCAACGCGATCGCCTTCTTCACGGGCGACGCGGCCGGCTTCGTCTCCGGGCAGGTCCTGTACGTGGCCGGCGGCCCGCTCAACTGACGCGCGGCGACGAACGAGAGGCAGGGCGTACGGCATGACGTACAGCGGGAACGACAGCGGCAAGGTCGCACTGATCACCGGGGCGAGCCGGGGCATCGGCTACGGCATCGCGGAGGCCCTGGTCGCCCGGGGCGACCGGGTGTGCATCACCGGGCGCAACGAGGACACCCTCAAGGAGGCCGTCGAGCGGCTCGGGGCGGACCGGGTGCTCGGCGTCGCCGGGAAGGCTCACGACGAGGCCCACCAGGCCGTCGCCGTGGAGCGGACGATGGAGGCCTTCGGCCGGGTCGACTTCCTGATCAACAACGCGGGCACCAACCCGGTCTTCGGGCCGATCGCGGACCTGGACCTGGGCGTCGCGCGCAAGGTCTTCGAGACGAACGTGATCTCCGCGCTCGGTTTCGCGCAGCGGACCTGGCACGCCTGGCAGAAGCACAACGGCGGGGCGATCGTGAACATCGCCTCCATCGCCGGCGTCTCCGCCTCGCCCTTCATCGGCGCGTACGGGATGAGCAAGGCCGCCATGGTCAACCTCACCCTCCAGCTCGCGCACGAGATGGCGCCGGGCGTGCGGGTCAACGCCATCGCCCCCGCGGTGGTGAAGACGAAGTTCGCGCAGGCGCTCTACGAGGGTCGTGAGCAGGAGGCCGCCGCGGCCTACCCGCTCGGCCGACTCGGGGTCCCGGAGGACATCGGGGGCGCCGCGGCCTTTCTTACATCTGCACAAGCGGAATGGATCACGGGACAAACTCTGGTCGTCGACGGGGGAATGTTCCTCAATGCCGGGGTGCACTGACCGATAAACGGACGCATTTGCCTCCCAGGAGGAGGCAAATGCGTACCGAATACGCACGTAATCGGTCAAGTGCCTCACGAAACCTGCCCATTGGATTTGTGAGGCACTGCGGTAGGGTCTGCCGCACCCCTGGCTGATCGAGGAGCGTGCACGTGTTCAACCGGACCAGATGCCTGCAGATCACTGCGGCCCTTGCGTCCATATCCCTGCTCGCCGGATGCGGTCTGCTCTCCGACGACAGCGGCGACGACAAGAAGCGGATCGTCGTCGGTACGATGAGCCAGCCGAGCACCCTCGACCCCGCCGCGGCATGGGACGGCTCCTGGGAGCTGTACCGGAACATCTACCAGACGCTCCTGGCATTCCCCACGGGCTCCACCCAGCCCCAGCCGGATGCCGCCCAGGCCTGCGAATTCACCGACTCCCGCAACGAGTCCTACCGCTGCACCCTGAAGAAGGGCCTCAAGTTCTCCAACGGGGAACCGCTGGACGCCAAGGCCGTCAAGCACTCCCTCGACCGGATCCGGACGATCAACTCCCAGGTCGGCCCGAAGGACCTCTTCGGCAGCCTGGACAAGATCGAGACCCCGGACGCGGCGACGGTGGTCTTCCACCTGAACACCCCGGACGCGACCTTCCCGTACGTCCTCGGCTCGCCGGCCGCCTCGCTCGTCCCGCCGAAGGAGTACCCGGCGGACAAGGTGCGCGAGGAGGGCAAGACGATCGGCTCCGGCCCCTACGTCCTCGATTCGTACACCGAGGGCAGCGAAGCGGTCCTCAGCCGCAACGCGAGCTACGCGGGCTTCGCCAACCGTCGCAACGACGCGGTGACCATCCGGTACTTCGCGGACTCCAAGAAGATGGTCGCGGCCCTCAAGTCCAAGGAGATCGACGCCACCTACCGAGGCCTGTCCGCCGCGGAGGTCAAGGACCTGCAGACGCCCGCGTCCCACGAGGCCGGCATCCAGGTCGTCGAGAACGTCGGCGCCGAGATCCGCTACCTCGTCTTCAACCCCAAGGACCCGCAGGTCGCCAAGCTGCCGGTGCGCCAGGCCATCGCCCAGGTCATCGACCGCGGCGCGCTCGTGGCCAAGGTCTACCAGGGCACGGCCGAGCCGCTGTACTCGATGGTCCCCAAGGGCACCGTCGCCCACCGGACGCCGTTCTACGACCTGTACGGCCACTCGGACGTCGAGAAGGCGAAGAAGATCCTCCGGGAGGCCGGGATCACCCAGAAGGTGGAGCTGACCTTCTGGTACACCACCGACCGGTACGGCCCCTCCACCGCCGAGGAGTTCACCGAGATCAAGCGGCAGCTCGAGGAGAGCGACCTCTTCAAGATCAACCTGCGCGGCCAGCCCTGGAAGGCCTTCCAGGCGGGCTACAAGAAGGGCGAGTACCCGGTCTTCGGTCGAGGCTGGTTCCCCGACTTCCCGGACCCGGACAACTTCATCGCCCCGTTCGTCGGCAAGCAGAACGCGGTCGGCACCCCGTACGAGCCCGCGCCCATCCTGAACGAGCTGCTGCCCAAGTCCCGCCGCGAGAGCGACCGGGCCGCCGGCGTCAAGGAGTTCGAGGAGGCGCAGCAGATCTTCGCCCAGGACGTCCGGCTGCTGCCGCTGTGGCAGGGCAAGCTCTACGTCGGCGCACGCGAGGACATCGCCGGCGCCGAGCGGGCCCTCGACCCGCAGACCGCCATGCAGATGTGGGAGCTGTACCGCAAGACCAGTTGGTAGCGGGCACCGGGCGGGCAGGCGGACGACGCGTTGTCAGTGGCTGCCGGTAGGTTCTGGGCAGTTGCACCACGCAGTTGCACGATCCTGTACCGGAGGTTGTAGACGTGACCCAGATGCTGCCCGAGTCCTGGCTCCCCGCTGTCGGCGGAGAGCTGGACCAGCCCTACTTCAAAGAGCTCACCGAGTTCGTCGAGAAGGAGCGGGCAAACGGGCCGGTCTACCCGCCCCGCGACCAGGTCCTGGCGGCCCTGGAGGCCACGCCGTTCGACAAGGTGAAGGTCCTGGTCCTCGGCCAGGACCCCTACCACGGCGCCGGCCAGGGGCACGGCCTGTGCTTCTCCGTGCGGCCCGGGGTCAAGACCCCGCCCTCGCTGCGCAACATCTACAAGGAGATGAAGGAGGAGCTCGGCCTCCCCGTCCCGGACAACGGGTACCTGATGCCGTGGGCCGAGCAGGGCGTCCTGCTGCTCAACGCGGTGCTCACCGTCCGCGAGGCCGAGCCCAACTCGCACAAGGGCAAGGGCTGGGAGAAGTTCACCGACGCCGTGATCCGGGCCGTCTCCGCGCGCCCCGACCCGGTCGTCTTCGTGCTCTGGGGCGCGTACGCCCAGAAGAAGATCCCGCTGATCGACGAGGACCGGCACGTGATCGTCAAGGGCGCCCACCCGTCGCCGCTGTCGGCCAAGAAGTTCTTCGGGTCCCGCCCCTTCACCCAGATCAACGAAGCCGTCGCCGCCCAGGGGCATGAGCCGATCGACTGGCGTATCCCGGACCTTGGCTGACGCCACACCCCGCCTGGGCGTCAGAGGCGGCGCCTGCGGTTAGCGTCGTGACGATCAGACCGGAGAGCAGGTCTGGCAGAGCCAGCCGGAGGTCGCGTTGACGGAGCAGCAGGAGGCGTCCGAGGACGCCGTCATGACCAGGATCGGCCAGGCCGTCATCCTGCTGCACGCCGGAGACCGCGAGGAGGCCCGCAATCGCCTGGGGGAGATCTGGTCCGAGATCGGCGAGGCGGGCCCCCCGCTCCACCGGTGCACGCTCGCGCACTACATGGCCGACGCGCAGGACGATCCCGCCGACGAACTGGCCTGGGACCTGCGGGCGCTGACCGCCGCCGACGGCCCGAGCGTCGCCGAGGGCCCGCCCGCGGGCCCACCGGGCGCACGGGCCCCGCGCGGGGCCCGAGACCCGCACCCGGCGGTCCGGGTGTTCTACCCGTCACTGCACCTCAACCTGGCCGCCGACTACGTGAAACTACGACGGCCGGAGGCGGCCCGGGTCCACCTCGCCCGGGCCAGGGCGGCCACCGGAGCGCTCGCCGACGACGGGTACGGCGACCGGGTCCGGGCCGCCATCGCCCGGCTGGAGCTGCGGCTCGCGACGGAACCCGGCGAGCGGCCCCGCCACTTCCCGGAGCAGTCCCCGTAGGCCCCCCGGGGCGCGGGCTGCCGTACAGGAAGAACCCTCAGCCGCCTTGGACGCCCGCGCAGATCCGGGCCTCCGGGCTGTCGGGATGCCAGCGACCGTGGCGACGGCCCACGGCGCACACGTCCGCCGGGCGCACCGGCAGCTCCCGCATCAGCTCCCGCGGCACCTTCGCGTCGGGCCGGGGGCGGTGCGGACGGTCCCCCGGACGGCCGTCGTCGTGCCCCGGCGGATGCTCGGCCCGTCGGCGGGGCTCCGGGATGTCCGGGACCGGCGGCGCCGCCCGTTCGGGCCCTGCGGGCGTACGCGGCGCGGTCGGCGGCTCGACCCGGCTGCCGGTCCCCGACGTCGTCGGACGCGCCGGCTCCCGCGGGACGGCCCGCAGCGCCTCCAGGGCGGGCGCCTGGACGACCACCGGGAGGGCTCCCGGTTCGCCGCGCGGCTCGTGCCGCGGCGGCGACCCCGCGGGGGGCACCGGCGCGGGCTGCGCCGGACCGGGGGGCACGTTCACGCAGCCGGAGACAGCCGAGACGGCACAGGCCACTCCGAGCAGCAGTTTTGTCGTGGTTCGGGTTGGATGCACTCGGGCAACTCTGCTGTGCGAGGACCCGGTTGCGAAAACCCTGGGGCGATATTGCCCCCGCACGGGTGACGGCCGGCCGCCGGTGCGCCGCCGGTTGACGGCCGGAGCGCGAACCGACCGGCGACCGGGGCCGCTACTCGCCCGTGGCCCCGTCGATGTGCTCGCGCAGCAGGTCCGCGTGACCGTTGTGGCGGGCGTACTCCTCGATCATGTGGGTGTACACCCAGCGCAGGCTGAACACCTCGCCCCGGCGGTGGTTCTCGGGCCGCGAGACCAGGTCCAGGGAGCGGCCCTGCACGGACTGCCGGGCCAGCTCGATCTCGGTCTGCCACACCCGCTCGGACTCGCTCCAGGTGTCCTCGGCGGTGAACCGGAAGTCGCCGTCCACGTTGTCGGGCGTCGAGTACAGGTCGGGGAGCTCCTCGCCGAGCATGATCTCGCGGAACCAGTACCGTTCCACCTCCGCCATGTGCCGGACGAGGCCCAACAGGCTGAGTTCGGACGGCGCGAGCGCGCTGCGGCGCAGTTGCTCGTCCCCGAGCCCCTCGCACTTCCAGGCCAACGTGGAGCGGTGGTAGTCGAGCCAGCCGTCCAACATGTCCCGCTCGTTAGCGGTGGTGGAGGGTTCGGGGCGGTGGGATCCGGAGTTGCTCATGTGCCCCATCCTCGGCGACCGCAGCCCCTGCCACCAGGGATTAAGCTGCGAGCGTCCCACAAGGAACGAACCTGGAGGCTCCCGGTGAAGGTTGGCGTCATCGGACTCGGCGACATCGCCCGGAAGGCGTACCTGCCCGTCCTCACCGCCCGTCCGGGAGTGGAGCTGCACCTGCAGACCCGCACCCCCGCCACGCTGGAGCGGATCGGCGCGATCCACCACGTCCCGGCCGAGCGCCGGCACACCACGCTCGACGCGCTGCTCTCTGCGGGGCTCGACGCGGCCTTCGTGCACGCGCCGACCGAGGCCCACCCGGAGATCGTGGCGCGGCTGCTGGAGGCGGGCGTGCCCACCTACGTGGACAAGCCCCTGGCCTACGAGTTCGAGGACTCGCGGCGGCTGGTGGAACTGGCCGAGGAGCGCGGGGTCTCCCTCGCCGTGGGCTTCAACCGGCGCCACGCGCCCGGGTACGCGCAGTGCGTCGACCACCCGCGCGAGTTGATCGTCATGCAGAAGAACAGGGTCGGCCTGCCCGAGGACCCGAGGACGCTGGTCCTGGACGACTTCATCCACGTCGTCGACACCCTGCGGTTCCTGCTGCCCGGGGACGCCGACCACGTCGACGTCCGGGCCGTGGTCCGCGAGGGGCTGATGCATCAGGTGGTGCTCCAGATGTCCGGTGACGGGTTCATCGCCCTCGGCATCATGAACCGGCTCTCCGGGTCGACCGAGGAGACCCTGGAGGTGTCCGGGCAGGACACCAAGCGGCAGGTCGTCAACCTCGCCGAGATCATCGACCACAAGGGCCAGCCGACCGTGCGCCGGCGCGGCGACTGGGTGCCGGTCGCCCGTCAGCGGGGCATCGAACAGGTGGTGGACGCCTTCCTGGAAGCCGTCGAGGCCGGCACCACCCTGAGCGCCCGGGATGCCCTCCTCACCCACGAGCTGTGTGAACGGGTGGTGCGCTCGGCTCTGGAGCAGGCTTCCTGAGCGACGGCCTCCACCGGGCCGCGCAGAACGCGGCCAGGGCGGCGAGGGCCGCGCCCACCGGCCAGTCCCCGAAGCGGACGTAGAGCGTCGAGCCGGCGGCCAGCGGCACGGCGTACACCTGGGCGGTGCTCGCCGACGTGGCGAGGGAGGGGCCGACCCGCTCACCGGCCGGGCCGTGCACCTCGCTGATGCCGGTGAGGGTGGCGTGGACCACCGGGCGGCCGGTCTCGGCGGCGCGCAGGGCGGCGAGGGAGGCGTGCTGGGCCGGGGCCCAGCTGTCCTGGAAGCTGGACGTCGCGGACTGCGCGACGAGGAGCGCGGCCCCGTCGCGCGCCAGGTGCCGGCTCATGTCGGGGAACGCGGACTCGAAACAGACCAGCGGACCGAGCAGGAGCCCGGGCCGGCCCGGCAGCGGCATCAACACGGGGGAGTCGCCCCGCACCCGGTCCTCGCCCGCCGCCTTGCCGACCGAGGTGGCCCAGCCGAACAGCGCCCGGGCGGGCACGTACTCGCCGAAGGGAACCAGCCGCATCTTGTCGTACCGGTCGCCGGTCGGGCCCTCGGGCCCGACCAGGACGGAACTCTTGCGGATCCCGGCGCCGTCGCCCCGCCGCGCGTCCACGTTCACCAGCAGGGGAGCCCCCACCTCGGCGGACAGGGCCGTCAACCGGCGCTCCAGGTCCGGGCGGGCCTCCAGGTCCGCGCCGACGCTGCTCTCGCCCCACACCACCAGGTCGGGGCGTTGGCCCACCAGGGTCCGGGTCAGCCGCTCGCCGACGTCGAACCGTCGGTCGGCGCTGTCCGGCCCGTCCGCGACGACCCCCGGCTGGACCACGGCCACGCGCAGCGCGCCGGTCACCTCCGGGCGCGGCACCCACAGCCACGCCACCCCCGTGAGCACGGCGCACCCGGTCAGCCCGGCCACCGCCGGGACCCGCGCCCCCGGCACCGCGAGCAACAGCACCAGCGCGCAGTTCACCGCCACCACCAGCAGGCTCACCAGCCACACCCCGCCCACGGAGGCCAGCCGGAGCGCCGGCGCCACCTGCCACTGGCTCGCCCCGAGCAGCCCCCACGGCCCGCCCAGTCCCTGCCAGGACCGGACCACCTCCGACAACAGCCACCCCGCCGGCACGAGGACCAGCGCGGCCGCCGCACGACCGGCGGCCGGCGCCCCGCCGAGCAGCTCCCGCACCAACAGCGCCCAGGGGATCCACAGCAGACCCAGCAGCGCCGCCACCGCGACCAGGAACACGTGCATGCTCGGCAGCAGCCAGTGGTGGACGGCGAAGATGAACCCGGCGCCCCCGAGCCACCCCTCCAGGGCCGCGCGCCGCCCGGTGGGGGCGGACCTCAGCAGCAGCATCCAGGGCACGAGGGCGACGTAGGCGAACCACCAGAGCCCCGGCGAGGGGAAGGCGAGGGCGGGCAGCGCTCCGGCGGCGACCGCGGCCGCCGCCCGCCACCGCTTCGACCTCGGGATCATGACGCGCCTCCGCCTCCAGTGTGGGGCGGCCGGGCCGGTTCGGCCCGGCCGGGGTCACGCGGACAGGTGCCGCCACTTCTCGTGCACCGTGACCGAGGTGAGCCGCCAGCCGTCCGCGGTCCGGGCCAGCACGAACGCGTACCGCCCGGCGGCGACGAAATTGGGGGAGGTGACCGTCCCGTCGAAGTCCTCCCCGGCCAGCCGCATCGGATTGAGGAAGTCCGCCCGGACCTCGGCCGAGTCCCTGGGCGAACCGCCCAGGTCCTCCAGCCGGATCAGCCGGTTGACGATCAGGTGCTGGCGCACCGGGAACAGCCGCATCGTCTCCGACAGCCAGTCGGCCACCTCGCCGGCGGGCCCCTCCACCCCGCCCGCCGAGCTGTAGTCGGCCCGCCCGGCCGGGGTGAACAGGGCGCGGTAGGCGCCCCAGTCCCCGTCGTCGACGGCCGCCGCGTACCCCGAGACCACCTCGTCGATGGCCAGCCGGTCCATTACCGTCGCGAGGTCCACACGCTGCGTCATCGGGACAGTCTGGGGGCGTACGCCCGCGAGGCCAAGGGGCGTGCGCGGACCGCGCCCCCACGCACTCGATCAATGACCGGAATGAGCCTCCCGCGGTCGGACCACGACCAGGAACGCGTCACTGTCCAGATCCATCACCACCTCGGCCGGAACGCCCTCGCGCAATCGCTGCGCCGCGTACTCCTCGGCGGGCCAGCTTCCCCTCGGACTTCCGGCCGGAAAACGCTCCAACACCACACGACCCATGGGACACCCCCTGCTGCTTGCCTTCAGGTCTCTTCAGGCACAACGACGCGGAGGCCGCCCGGGAACGTTCCCGAGCGGCCTCCGGTTCACGCGAAGCGGTGAGCGTGGCGCGCTATGAGCCGGACTCGCCGGCGTGCGGGCTCGGCACGTCCGTGCCGATCAGCACGAACAGCAGGATGCCGAGGGCGATCCGGTAGATCACGAACGGCATGAAGCTCTTGGTGGAGATGAACTTCATGAACCAGTTCATGCGTCGAGGTCCTGAGCGGCTTTGACCTGCTGTTTCCATCACTCTTCAAGATCGAAACAGAGAGCAGTGGGAGATGGCACATTCCAGAGCTCTCCCTCGCTGGCCACGAAGCGCAGCCACCTGGTTTGCAGCGAATCGGCAATCTCCTGCTCCATGGTCAGGGGAACGTGCGAGTAGAGACCTTCCACGCCGGCGACCTCGTGGCCCATGCGGGTCTCCACGGCGATGCGACTGTGTCGATCTTCGTCCAGCCACTCCTTGCCGCCGTGACGAAGCAGGTACAGCCGCTTCCCGGCGTGCGCGGTCGCAGGGACCTCCGGAAGGGGGCGGCGGGAGGTGACCAGCTGGGGCTGGTTCAGGCGAACCCCCGTGAACTCCTCGGAGGCCGGTCGACCGCGCGAGACCGGCTGCCAGTAGCTGATGTTTGCGTTGGCCAGCAGCCCCGCCGCCAATGGCCGGGAACAGGTACTCGTGGTCATGGGTGGCGAAGAGCGCCGTGAGCCTTTTCCATCTTCTGCCTGAGCTGGCCAGATGTAGGGTGAGGACAGCCTGAACAAGGCTCGTGATGCGGGTGGTCGAGTAGCGGAGCTTGCGGAGAAGCCGCCAGGACTTGAGGGTGGCGACGGCCTGCTCGACCAGGGCCCGGATCTTCGCGTGGGACCGGTTGACGGCCTGCTGGCCTGTGGAGAGCGTCTCCCACCGGCCGCGGTAGGGAACACGGACCGTGCCCCCGGCTCCTTGGTATCCCTTGTCGGTCCGTCCATGACGTCCGTGCGGCCCGCGAGCTTGTGCTTGCCCGAGTAGAACGGTCGGCCCCGGCCGCATGATCCGGCAGGGGCGTTCTACCAAGAAGCCTTCGACGTCGTACGAGCCCAGGCCACCACCCGACGGTGCGACGTCATGTTCCCCAGCAGCGGAGGGGACGAGGTCAACGCAAGGTGATGATCGGCGCCGCCTACCAGCGTTGCCGGGTTCATTTCCTGCGCAATGTCTTCGGCGTGATCGCCAAGGACGCCGCGGAGATGGTCGCCGCGACCATCCGCACCATCTTTGCCCAGCCCGCCCAGGCTGCCGTCCGCCGTCAGCTCGACCCGGTCGCTGACATGCTGGGCACACAGTTCCCCCAGGTCAAGCAGATGCTCTTGGACGCCAAGGACGACCTCACCGCCTTCGCCTCCTTCCCGGAACGGCACTGGAAGAAGATCCAGTCCACGAACCCGCTGGAACGGGTCAACCGCGAGATCAAACGCCGCATCGACGTCGTCCAGGTCTTCCCCAACGACGACGCGCTCCTGCGGCTGGTCACCGCCGTGCTCTTCGAGATGCACGACGAGTGGATCGCCTTTCCCCGCCGCTACCTCCCCGAGGGCAGCATGGACCAGATCTACCCCGCAGAACTCCCCGAAAGCGTCCCCGCACTACCCAACACCACCAACACAACCGCCGATTGATCGGCTACACCACTACAGGGGACATGACCGCGCGTGGACTCGCCCGTTCGCCACCCGGTGGCTCGGCGCCACATGTCATCGGCGTCCTTCCACACACGGCGCCGATGCAGCCGAACGGACCGAGGGAGGGGAGGCGGCGTCATTCGCCCAGCTGCCGGTGGGCGAAGACGATGTCGCGCACGCGTACGACGGAGGCCGGCTCGCGGGCCAGGACGGGCAGCACGTGGTACCAGCCGTCGCCGGCGAGCGCGTCGACAACGAAGGACGCCGCCTCTTGGACTGTGTGTGCCGTGTCCGCAGGTATCTGAGACTGGGCGAGGGCCCGGAACGTCCGGGCGAAGGCAGTGCTGGTGGATTCGGAGACGGATCTGAGGGCTGCGGGCGCGCTGGTGAGGTAGCCAGCCACGTCGGCGAACGCCGCGGACCGGTCGTGGGGAACGTTGAGACCGTTCGCGCAGCGGCGGGCGGCATCAAGGTCGCCGACCGCGGCGTGTGCGACGGCCACGGCTGCGGCTGGCAGTTCCCACGGGGGCACCTCGTCCTGCAGACAGGGCTGATTCAAGGTCTGGGTGATCTTGATGGAGTGCAGGTCAGGCCAGGCCGAGCAGGTCCAGCGGGCGGGTGAAGGGCGCGTAGGAGACCTCGCGCAGGCCGGCGGCGATGCTGTTGTGCCCGGCGGCGCGGAGAGTGTTGATCGCCGTGTTCCGCAGCGTCGCCATGTTCTTCGGTCCGTGTCCGGTGCGGATCTTCGAGGCGTCCTCGGCGAATGCGGTATCCCTGACGAAGTGGACCCGGTTCTCGATCACCCATTGTGACCTGGCCAGCTGTCCGATCCGCTGCGGCGATGCCTGGCGGGCCGTCAAGTCGCTGATCACGTAGATGGTCTGCCGGGTGACCTTGCCGGTCCTCAGGTCGGTGCGATGCCGCAGAACCTTTGCGGCCTGCACCGCGTACGGGAAGTCGAGGCCGAGGCCGGTCGGTCAGCACCCGGGTCGAGCGGGTCTCGCGGCGGCCGTGTCCGCGCTCGCGGTCGTAGCGCCTGGCGGTGACCTTGTTCCATGGCAGGGACCGCAGCGCGGCGGACAGGCCAGGCTGGTTGGCCTTGACCACGAACAGGTAGTGCGCGTACTTCTCCTCGACCAGGAAGCGGGCATGCTCACGCTGCGTGTGCAGGGCGTCGGCGGTGACCACGGTGTCTGCCAGGTCGAACGGGGCCAGCAAACGGGCGAAGCCGGTGATCTCGTTGGTCTTGTCCGGGACCCGCAGCTGGCTGACGGTGTGTCCGGCCCCGGTGACCGCGGACAGCAGGTGAGCGGCCGGGACGTCCATGGTGCGTGAACCACGCGCACTTTTGCCGTCGAGCGCCAGGTTCTCGACCCCGGTCGGGGCGTATCCGAGCAGGTCGGCCAGGCCGCCGGGGCACACAGCCAGCAGCACGCGGCGGACGGTGGAGGTACTGGGGGCGATGCGCACGCCCAGGGCTCCGGCACGGCGGACCGCCAAGCGGACGAGGGCGTCTTGCGGAGCTGAGGGGGCCCACTGGCCAATGGCAAGGTAGGAGCGGGCGCCCGCCAGCACCGCGCAGGCGGCCAGCAGCAGCACCGAGGTCAAGGAGTGGCGGCGGCCACGCCGGTCACGCGGATCGGGAAGGGTCTCCAGGCGGTCCGCCACCCGTGGCAACTCGCGGTGTCGACGTGAGGGCGACTTGGTCAGGCAGACGGTGGCAGACTGACGGCACATCGAAGCTCCGGTTGTTCAGGGCGACTTGCGAGGTCACCCCGTAAACCGGAGCTTCGTTGCGTGCGTGACGCCTCTCCAGAAGATCGCCACCCTGCGGTGACCAGCGGTGCCACATGATCACCCCGACTTTGAATCAGCCTTCCTGCGTCCTGCAGGCCTCGCACTGTCGCCTTTCATAGTGGGTGGCCGCCAAGCCAGCCGGCAGGGCGGTGCCCACGCCTCGTCACCGCCGGGATCCGGAAAGGCTACGCGCCGGGAATGACGACGTCACCGCCACGCAGCGACGGGCAGAAGAAGTTCTCGCTGGTGCCTACCACCCAGGTCGCATCATTCCAGTTCCACCCAGCGTTCACCCACGCCTGCACCACCGCACTCTCGACATTCTTTTCTAGGTCCTTGCATACGTAGTGGCCCCAGTCGGCAATCTGGTTGTTGTCAAGCGTGGTGTATGGGAAGCGACTACGGAACTGGTTGATGAAGTCCAGGTTGTAATAGAGGTCGCCATCGACTTCTGTCTTCTGGCTCTCACACCGGAAGATCCCCGGCAACGCACCAGGCGGTCCGCATTCGTCCGACCCAATGTCGGAAGGACTCAGAAAGCCCAGGACCTCTTGGCCGTACGCGCCGACCACGGCCCGCTTGGCTGCGGAGTGGTTCGCGGGTGCTCTGGCGAGCGCGCTTGCGGACGATAGCGTCAGCACGCTGGCCATCATCGCTACAGTGGCGATGATCCGTCCCGACTGGGCTTGTGGCATCGGAATCACCCTCATCCAATGGAAGAGTTTGAGTTGATGGCGCTTGATGTAGCGACCGCGAAGACTGACCACTGCCAAGCACGTCACACAGCCTCGGGCGGTGGTGAGTGCGTCTCGTAGTCGCTCAAGGGAATCCTTCCCCAGCCTCCCCGCAATTCCCTTCTTCCTGCCTTATCGATCAGGCCGTGAAGGGAGTCGCGGCTGAGGTGGGAGAACGGCGGAAGGAGCGGTCATCGTTGAGCTACCTGATCGGGCCGATGGTGACGTAACCAGCATAGGATGTGCATGGACGCCGAGAGGTAACGCACACGTGGTCGGATACTTTGTCAGACACCTCAATTTGGTCCCCAAGAGAGGTATCTGTGCCGGCCACGAACCAATGGAAAGTGAAGGTGAACCGATAGTCTCCCGTGCCCGATGTGGGCTGGATGAAGACAGCAGGGAACTGCACTGAGCTCTGGTTGGCTTCGATCCGACGGGCGTGGCGCTGCATGGTGACGGTGCCCCAGCTTGCCCCGGTCCAGCGTTGAACGACGTAGAACGACTGGACGTCCTGAGCTACTCCGGTGGCGGGACTGCGCTGCACGACCGGGCCGACATCGCTGTTGAAAGTAAGGGTTAGGGCCTGTGGGTAGAAACCGATGTCGGACAGACTCACCGTTGGCAGCGTCACGGCACCGGCCTGGCCATGTCCACCTCCTGGTGCCCATGCAGCCGCTGGGGTTGCTGTACCGAGTGTTCCCAGGAGCAGCCCGATGACCGCGGCAAGCAGAGCGAACAGCCCGAAAGGCGAATTCCTGGACGTGGACATGACGGTGGCCTCACATGAAGCGATTGACGTGTAACACCCCGAGGCTCTCCATCCATTCAGGCTACGCCCGGACGCGGAGCCGCGCGCGGGGCCGCGTCCGGGCTCCGATCCGGCGCTGTCGGCGTCGGCAAGGCGCGGGGAATGTGCCTTCGCTCCGGGGAGCCTGTTCGGCCAGAGGCCGGTGCTGCGGCGAGCGCCTTCTTGTTCACCTCGCTGAGTGCGTCGTAATAGCGGGACCGTCTTCCCAGCAGCGCGCTCGACGACCAGGCCTTGTAGGCTGTGGCACTCAGCGTGGGAGTCGTGCTCACCGAAAGGCTAGAGACGGAAACGCCGGCGGGGCGAGCTTCGGGGCTGAGCGGCTGCTGGAGCAGCCCGCGGGCGCGGCGAGCAAATACTATGGGAATGAGACGGGTGGTGCGCATGGTCCGTCCGGAAATCGGGCGGGGTGCATCATGCTCCGCGCGCTAGTAAGAGCTTGCAGAGAATCAACTTGCTGTCGCACGTCGCCTGAGCTGCGATGTCCAGTGCACGGTTACGCAACTTGTTGTTCTGCAAGCCCTTTAGCAGCAAACCGCTTCATTCCCCCATCCTGCCGCTCGCTGTTGAGCAATTCCGCGGAACTGCGGATCAGCGGCGGGTAGGGGAGCGTGCGGCAAAGCCGGCCGAGCCACGGGAGTCGTCAAGCACGCCGTACTGCCAGCCCAGCGTGACGAGGTGGGGATCGTTCGAGGCGTTCCACTGCTTCCTCAGCCTGGATCCACCGCGTAGTGGTCGGGCTGTGGATGGAGAAATCAGAAGAGGTGCCCGCTGACCTGGGATGATGGGAGTTTCTACGCTTCCATCAGACCCGAGCAAGAGGGCACCTCGTAAGT
>NZ_JAPNLK010000117.1 GCF_026627505.1 Streptomyces sp. H27-H5 | reverse complement strand
CGGCACCGACATCGGCCACCCCAACGACGCCTTCGACACCGCCGCCATCGTCCACCTCGCCGACCACGAGGCGTGACCGCACCCAACCCGCCCAACCGGAAAAGGACCTGCAACGCGCTGCACTAGAAGGTCAGGTTCCAGGCGTCGATCTTGCCGGTGTCGCCCCCGGCGTTGTCGTTCACGCGCAGCTTCCAGGTGCCGTTCGCGACCTCGGAGGAGGCGTTGACGGTGTAGGTCTGCGCGATGTTGTCGGCGCTGCCGCCGGCCCGGTTGTGCACGGTGTAGACCGTGCCGTCCGGGGCGATCAGGTCGACCTTGAGGTCACCGATGTAGGTGTGCTTGACGTCCACGCCCACCTTGAGGGTGGCCGGGGCGTTGCCCGTGACCCCGCTGACGGTGATCGGGCTCTCGACGGTCGCGTTGTCGGCGATCGCGAAGTCGGCCTGGTTCTCGAAGTACTTGCCGGCCGGCGGAGTGGAGCCGCCGACCGCCTTCAGCGCGTCGACCTGACCCTCGCCGAAGAAGCCGTTCTTGGCGGTGGTGCCGGTGCAGCGGCTGTCCGAGGGGCAGGCGACGTCGTTGGCCTGGGTGGCCAGCTTGTCGCGGATCTGCGCCGGGGTGATGCCCGGGTTGGCGCTCGCGAGGAGCGCGGCCACACCCGCGACGTGCGGGGAGGCCATCGAGGTGCCGCTCATGGTGCCGTACTTGCCGCCCGGCTGGGTGCTGTAGATGCCGGTGGCGTCACCGCCCGGGGCCGTGACGTCGATGACGTTCAGGCCGTAGTTGGAGTACGAGGCCTTCGCGGTGGTGCCCATCGCCGACACCGTGACCACGCCGGGGAGTTCGGTCGGGATGTCCAGGCAGGCGTTGGTGATGGTGCGGGTGACCGGCGTCGAGTCGTTCGGGCTCTCGGTGTCGGTCTTCTTGTTGGCCAGGTCGATGTTGGAGTTGCCCGCGGCCGCGACCTGGAGCGAACCCTTGCCCTCCGCGTACTCCTGGGCGCGCTTGACGCCCTCGATGATCGCGGCCTGGTCGGCGTTGTCCGGGCAGTTGAACTGCCAGGGGTCCGTGTAGTAGCTGTTGTTGGTGACCTTGAAGCCGTGGTCACCGGCCCACATGAACCCGCAGACGGTGTTCTCGGCGAAGAGCAGCGAGGAACCGGGCTCGGCGATGCGCACCGAGGAGATCTTCACGCCCGGGGCCACACCGATGACACCCTTGCCGTTCTTGGCCGCCGCGACGGTGCCCGCCACGTGCGTGCCGTGGGTGCCGACGTCACGCCAGGCCCCGGTACGGGTGTCCGGCTTGCCGTAGGCGCAGGAGGCGGAGTCCGCCGCGTTGAAGTTCGGCGCCAGGTCCTGGTGCTGGTCGTCCACACCGGTGTCCAGGATGCCGACCTTGACCGAGGCGGAGCCGGTGGTGACGGCCCAGGCCTGGTCGGCCTTGATCTGCGTCATGTCCGCGCGGACCGGCTCGCCCGCCGGGGTCGTGGACTGCGCGGGGTTGGCGGGCAGCGCCGGGTTGTAGGCGTCGGCCGGCACGTCGGAGGTGCGGGTGGCGCCGACCTGCTGGACCCCGCTCACGCCGCGCATCGTCGAGGCGAAGGTGCCGGACGCGGAGTGGGCGACGATCACGCCGATGGCGTCGTAGGACTGGAAGACCGTGCCGCCGTTGGCGGCGACGGCCGACCGGACCGCCGAGGTGTCGCCGGGAGTGGTGATCACGAGGTAGGCGCGGGTGCCGGCAACCCAGGTCGCACTCTGGGAAGTCGCCGCCGCCGGGGCCACGGCCTTGGCGGCCGGGGCGGACGGAGAGACGGGGGCGGTGCCGGCGAGCGCGGCGGGGGCCCCGAAGGTGAGAGCGGCGCCGAGGGCGGCCGCCAGCACCAAGGCACGTCGAGGTCGGCTGGATATGTGGGGTATCAATGCGTCCTCCGATGACCCGGTGGTGCGGGTGGCACCTACCGGGTCGTACGAAACGAGTGGTGGACGCAAGATGTCAGACGCCTGGCCCGGTAGGGAAGTACCTTTTACCGCAGGCAAGTTGATGATCTTGTGGCTGAAAATCGCCGTACCGTACCGGTTTTCGTCGCCCGATGCGGGAGCGAACCGCGAACTCCGCCGCGAGCGGCCGGATCTCGCCCTGCCCGGCGCGCGGGCCGGGCCGTCGACCCGCCGGGCGGCGGCCCCTGTGGCGGTGCGTCGGCAGGGCGGAGGCCGGGGGTGGATCCGGTCAGCGGGGCGAGGTGCGGGCCGGCCGGGTCGGGCACCGTGGGGGCGAGCCCCGCCCGGCCGGCCCCGGGGGAGGGCCGGCGTCGCGCCGGGCCCACCCCCTCACGGGCGTTCCGGTCAGACCGGGACGCCGTCCTTGTCGCTGCCCGACTGGACGGGCACGGCGGTCGGTTCCCCGGCGGGATCCGTCGCGTGCGCGTCGTCGACCAGCGTGGTCTCGTCGAA
Organism: Streptomyces sp. H27-H5; assembly: GCF_026627505.1. Lineage (GTDB taxonomy): Bacteria > Actinomycetota > Actinomycetes > Streptomycetales > Streptomycetaceae > Streptomyces. The sequence continues at coordinate 17,606 of NZ_JAPNLK010000117.1, read as the reverse complement.
GGGGAGGCGGCCCGCGAGGACTTCGGTCGCGCGCTCGCGGTCGAACTCCTTGGTCCACGTCCCGATCAGCACCGTCGCGACGGCGTTGCCCGCGAAGTTGGTCAACGCCCGCGCCTCGCTCATGAACCGGTCGATGCCCACGATCAGGCCGACTCCGTCCACCAGCTCCGGCCGGTGGGACTGGAGGCCGCCGGCCAGTGTGGCCAGACCCGCGCCGGTCACCCCGGCCGCGCCCTTCGAGGCGATGATCATGAACAGCAGCAGCGAGATCTGCTCGCCCAGCGCGAGCGGCTTGCCCATCGCCTCCGCGACGAACAGCGAGGACATCGTCAGGTAGATCGCGGTCCCGTCCAGGTTGAAGGAGTAGCCCGTCGGCACCGTGATGCCGACCACCGGTCGCGAGACCCCGACGTGCTCCATCTTCGCGATCAACCTCGGCAGCGCCGACTCGGAGGAGGACGTCGACAGGATCAGCAGGAACTCCCGACCGAGATAGCGCAGCAGGGAGAACACGTTGATCCCCGTACACACCCGCAGCAGCGTGCCCAGCACCACGAACACGAACAGCAGACAGGTCGTGTAGAAACCGATCATGATCACGGCCAGGGACTTCAACGCGTCGATGCCGGTGGCCCCGACCACCGCCGCGATCGCCCCGAAGGCACCCACCGGCGCCGCCCACATGATCATCGCCAGTACCCGGAAGACCAGCTTCTGGATGTGACCGATCCCGCGCAGCACCGGCTCGCCCGAGCGCCCCATGGCCTGGAGGGCGAAACCGCAGAGCAGCGCCACCAGCAGCGTCTGGAGCACCTCACCCCCGGTGAAGGCGGACACCATCGTGGTCGGGATGATCCCCAGCAGGAACTCCTGCGTGCTCTCCGCCCCGCCCGCCTTGGCCTGCGCCTCGCCGGCGCTGCGCGCCGCCTCGGTCAGGTGCAGTCCGCTGCCCGGCTCCAGCAGGTTCCCCACCAGCAGGCCGATGGCCAACGCCACCGTGGACATGACCATGAAGTAGCCGAGGGCCAGACCGCCGACCGCGCCCACCTTCGCGGCCTTGCGCACCGAGCCGATGCCCAGCACGATCGTGCAGAAGATCACGGGCGAGATCATCATCTTGATGAGGTTGACGAAGCCGGTGCCCAGCGGCTTCAGCTCGACGGCCACGCCGGGGGCGGCGAAGCCCACGGCGATGCCGAGCAGCACCGCGGCGATCACCGCGATGTAGAGATAGTGGGTCTTGTCGCGCCTGGCGGCCACGATGCCTCCTGGTGGTGATTGCGTTCCGGGAGACCATCGCCCAGCCTGTGACCCCGGTCACCCTTGCGTTCATTGAGTTCACGGCCGGGTGCAGACTGAGCGCCATGTTCCGCTTCCCCCGACCGCCGCGCAGCCTCGCCGGCCAGCTCTTCGCCATGCAGGTGTTGCTGGTGGCCGTCGTCCTCGCCGGCTGCGCGGTCTTCGCCTACGCGACCGCCCGCGGCCAGGCCGAGGAGGCCGCCCGCCTCCAGGCCGGGGCCGTCGCCCGCGCGGTCGCCGACTCGCCCTCGGTGGTCGAGGCGGTACGGGGCGCCGGACGCGGGACCGACCCGTCTGCGGCGCTCCAGCCCTACGCGGAACGGGTGCGGGTCGACTCGGGCGTGGACTTCGTGACGATCATGTCCCCGGAGGGGGTGCGCTGGACCCACCGCGACCCGCGCCGCATCGGCGAACCCTTCCTCGGGAACACCGCCCCGGCGCTGCGGGGCGAGACCTTCGGCGAGACCTACACCGGCACCCTCGGTCCCTCGATCCGCGTGGTCACCCCGCTGCTGGACGACGGGCGGGTCGTGGGCATGGTCAGCGCGGGCATCACCGTCCGTGCGATCAGCGACCGGCTGGCCGGGCAGCTCTCGGCCCTCGTGTGGGTCGCGGCCGGCGCCCTCGCACTCGGCGGCGTGGGGACGTACGTCGTCAACGCCCGGCTGCGCCGGCACACCCACGGCATGAACGCCGCCGAGCTGAGCCGTGTGTACGACTACCACCAGGCGGCCCTGCACGGGGTGCGGGAGGGCCTGCTGATGCTCGACGGGCGGCGCCGGATCACCCTGATCAACGACGCGGGCCGCGAACTGCTCGGCCTGTCCGGCGAGGTCAGGGGCACCGGGGTCGCCGACCTCGCCCTGCCCGCGCCCCTCACCGGAGCCCTGCTCGCGGACCGGCCCCGGGTGGACGAGGTGCACCTGACCGCAGACCGGGTCCTGGTGGTCAACAGTTCCCCCGTGGCGGGCGGTGGCCGCCGGGGTACCGTGGTCACCTTGCGCGACCACACCGAACTCCAGTCGCTGGCAGGGGAGTTGGACAACGAGCGGGGATTCACCGAAGCGCTGCGCTCGCAGGCCCACGAGGCGGCCAACCGGCTGCACACGGTGGTCTCCCTCATCGAACTCGGCCGCGCGGACGAGGCGGTGGAGTTCGCCACCGCCGAACTGGAGCTGGCCCAGGCCCTCACCGACGAGGTGGTCACCGCCGTCGGCGAACCCGTGCTGGTGGCCCTGCTGCTCGGCAAGGCCGCGCAGGCACACGAGCGCGGGGTCGAGCTGATCGTCACCCCGGACAGCAGCGCCGTCGACACGGGCCCCGGGACGCCGCCGGCCCGGGACCTCGTCACGGTGCTCGGCAACCTCGTCGACAACGCCGTCGAGGCGCTCACGGGCACCCGGGGCGGGCGGGTCGCCGTCACGGTGCGGCCCGACGGCGAACAGATCCTGATCCGGGTCGCCGACAACGGCCCCGGGCTGCCCGAGGGCGCCGGCGCCGACGTCTTCCGACGCGGCTGGTCCGGCAAGGGGGAGGGGCGCGGGCTCGGCCTCGCGCTGGTCCGTCAGGTGGCCCACCGCAACGGCGGCAGCGCGGACGCCGCCCGCGGCGCGGACGGCGGCGCCGAGTTCACCGTACGACTCCCCGTGCGCCGCGAGGTGCGGGCATGAGCGCCCCCGCGGTGCGGGTCCTGGTGGTCGAGGACGACCCGGTGGCCGCCGACGCGCACGCGCTCTACGTCGACCGGGTGCCCGGCTTCACCGCCGTCGCCGCCGTCCACTCACTGGCCGAGGCCACCCGCGTACTGGAACGGACCCGGATCGACCTGCTGCTCCTCGACCTGACCCTGCCCGACGGCCACGGGCTGCGCTTCGCGCGCGGACTGCGGGCGGCGGGGCACCCCGTGGACGTGATCGTGGTGACCTCGGCGCGGGACCTGGCCGTGGTCCGCGAGAGCGTCTCGCTGGGGGTCGTGCAGTACGTGCTGAAACCCTTCGCGTTCCCGACCCTGCGCGAACGCCTGCTGCGCTACGCCGAGTTCCGTGCGACGGCGGGGGAGGCGGCCGGTCAGGACGACGTCGATCGGGCGATGGCCGCCCTGCGCGCGCCCCGCCCGGCGGAACTCCCCAAAGGCCTCAGCGCCCCGACCCTGGACAGGGTCGCGGCGCTGCTGCGTACGGCCGACGACGGGCTGACCGCCGCCGGGGCGGCCGAGGCGGCCGGGATCTCCCGGATCACCGCCCGCCGCTACCTGGAGCACCTGGTGGACACCGGTCGCGCGGACCGGACCCCCCGGTACGGCCAGGTGGGCCGCCCCGAACTGCGTTACCGCTGGCTCGCGGAGACCGGCTCGGTGTCGAAGGTGTAGAACTTCCGGTGGTCCAGCATGTCGGCCGGGGTCACGTCGTTCCACGGCCGCATCGTGTCGTTGAGGTCCACGACGTTGGTGGTGCCGGCGGCCGGCAGGTACGTGGACTGCGGGTGCCTGGCCTGCCAGTCGGCCCACAGCTTGTCGATGTACGCGTGGTGCATCCAGAACACCGGGTCGTTCGGGGAGACGCCGGTGGCCATCTGACCGCCGACCCAGACGTGCACCCGGTTGTGGAGGTTGGCGCCGCGCCAGCCCTCCAGGTTGTTGCGGAAGCCGTTCGAGGCGCTGTTCCAGGGGGCCATGTCGTACACCGGCATGGCCAGTACGGCTTCCACCTCGGCCTTGGTGGGCAGTTCGGCCACACCGGTGCCGAGGGCGCGCCGCAGGTAGGAGCGGCCGTCCACCCGGACGTCTACGTTCCACTTGCCCGTCGCGTAGGCGAACGGCCCGTCGAGGACCTGCCCGTCCCGGGCCCGACCCGTACCGCCGAGGAAGTCGGCGGCCCAGAGCGAGGAGCGGGTGGTGCGGTCCGTCGTCCAGTCCCAATAGGGAAGGGAAACGCTCTTGTCCACGACCTGGAGCGCCGCTTCGAACTCCAGGAGAAACCGGCGGTGCCAGGGGAGGAAGGACGGGGACCGGTGACCGACCCGGTCACCGGAGTCGGTGTCGCTCATGATGAAGCCGTTGTGCGTGGTCACGAAGCGGTCGTAGCGACCGGTGCGCTTGAGTTCGAGCAGCGCGTTGGTGAAGGCGCGCTTCTCCTCGGACGTGAGTGAGGCCTGGTTCTTGCGCACGGTCATCACATGCCGCCCATCGGGACGAGGGTCGCGCCCTGGAGCTCGCGCACGGCGGCGCGGGCGAGCGAGATCGGGGTGGCGAAGGTCTCGTAGTGGTTGACCACGCTGATCCAGCTGCCGTCGGCGTTCTGCATCACGTGGAGTTCGCTGCCGTCTATGCGGACGGTGGGAAGGCCGGGCGAGTGGTGGCCGCCGTGGTGACCGCCGCCGGTGGCGGCGGTGATCTGTATGCGGCGTCCCTTGTAGACCTCGTCGACCGTGCCGGCGGGTATCGCGGCGCGGGAGTCGGTGCCGGCCGCGTACGCGGTGGCGCCCGCGAGGCCGATGACGGAGAGTGCGCCGGCAGTGGTACCCAAGGCCTGCCTGCGGGTGATCTTGTTCATGCCCGAAGAACTATCAGGCGAGCGGGGCCAGTTGACCGCTATCCGGACATCGAAGGATAAGTTTCACATCGAACGAATGGGGCGTTCTTCCCGTTCGGGCCGAGTTCGATGGTCCGAACGGGAAGATCTGTGGCAGTAAGTCTACTCGCCAGTAATTCTTTCGGTGTCTCGCGGTTCTCATGAGCGGGATCACACCGGAGAGTCGGCCGGAAGGTGTGGCGAAACGCCGGCCTCGACGCCGCTTGGGGTCACCTCGGGGTCGCCTCGGGGTCGCCTTGGGAGGTAAATGCCCGATATCGTCCTATAGTTCCGACATGGCCCTGCATGAGACGAAGGACGCATCCGCCACCGACTCCGACACGGACGTGTTCGCGTCCGTCCTGAGCGGGCAGGTTCTCCCCAAGTACCGGATGCCCGAAGACCACTCATCCACCGAGGTGGTCTACGAACTGATCAGCAACGAGCTGCTCCTCGACGGCAACGCGGCCCAGAACCTGGCCACCTTCTGCACCACCTGGTCCGACGACGGCGTCCACCGCCTGATGAACCTGTGCCTCGACAAGAACATGATCGACAAGGACGAGTACCCGCAGACGGCCGAGATCGAGGCCCGCTGCGTCAACATCCTCGCCGACCTGTGGAACGCCCCGGAGGGGACCACCGGCACCGGCTGCTCCACCACCGGCTCCAGCGAGGCCGCCATGCTCGGCGGACTCGCCCTCAAATGGCGTTGGCGCACGGCCCGCGAGGCCGCCGGATTGCCCACCGACCGACCCAACCTGGTGTGCGGGCCGGTGCAGATCTGCTGGGACAAGTTCGCCCGCTACTTCGACGTCGAACTCCGCCAGGTCCCCCTGGAGCCGGGCGCCACCGGCCTGCGGCCCCATCAGCTCGCCGATCACGTCGACGAGAACACCATCGGTGTCGTCGCCATCCTCGGCGTCACCTACACCTGTGACTACGAACCCGTCGCCGAGATCGCCGCCGAACTCGACCGGATCCAACAGAGCCGCGGCTGGGACGTGCCCATCCACGTGGATGCCGCCAGCGGCGGCTTCGTCGCGCCCTTCCTCCACCCCGACGTGGTGTGGGACTTCCGGCTGCCGCGCGTGGCCTCGGTCAACACCTCGGGACACAAGTACGGGCTCGCACCCCTCGGCGTCGGCTGGATCGTTTGGCGCACCGCCGACCTGTTGCCCGCCGACCTCGTCTTCGACGTGGACTACCTCGGCGGCGACATGCCGACCTTCGCCCTCAACTTCTCCCGCCCGGGCGGCGAGATCATCGCCCAGTACTACCTGTTCCTGCGCCTGGGCAAGGGCGGCTACCGGCGCGTCCAGCAGGCCTGCGCCGACACCGCCCAGTACCTGGCCGGCGAGATCGCCGGGATGGGCCCCTTCACCCTGCTCTACGACGGGCGCGGCGCGCTGCCCGCCGTCTCCTACACCCTCGCCGACCCGGACGGTGCGGGCTTCACCCTCTACGACCTCTCCGACCGGCTGCGGATGCGCGGCTGGCAGGTGCCCTCGTACCCGCTGCCGGCCGACCGCGACGACACCGTGATCCAACGCGTGCTGATCCGGCACGGGGTGACGCGTGATCAGATCGCCCTGTTGGCCACCGACCTGAAGGTGGCCGTCGACCACCTCGTCAAGCACCCGCAGCCCGTTCCCACCACCGAGCCCCGGTCCGGGTTCCACCACTGACGGCGGCGGCCGTCGCGACCTCGTGCGCGGCGGCCGTGCCCGTGGCGGTGCGGCGGCGGACGGACCGTGCGGCGGGGCGGCGCCGAGGGGGCCGCCCGGTCGTCCTCGACGTACGTCGGCCCCCGCGTCCGGTGTCGCTCGGCGTGTCGCTCAGCGGGCTCCGAAGTTCTGCGTCCACCAGGGACCGCCGGAGCCGTTGTGGATCCCCACGCCGATGTCCTTGAAGGAGCAGTTGAGGATGTTGGCGCGGTGACCCGGGCTCTTCATCCACGAATCCATCACGGACTGGGCCGTCTGCTGCCCCCTCGCGATGTTCTCCCCGTACGTCGACCAGTCGTAGCCGGCGGCGGTGGTCCGCTTGCCCGGGTCCGCGCCGTCGGGGTTGGTGTGCGCGAAGAAGTCACGTTGGGCCATGTCGTCCGAGTGCCCCTGGGCGGCCGACCGCAGTTGCGAGTCCTCGTTGAGGGGCCCGCAACCTGCCTTCGAACGCTCGGAGTTGACCAGTGCCACCACCTGGCCGGCCACGCCCTGCGGCGGGGCGGGCGCCGGCGCGGGCGCGGAGGGGCGCGGGGCCGGCGGGTCGCTCTTGGTCCGCTTCGGGGTCGGCTTCGGCTTCGGGGTCTGGCTCGGCGACGGCGAGGCGGAGACGGACGCGGAGGGCGAGGCGGAGGCGGAGGCGGACGGAGAGGGCGACGGCGAGGCGGAGGCCGAGGGGCGGGCCGTGCTCGCGTCGGGCGCGGAGAGGGCCGCCAGCGGGGAGGCGGGGGCGCTGCCGGCGGCCTCGGGTTCACCGGAGCCGGGGAGCGAGCCGAGGTACACCAGGCCGCCGCCCGCGACGCACGCGGCGATGACCGCGCCGCCGATGGCCCGGCGGCGGTTCTGGCGCCGCCTGCGCAGGGCGCCGCGACCGGCTGCGGCGTCGGCGTGTCCGTCGGCGCCGTCGCCCTGTTCGGCCGCCTTGCGGCGGGCCGCCCGGCCCGGGCCGGACACCACCGGGGACAGCTGCGTCGCCGCGTCGGCGAACGAGGCCCCCGCATCGGGCGAGGCTCCCGAGCCGTACGGGCCGCCCGCGTCGTACGGGGTACCCGAGCCGGCGTAGGCCGCGCCCACCGGGGTCATGCCGCCCGCGCCGGCCGCGGCCGACCGGACGCCGGCCAGCAGCGCCGCACCGACCGGCACCAGTGCCAGCCCGGCCAACAGGCCCTCCGCCGGGACCAGGCCGCTCCACAGCCCCGAACAGCGCACGCACTCCCGCGCGTGCCGGGCTATTCGCTTGCGCCACAGCGTCGAGGGGAGCCCGTCCCAGCCCGCCGCGAGCGTCCGCAGCCCCTCGCACGGAGGTTGGGCGTCCAGCGCCCGCTCGACCACGCGCGCCGATTCCAACTGGGCCTTCATCCGCTGGACCCGGACCGCCGTGTGCTGGGGGGAGAGCTCCAGGGCGCCCGCCATCTCGCCGCGCGTCAGCTCACCGGCGCACTCCAACCACCACAGCGACAGCAACGCCCGGTCGTCGGGCTCCAGCCAACGCGTCGCCCGGGCCGTCTCCCGGCGCTGCCCCTCCAGGTTGAGCCGTACGACGGTCAGGTCGACGAAGTCGGCGCCGGGGTCCGCGACGTCCCAGGCGGCGTCCAGGCCGCTCTCGCCCGGGCCGCTCTGCCGGGCCGCCCAGTGGGCGCGTATCCGGTTCATCGCGATCGCGACCAGCCAGGACCGGAAGCTGTCGTCCGTGCGCAGACCGCCCAGTCCGTCCAGTGCCCGCAGCATGGTGTCCTGCACCACGTCGTCCACGTCACAGGACCCGTTCAGGGCCCGGCCGACGATGTTGTAGACGAGCGGCAAGTAGGTGCTGACGAGCTCGTCCTGCGCGCGGGGATCGCCCGCGCGGGCCGCTGCCACCAGCGCTGCCGTGTGCTCTGTACTCATGTGATGTTCCCTGTCCGTACCGGCGGTCGATGATGCCCAATACCTGGGAGACCGTCGAGAAGGGCCCCGATAACACTTATCCGGAAGACGAATCCGCCGCCACCCCGCGACCGTGTCATCGGCCACCCGGGCGGGGTGGCGTTCGGCCGCATCGTCGGTCCGGGCGATCCGCCCCGGGGCGGCAAGCATCGCATCACCGGGCGCCGCGCCCCACACCGCCGTTGTCCCGGAGGCGCGGGACTCGCCGGCGCCGCTTCGACGACGGGACCGCGTGTCGGCGGGCCTGGACACCGCCGCCGCGGGAGTTGCTCAGAGCAGCGGGGACAGCGCCGCCGTGGCCGCGCGCAGGGCGGGCGCGTACGCCTCGATCTCCTCACGGGAGACGAGGAAGGTGACGGTGGTGACCGAGACCCCGCCGACCGGGCGACCGTCCGGGCCCTCGATCGCCGCTCCGATGCAGCGGATGGTCGGCTCGTTCTCCTCGTCGTCCACCGCGAAACCCCGGGCGCGGACGACGTCCAGCTCGGCCAGCAGTGCCCGCGCGGTGGTCAGCGTCCCGGGAGTGCGGCCCGGCAGGCCGGTGGCGGCGATCAGTTCCCGTACCTCCCCGGTCGTCAGGCCGGCCAGAATGCTCTTGCCGATCGCCGTGGTGTGCAACGGCATCCGCATGCCCACCCGGGACGCCGTCCGGAAGGGCTGGTCGCTCTCCAACTTCCGGATGTAGGTGATCGTCTCCCCGCTGTGCAGGGCGAGATGGACCGTCTGACCCGTGGCCCGCCGCAGCTCGCGCAGGATCTCCTCGACGCTCGCCGGCTCCCCGCCACTGACCAGCGCCGACAGCCCCCGCAACCGGGGCCCCACGCCGTAGCGGCTCCCCTCCTCGGCGCGTACGAAGCCCTGCTCGATCAGCGAGGCCAGGATCCGGAAGGTGCTCGACTTGGGCACGGCCGCCGCGGCCGTCAGCTCGGCCAGCCGGTGCGGGCCGCCCGGGGCGGCCACCGCCTCCAGGATCCGGAGCGACTTCTCCAACGCGGAACCCGCCGCCGAGGCCCGCCCGCCGCGCGTGACGCCGTCGGCTCCAGATGCTGCATCCGTTGACACGGGGTCTCCCGGCGTGTGTAAGGTCCGAAACAGTAAGTGCCGGTACACGATACGTCGTTCCACTACGTGGAACAACTGGGGGTTCCTTGTTGTCCTGTCATCCCTACGCGGTGATAGCGGCGCAGCGCCTGCTGCCGGTGCTGCGCGACGCCGACGCCGACGAGGCCGTCCGCCGGACCACCGCCCTCCTCGCCGCGGGCTGCCGCGCCGTGGAACTGACCACCTCCACCCCCGGTTGGGCCGAAGCCGTGGCCCGGACCGCGCCGCTCACCGACGCCACCGGCCGCTCCGCGCTGATCGGCGTCGGCACCGTCACCACCGCCGCCCAGGCCGAACAGGCCCTCGACGCCGGCGCCGGGTTCCTGATCTCCCCCTACCCGGCGCCCGAGGTCCGCGCGTTCGCCCGCCGGCGCGGGGCGGTCTTCATCGAAGGCGGGTTCACCCCCGGCGAGATCGCCGAGGCCGCCCGGACCGCGGGCGCCGTGAAGGTCTTCCCCGCCCACGTGGGCGGACCCCGGTTCATCCGCTCCCTCAAGGCCGTCCTCCCCGAGGCGCTGATCATTCCGACCGGCGGCATCCGACCGGGCGAGGTCCGCGAATGGCTCGCCGCGGGGGCGGGCGCCGTCGGGATCGGCGACGGGCTCCCGGCCGACCCCGGCGAACTGGCCGCCGTCTTCGCCGAACTGGCCCTGCCGTGCTGCCCACGCTGCACCCCGGAGCGCTGACCGTGCCCGAACGGCCGCACCCGACGGACTACGACGTACTCGTCCTCGGCGAGGTCCTCGTCGAGATCCACGCCGACGCCGCCCTGCGCGAGGCCGCCGACGGAACCCCCGCCCGCCTCTCCTACTCGGGCGACGCACTGAACGCCGCCGCGGCGGCGGCGGCCGCCGGAGCCCGGACCGCCCTGCTGGCCGTGGTCGGCGAGGACGAGCTGAGCGTGCCGCTGCTGGCCCGCGCCACCGCCCTCGGCGTGGACGTCTCCCACGTGCGCCGCGCCCCACGCCCCAACGGCGCCTACCTGCTCTCCGCGGACACCGAGGGCGACCGGGAGTTCGTCTACTGGCGCACCGGCAGCGCCGGCTCCACCCTCTCGCCCCGGCACATCGCCTCCTGGCGGGGGCTGCTGACCGGCTCCCCGACCCTGATCTCCAGCGGCATCACCGGCGCCCTGTCACCGAGCAGCCGTGAGGCGGTGGTGGCCGCCGCCCGGATCGTGCACGAGGCGGGCGGGCACCTCTCGTACGACCCCAACCACCGGCCCCGCCTGACCGGTCGGGACGAGGCCCGCTCCCTGCTGGCCCTGATCGCCCCGCTGACCGGGCTGCTCAAGACCTCCTGCCCGGCCGACGCGCTCGCGCTGGTGGACACCGACGAACCGCTCCTCGCGGCGGCCCGCTACCGGGCACTCGGCGCCCGCGCCGTCGCCGTCACCGGGGGCGCCGACCGGCTGCTGCTGGACGACGGGTCGGGGCCCGTGTTCCATCCGGTGCCCGTCAACGCCGCGCCCGTCGACGCGACGGGCGCGGGCGACTGCTTCACCGGTACCGTCACCGCCCGGCTCGCGCTGGGCGACACCCTCGCGGACGCCGCGTCGTACGGGCTGGCCGCGGCCTCCCTGTCCGTGTCCGGCCGAGGCGGCACCGGACGCGTCCCCACCTTCGCCGAGACGGCGGCCCTGGCCGCGGCCCACCGGGGGAGGGCCCGCTCCGACTGACCGCCGACCGGCGATCGCCCCGTACGGCCGGGCCCGTACGGCCGATCGCGGGGGCTCGTTACGGCGCTTCGAGCAGGGCGATCTCCGCCGGCGACAGGCGCAGCGACCCGACGGCGACGTTCTCGACCAGGTGATCCGGGTTCCCGGTACCCGGGATCGCCAGCACGTGGGCGCCCCGGCTCAGCGTCCACGCCAGGCGGAGCTGGGCCGTGGAGACCCCGTGCTCCGCGGCGAGCGCGAGCACCCGCGGCCCGTCGGTCTCCACGACCCCCGCCTCCCGGCCCGCGCCCGCGATCGCGAAGAACGGCACGAAGGCCACGCCCTGCTCGCCGCACGCGTCCAGGAAGGCGTGGTCCTCGGCCGGGGAACCGATCCCGTACGGGTTCTGCACGCAGACCACGGGCGCGATGGCCCGCGCCTGCGCGAGGTGGTCGGGGCGCGCGTTGGAGATCCCGAGGTGGCGGATCAGCCCGGCCGTGCGGAGTTCGGCGAGGGCCCCGAAGTGCTCGGCGATCGAACCGGTGCTCTCGCGCCGGGGCACGCGCAGATTGACCACGTCGAGGTGGTCGCGGCCCAACTGGCGCAGGTTCTCCTCGACCTGGCCGCGCAACTGGTCGGGCTCCGCCCACCACCAGTTCCCGGCGGCGTCGCGGCCGGGGCCCACCTTGGTGGTGATGACCAGCTCGTCGCCGTACGGGGCGAGCGCCCGGTTGATGAGCTCGTTCGCCGAACGCAGCGGGGAGAAGTAGAAGGCCGCGGTGTCGATGTGGTTCACCCCGAGCTCCACGGCCTTGCGCAGCACGCCCGTGACCCGGTCGCGGTCGCTCGGGGAACCGTCGGCGAGGTGGGTGAGGCGCATCGCGCCGAAGCCGATCCGGTTGACGGTCAGATCGCCCAGCCGCCAGGTTCCGGCCGCGGCCGCATTGATCGTTTCAGAGGTCATGCGGCACTCTCGCACATCCCCCGCAGGGCTCCCACCTGCGGTGCGCTGCTCCCGGCGGACCCTGGCCCCGGCCCCACCGAGCCGCCTCGCGCATGGAGGCGCCGCCGGGCCGGGTCGTTTCGCGGCCCGGCGGCGCCGGTCAGGAGGGCCCTGTCAGGGCTGTGGTCAGCGGCCGCGCAGACCCCGGTCGACGGCCGTGATCAGCTCGCCGTCGGCGGTGTCGGCGTCCAGCGACCAGAACATCGCGCCGCCCAGGCCGTTGTCCCGTACGTACCGCGTCTTGGTGCGCAGCACCTGCGGGTCGTCGTACGTCCACAGGGTGGTGCCGTCGAACAGCCAGGCGTGGCCGCCGCGTCGGTCGCGGTGGAGCTTGAACGTCCCCGAGTCGGCCAGCCGGCGCAGTTCCTTGTAGTCCGCGTAGCCCGCCGCCCAGGCGGCCGGCGCGGGGCCCGTCGCGGGCTGTCCCAAGCCGTCGCCGCCGCCACTGACGCCGGTCCAGCCCTGCCCGTAGAAGGGCATGCCCATCACCAGCTTCCGCGCCGGCGCGCCGCGGCGCAGCCAGGCGTCCACGGTGCCGTCCACGCTGAAGTCGTTCCGCGCGTACAGCGCGGACTGCTGGGCGGTGTTCTTCTCGCCCGACACGTGGAAGTCGTAGCCCTGGAGGGTGACGAAGTCGAGGTCGCTCATGATCCGGGGGACATCGAAGCCCGCGTCGATCTTGGCGGGCGCGGTCGGGACGAAGGCGGTCAGCTCGTACGTCCGCTTCTGCTTCTGCCCCCGGCCGTACGCGTCGAGCTGCGTGCGGAACTCCTTGACCAGCTCGGTGAAGTTGCGCTTGTCCTCCGGCCGGTACTTCGTGTCCGTGTCGCCGGCCGAGCCGGGCCACTCCCAGTCGAGGTCGATCCCGTCGAAGACCCCGGCGGCCGCGCCCTGACCGCCTCGGACGCCGTCCTGCGGCAGGTTCCCCTTGATGTAGAGGTCAATGCAGGACCGGACGAGCGCCTTGCGCGAGGCGGGGGTGAGCGCGGCGTCCGAGAAGTTCGTCGACCAGCTCCAACCGCCCAGGGAGATCAGCACCTTGAGCCCCGGGTGCCTGGCCTTCAGCTCGCGCAGCTGGTTGAAGTTGCCGGCCAGGGGCCGGCGGTCGTCGTCGGCCACCCCGTCGACGGAGTTCGCTGCGTCGAGCGGGCGCGCGTAGTCGGCCCACGCGTCGGCCTCGCCGGGGACGTTGCCCGTGAAGCACTTGCCCTCGGGACTGATGTTGCCGAAGGCGTAGTTGATGTGGGTGAGCTTGCCGGCCGTGCCGTTGGCCTCAAGGTCCTGGACCTGGAAGTCCCGCCCGTAGACGCCCCATTGGGTGAAGTACCCGACCTTCCGGTACGAGCGGTCGTGGCCGCCGCCATCGACCTGCGCGGCGGCGGACGGCGCGAAGGCGGCCAGCAGGGAGAGGGAGCAGGCGGCGACGGTCAGCCTGCCGAGCGTGCTGAAGCGCATGGGCTTCCTTTGCGGATGCGGGAGCGGATTCGCGTGCGCTGTGCTGTGCTGTGCACCTCGGAAACTATTGGTCTGGACCATCTCGGTCAAGGGGGCGTCCACCTCGGGTTCCGCGCCGCCACCGGCCCGTCCGAAAAACATCCTTCACGGCACTGGGCACCTTCGCGCGCCGTCGCTACCCTCCGCGCATGATTCCCACGGTGGTCTGGGGTACCGGCAACGTCGGCCGCGCGGCGATCCGCGCCGTCGAGGCCCACCCGGCGCTCGAACTCACGGCAGTGATCGTCCACGACCCGGCGAAGGTCGGCCGCGACGCCGGCGAACTGGCCGGACTCGACAGGGCATTGGGGGTGGTCGCGACGAATGACATCGACGCTGTGCTGGCCGCCCGGCCCGCCGCCCTCGTCTACGCGGCCTCCGGCGACATCCGCCCCGACGACGCCCTCGCCGACATCACCCGGGCGATCGCCACCGGTGCGGCGGTGGTCAGCCCGGCCCTCTACCCGCTCTACGACCACCGCAACGCCCCGCCCGAGTTCATCGACCCGGTGTCGGCCGCGATCGCCGAGGGAGGCGGCTCGCTGTTCGCCTCCGGTGTCGACCCGGGCTGGGGCAACGACGTCCTCCCCCTCCTGATCAGCGGCCTCGGCACGACCGTGGACGTGATCCGCTGCCAGGAGATCTTCGACTACTCCACCTACGACCAACCGGACTCGGTCCGCCTCCTGGTCGGCATGGGACAGCCGATGGACCACGAACCGATGATGCTGATGCCCTCCATCCCCACCATGGTGTGGGGCGGCCAGATCCGGCTGATGGCCCGGGCCCTGGGCGTCGAACTCGACGAGATCCACGAGACCTCCGAGCGCCGCGCCCTCGACGCCACGGTGACCACCCGCACCATGGGCGAGTTCGAGGCCGGCACCCAGGGCGCGATCCGGTTCGAGGTCCAGGGCATCGTCGAGGGCGAACCCCGCATCGTCATCGAACACGTCACCCGCATCCACCCCTCCTGCGCCCCCGACTGGCCGGCACCGCCCGACGGGGCCGGCGCCCACCGGGTGATCATCGAGGGCCGCCCCCGCATCGAGGTCACCATCGAGGCCACCGACGAGGGCGAGAACCGTTCCGCGGGCGGCAACGCCACCGCGGTCGGCCGACTGGTGGGCGCCATCGACTGGCTCGTGGCCGCCGAACCGGGGATCTACGACGCGCTCGACGTCCCGCTGCGACCCGCAGTCGGCAAACTCGGAAGGAAGCAGCCATGAGAATCGACATCCCCGAGGGCCGGCACCCCATCGAATACGTCTGGGGCGACATGGTCCCCGGCATCGGGATGGCGGCGGCGAACTTCTCCCTGTCCGTGTACGCCCACACCACCCTGGGACTGCGCGAGTTCGAGGCCGCCCGGCTGCGCATCGCGCAGATCAACGGGTGCGTGTTCTGCCTCGACTGGCGCACCGACCGCGACGGCGAGAAGGTCGAGGACGAGTTCGCCGACGCGGTCACCGAATGGCGGACCACCAAGGCCTTCGACGACCGCACACGGATCGCCGCCGAGTACGCGGAGCGGTACGCCCTGGACCACCACGGCCTCGACGAGGAGTTCTGGGAGCGAATGACCGCGCTCTACAGCCAGGTCGAGATCGTGGAGCTGAGCATGAGCATCGGCTCCTGGCTGGCCTTCGGCCGGCTCAATCACGTGCTGGGACTCGACAGCGTCTGCATGCTGCCGGGGAGTTGAGATGGTCCGGGGCCGGTCGGAGGATCCGATCGGCCCCGGGCTTCGCTCATCGCTACAGGTCGGTCGCGATGATCTTCTCTATGTTCCGCTCCGCGAGCGCCGTGATGGTGACGAACGGATTGACGCTGACGTTGCCGGGGATCAGGGCCCCGTCGATCACGTACAGGCCCGGATGTCCGTGCAGGCGACCGTAGTTGTCGGTGGCCTTGTCCAGGATCGCGCCGCCGAGCGGGTGGTAGGTGAGGTGGTCGCCCCAGATCTTGTACGTCCCGAAGAGATCGGTCCGGTAGATCGTCCCCTCCTTCGAGTTGATCTTGTCGAAGATGGTCTTGGCCATGTCGATGGCCGGCTGCTTCCAGGCCGTCTGCCAGTTCAGGTCGACCGTGCCCGTCGCCGCGTTCCAGGTGAACTCGGCGCGGTGGGGGTTCTTGGTGATCGCCAGGTAGAACGACGCGTACGTCTCGATCCCGGTCGGCAGCGGCGCCACCTCGGCGAAGGCCCCGCCCGCGTTCCAGTTGTCGATGCCGCCGCAGGGGATCGTCGCCTGGAGCTTGCCCGTGGGGTCCCACATGTGGTTGGCCCGCCCGCACATGACGTTGCCGTTGTCCCCCCAGCCCTTGCCGATCTCGCCGTTCAGGTGGGGCAGGGCGCCCGTCGCCTTCAGCCGGACGAGCAGCTTGCTCGTGCCGACGCTGCCGGCCGCGAAGAACACCTTGTCGGCCGTGACGGTCTTGGTGGCCACGGCGTCACCGGTCGTGTTGAGCTGCTCGATGACCACCGTGTAGCCGCCGCCGGTCGTGGGGGTGACCGTGGTGACCTTGTGCAGCGGCGAGATGCTCACCTTCCCGGTCGCCTTGGCGGCCGCGAGGTAGGTCTTCTGGAGCGACTTCTTGCCGTTGTTGTTGCCGTAGAGGATCTCGCCGTCCAATGCCGACTTGGTGGCGGTGCCGGCCGCCTCCTGCTTCATGTAGTCCCAGTCGTACACATCGGGCACGAAGACGAAGGGGAAGTTGGACCGCTGAGCGTGCTTGCGGCCCACGCGGGCGAACTGGTAGCAACTCACCGTGTCGAACCAGGCCGGGTCGATGAGGCCCACCCCGAGGCCGGAGTTGGCGCGCGGATAGTAGGTGTTGTACATCTCGTCGGCGTTCACCGTGGGCAGGATCGCGCTGAAGTTCTCCCGTTTCGGGGTGACGGCCATGCCGCCGTTGACGAGCGAACCGCCGCCGACGCCGCGGCCCTGGTAGACGGTGATCCCCGCGAAGTCCTCGGCGTCCAGGATGCCCGTGTACTTGGGGATGTCCTTGTCGATGGGGAAGCCGAGGAAGTAGTTCAGCGGGGCTTTCGTCCGGGTGCGCAACCAGTACGAGCGCTTGTCCGGGTTCAGCGTGTTGCAGAAGATCTTCCCGTCCGGACCCGGGGTGTCCCAGGCCATGCCCATCTCGATCATGTGGACGTCGACGCCCGCCTGGGCGAGGCGCAGGGCGGCGACGGACCCGCCGTAACCGGTGCCGATGACGAGGGCCGCGACGTGGGCCCCGTTGTCGATGGGTGCTGCCGCGGCGGCGGCTTTCGCATGGGCCGGAACGGCGTTGACCGATAGGGTCATGGCTCCCAAAATGGAACCAGTTCCAGCGATGAAACCACGGCGCGAGACGCCCTTGGAAACCTTGCTGTTCAGGGACTTGTCACTCATGTGACGTTCCTCACTCTCGACGGAGTGAGAACAAGTTCTACTGTCGACGGCGTGGTAAGTCACTACATACGCCGAGGTAATTTGTGGCTGGTTCCGTATCGATGGCCCACGGCGCGGGTGACACGCGGTCAGCGCACGCGGTCGGGGCGCGCGTCGGGGCGCGTCCTGGGCGCCGGCACGGGGGGGGCGAACGCGCGCCGACCTTCACCGTGCGGTCGGCCACCGAATTCGATGGCCCTTCCGGCAGCGTCGTGTCATGGTTGGTCCTGCCGAAGGGGCGTAGCTCAACTGGCCAGAGCAACGGTCTCCAAAACCGTAGGCTGCAGGTTCAAGTCCTGCCGCCCCTGCACGTCCGCACGGAGGGGGCATCCCCGCTGTGCTGGGAAAAGGCGAGAGCCCCGCCGGGAGTCCGGCGGGGCTCTGCTGCTTGGA
>NZ_JAPNLK010000116.1 GCF_026627505.1 Streptomyces sp. H27-H5 | reverse complement strand
GGCGGGCGGGGGGCGGCGGGCGGGGGTTGCAGCACGCGGCTCATTCCCGCCGAGGGCACGACCCGGGTGACGCGCGGCGGCGTGAAACCGGCCCGTGCGAAGGCCTCCGTCACCGCGCGGGTCACCTCCGCCTCCGCTGCGGCGTCGATCAGGGTCAGTACGGAGCCGCCGAAGCCGCCGCCGGTCATCCGAGAGCCGTACGCTGCGGCCGAGTTCGCAGCGGCCACGGCCAGGTCCAGTTCCGGGCAGGAGACCTCGTAGTCGTCGCGCAGCGAGACGTGCCCCTCGGTGAGCAGCGGGCCCGTCTCGCGCAGGCGCCCGGCCCGCAGCGACTCCTCGACCCGCAGGACCCGTTCGTTCTCGGTGACCAGGTGCCGGACGCGTCCTCGCGTCGCCGCATCGGCCAGGCCGGCCAGGACCCGGTCGAGGTCCTCGTACGGAAGGTCGCGCAGAGCGGGCAGTCCGAGGCAGTCGGCCGCCCGGTGACAGGTGGCGCGGCGCTCGGGGTAGGCCCCGTCGGCCAGGTCGTGTCGGACGCGGGTGTCGACGACGAGGAGGCTCAGCCCGACCGCCGCGCAGTCGAAGGGGATGTGCCGCTGTTCCAGGGTGCGGGTGTCCAGCCGCAAGGCGTGGCCGTCGGTGGCGCAGGCCGATGCCATCTGGTCCATGACCCCGCACGGCACGCCGACGTACGCGTTCTCGGCGCGCCGGGCGAGCGCGGCCACCTCCGGCCGGGTGAGCGGGAGTTCGTGGAGGTCGGCCAGGGCCAGGGTCGTGGCCACTTCGAGCGCGGCGGAGGAGGACAGGCCGGCTCCGGTCGGAACGTCGGACCGTACGTGCAGGTCCACGCCGCCGACCGGGAAGCCGGCGTCCACCAGGGCCCACACCACCCCGGCCGGGTAGCCCGCCCAACCGCTCCGCCCTCGCGGCGGGCGCGCCGGGTCGAGGGCGGCGAGGTCGAGGCGGACCACGCCCGAGGGGACGTCGGCGGGGTGGAACCCTAGGGTTCCGTCGGCGCGGTGGGCGGCCGCCACCTCGGTGCGGTGCGGCAAAGCGAAGGGGAGGGCGAAGCCGTCGTTGAAGTCGGTGTGTTCGCCGATCAGGTTGACCCGGCCCGGAGCCGCTCAGACGCCCTCGGGCGGATACCCGTACAGGTCCAGGAACTCCTGGGCCACCCGGCTCACGGGCTCGCCACCTCACGCAGCCGTCCGGCCGCGTCCTCCGGTCGGACGTCGTTCATGTAGGCCTCCATCCCGGACTCGGTCCCCGCGAGGTACTTCAGCTTGTCGGCGGTCCGCCGGACGGTGAACAGTTCCAGGTGCAGGGGCGAAGTCGTCCCGATCCCGGCCCTCGCCCGTCGGGGCCTGGTGCCAGGCGGAGATGTACGGGGTCGGGTCGGGCCGCCCGAACAACCGGTCGAATCGGCGCAGCAACTCCAGGTACACCCGGGGGAACTCCGCGCGGGCGGCGTCGTCCAGCGCCGGCAGGTCGGGCACCCGGCGGTGCGGATAGAGGTGGACCTCGTACGGCCAACGCGCGGCGTGGGGGACGAAGGCGGTCCAGTGTTCCCCTTCGAGGACCACGCGGCGGCCGTCGGCCCGCTCGTCGGCCAGGACCTGTTCGAAGAGGTTGCCGCCATCGGATCGGGTGCCTGCACCTGCGCCTGTTCCGGCTTCGGCTTTGGCTTCGGCGCGGTGGGCGGCGACGGTGGCGAGCATGCGGGTGGTGCGCGGGGTGACGAACGGGAAGGCGTAGATCTGGCCGTGCGGGTGGGCGAGGGTGACGCCGATCTCGGTGCCGCGGTTCTCGAAGCAGTACACCTGCCGGACCCCTTCGCGGGCGGCGAGTTCGGCGGTGCGGTCGGTCCAGGCGGCCAGGACCAGTGCCGCGCGCCGCTCGTCGAGTTCGGCGAAGGAGGTCTCGTGGTCCGGGGTGAAGCAGATGACCTCGCAGCGGCCGGTGTCGCCCGCGAGGGAGGGGAAGCGGTTCTCGAAGACGACCACCTCGTAGTCGGACGCCGGCACCTCACTCGCGCGGTGCTCGGTGGAGGGGCACAGCGGGCAGGCGTCGGCGGGCGGGAGGTGGGTGCGGCCCTGTCGGTGGGAGGCGATGACGACACTGTCCCCGAGCAGCGGGTCGCGGCGCACCTCGGAGGTGGTACTCGCGGATCCGTCGAGGGGGCGGGTGTCGGGGACGGCGCGGTCGGTGGGGGCTGTGCGGTTGGTGGGGGCTGTGCGGTCGTCGTCGTAGTAGAGGATCTCGCGACCGTCGGCGAGGCGGGCGCTGGTGCGCTTCACGTGCGGGCCTTCTCTCACTGGAGGGTGACCACCGTGGGGCGGCCGAGGTCGGGCTGGTCGCGCAGCGGCAGTTCGCTGCCGGGGCACTCCAGCTCGAGGACGACGATCACGTTGCCGCCCGTCCGCCACAAAGGGGCCGGGGCGTACAGCGTGCGCTGCGGACCGCGCGGGGAGTCGTAGTGACCGAGGAGGAAGTCATTCAGCCAGATCAGGCCGGTCCCCCAGGTCGACACGTCGATGAATCCGTCGGCGGGTCGCCCGTCGAGGTGGTGCGTGAAGCGGTGGAAGGTCGGCAGGTCAGCCGCCGGCGTGACGTCCGACCATCTCAGGGCGCCGAGATCGGTCAGCGGGAGCGGCCGTATCTCCCATTCGAAGAGCAGTTGGTGGCCGTGGCGGACGCCGCGCCCGATGCCTTTGCGGTCGTCGATCAGGGGGCCGTAGTTGACGCGCCCCTGTGCCCGCACGAGGACGTCGAGGACCACACCGGCCTCCCCTACGGCCAGGTCGAGCCCCTCGTCGGGGGCGTTGCGGTCGAGGACGCCGAGCGGGCTCCCGTCGACGAAGACGTACGCGCGGTCGCCGAGGCCGTCGATCCGTACGGGCATGGCGGCGCGGGGGCCGGTGATCGTGGTGCGGTAGTGGATCAGGCCGTGGTCCTGGCCGAGCTTCTCCATCGGCTCCGGTGCCGCGCGCGGCACCGGAGGGCCGGCGAGCGGGTCGAGGTGCGCGAGGAGCGGAGCGCATCCGGCGGGGGTGGCGAGGGCGGGTGCGATCCGGGGCAGCGGGGCGGGCAGCGGCCCGGCCGGCAGGGAGGCGTGGCGGCCGATGACCTCGCGGAAGGCGTGGAACTTGGGGGTCAGCTCGCCGGCCTCCCCGATGGGCGCGTCGTAGTCGTAGCTGGTGACGGTCGGCTGGTAGCCGGGGTCTGCGGGGCGTGAGCCGGTGTGGTTGGCGCCGGCCCAGAAGCCGAAGTTGGTCCCGCCGTGGGCCATGTAGAGGTTGACGGAGGCGCCGGTGGCGAGAAGCTCGTCGAGGGAGGCGGCGGCGTCCTCGACGGCGCGCACGTGGTGTTCCTCGCCCCAGTGGTCGAACCAACCGATCCAGAACTCCATCGCGGCGAGCGGACCGGTCCGCTGATATCGACGCAAGTGGGCCAGTCGTTCGATGGGTTGGGCGCCGAAGGTCGCGGTGGCGAGCCGACCGGGCACCATGCCGCCCTGGAGCATGGCGTCCTCGGGCCCGTCGGCGGTGAACAGCAGGCAGTCCACCCCGCGCTCGGTCAACGCCCTTTCGACGTCGGCGCGGTAGCGGGCGTCGTTGCCGTAGGAGCCGTACTCGTTCTCGATCTGCACCGCGACCACCGGGCCGCCCCGACTCGCCAGGTGCGGCAGCAGCGCGGGAACGACGGCGTCGAACCAGCCGTCGACCTCGGCCTGGAAGCGTGGGTCGGAGCAGCGCAGGTGGAGGCCGTCCACGGCGAGGAGGCGGGCGGGCAGGCCACCGAAGTCCCACTCGGCGCAGATGTAGGGGCCCGGGCGGACGATCGCGTCGAGGCCGAGGTCCCGGGCGATGCCCAGGAACCGGCCGACGTCGCGCCATCCGGTGAAGTCGGCCTTACCCGGGGCCGTCTCGTGGAAGTTCCAGGGGACGTACGTGTCCACGGTGTTGACGCCGAGGGCGCGCAGCCGAAGGAGCCGGTCCTCCCACAGGTCGGGGTGGACCCGGAAGTAGTGCAGGGCTCCCGAGATGACGCGATGGGGGCGGTCCTCGCGTCGGAATCCGTCCTGGTCGTACGTGAGCATGCGCTGACTCCCGAGAGAGGTCGAGATGCAGTGGCGAGGTGCGGAACGCCGCCGAGAGGCGGGATGCCGTCGAGAAGGGGGAAGCCGTCGAACGCGGCGCCCGCCGAACAGGTGGCGCCGCCGAATATATGAACGTGCTGCGCACGCCGTCAATGACCAATTGAACGCTCCGATCGAATCGATCGTTTCAGCTCACTATGATGGTGGCACTGGCGGCGACACTGCCGGCAACGCTGATGACGGCGGATCGGAAACAGGGGGACATCGTGAGAGCACACGTGGACCAGCGTCAGGCCCAGGTGCGCGCGCTCGTCCGGGCGCGCGGCAGCGTACGCGTCACGGACCTGGCCCTGGAGCTCGGCATCTCCCCCGTGACCCTGCGGCGGGACATCGAGGCCATGGCCGCCCGGGGCGAGATCCACCGGATGCACGGGGTGATCAGCCGCGTGGAGCGGCCGCACCCGCCCACCGGAGCGACGCGGGGCGGCCCGGCCGGCGCGCCCGAGAGGCCGGCGACCCAAGGCGGCGAGGGGCTGGTGGTCGGCATGGTGGTGCCGACCACCGAGTACTACTACGCCGACGTCGTGCGCGGGGCCCGCGCGGCGGTCGAGGCGCGAGGGGCACGGCTCACCGTGGGCCTGACCCGGTACCTGCCGGGCGAGGACCGCACGCAGGCCGACCGACTGCTGTCCACCGGCGCGAACGGGCTGCTGCTGACGCCGAACTGGGACACCGGCTCCCCCGGGCCGGGCGAGGGAGCCTGGACGGCGGAGCTGCCCGTACCGACGGTGCTGGTGGAACGGTGGGCCCCGCCCGGCCATCCGGCGGCCGCACTCGACCGGGTGGGGTCGGACCACGCGCACGGGGCGGCCCGGGCGGTACGACACCTGGTCGACTCGGGGCACCGGCGGATCGCCCTGGCCTGTCAGGAGACGCCGACGACGGCTCGTCTGCGCGCCGGGTACGAGGCTGCCGTCGACGCGCTCGGCCTGGAACCGGCGCCGCCGTGGCCGCAACTCGCCGGCGACCCACCGTCCGTGGCCGACCGGTTCGCCCGGGCCCTGGACTACCTGTGCGAGGCCGTGACGACGGGCGGGGTCACCGCCGCCCTGATCCACAGCGACACCGACGCGATCATGCTGATCCCGAGGTTGCAGGCCCGGGGTGTGCGGGTGCCGGAGGACCTGGCCGTGATCACGTACGACGACGAGGTGGCGGGCCTGGCCGACGTGCCCCTGACGGCGGTCGCACCGGCCAAGCGGGAAGTGGGTGCCCGGGCGGCGGAGTTGCTGTTGGATCGACTGGCCTCCGGTGCGGCGAAGGCGGGTGCGGGTCCAGGGGCGCGTGCGGGAGCGGGAGCGACCGAGGAGCCGCCTCGTCAACATCTGGAGCTGCTGCCCCGGCTGACCATTCGCCCATAAAGGACGGCCACTCGTCCTACGAACGATCGTTTCGATCGAGTCGTGCGTTCGCTCTTGACGGTGTGCGTGTTCGTACAAAAGATGGGCCGCGTTCTCCCATCCGCCGCCGTCAGCGGTCGTGTCCGTAGGAGCCGAATCATGTCGCGCAGCTTCTTTCGCCCTGCCCGTTCCGCTCGCCCTGACGGTTCGGGCCGTCCTGCCCGGTCCGGCCGTGCCGCTCCTCGTGGCCGTGGTCCGCGTCTGCCCCGCCTGGCCCTCACGGCCTCGATCGCCTCCCTGGCCCTGCTCGCCACTGCCTGTGGCGGCGACGACGGACGGGCCGATGGTGCGGCCGGTTCGGCGGGTGGGCCCGGTTCGGCGGAGCGACCGGTCACCGTCACGTACTGGTCCTCGTCGGCGGGTGCGCAGCAGACGGTCGACGCCTTCAACAAGACGCACCCGAACATCCGGGTCGCGTTCTCGGCGATCCCTGGCGGTCCGGACGGCGCGGCGAAACTGGCGAACGCGGTCAAGGGCGGCAACGCTCCCGACATCGCCACCATGGACTACTCCGCGCTCCCGGAGTTCGCGAGCGGCGGCAATCTGGAGGACCTCACGGGGACCTCCGGGAAGCTCGTCGGGGAGAAGTTCCCCGAGGCGGTGCAGTCCTTGGTGACGCTGGGCGGCAAGACCTGGGCCGTCCCGTTCGACGTGACGCCCCTCGAACTCTTCTACCGGAAGGACATCTTCGAGAAGCACGGTGTGGCCGTGCCGAAGACATGGGACGAGTACAAGGCCACGGCGGAGAAGATCAACCGGGCCGATCCGTCCGTGCGGATCACGAACTTCGGCGGCGGCGACCCCGCCGTGCTCGCCGGCCTCGCCTGGCAGGCGGGTGCGAAGTGGTACGGGATCGAGGGCGACAAGTGGAAGGTCGCCATCAATGATCCCGCCTCGAAGAAGGTGGCGGAGTATTGGAACGGGCTGATGGCGTCCGGACTCGCGTCGAAAACCCCGCTGTGGGGTGAGGGCGAGGCCAAGGAGCGCTCGTCCGGGCAGGTCGCGACCATCGTCGGCGCCGCCTGGACAGCGGGCACGCTCGTCGCGAACTACCCGGACCTCAAGGGCAAGTGGGGCGTGGCCCCGCTGCCCACGTGGGACGGCACGCCGGCGACCGGGATGTACGGCGGTACCTCGTACATCGTCCCGAGGGGCAGCAAGCAGACGAAGGCGGCTGCCGAGTTCATCTCGTGGGTGACCACCAAGCCGGAGGCGATCAAGGCCCGTCTCAGCTCGCTGAAGGCCCCGAGCAGCGCGCTGCCGGCCAATCCGGAGATGCAGGCCGAGGCGGCCAGGCTGTTCGACGCCTCGTACTTCGACGGACAGAACCCGTATGTCCTGGCGGGCGAGGCGGCGACGACGATCCTGCCCGACTGGACCTGGGGCCCGACGCACCTCCAGGTCAACTCGGCGCAGAACGCCGCCGGGCCGGACCTCGTGAAGGCGCTGTCCGAAGGGCAGGCCGCCGCCGAGAAGGCGATCAAGGACCGCGGCCTGGGCCTGGCCGACTGATGCCCGGCCGCCACACACCCCTGCCTGCGAATTCGTCGTCACGACCGAACGCCCCGACCCCGATCCCGACCCCGGTCCGCGAGGACACGCAGCGCCCTGCCGCTTCGCCACCACCGGACTCGTCTCCACATGCGTCTCCGGATTCAGCTCGGCATTCGCCGCAGGTTCAACACCCGACTCCCGACACGGCGCCACCGCAGGACCTCCCTTCCGCAACCGTCTCCGACGGCGCGGCTGCCCGAACTGCCGCCACCTCGACACCTCCCCCACCGCACCGCCAGACCCACACCCACACCGATGCCGGGCCCGGCAGGCTCCCACGCACCGGGCGGTGGGCCGCATCCCTCTTCATGGCCCCCTTCTTCGCGCTGTTCGCCCTCGTCACCGTCGCACCCGTCTGCTACGCCGCCTGGTTGAGCCTCTTCCGCGACGAGCAGTCCGGCCTCGGATTCGGCGGTACCCGGCGGGTCTTCAACGGGCTCGGCAACTACGCGGAGGCCCTCACCGACCCCCTCTTCCTCGCCTCCTTCCGCAACGTCGCCGTCTACTGCCTGCTCTACATCCCCCTCATGGTCAGTGGCGCCCTGCTCCTCGCCCTGCTCCTCGACTCCGCACTCGCCCGCGCCAGGCGCTTCTTCCAGATCGCGTTCTACCTGCCGCACGCCGTACCCGGGCTCATCTCGGCGATGATCTGGCTCTACCTCTACACACCCGGGCTCAGTCCCGTTCTCGACGCCCTCGACACCGTCGGCCTGTCCTGGAACTTCTTCGGCCGCGACGAGGCCCTGCTGTCCGTGGTCAACATCTCGGCCTGGCAGTGGATGGGCTACAACATGATCATCTTCTTTGCCGGACTCCAGGCGATCCCCCGGGAGACGCTGGAGGCCGCCACCATGGACGGAGCCGGCGCCGTCCGCATCGCCTTCCAGGTCAAGGTGCCCAGCATCCGCCCCACCCTCGTGCTGACCGTGCTCTTCACCTGTGTCGGCGCCGTTCAACTCTTCGACGCCCCGCAGTTGCTGCAACTCCGCGCCACCGAGATGGGCGAGTCCTGGTCGCCGACCATGTACATCTTCAGCGCCGCGTTCAAGGGCCACGACTACGGACTCGCGGCCGCGAGCGCCCTGCTGCTCGCCCTAATGGCCGGCGCGGCCTCCTTCGTGGTGACGAGGCTCGGCAACCGTTGGAGGTCCGCATGACCATCCCCCTCACCCCCGACCGGCACGCCGCCGGTTCCCGCCGAGCGGTCGGGCGCCCCCCGGGCGACCGCTCTTCCCTCCCCCGCGCCGCCCTCTCACGGACCGCTCTCTCGCGCACCGCAGTCAACGCGGTTCTTCTTCTCGTCGCCGTCTACACCCTGATGCCCCTCGTCTGGCTGGTGCTGGCCGCGACCAAGAACCGTCGGGACCTCTTCGCCACCGAGCCGTTCGCCTTCGGCGAGTTCCACTTCCTCACCAATCTGGGTCAGGTCTTCACCCACGACGACGGGATCTTCGGCCGGTGGCTCGGCAACAGCCTCCTCTACACCCTGGTCGGCTCCACTCTCTCCGCTCTGATCAGCGTGGCCTGCGGCCATGCCTTCCACGCCTACTCCTTCCGGCACAAGGAGAAGCTCTTCGGCGTCGTCCTGGCCGGTGTCCTCGTCCCGGCCACCGTGCTCCAACTCCCGCTCTACCTGATGGCCTCGGCCGCCGGCGCGGTGAACACGTACTGGGCCTACCTGGTACCCGCCCTCGTCAACCCCTTCGGCGTCTACCTGGCCCGGGTCTTCGCCGAGGGCTACGTCCCCGACGAGGTGCTGGCCGCCGCCCGCGTCGACGGCGCGGGTGAACTGCGGGTCTTCACCCACGTGTCGTTCCCGATGCTGTGGCCCGGCTTTGTGACGATCTTCCTGTTCACCTTCACGGCGATCTGGAACAACTTCTACGGCGCGCTGACCATGCTGAACGACGAACGGCTCTACCCCGTGAGTCTGGGCCTGTTCATGTGGAACCGCAGCGTCTACCAGCAGCCCGAGCTGTATCCCCTGGTGATCACCGGTTCACTCGTCGCCGTCATACCGCTCGTGCTGGCCTTTCTCGGCCTCCAGCGATTCTGGCGCTCGGGTCTCACCGCAGGAGCCGTCAAGTGACCCACACCCCCCTCTCACCCTCCCGTCCCTCGACGGTGCTCGCCATGAGCCCCGGCACCCGGGCCGCCGTCCTCAGCGGCCGTGTTCTGCCCGAACTCGTCCGGGTCGCGGACGTCGACCCCAAACTCCTCCTCACTGATTTCGCCCACGTGGATCCCGGGTTGCACCGGCGCCTCGACGAGGTGGAGGTGCTGTTCACTGGTTGGGGCTGTCCCCTCCTCGACGCGGACGCGTTGGAACGGATGCCACGACTGCGGGCCGTCGTCCATGCCGCCGGGAGCGTCAAACACCATGTCACCGAGGCCTGCTGGGAACGTGGCCTGCTCGTCTCCAGCGCCGCCGCCGCCAACGCGGTGCCGGTGGCCGAGTACACGCTGGCCGCGATCCTGTTCACCAACAAGCGGGTGCTGGAATCCGCGCACGCCTACCGTGCCACCCGGGCACCCATCGACCTGTTGCGCCGCTATCCCACCGTCGGCAACTACCGTCGCACCGTCGGCATCGTCGGGGCGTCCCTCATCGGCCGGCGCGTGCTGGAGCTGCTGCGCCCCTTTGACCTCCAGGTACTCGTTCACGACCCCTACGCCGATCCCGTCGAACTCGCGGCTCTCGGCGCCGAGACCTGCGCACTGGACACCCTGCTGCGCCGCAGTGACGTGGTGAGCCTGCACGCGCCGGCCCTGCCCCGGACGCACCATCTACTGGACGCCTCCCGGCTGGCCCTGATGCCGGACGGCGCGACCCTCGTCAACACCGCACGGGGCTCCCTCGTGGACACCGCGGCGCTCACCGAGGAACTGGTCGCCGGGCGACTGCACGCCGTCCTCGACCACACCGACCCCGAGGTGCTGCCTGCCTCCTCTCCCCTGTTCAATTTGCCGAACGTGCTGCTCACTCCCCATGTCGCAGGTTCCCTGGGCGGGGAGCTGGACCGGCTGGCGGCCACCGCCGTCGAGGAGTTGGAGCGGTACGCCCGCCGGCTCGGCTTCCGCCACGCCGTCGATCCGACCCGCCTCGCCTACTCGGCGTGAGCGCCGTGGGCAACCAGCCGCCCCAGGTGGGCGCGCCCCTGCGAGAGCTGCCCCGCGAGCCCGGCCGCCCCCGGGTACCAGCGTCTCTCGTACTCCCAACACAGCCAGCCATCGGGCGGTGCGCAGGCGACGGCTTCTGCCAGCGGCAGCACCCCGGCTCCCAGCCCGAGCGGGGTGAGATCCTCCGCCGATGCCACGTCCTTCACTTGGAGGTAACCCAGGTGCCCGCCCAGGCTTCGGCGCGACTGGGCCGGCCGCTCACCGCCCAGCCAGGTGTGGAGCACGTCCCACAGCGCTCCCGCGCCCGGCTGTGCCACCCGGTCCAGCACCCCGGCGACCGCGGCCGCGGTGCGGTGCGAGTCGTGGGTCTCCAGGAGGATCCGGATACCGTGCCGCTCGGCGAACGGAGCGACGCTCAGCAGCCGGCGGACGGCGTTGGCGTCGGCCTCCGGTTCGGGCAGGTCACCCCCTCCGGGGAAGACCCGCACATACGGGGCTTCGACGTCGGCGGCGAGCCGGACCAGCGACTTCAGCTCGGCGAGGACCGGGGCGTCCTCACCCCCTGCGGCCACCCTGGCGTAGCCCGCGACGGCGAGGACGGTGACACCGGCGGCGGTCACGGTGCGCAGGGCCTCTATCCGGTCACCGGCGGGTGTGCCGGGATGCAGGGGCTCCTCGGTGTGGGCGCGCAGTTCGAGTCCGTCGTACCCGTGGGCGGCAGCGAGTGCGGCGCTCCTGTCCAGCGGGGTACCGGGCAGGCCGAGCGTGGAGAAGGCGTACTTCACGGACGGCTCCCTTCTGGCGGTGCTGGGGCGGTGGAGCCTCGGACCATGAGCTCGGCGGGCAGGGTGGTGATGCCCCCGGGTGGCAGGGCTCGGCGTCCGGTGACGAGGTGGGCGGCGAGCACGCCCGCCTCGCGCAGCGGCAGCCGGACCGTGGTGAGCGCGGGCGCGGTGTCCACGCAGAACGGCAGGTCGTCGAACCCGGCCACGGAGACGTCCTCGGGGATTCGCAGCCCCGCTTCCTTGAGTGCGGCGACGACGCCGGCGGCGACGGTGTCGTTGGCCGCGGCGACGGCGGTGAACGGCTCGCCTCGGCGGAGCAGTTCGCGGGTGGCGTCATAGCCGGCGGCGCGCTCGAAACCGGCATGCACGGTGAGGGGTGCGCAGGTCTCGGGCAGAGTGGGGTCATGTCTTCGCAAGGCCTCACGGTGCCCGGCGAGCCGCTCGCGGGTGGTGCTCCGCCCGGGCGGCCCGGCCACGTAGGCGATGCGCCGGTGGCCGAGGGTCAGCAGGTGTTCGGCGAGCCGGAACGCGCCGCCGTGGTCGTCGAACATGACGGTGGCGACGGGGAGTCCGGGGGCGAGCGGCAGAGGTGGCCGCCCGCACAACACCACCGGGGCGCCGGCAGCAGCCATCCTGGTGAGCCGGGCGGTGAGTGCGGAGGTGTGTTCCAGTTCCTCGACCGCGCCGCCGGTGAGGACGACCCCGCCGGCGCGCTGTCCTTCCAGGAGGGCGAGGTAGGCGAGTTCGGCCTCGGGTGCGCCCTCGGTGTTGCACACGACGGCGAGCCGGCGGGCGCCTTCGCCGGTGGGGGCGAGGGCGCCTTGCAGGGATCCGGCGAGGATCCCGAAGAAGCTGTCGGCGACATCGTGGACGAGGACCCCGACGAGGTCGGAGGTGGCCGCCGCAAGCGCCCGGGCGGGCCCGTTGGCGATGTATCCCAGGTCTTCGACGGCCTGTTCCACCCGTGTCCGGGTGCCGCCGGCCACCGGGTATCCGCCGTTCAGTACGCGCGAGACCGTGGCGGGCGATACACCCGCGTGTGCCGCGACCTCGGCGAGAGTCACCGCCATGTCGTACACCTCCCTCTGCTTCGGGCTCCGGCCCCGGGCCGACGCCCTGTCCGTCGTGTGGATCTCCATACTGCCGGATTCAGCAAGCGCTTTCTATCACTCGAAAGAGTCTTGCTGCGAAGCGACTTGCAGCCCTAGCCTGAATGGAGTGAAAGCGCTTTCTATCGGCGCTCTCCCTCACCTTTCCCAGCAGGAGCACATCCACAACGGAGGAGGGAACCATGGACCACGCGATCCCGCGCAGGACGATCAAGATCGCCATGAACGGCGTGACCGGGCGGATGGGATACCGCCAACATCTCGTCCGCTCCCTGCTCGCCCTGCGCGAACAGGGCGGGCTGGACCTCGGGGACGGCACGGTGCTGTGGCCGGAGCCGGTCCTGGTCGGACGCCGGGAAGCCGCGCTGCGGGCCATCGCCGACCGGCACGGCCTGGAGCACGTCGGCACCGACCTGGCGGCCGTGCTCGCCGATCCCGAAGTGGAGATCTACTTCGACGCGCAGGTGACCGCCGCCCGCGAGGCGGCGGTCCGGCAGGCCGTCGCGGCCGGCAAGCACGTGTACTGCGAGAAGCCGACCGCACTCACCTACGCGTCCTCCCTGGAACTGGCCCGGTTGGCTTCGGCGGCCGGCGTCAAACACGGGGTGGTGCAGGACAAGCTGTTCCTCCCGGGCCTGCTGAAGCTGAAGCGGCTGATCGAGGGCGGCTTCTTCGGGGAGATCCTCTCGGTGCGGGGCGAGTTCGGCTACTGGGTGTTCGAGGGCGACTGGCAGCCGGCCCAACGCCCGTCCTGGAACTACCGCACACAGGACGGGGGCGGCATCGTCGCCGACATGTTTCCCCATTGGGACTACCTGCTGCACGAGTTGTTCGGTCGGGTCGAGACCGTTCAGGCCCTCACCCGCACGCACATCGGACGTCGCTGGGACGAGGAGGGCAAGCCGTACGAGGCCACGGCGGACGACGCGGCGTACGGGATCTTCGAGCTGGAGGGCGGCGCGGTGGCTCAGATCAACTCCTCCTGGGCCGTCCGGGTCCACCGTGACGAGCTGGTGGAGTTCCAGGTGGACGGGACACACGGCTCGGCGGTCGCGGGCCTGCGCGGGTGTCGGATCCAGCACCGTGCCGCGACGCCCAAGCCGGTGTGGAATCCGGATCTGGCGGAGACGGGGGACTTCCGTGCCCAGTGGCAGGAAGTCCCCGACAACAGTCCCGCGGACAACGGCTTCAAGGCCCAGTGGGAGCTTTTCCTGCGCCATGTGGTTCGGGACGAGCCGTGGCGTTGGGACCTGTTGGCCGGGGCCCGCGGCGTGCAACTCGCCGAGCTCGGCCGCGCCTCCGCCGTGGAGGGCCGGCGGCTGCCGGTGCCGGAGGTGACCCTGTGAACGTCCTTCGGCTCCCCAGCGTGGACGGCGGTATCCGCCTCCACCGCCCCGACACCGTCCCGCTCGCACCGCTGGTCTCCGAGCCGGCCCACAGCAGGGTGTTCTACGCGGCGGCCCACGTGGTCGCCGATCCGCTGGCCGCGTCGGCCGAGTCCGGTCCGGTGGTCGACTGGGACGCCACCTTGGCCTTCCGCCGCCGGCTGTGGTCCCAGGGGCTCGGGGTCGCGGAGGCAATGGACACCGCGCAGCGCGGGGCGGGGCTGGACTGGCCGGCGGCCGCGGAACTGATCCGCCGCTCCGCCGCCGAGGCCCGGACGGCAGCGGGCCGGATCCTGTGCGGCGCGGGCACGGACCAGTTGTCCCCGGAAGGGGCCCATTCCCTGGCGGTGATCACCGCGGCGTACGAGGAACAGTTGGCGCACATCGAGGCCTGCGGGGCACGGCCGGTCCTGATGGCGTCCCGCGCACTGGCACGGGCGGCGGCCGGTCCGGAGGACTACCTGGAGGTGTATGGAGGCCTGCTGCGTCAGAGTGCCGGGCCGGTGGTCCTGCACTGGCTGGGGCCCATGTTCGATCCCGCGCTGGCCGGCTACTGGGGCCACGACGACACGGACGAGGCGGCGGAGATCCTGCTGAACATCATCGCGGAGTGTCCGGAGAAAGTGGACGGGATCAAGGTCTCGCTGCTGGACGCCGGACAGGAGGTCGCCCTCCGGCGCCGACTGCCCACCGGGGTGCGCTGCTACACCGGAGACGACCACCACTATCCGGAACTGATCGCCGGGGACGGGGTGCGGACCGGCGACGCACTGTTGGGGGTCTTCGATCCCCTCGCGCCGATCGCGGCGCGGGCGGCGCTCGCGCTCGATCGAGGCGACACCGAGGGCTTCCGGGAGTTGCTGGATCCGACGGTTCCGCTGGCGCGCCACCTGTTCTCCCCGCCGACACGGCATTACAAGACGGGGGTGGTGCTGTTGGCCTGGCTGGCGGGGTACCAGGAACACTTCACGATGGTCGGTGGCCTCCAGTCGGCCCGCTCGCTCCCCCACCTCGCCACGGCCTACGAGAGAGCGGACCTGCTGGGTCTGTTCCCCGATCCCGAACTGGCCGCGGACCGAATGCGGCACTTGCTCGCGGTGCACGGGGTGGCGTCGTGAGCCGGGCGCCGGCGCCCGTCCGGTTCAGCCTCAACCAGGAGACGATCCGTCAGTGGTCGCTGCCGGAGCTGGTGGCGGGGTGCACGGCGGCCGGGGTGGGCGCGGTGGGGCTGTGGCGGGATCCCGTGCGGCGGTTCGGGGTCCGGGAGAGCGCGAAGCTGGTCGCCGGGGCGGGGCTGCGGGTCAGCTCGCTGTGTCGCGGCGGTTTCTTCACGGCCGCCGACCCCGCGGGACGGGCGGCGGCGCTGGAGGACAACCGGCGGGCCGTGGAGGAGGCGGCCGAGTTGGGTGCGCAGACCCTGGTCCTGGTGTCGGGTGGCCTGCCGGCGGGTGACCGTGACCTGCCGGGGGCGCGCGGCAGGATCGTCGACATTCTGGGTGAACTCGCACCGTGGGCGGCGGGGCACGGGGTGCGCCTGGGAATCGAGCCGCTGCATCCGATGTTCGCGTCGGATCGGTGCGTGGTGTCCACGCTGGGGCAGGCCTTGGACATCGCCGAGCAGTTTCCGTCGGAGCGGGTCGGGGTGGTGGCGGACGCCTATCACCTGTGGTGGGACGAGCGGCTGCCGGCCGAGTTGCGTCGGGCGGGCGAGTCCGGGCGGATCGTGTCCGTGCAGGTGGCCGACTGGGTGACTCCGCTGCCCGAAGGGGTGCTCTGCGGGCGGGGGCAGTTGGGTGACGGGTGCGTCGATCTGCGGGCGTTCCGCGAGTTGGCGGACGGGGTGGGGTACCGCGGACCGATCGAGGTGGAGATCTTCCAGCCGGGGTTGTGGGCCCGGGAGGGGTCCGAGGTACTGCGGGAGGTCATCGAGCGTTACCGCGAACACGTCGAGTGAGGTGAGGCCCGGAACAGACGGACCGGTGCGATCGATCAGATGGGTCAGGCACGGATCAGACAAGGAGCATGCGATGACAGCGATGTGGAGTCGGCGCGCCTTCCTCTCCGCCGCCGGCGGGGGCGCCTGGGCGCTGGGCGTACCGGCGGGCGCCCAGCCGGCGGAGGAGGTCCACGACGAGGCCATGCGGGCCGTCTGGTGTGTCCTCTACCTCGGTGGCGGGTTCTCCGCCGGGGCCGAGCCGTTCCGTTCGAGGCTGCTGGAGCTCGGGGAGCAGGCGGACGCCTGGCGCGCGACCATGGCGCCGGCGCCCGGTTCGCTCTGGCCGGAGTTGGGTTTCACCACCGACCCCGAGCTGATGATGCAGAGCTATTACCGGCTGCGGACGATGGCCGAGGCCTACGTCCGGCCCGGAACCGGGCGCACCGGGGACGCGGCGTTGCTGTCCGCTCTGCTCACCGGGCTCGATCACCTGCACGCGCGGGTCTACCACGCAGGCCAGGCCAGATACGGGAACTGGTACTGCTGGCAGATCGGCGCCCCGCAGGCGCTGCTCGACCTCTGCGTCCTGCTGTACGCGGACCTGGGCCCGGCGCGGCTCACCGCGTTCCGCGCGGCCGTGGACCACTTCGTGCCGGATTCGGCGGTCGCCTCGTACTCCGGCACCAGCACGGGTGCCAACCGCGTCGATCTGTGTCGGGTGCTGGCGTTGAGCGGGGTGCTCGGCGCGGATTCCGCGAAGATCGGCCTGGCCCGGGACGCGCTCGCGCCGGTGTTCCCGTACGTCTCGACGGGCGACGGGCTGTACCGGGACGGGTCCTTCGTCCAGCACACCTGGGTGCCGTACACGGGGACGTACGGGGCGGTGTTGCTCGGTGGACTCGGCATGCTGTTCGCCTTGTTGCGCGGGACTCCGTGGCAGGTGACCGATCCCGGGGCGGAGATCGTCCTCAACGCCGTCGAGCGGGCCTGGGCGCCGTTCCTGTTCAACGGTTTGATCATGGACTCGGTCTCCGGGCGGGCGATCAGTCGCGGCCTGACCGCGGGAGACCCCCGGCAGGTCCAACAGGACGACCACACGCGGGGACATGCGGTACTGGCCGGGATCCTGGTCCTGGCCGAGGGCGCGAGCGAGGCTCGGCGGGCCCGGTGGCGGGCACTGGTCAAGGGATGGGCGCTCCGGGACCGGTACAGCCCCGTTCTCGATGATCGCACGCTCGGCCTGTCCGCCCTGGCCAGACTGGCGGAGGTGGTGGCCGATGCCTCGGTGGCGCCGCTCCCCGAGCCGGTCGGGCACCGGCTGTTCGCCTCGATGGACCGGGCCACGCACCGGCGGCCGGGCTGGGCCGCCTCCCTCTCCATGGCTTCCCGCCGGATCGCCCACTACGAGACGGGCAACGGCGAGAACCTGCACGGCTGGCACACCGGGAGCGGGATGCTCGCCTGGTGGGGCTCCACCTACGGCAACGGTCAGTACACCGACGGGTTCTGGCCCACGGTGCATCCGTACCGGCTGCCGGGCATCACGGTCGCGCGGAAGGCCCTCTCGGACGGTGCGGGAGGCGACTGGGGAGCTTCCCGGCCGGAGGCGACGTGGGTGGGCGGGACCACGGACGGAGAGTTCGCCTCGGTGGGACAACACCTGCGGGGTCTGGGCAGCACTTTGACGGCCCTCAAGGCCTGGTTCTTCCTGGCGGACACGATCGTCTGCCTGGGAGCGGGGATCCGGGCGACGGACGGCGTACCGGTCGAGACGATCATCGACAACCGCAATCTGGGCGCCGCCGGCACGCACGCCCTGACCGTCGGCGGCAGGGTCCAGCCGACCGGACTCGGCTGGTCGGCGACCTTCTCCTCCCCGGGCTGGGCGCATCTGGCGGGCTTCGGGGGCTACGTCATGTCGGGGCCGGGTGGGTTCAAGGCCTTGCGGGAGGCGCGTACCGGTCGGTGGAGCGACATCAACCGGGGCGGCTCCACGACCCCGTTGACCCGGCGCCATCTGACCCTCTGGTACGACCACGGGGTCGATCCGACGGCCGCCGGATACGTCCACCAGATCCTCCCCGGAGCATCGGCGGCCGGGACCGCGGCCCGGGCAGCCGACCCCGACCACATCCGCGTGCTCGCCAACACAGAGACGGCGCAGGGCATTTCATGCGCCGCCCTGGGCTTCACCGGGGTCAACTTCTGGCAGGCCGGATCGGCGGGGGCCTTGTCGGCCAGTGCCCCCTGTTCGGTCACGGTGCGGGAGAGAACCGACGACACGGCCACGATCTGCGTGGCGGACCCGCGTCGGGCACCGGCCTCGCTGACCCTGGTGTGGAACCGGCCCGTCGCCTCGGTGCTGTCCCGACCGTCGAGCGTGCTGACGGCGACCACGGGGGCCCGCCTGCGGCTCGGATTCGGGGACCTGACCGGGGCGGAGGGGGCCGGTCAGGAGGTGGTGGTGCGGTTGGGGTGAGACCGGGCTGCCGGGCGTGGCCCACGGCCGGCGGACGACGTACAACCCGACGAAAGGAGGGGGTAGAGCGTGACATAGCGTGCCCTTCATGGATCAGGAGCAGGGGGCCGGGGGGACCGGTTCAGCGGGCAGGCGGCGGTTCATCGCGATCGCGGC
Organism: Streptomyces sp. H27-H5; assembly: GCF_026627505.1. Lineage (GTDB taxonomy): Bacteria > Actinomycetota > Actinomycetes > Streptomycetales > Streptomycetaceae > Streptomyces. The sequence goes on along the minus strand of NZ_JAPNLK010000116.1, from coordinate 2,470 downwards.
GACGGGAGCGGCCACGGCCGTCGGGATCGGTGCCGCTGCCGGTTGCGCGAGCGGTGGCGGCGACGCGAAGGGGGACGGTGCGGGCGGAGATCCGAAGTCGGGGGGCTCCCCGTCGGGGTCGCCGAACGCGTCGGGCTCCTCTCCCGGGCCCGGATCCGGGGTGTTCGACGTCAAGGCCGAGAACGCACGTCCCGGGAACCCCGACTGGCACGTGACCAAGGCGGGGTCGGCCCGCGCCATCGAGGGGTTCGCCGACCGGGTCAGCGTCCTGCCCGGTGAGTCGTTCGGGCTGCACGTGTCCACTGCGGCGCCCCGGTTCACGGTCGCCGCGTACCGCATGGGGTGGTACGGCGGCGCGCGGGCCCGGCTGGTGTGGCGGTCGCAGGCACTGCCCGGGGTTCGGCAGCCCGAGCACACGGTGGACGCGGGAACCAGGATGGTCCGCACCCGGTGGTCCCGTACCACCACGGTTGACACCGGTGGCTGGCCCGAGGGTTGCTACCTGATCCGGCTCGACGCGCAGGGCGCCGAGGGGCAGCGTTTCGTCCCGCTCACCGTCCGCTCGGCGTCCACGAAGGGGCGGACCGTCATCGTGAACGCGGTGGCGACCTGGCAGGCGTACAACAGGTGGGGTGGCTACGGCAGCTACGACGGACCGACCGGCGGCTACGCCTCGCGTTCGCTCGCCGTGACCTTCGACCGGCCGTACGAGTACGACGACGGGGCGGGCCTGTTCCTGGTGTACGAGGCACCGCTGATCGCCCTCGCCGAGCGGCTCGGCATACCGCTCGCGTACACGACCACCACGGATGTGGCACGGGAGAAGCGACTACTGGAGGGGGCGGCCGCCGTGCTCTCGCTGGGACACGACGAGTACTGGTCCCCGGAACAGCGGGCGCACGTCACCGCGGCCAGGGACGCCGGCACCAACATCGCGATCCTGGGCGCGAACTGCTGCTACCGCCGGATCCGCTTGGAGCCGTCCGACCTGGGGCCGGACCGCACGGTGGTCTGCTACAAGTCGTCCTACGCCCAGGACCCGGGGTTCAAACGGGGTCACCCCGCGACGGTCGACTTCCGCTCGGCCCCCGCCGCCGAACCGGAGAGTTCCCTGCTCGGTGTCATCTACGACGGCTATCCGGTGGACGCCCCCTATGTGGTGACACAGCCCGGGCACTGGCTGTTCGAGGACACGGGGGTGAAGGCCGGTGACGGGTTCGCGCACCTGGTCGGGGTCGAGTACGACAAGGTGAACACCGGCTTCCCGACTCCCCGCCCGATCGAGATCATCGCCCACTCCCCCGTGGTCTGTGAGGGCAGGCCCAGCCATCAGGACACGGCCTATTACACCGTGGCGAGCGGCGCCGGGGTGTTCGCGACGGGAACGATGCGCTGGGTCGAGGCACTCGACGCGAAGGGCGACGGGCGCGGCGGCGGCAACCACGGTCTGGACGCGCGTTCCGGGGCGCTGACCACCCGGGTGACGGAGAACCTGCTGCGGGTCTTCGCGGCGGGCCCGGCGGGCCGGACGCATCCCGCGCGGGACAACGTCGATTCGGTGTACGGGCGTTCCTGACCAGGTCGTTCGACAGCATCGCCGGCACCTCGGCGGCGGGAACCTCGTCATCGGACAGGACACCTCGCCTCACCAGCACCTCAGCCTCAGGCACCACACCCGCACGGCACCTCACCGGCCGGGCACCTCACCCGCACGGCCACGCCGGTCGCCGAACCGTGCTCGGCGGCGTCGGCGGCGCCGGGCACCTCGTACGCCGGGCACCCCATCCCCCGGGCGCCTCGGTCGCCGAGACCTCGGCCGGGACCTCATTCGACCGAATATCGATGGACCCGGCATGATCGGTGTGCTTAGGCTCGTGCGGACGGCATCGCGTGTCGGTCACCGACCGGGTGAGGCATGGAGGCGCCGTGACGTGCCTTTCGGAGGCATCCACCCATGTCAGTACAGCTGAACCACACGATCGTCCACAGCCGTGACAACCGGCGGTCCGCGGAGTACCTCGCCGACATCCTCGGCCTGGAGGTCGGGACCGAGTGGGGTCCCTTCATTCCCGTCGAGACCGGAAATGGCGTCACCCTCGACTTCGCCACCGCCGCCCCCGGCGAGTCCATCACTCCTCAGCACTACGCGTTCCTCGTCTCCCAGGACGTGTTCGACGCGGCCTACGAGAAGATCAAGGCGGCGGGAACCGAGTACTACGCCGATCCGCACCGCAGGCACCCGGGCGAGATCAACCACAACGACGGGGGCAGCGGCATCTACTTCCCCGACCCGTCCGGGCACTGGTTGGAACTGATCACCCGCCCGTACGGCTTCCAAGGCTGAGCCCGGGAGGGTCGGGCGCCCGGCCGGGCAGGGCAGACCGGCCGGGTGACCCCCTCGACCCACGCCCCCCGACCCCCGCCCCACGCCCCACGCCCCACGCCCCGCCGCCGGCCGCCCCCGCCCGGC
>NZ_JAPNLK010000115.1 GCF_026627505.1 Streptomyces sp. H27-H5 | reverse complement strand
TTCCTCCCCACCGGCCTCCCCATCGGCAGTCCCGAGGACTGCCTTACCTGCGCCGGCACCCTCTACCTCGGCAGCCCGGCCTGACCGGCCCAACCCCCCTCCACGAACTTTCGCGGTGCAGCACTAGCAGCCGAGCAGACGGCTGCCGAGGTAGCTCTGGATCTGGTCCAGGGAGACGCGCTCCTGCTTCATGGTGTCGCGCTCGCGCACGGTCACCGCGTTGTCGTCCAGGGTGTCGAAGTCGACGGTGACGCAGAACGGCGTGCCGATCTCGTCCTGGCGACGGTAACGGCGGCCGATGGCGCCCGCGTCGTCGAACTCGATGTTCCAGTTCTTGCGCAGGTCGGCGGCGAGGCCCTTGGCCTTCGGCGACAGCTGCGGGTTGCGGGACAGCGGCAGGACGGCGACCTTGATCGGGGCCAGGCGCGGGTCGAAGCGCATCACGGTGCGCTTCTCCATGACGCCCTTGGCGTTCGGGGCCTCGTCCTCGTTGAACGCGTCGAGCATGAAGGCGAGCATGGCGCGGTTGACACCGGCCGCCGGCTCGATGACGTACGGGGTGTAGCGCTCGCCGGCCTCCTGGTCGAAGTACGACAGGTCCTGGCCGGAGGCGGCGGAGTGGGCCTTGAGGTCGAAGTCGGTGCGGTTGGCCACGCCTTCGAGCTCGGAGAACTCATTGCCACCGAAGTTGAAGCGGTACTCGATGTCGGCGGTGCGCTTCGAGTAGTGGGACAGCTTCTCCTTCGGGTGGTCGTACCAGCGGATGTTCTCCTCGCGGATGCCGAGGTCGCGGTACCAGTTCCACCGCTCCTGCATCCAGTACTCCTGCCACTGCTCGTCCTCGCCCGGCTTGACGAAGAACTCCATCTCCATCTGCTCGAACTCGCGCGTGCGGAAGATGAAGTTGCCGGGGGTGATCTCGTTGCGGAAGGACTTGCCCATCTGCGCGATGCCGAAGGGAGGCTTCTTGCGGGAAGTCGTCTGCACCTGGGCGAAGTTGGTGAAGATGCCCTGGGCGGTCTCCGGGCGCAGGTACGCCTTGGATCCGGTGTCCTGGGTCGGGCCCAGGTGGGTCTCCAGCATGCCCGAGAACTGCTTGGGCTCGGTGAACTGGCCCTTCACACCACAGTTGGGGCAGTTGATGTCGGCAAGACCGTTGGCGGGCACGCGGCCGTGCTTGGCCTCGTACGCCTCCTCCAGGTGGTCCGCGCGGTGGCGCTTGTGGCAGGAGGTGCACTCGGTCAGCGGGTCCGAGAAGGTGGCGACGTGGCCGGAGGCCACCCACACCTCGGGGGCCAGAATCACGGAGGAGTCGATACCGACGATGTCCTCACGCCCGGTGACCATGGCCTTCCACCACTGGCGCTTGATGTTCTCCTTCAGCTCGACACCGAGCGGGCCGTAGTCCCAGGCGGCCTTGGAGCCGCCGTAGATCTCACTGCACGGGAAAACGAAGCCACGGCGCTTGCTCAGGCTGACGATGGTTTCGATCTTGTCGGCGGCCACGGTGCTCTCTTCATTACGAGGACGAACGGCGAAGCCTTTAGGTTACCGGCGCCCGCACCCCCCCTTTCAAATCGGGATGCCCTTCCCCGGCCCCCGGACGGCCCGCGCGGGCTCCCCCCACCAGGGTTTTTGACAATCGTTTCCATCTTTGATGAAAATGGATGTCATGAACGTACGACGCCTCATACCCGCCGCAGCCCTCGCCGGCGCCGTCGCCCTCGGCGCGACGGCCCTCACCGCCTGCTCCGGAGCCAGTGCCGCCGGAGGGAACACGGACGGCAGGCTCGCCGTGACGGCGTCGTTCTACCCCATGCAGTTCCTCGCCGAGCGGATCGGCAAGGAGCACGTGGCGGTCACCACCCTGACCAAGCCGGGTGTCGAACCGCACGATCTGGAGATCACGCCCAAGCAGACGGGCCGACTCGGCGAATCCGACGTGATCCTCTACCTCAAGACGCTGCAACCCGCCGTGGACAAGGCCGTCGCCCAGTCCGGCGTGAAGAACGTCGTCGACGCCGGCACCCTCACCGCGCTGGAGGCGCACGCCGCCTCCGGGCACGACGACCACGACCACGCGGCCGGCGACCACGCGGCCGAGGGCGAGGAGCACGACCACGGCGGCGCCGGCAAGGACCCGCACGTCTGGCTCGACCCCGCCAAGTACGCGGAGATCGCCAAGGGCGTCGGCGCGGCCCTGGGGAAGGCCGACCCCGCGCACGCGGCGGACTACGAGAAGAACACCGCGACGCTGGTCACCGAACTGGGCTCCCTGGACACCGAGTTCAAGGACGGCCTGAAGAACACGGCCTCCAAGACCTTCATCACCACGCACGCCGCCTTCGGCTACCTCGCCGAGCGGTACGGGCTCGACCAGGAGGGCATCTCCGGCATCGACCCCGAGTCCGAGCCCAGCCCGGCCCGCATGAAGGACCTCCAGGGCGTCGCGGCCAAGGACAAGGTGACCACCGTGTTCTTCGAGACGCCGGCGGGCGACAAGACGGCCAAGGCCCTCGCGACGGACACCGGCCTGAAGACCGACGTCCTCGACCCGCTCGAGGGAATCACCGACAAGTCCCAGGGCGCTGACTACTTCGAGGTCATGCGGTCGAACCTGAAGAACCTCCAGAAGGCCCTCGGAGCCAAGTGATGACAGCAGCAGCAACGGAGGCGCGCGCCATGCAGTCCACGTCGGGTCAGACAACGGACCAGCCCGTCATATCCCTGCGCGGGGCCACGGCCTCGCTCGGCTCGCGCCCCGTGCTGCGCGGGATCGACCTCACCGTCCGGCGCGGTGAGGTCGTCGCCCTGCTCGGCGCCAACGGCTCCGGGAAGTCCACGGCCGTGCGTGCCGTGGTCGGCCAGGTCCCGCTGACCGACGGCGCGCTGTCCCTCTTCGGAACCGAGTTCAGGCGCTTCCGCCAGTGGTCCCGCATCGGCTACGTCCCGCAGCGCACCACGGCCGCCGCCGGCGTCCCGGCCACCGTCCGGGAGATCGTCTCCGCCGGCCGCCTGGCCCGCTCCCGCTTCGGGGTGCTGCGCAAGGCCGACCGGACCGCCGTCGAGCGGGCACTGGCCCTGGTCGACATGGACACGTACGCCGACGCCTCGATCAACGCGCTCTCCGGCGGCCAGCACCAGCGGGTGCTCATAGCCCGGGCACTCGCCGTGGAACCCGAACTGCTGATCATGGACGAGCCGATGGCCGGCGTGGACCTGGCGAACCAGGAGGTCCTCGCGAACGCGCTGCGGCACCAGGTGGAGGCCGGGACGACCATCCTGCTCGTCCTGCACGAGCTGGGCCCGTTGGAGCCGCTGATCGACCGGGCCGTCGTCCTGCGCGACGGCTGCGTGATGCACGACGGCCCGCCCCCGGAGGCCGTGGGCCAGCACGCCCTCCCCGGCCACGACCACGTACACCCCCACGCGGCGCACGACGCCGAGCCCCTCCGGACGGGACTGCTGAGCTGATGGACCTCCTGACCTACCCCTTCATGGTGCGGGCGCTGATCGCGGCCGGTCTGGTCGGCCTGACCGCCCCCGCCATCGGCACGTACCTCGTCCAGCGCCGCCAGGCCGTCATGGGTGACGGCCTCGGCCACGTCGCGATGACCGGCGTCGCGTTGGGCTTCGTCCTCCACACCAGCCCCGTGTGGATGGCCACCCTGGTCGCGGTCGTCGGCGCCGTCGGCATGGAGCTGATCCGCTCCCGCGGCCGGACCAGCGGCGACGTCGCGCTCGCGATGCTCTTCTACGGCGGCCTGGCCGGCGGAGTCATGATCATCAATCTGGGCGGCGGGTCCACGACCATGCTGCTCGGGTCGATGTTCGGCTCGATCACCACGGTCGCGTCCGAGGACGTCATCGCCATGGTGATCCTGGCCGCCTTCGTCCTCGCCGTCACGATCGGTCTGCGCCGGCAGTTGTTCGCCGTCTGCCAGGACGAGGAGTTCGCCCGGGTCACCGGGCTGCCGGTGCGCGCGCTGAACCTGCTGATCGCGATCACCGCGGCCGTCACCGTCACCGTCGCGATGCGGATCGTCGGCCTGCTCCTGGTCAGCGCCATGATGGTGATCCCGGTCGCGGCCGCCCAACGCATGACCCGCGGTTTCGCCACGACGCTGGGCCTGGCCATCGCGATCAGCGTCACCGTCGCGCTGACCGGCACGGCCGCCACGTACTACGTCGAGGCGCCCTCCGGCGCCATGATCGTGCTGCTCGCCATCGCCGTCTTCATGGTGATGACGGCCCTGTCCACCCCCCTGGCCCGGCGCCGGGCCAAGGCCGCCCGGAGCGCCGAGGAGGTCTGTACGCGCGACGATGTGAAGGTCTAGGAGTCTCGGCCGCCTGGCACAATGGGCCGAGGCCGAAACGAGGAGGAACCGGTGGCGACTGCGCCTGGCGAGATGAATACCGCGCCAGTACGAGGACGATCCACCCGGCAGCGGGCGGCCGTGGCGGCGGCACTGGACGAGGTGGACGAGTTCCGCAGCGCCCAGGAACTCCACGACATGCTCAAGCACCGCGGCGATTCCGTGGGCCTGACCACCGTGTACCGCACCCTGCAGTCCCTCGCCGACGCGGGCGAGGTGGACGTGCTGCGCACCAGCGACGGCGAGTCCGTCTACCGCCGCTGCTCCACCGGCGATCACCACCACCACCTGGTCTGCCGCAAGTGCGGCAAGGCGGTCGAGGTGGAGGGCCCGGCCGTGGAGAAGTGGGCGGAGTCCATCGCGGCCGAGCACGGCTACGTGAACGTCGCCCACACCGTCGAGATCTTCGGCACCTGCGCCGACTGCGCGGCCGCGGCCGGCTAGCGCAGGTTCCGGTCCAGCACGGCCCGGGGGCCGGCGGCGGGGAAGAACAGCCTGCGCGGTGGCGGTACCGGTCACCGCGACCGGCCCGTCCGGTTGCGCCGAGGGCCCCCTATCCGTGTTCATGAAAGGGAGCCCCTCGGCGGTATCCGGTCAGGCGGAGGCGCCCGGCTCCCCCTGGTTCGGTACGGCGCCGCCGAAGCGGCGGTCGCGCTGGGCGTACTCCAGGCAGGCCGCCCACAGGTTCCGGCGGTCGAAGTCCGGCCACAGCACGTCCTGGAACACCATCTCGGCGTACGCGCTCTGCCAGAGCAGGTAGTTGGAGGTCCGCTGCTCGCCGCTCGGGCGCAGGAAGAGGTCCACGTCGGGCATGTCCGGGTAGTACATGTACTTCGCGAAGGTCTTCTCGTTGACCTTCGACGGGTCGAGCCTGCCGGCCGCGACGTCACGGGCGATGGCCTGCGCCGCGTCCGCGATCTCCGCGCGGCCGCCGTAGTTGACGCAGAAGTACAGGGTCATCGCGTCGTTGTCGACGGTCTGTTCCTGGGCGACCTGGAGTTCCTGGACGACCGACTTCCACATCTTGGGCATGCGGCCGACCCAGCGGATGCGGATGCCCAGTTCGTTCATCTCGTCGCGACGACGGCGGATGACGTCGCGGTTGAAGTTCATGAGGAAGCGGACCTCGTCGGGCGAGCGCTTCCAGTTCTCCGTCGAGAAGGCGTACAGGGAGAGGTTCTTGACGCCCATCTCCAGGCAGCCCTTGAGCACGTCGAGGACGACTCCCTCGCCGACCTTGTGGCCCTCGGTGCGCGGCAGTCCGCGCTCCTTGGCCCATCGGCCGTTGCCGTCCATGACCACGGCCACGTGGTTCGGGACCAGCTCGCCGGGGATCTTCGGCGGGCGCGCACCGGACGGGTGCGGCTCGGGAACCTTGTACTCCCGGCGAGAGCGTCCCAGAATGCCGCGTCGTGCCATGTGTCCAGCTCCTATTTCTCGACGTATCGCAGGGAGCGTAGCCCGCGCTCCAGATGCCAGTGCAAATAGGCCGAGACCAGCCCGCTGCCCTCCCGCACGTGACGCGCCTCGCAGGCGTCCGCGTGACCCCAGTCGCCCGTCAGCAGCGCGCTGAGCAGAGCGATGGCCTCAGACGAGGGTACGACGCTGCCGGGTACGCGGCAGTCTCCGCATATCACCCCGCCCGCGGCGACGGAGAAGTGCCGGTTGGGGCCGTGGATCCCGCACTTCGCGCAGTCGTCGAAGCTCGGCGCGTAGCCGTTGACGGCGAGGGAGCGCAGCAGGAAGGCGTCGAGGATGAGGTGGGGTTCGTGTTCGCCGCGCGAGAGCGTGCGCAGTCCGCCGACGAGCAGCAGGTACTGCTGTACGGCGGGTTCGCCCTCGTTCTCGGCGAAGCGTTCGGCGGTCTCCAGCATCGCGGTGCCGGCGGTGTAGCGGGCGTAGTCGGTGACGATGCCGTTGCCGTACGGAGCGATGATCTCGGTCTGGGTGCAGAGCGGCAGGCTGCGGCCGATCAGCTCGCTGCCCCGGGCGAAGAACTGCACGTCGGCGTGGGAGAAAGGTTCCAGCCCGGCGCCGAACTTCGACTTCGTGCGCCGTACGCCGCGGGCGACGGCCCGCACCCGGCCGTGGCCTCGGGTGAGGAGCGTGATGATGCGGTCCGCCTCACCCAGCTTCTGGGTGCGCAGCACGATGCCGTCGTCGCGGAACAGACTCATGGCCCCATTGTCACCTGTACGGGGACCCGCGCGGGGACGCCTGTACGAGGGGAACGGCGCGGCCCTCCGCCCGGACCGGGGTCCGGGCGGAGCGCCGTCGGGTCGTCGGGCCTCGGGGGCGGATCAGCCGGCGGGCGCCGCCGCACCGTCCGCCGTGTCGGGCGCTCCCGCGGCGCCGGGCGCATCCGTCGCGTTCACCTTGTCCGCCGCGTCGACCCTGTCCGCCGCGTTGGCCTTGTCCGCCGCGTTGGCCTTGTCCGGCCCGTCCGCCTTGTGCGCGGCGGCCAGGGCGACCGGCGCGTCCGCCTGGGCGGGCAGCACGACCTCCGGGGCGGCGGCGTCGGGGGCGGTGTTCGGGTCGGCGTGCGGATCGCCCTTGCCCAGGCCGTTGAAGAGCAGGTTCATCACGATCGCGGCCGTGGCGCCGAGGGTCACACCGCTGTTGAGGAGCGAGGCGAGGTCCACGCTCATGTGCTTCTCGAAGAAGGCCGGGACGGTCGCCGGGAAGAGCGCGAAGGCGAGGGCGACGCCGACGATCAGGGCGTTCTTCTCCTCCTTGAGGTCCACCTTGCCGAGGGTCTGGATGCCGGCGAGGGCAACCATGCCGAACATCACGGTGGCGGCGCCGCCGAGGACGCCGGGCGGGATCGCGGCGACGACCGCGGCGGCCTTGGGCAGCAGACCCAGGATGATCATGATCACGCCCGCCGCGACGACCACGAACCGGCTCTTGACCTTGGTGACCCGGACCAGTCCGACGTTCTCGGCGAAGGCCACGTACGGGAAGGAGTTCAGCAGGCCGCCGATCGCGGTGGCGGCGCCGTCGGCCCGCAGCGCCCGGGCGACGGTCTCGCTGTCGACGTCCTTGCCGACGATCTCGCCGACCGCGTAGGTGTCACCGGTCGTCTCGACCATGGTGATCAGCATGACGATCAGCATGAGAAGGATCGGGAACCACTCGAACTTCGGGGCGCCGAAGTGGAAGGGCGTCGTGACGCCGATCCAGTCGGAGTGGCCGACGGCCGCGAACTTCGCGTCACCGAGGGCGAAGGCGACGAGCGTGCCGCCGACCAGGCCGAGCAGGACCGCGATGCTGGAGACGAAGGGACGGCCGAGACGCATCATCAGGAGGACGAAGAGCATGGTGGCAACCGCGTAGGCCAGTTGCTTCGGGTCCCCGCCGTCGCCGACCAGCGGCGCGCCGCCGACCACGTCCTTGAGGGCGACCGGGAGCAGGACGATGCCGAGGATGGTGATCACCGTGCCGGTCACCACCGGCGGGAAGAGCGACATCACGACGCGGAAGACGCGTGCGGGCATCCAGGCGAAGGCGAAGGTGGCGATGCCGGCCGTGATGACGGCTCCGTAGATCACCAGCAGGGCGGCCGTGCCACCGCCGGCGCCCAGCCCGATGGCGATCATCGGGGAGACGGCGGTGAAGGTGACGCCCTGGACGATCGGCAGTCGGGCGCCGATCCGGCCCACGCCCCAGGCCTGGATGATCGAGGCTATGCCGCAGGTGAAGAGGTCCGCGTTGATCAGGTAGACCAGTTGCTCGGGACTGAGCTTGAGCGCGCTGCCGACGAGGATCGGAACGATCACGGCACCGGCGTAGAAGGCGAGTACGTGCTGGAAGCCGTACAGCGCCAGCTTGGGGAGGGGGAGCACCTCGTCGACCGGGTGCGAGCTCTGCTCTCCGTTGACGGAAAGCCGGGCGGCGACACGTGCCATCTCTGCCTTGCCCTTCGATAGGTAGGTAAACGAGAGGAGATCTGGTCATCCCTGGCCGGAGTGGGTCGCGAACCCGTTGGTCCGCCGGGATGTCAGTGAATTCACGTGCATCGAAGCCCCGTTGTGTTACCGGCGGCGTCTCGTCGTGTGACCGGAATTGAACGCCTGTGGGGGCGCTCACAGATATCGTCGACTTCTACAAAGTGTTGACGTTCCGGGAGCTGCGATCTGGAGCTTCCTCCACTGGCGGGAACGCGCGGGGGGCGGCTAGGGCCGGCGGCCCACGAAGGCCGCATCCCGCGCCGGGCGCGCACTGCGCTCGCGCCAAGTCCCCGGCGATGACCTGCGCGGACCGCCTTCGCCGTGGTTCGACACGGCAAAGCAGAGCGCATGATTCCAGCCACCGGGCAGGGCGGCGCCCCGCTCGCGGAGGGGCCGGTTCCATCCCGTGGCACGGGTCGCGCGGCGCTCCGGTTCGGCCCCGCGAGGCCGGATCGTTACGTCGAGGAGGGGCGCGGCGACCGGTTTCGGATGCGATCGGGGCGGGCGGGACACACGGTGTCCGGACGCGGCCGGAGCGGGACGGGACGGGTCACAGCGCGCCGGATCGGAACGGGCCGGGTCGGGCCGGGCTACGGGGCCCGGACCGCCGACAGCAGTCGTGCCACCTCGTCCGTGTCCATCCGCAGCGCGGCGCCCACGGTGGCCAGCACCTCGCGCTCGGCCGGGGTGTACGGCCCGTCGGCGAGGGCGATCCGCGCGCCCTGGAGCAGCAGCGAGACGCGGCCCGGGCCGGCCAGGTGCGGGGCCAGCGGTTCCAGGGTCTCGTGGAGCTCTATCGACAGCGCGGCCCCGCGGCACTCCGGGCCGTCGTACAGCCCCAGTCGGCCCTCGTCGGCGGCCAGGGCGTCCACGAGGGACTCCAACTGCTCCTCGGTGCAGTCCTGGAACCCGGCGGACCGTACGGCCGACACGGCGGCCTCCAGCGTGCTCTGGGAGGCGGTTCCGCCCGCCGCCAGCACGGCGAGGGTCACCGTGTGGACCGCGTCGCGCAGCATCGACGAGAAGCGGGTGGTGGTCAGGTGGTCCAGCACGTCGGTGTCGTAGCGTTCCCGGCAGGCCTGACACTCGACGACGGGCCCGGCCTGGCCGCGCGGCAGCAGCGGGACCCCGAGGACGGTGAACCTGCGGCGGCCGGTGCGGCGGCGGTAGTTGCGGTCACCCCCGCAGCCGGGGCAGAAGAACTCCCCGTCGCCCACCGTGCTCCAGGTGGTCCGGATGCCCCAGGCCGTCAGCTTCCGGCCGTCCCCATCCCGAGCTGGCAGCACGTCGCACCTCCGTAACTCCCCCGTGGCCCTTCGGGCACGGGCGGGACCCCCTGGCACCATCGCCCGGGTTGGCGTGATGTTAGCCACATCGGTGAGGATGCGTCAGTCGTGTGACAAGACAACATCCCCCGGATCCGGGACTTGGCCGATCTCCGCCTGCCCGATTCCGGCCCGCCCGGGCGGCGTTTGGCCTGGCGGCGCAGGGGGTGTCGGCCCCGCGCGGTGGCTCGCGCCGGATCGCGCGGCGGGCGGGATCCGCGTCAACGTCGTGGCCGCCCGCACCATCCGGACGGAGCGGCGCGGAGGTCACGCCGATGACGTCCGGCTCCCCCGTGACGCGCGGAACCCCGCCGCTCCGATGGGAGCGGCGGGGTTCCGGACGGGGGCGGGGAGGGTCAGCGGCCCGCGCGGTTGACGGCGGAGATGACCGCCTTCAGGGAGGCGCGGGTGGTGTTGGCGTCGGTGCCGATGCCCCACAGGACGCGGCCGTCGATCGCGCACTCGATGTACGAGGCGGCCACGGCGGAGGCGCCCTCGCTCATCGTGTGCTCGGTGTAGTCCAGCAGGCGGGCGTCGATGCCGATGCCGGCCAGGGCGTCGAAGAAGGCCGAGATCGGGCCGTTGCCGGTGCCGGTCAGCACGGCGTCGACGCCGTCCACGACGGCCTCGACGGTCAGGGTGTCCGTGCCGTCCTTGTCGGTGGCCGTCGAGCCGGAGCGCAGCTGGATGCGGCCCCACGGGTTCTCCGGGTTCGGCAGGTACTCGTCGGAGAACACGTCCCAGATCGCCTTCGGCGTGACCTCGCCGCCCTCGGCGTCGGTCTTGGCCTGGATGATCCGGGAGAACTCGATCTGCATGCGGCGCGGCAGGTCCAGCTTGTGGTCGTTCTTCAGGACGTAGGCGATGCCGCCCTTGCCGGACTGCGAGTTGACGCGGATGACGGCCTCGTAGGAACGCCCGACGTCCTTGGGGTCGATGGGCAGGTACGGGACCGCCCACTCGATGTCGTCGACCGTCTTGCCGGCGGCGGCCGCGTCGGCCTCCATCGCGTCGAAGCCCTTCTTGATGGCGTCCTGGTGGGAGCCGGAGAAGGCGGTGTAGACCAGGTCGCCCGCGTAGGGGTGGCGCGGGTGGACCTCCATCTGGTTGCAGTACTCGCTGGTGCGACGGATCTCGTCGATCTGCGAGAAGTCGATCTGCGGGTCGATGCCCTGGGAGAACAGGTTCATGCCCAGCGTGATCAGGTCGACGTTGCCGGTGCGCTCGCCCTGCCCGAACAGGCAGCCCTCGATACGGTCGGCGCCGGCCATCAGGGCCAGCTCGGCGGCGGCGACGGCGGTGCCGCGGTCGTTGTGCGGGTGCACGGAGATGCAGATGTGCTCGCGGCGGGTCAGGTTGCGGGCCATCCACTCGAAGCGGTCTGCGTGCGTGGACGGCGTCGAACGCTCCACGGTGGCGGGCAGGTTCAGGATGATCTCGCGGCCCTCGCCCGGCTGCCAGACGTCGCAGACGGCCTCGCAGACCTCCAGGGCGAAGTCCAGCTCGGTGTCGGTGAAGATCTCCGGGCTGTACTGGTAGCCGAAGGTGGTCTCCGGGCCCAGCAGCTTCTCCGCGTACTCCATGACCAGGCGGGTGCCGTCGACGGCGATCTGCTTGATCTGCTCCTTCGAGCCGCGGAAGACCACGCGGCGGAAGGTGGGGGCGGTCGCGTTGTACAGGTGGACGGTCGCGCGCCGGGCGCCGACCAGGGACTCCACGGTCCGCTCGATCAGGTCCTCGCGGGCCTGGGTCAGTACGGAGATGGTGACGTCGTCGGGGATCGCGCCCTCTTCGATGATGGAGCGCACGAAGTTGAAGTCGGTCTCGCCGGAGGACGGGAAGCCGACCTCGATCTCCTTGTAGCCCATGCGCACCAGCAGGTCGAACATCTCGCGCTTGCGGGCGGGGGTCATCGGGTCGATCAGCGACTGGTTGCCGTCGCGCAGGTCGGTGGACAGCCAGCGGGGGGCCTGGGTGACGCGGGCGTTCGGCCAGGTGCGGTCCGGGATCTCGACCTGCTCGTAGAAGCCGTACTTGTGCACCGGCATCCCGGAGGGGCGCTGGGTGTGGGTCGCGTTCGTGATGGGCGTGGGGCGAGCGACAAAAGGCTGCTGACTCATGGCGTAGGGCTCCTCGCGTGTCCGCGTGTAGTTCGCTGGGACGGCCGACGGGCGGTCGCAAAACCGCAACACCAAACTCCGCGGGGAGGGGGCCGGCCTACGACTACAGACCCTCGCCGCGGCAGCTAAGGAGAAGCAGCCCGAAACGCATGATGGATCGAGCCTAGCCGAGCCGCGCCGTGATGCGAGGACCTGTTTCAGTATGCAAGACCGGGTGGTCCGATTTGCACCGTTTGTGAGGTAAAGCTCTTTCCTGGCCGCCAGGTCCGGGCGATCCGTCAACATGACGCGGACGCTTTCAGACAACCGAATGAATCATGGTCGCTGCTAGTGACACTGCCATCACGCACTGCCACATTGCCCGCATGGACGCCACTCACCACCCCGCGCACCCCGTCTTCTGCACGGTGGTCCCGCCCCACCTCCTCGACCGCATCGCCCGGTCCGAGGACACCCGTCGCGCCGACGCCGCGCAGCGCACCCTCGAACGCGACTCCCTGCTGCGTACCCGGCGCCGGGTCACCGCCGTCCGGGGCGTCGCCCCGGCGCTCGGCGCACCCGTCTCCGACGAACCGCGCCGCACCGTCCACGACGCGCTGCACCGCACCCGGCTCCCCGGGACGAAGGTGCGCGGGGAGGGCGACGCCCCGACGCGGGACGCCACCGTCAACCGCGCGTACGCGGGACTGGGCGCCACCCACGAACTCTTCCTCAAGGGCTTCGGCAGGCGCTCGATCGACGACGCGGGGCTGCCCCTGGACGCGACCGTGCACTACGACGAGGACTACAACAACGCCTTCTGGGACGGCCGCCAGATGGTCTTCGGCGACGGGGACGGGGACCTCTTCCTCGACTTCACGGTGTCGGTGGACGTGATCGGCCACGAGCTGACCCACGGCGTCACCCAGTACACGGCCAACCTGGAGTACCGGGGCCAGCCGGGAGCCCTGAACGAGTCGATGTCCGATGTCTTCGGCTCCCTGATCAAGCAGTGGTCGCTGGAGCAGACGGCGGACCAGGCGGACTGGCTGATCGGCGCGGGGCTGCTGGGACCCCAGGTCAGCGGGGTCGCGCTGCGCTCGATGAAGGCGCCCGGCACGGCGTACGACGACGACGAGCTGGGCAAGGACCCGCAGCCGGCGTCGATGGACGACTACGTCCGCACCCACAGCGACAACGGCGGCGTGCACATCAACTCCGGCATCCCGAACCACGCCTTCTACATCGTGGCGACCGAGCTGGGCGGCAAGTCCTGGGAGCGGGCCGGGCGGATCTGGTACGACACCCTCACCGGCGGGGGGCTCGCCGCGGACGCGCAGTTCGCGGACTTCGCCCGGCTCTCGACGGCGGCGGCCGTCGCGCGCTACGGGGACGGCGGGCCCGAGCACCAGGCGCTCCAGAAGGCGTGGTCGACGGTCGGCCTGGGGTAGGCGGCCGATCCGGGGTAAGAAGGCGGTCATGCGGATTCTGGTGGTGCGGACGGGCGGTTTCGCGGGCATCGAGCGCCGGGCCGAGGTGGACACCTCGGGCCGGCCGGACGAGGACGAGTGGCGGCGGCTGGCCCGACAGGCCCTGCTGTCCGGTCCGCCCGGACACGGGCCGGACCGGGTTCGGGACGGCTTCTCGTACCGGATCACGGTGGACGGGCGGACGGTGTCCTGCGCGGAGCCGTACCTGTCGGACGCCCAACGCGATCTGATCTCGCGCGTGCTGAAGGAGGGCGCGTAGGCCGCCCCTCGGGGTGTCTGCGGTGCTCCCCCGGTGATCCCCCGGTAATCGGGAGGCCCGCGAGCCGGCGCTTTGCTTGGATCGGCGGATGACCACAGAGATGCTTTCCGCCCTGGAGCGGTATTACGACACGGTCCCGCGCGTGGGCGGAGCCCGGGCCGAGGACTTCGGGCCGCTCACCCTGTTCGTGCGGGAGGGCGAGGGGTGGCCGTACTACGCGCGCCCCTCGCTCGGCGGACCCGAGGCCTCCGCGGCCGACGTGGAGCGGGTGCTCGCCCGCCAACGGGAGCTGAAGGTGCCCGAGGCCTTCGAATGGGTGGCCGAAAACAGCCCCTCGTTGCGGGCCGCGGTGGAGGCGGCGGGACTGCGCGTCAGCTCCCATCCGCTGATGGTGCTGGAGTCCGTGCGGCCGACCCCGGCCCATCCGGACGTACGGGTCCTCGGCGCGGACGACCCGCTGCTGGCGGCCGCGGTGACGGTGCCGATGCTGGCGTTCGCGGCCCCGGGCACCGCGCTGGGCGAGGCCGGGCCGACCGAACTGGCGGCGGCGCTGACGGATCCGACGGTGGAACCGCGCCGCGCGCGGGTCTCGGGTCAGCTCGCCTCGGGCGGCACGGGGATGGCCGCGGCCGTACGGGACGGCGTGGTGCTCTGCTCGGGCCAGTACATCCCGGTGGGCGACGTCGCCGAGGTCGTCGGCGTCGGCACCCTCCCGGCGGCGCGCCGGCAGGGCCTGGCCCTCGCGGTGACGGCGGCCCTGGTCGAACAGGCGCTGGCGGGCGGGGCCCGGACGGTGTTCCTGTCGGCGGGAGACGAGGACGTGGCGCGGATCTACGGCCGGATCGGCTTCCGCCGCGTGGCGACGGCCCTCATCGCGGAGCCCGTCCCACCCGCGCAGTAGCCCCTCGGATCCGGCCGGCGGGGGCCGGGCGCGGTGCGGCGCATGCCCGTCCGGACGGGCGCGCGGTTGCCGAAACGGCAAGAGTGTTTGGCGCTTCGGGGTGCCCGGGCGGAGCATCGGCGACACAGGCACCCGGACGGTCGGGGCCTGGCCCGTACCCTTCCCCGCGAGACCGCGAGAGACCGAGGTTCCCGTGTCCGACCACGTGCACACCGACGCCCAGCCGCCCACCCCGGAGCCCGGTGTCACGGGCGAGGAGTTCTGGGACGGCCGCTACCGGGAGAACGACCGGATCTGGAGCGGCGAGGCCAACGCCGCCCTGGTTCGCGAGGCTGCGGACCTCGCCCCGGGCCGGGCCCTGGACCTCGGCTGCGGCGAGGGCGGCGACGCCGTCTGGCTGGCCCGGCGGGGCTGGCGGGTGACCGCGACCGACATCTCCGGGGTGGCCCTGGAACGAGCGGCCTCGCACGCGGCGGACGCCGGCGTCGGCGACCGGGTGGAGTGGCAGCGGCACGACTTCGCGCACTCGTTCCCGGCCGGCGAGTACGACCTGGTCTCCGCCTGCTTCCTGCACTCGTACGGGGACTTCCCGCGCGAGCGGATCCTGCGCCGGGCGGCCGCCGCCGTGGCCCCCGGCGGAGTCCTGCTGATCGTCGGCCACGCGGGCTGGGCGCCCTGGCAGGAGCCGCCGGTCGAGGGCGTCCGCTTCCCGAAGCCCGCCGAGGTCGTCGCGGACCTGGAGCTGCCCGACGGCGCCTGGGAGGTGCTGCTGGCCGAGGAGCACGAACGGGCCCAGAGCCGGCCTGACGGCCGGCCCGGGACCCGGTTGGACAACGCGGTGAAGGTCCGCCGGCTGCCCTAGTGCGTCTCTCCTCGCCCTGATCGAGGTCAGAAGCCGAGCTTGCGCAGCTGCTTGGGGTCGCGCTGCCAGTCCTTGGCGACCTTCACGTGCAGGTCGAGGAAGACCGGGGTGCCGAGCAGCGCCTCGATGTGCTTGCGCGACTTCATCCCGACCTCCTTCAGGCGGGAGCCCTTCGGGCCGATGATGATGCCCTTCTGGCTGGGCCGCTCGATGTAGACGTTCGCGTGGATGTCCAGCAGCGGGCGGTCCGCCGGGCGGTTCTCCCGGGGGATCATCTCCTCGACGACGACGGCGATGGAGTGCGGGAGCTCGTCCCGTACGCCTTCCAGCGCGGCCTCGCGGATCAGCTCCGCGACCATCACCATCTCGGGCTCGTCGGTGAGGTCGCCCTCCGGGTACAGCGGCGGGCTCTCGGGCAGCAGCGGCGCGATCAGGTCGGCCAGCAACTGGACCTGGCTGTCCCCGACGGCCGAGACGGGGACGATCTCGGCCCACTCGAAGCCGAGCTCGGCGGCGAGCTGGTGGATGGCCAGGAGCTGTTCGGCGAGCTGCTTGGACTCGACCAGGTCGGTCTTCGTCACGATGGCGATCTTGGGGGTCTTCTTGATCCCCGCGAGTTCCTTCGCGATGAACTTGTCTCCGGGGCCGAGCTTCTGGTCGGCCGGCAGGCAGAAGCCGATGACGTCGACCTCGGCCCAGGTGGAGCGGACGACGTCGTTGAGGCGCTCGCCGAGCAGGGTGCGCGGCTTGTGCAGGCCGGGGGTGTCGACCAGCACCAGCTGGGCGTCCGGGCGGTGCACGATGCCGCGGACCGTGTGGCGCGTGGTCTGCGGCCGGTTGGAGGTGATCGCGACCTTGGTGCCCACGAGCGCGTTGGTCAGGGTCGACTTCCCCGCGTTGGGGCGGCCGACGAAGCATGCGAAGCCCGCGCGGTGCGGGGCGGTGGGCTCGGGGGAACGATCGCTCATACGGGCCATTCTCCCCGATGCGGCTCCCAGCGCCGACCAGCCCACCGCCAGGACGGTCGAAGCGCCCGCCAGGAGGGTGGCCAGGAGGGGGTGCGCGGCATGCTCGACGGCGCCCTCGGCGGTGGCCCCCGGGGCCTGCGCCCGGATCGTCAACCGGGTCCACTCCAGGGCGGGCGGGCCGTCCCACCTGCTGCTCAGCCGCACGTCCTGGCCCGGCAGCAGCTCGGCCGGCAGGCCGGTGAGGGCCCGCCGCGACAGGGTGCGACCGAAGGCTCCGGAGACGGTGAGGACGGCGTGGGGCCGGAGGGTGACATTGCCCCGGTTGTGGAGCGTGTACGTGACCTCGGCGCGTCCGTCGCTCCCGCCGACCCGGACGTCCCGGACGGCGAGGGCGGGCGCGGTCGGCCCGGTGACCCGGAGGTAGAGGCGGGCCGCGACCGCCTGTCGCACGTCGACGCCCGCGCCGGCGTCCGCCGGTCGGTCCTCCAGGGCCACGACGGCTCCGGGATGGTCCCCCGGCTCGGCCCGGTCGGGGACGGTGACGGTGAACCCGACGTCGACCGATCCCCGGGCCGGCACGGTCACCCGCTCCCGCGCGAGCGCGGTCCAGGCGGCGGTGGCGCGACCCGGCTCGTCGAGGCCGCGGACCGCGAAGCCGCCGTCGCGGGCGGTGTTGTGGGCGTCGGCGGCCTTCCGGGTGCCCTGCGAGGGCGGCGCGGCGTCGACCACCGCGGCGGCATCGACCACCGCGGCGGCATCGATCACCGTGTAGGCGGCCGGCCCCGATCCGCCCTGCGCCGACCACGCCGTGCCCTCGTACGCGACCACGCCCGTCGTCCCCTTGTCGGTGACCGGCAGCTCGGCCCGGACCACGCCCCGCTCGTCGGCGGTGGCGGCCACCCGGTCGGCGGTCTCGGCGGCGCCGGTCCGGCCGGCCACCGTGACGGCCGCCCCCGGGGCGAAGCCGGAGCCGGTGACGGCGACCCTCGCGCCCGGCTTCCCGAACGCCGTCCCCAGCGTGAGCGCGCGCGGGTTGGCCGTCGGCAGCGGGGCGGCCGTGAGGCGTTGGGACACGGGGGCGGGACCGGCCGCGGTGCACGTGGTGTCCAGGTCCACGGGGTGACCGGTGTGCAGGGTGTAACCGCCCGGGGCGAGGGTGATCCCGCCGGGCGCGGTGACGGTGAAGGTCCCGGTCATGGTCACGCCCGGCAGGGTCGCGCCCGCCGGCACCGCGTCGTTGCGTCGGACGCCCACCACGGTCACCTCGCCGCTCTGCGCGCCCGCGAGCACGATCCGCCCGCTGGGGGTCACCGCGTCGGCGGGCAGTTCGGTCGCGGCGGGGTTCACGGCGGGGGTCGCGGCGATCCGGTACGTCACGGTGACGGTGTCGCCGACCTTCGGGGCGGGGTCGTCGACGCTGATCCGGGCCGTCGTCGGACCGTCGGCGGGCGACAGCCCGGCCTCCTGGGGCGGGAGGCAGTGGGTGGGGAACTCCACCTGCCCGGGGGCGGCGGCTCGCTCTCGGCGGCGGCCGGCGTTCCCCCGGTCGTGGCGGCCAGCAGGGCCACCACGCCGCCGCTCACGGCGACGGCCGCCGCCCACCGTCTGTCGCGCGCCCCGGCCCGACCGGCCCGCCCGCCCCGACCGACCCCACCAGGGCGCCCGCTGCCCGGAACGTGCGCCGGTACGCCGTCGGGCTCACCCCCAACGCCGCCTGCACGTGCTTGCGCAGCGACTGCGCCGTCCCGAAGCCCGCCTCGCGCGCCACCTGCTCCATCGCCAGTTCCGTGCGTTCCAACAGGCGCCGGGCGCGCTCCACCCGCTGCCCGACGATCCACTCCCCCGGGCTGACCCCGGACTCCTCGCGGAAGCGGCGCGTGAACGTCCGTACCGACATGGACTCCTGCCGCGCCAGGTCGCTCAACCGGATCGGCTCGTGCAGCCGGTCGAGCATCCAGGCACGCGCCGCCGTGGTGCCGGCCGACGGCGCTTCGGGGACCGGACGTTCGATGAACTGCGCCTGCCCGCCGTCCCGGTGGGGCGGTACGACGGTCCGCCGGGCCACCTCGTTGGCCACGGCCGCGCCGTGGTCGCGGCGGACGATGTGCAGGCACAGGTCGATGCCGGCGGCGACCCCGGCGGAGGTCAGCACGTCCCCGTCGTCGGTGTAGAGCACGCCGGGGTCGACCCGCACGGCCGGGAAGAGCCGCTGGAAGTGCTCGGCGGAGGCCCAGTGGGTGGTCGCCCGGCGGCCGTCGAGGTAGCCGGCGGCGGCGAGGACGTAGCCCCCCGTGCAGATGGAGACCAGCCGGGTGCCGGGTCGGATGTGGCCGAGGGCCGCGCCGAGCGGCTCGGTCAGCCGCCCCTCCTTGTACACCGGCCCCAGCTCGTACGAGGCGGGCACCACCACCGTGTCGGCGGTGGCCAGCAGCTCCGGACCGTGCTCGACGTCGACCGCGAAGTCGGCGTCCGTGGCCACCGGTCCGGGACGGAGCGCGCAGGTGAGGGTCTCGTAGAAGGGCCGCCCGGCCGGGTCCTTGGCGTACCCGAAGATCCGGTGCGGGATGCCGAGTTCGAAGGGCAGCAGCCCGGCGAGGGCGAGGACGACGACACGGTGCGCACGGGGCTCCATGGCCCGATCGTATCGAAGCATGTCGTTCAGGCCACTGTCGGGCGCCGCCCGCGGGCCGGAAGCTGACTGCGTGACGCAGACAGCCTCCACACCCGCCCCCACGCCCGCCGCCGTGCCCGTCGCCCCGCGGCGGCCGGGGCGCGTGCACCGCGCCTGGTTCGCCGCGGCCGTCGCCTTCGTGACGATCATCGGCGCCGCCGCCTCCGCCTCCCTGCCCGGCCTGCTCATCGAGCCACTGCACGAGGAGTTCGCGTGGTGATGCTTGGGGGAACCATCATCGAGAGCCGCTGATCAGATGCGGGAGACTCCCCCACCACCCTGGACGGTACTGCCCTTTCCTCTGCCGAACACTCCGGTTCCGGCCCCCTTGACCAGCGCTGTCCGGCAGAGTGAAGGTCGTGCAACCAGGCGCAACGCGCTCGACAGGGAGGGACACCATGGCCTTACGGTTCGTCGGTAAAGACCCCGAGTCCGGAGATCACGGATCACCCGCTGTGTGGGTGGACCAGGAGTCGAAGGATCTTGTGATCCAGGGGTGGACGGCAGACGAGCGGACCACGGGCGAGAGCTCGCGGGATGTGCCGATCCCCGGGCATGAGTCGGTGATCAGGGTTCCGAAGCGGATGATCCCGCTTCTCAGGGAGGCGCTCCGTGTCGCAGAGTCTGACTGACTTCTCTGACCTCATCAGGTCAGTGCAGGAGTCAGCCGTGCATCTTGAGATGCGCGACACGTACGGCGTTGAGAACGAGATCGAAGGCTTCGCCGCATGGAAGCAGGGGCGTCGGCTCGACCCGGAGGACCAGGCTTCGTGGTGGCGTCCCTGGCTCGACCTCGTCCAGGAGGTCACGGCCAAGGGTGTTGTCATCCGACGTGCCCGCATCGTCTCGGAGCCAGTCAGCGATTACATCGCCTTCGAGCACTCCGGCACCTTCACGAACGTCGCGGCCGGTGAGCAGATCCGTTGGCTGCCCCGTCGCAACGCCTCGGACCTTGCCTTGCCGGGCAACGACTTCTGGTTGTTCGACGGCCGCCTTGTCCAGTTCAACGTCTTCGACGGAGTCGGCCGGTGGGTCCACACTGACCAGACGGAAGACCCTGCCGCAGTTGAGCTGTGCGCGTCGGCGTTCGAAGCCGTGTGGGAGCGAGCCATCCCGCACGAGAAGTACGCCGTCTGATTCCTGACCGGTCAGCTCATGCCTTCCTCTCCACTCTCCAGCGCCCAAGCGGCACGAGCCGCTGTGGCTGCCCGCTTGCAGGGCCTCATGCAAGACGCTGGCCTGACAGGGCATGAGCTGGCCGCTCTGTGCGGCTGGCACAAGTCGAAGTCCTCCCGGATCGCGCGGGGCAAGACACCGCCCTCGGACGCTGACATCCGTGCCTGGTGCGCTGCCTGTGGGGCCGACGATCACGCGGCCGATTTGATCGCCGCGTCCCGAAACGCTGAGTCGATGTACGTCGAGTGGCGGCAGATCCACCGTGACGGGATGCGGCGCGTTCATGAGCAGACTGTCCCGCTGTACCAGCGGACTCGCTCCTTTCGCGTGTACGCCTCGAACGTCATGCCGGGGATGCTCCAGACCCCCGGCTACGGACAGGGCTTCTTGTCAACGGACAGTGGGACATCCGGGTGAGCGGACAGTTCAGATCCCTGTGCACGGACAGCTGATCTCCTCGTCCGGTATGACTATTCATCCCGCTGATGGAGGCCCGTGCGGGTGTCCGTGGCCCG
>NZ_JAPNLK010000114.1 GCF_026627505.1 Streptomyces sp. H27-H5 | reverse complement strand
CACCGTGTGCCGGACCGAAGCCGGGTCGTCCGAGGACCGCTTCCCGCAGGATGCCTGCGCGCTCACACAGCGTCACCAATCCAGCCACGCCCAACCGGCAAAGGACCTGCGACGCGCTGCACTAGGCAAGCAAGGGGCCGCATCGCCATGGCTGGACTCGCGACCGGTGGGCCGAATGTGGACGTCAGCCTGCTGTACGAGATCAACGGCCTGGCCCGGCACGCGCCGGACGGGCTCGACCGGGCGGTGGGCCTCGTCGGCGAGTACGGACTGCCGCTCGCGATGGTGCTGCTGGTCCTGTGGTGTTGGCGCGGCGCGCGCCGGCTGGACGAGGCGCCGGCCGTCGACTCCTTCGTCGCGCTGGTGTGGGCGCCGTTGGCGGCCGGCCTCGCGCTGCTGCTGAACGTGCCGCTGCGGGAGTTCGTCGGACGGCCGAGGCCGTTCCTCCAGCACGAGGGGCTGGAGGTGTTGGGCTCCGGGTCGGGACTGGGCGCGCGGCTCGGGGGTGCGGAGTTCTCGTTCGTGAGCGACCACGCCACCCTGACGATGGCGATGGCGGTGGGGCTCTTCATCGCCCACCGCAGGATCGGCTACGTCGGGATCGGGGTGGCGCTCCTCGAAGGCCTGTGTCGGGTGTACACCGGCGTCCACTACCCGACCGACGTGATCGGCGGGTTCGCGCTCGGCACCGCGGTCGTGCTGCTGCTCGCGCCGGCCGCGGCGGCGCTGCTGACACCGGTGGTGCGGGCCGTGGTCCGTTGGCCGCGGGCACGGTGGCTGGTCCGGGCCGGGGAGCGGGTCGTGGCCCGGCCCGTGGAACTGGCGCCGAGGTCGCACGAGAGCGACCTGGCGGCGTAACGGGCGCCGAATCACCGCTGGTACGGGCTCCGCCGGCGGTTCGATGACGGCTCGCTCTCAGACGTGGCCGTCCCACAGGGCGAGGAGCGCGGCCGCCAGCAGGCAGAGCACGGAAGCGCCGTAGCAGAGCCGGACCGCCTTCGGGCGGGGGCGGGGGCTCACGGATCGCCGCTCTCGGCGCCCCGGTCCTCCTCCGCCTCGTCCCGGCGGTAGCGCGAGCGCAGCCACAGACCCGTGGCCACGGCCGCCGCTGCGGTGACCCCGACGGCCAACGCCACGTCGGCCGGTCCGTCCGCCGATCCCACCGGTCGGGCCCAGGCCGCGGCCGGGGTGAGGGTGTTGAGAAGCAGGGCCCAGAGGAGGGCCGCGAGGCGGGGTGCGGGTCCTGGCATGAGTACAGGGCATCCGGTCGCGGGCCGCACGGCCAGCCGGGCCGTCCGAACGGGCGACACGCCCGGCCGCAGGGCGGGTGTGTGGGCCCGTACCGCCGTGCCGCGCCCCCGCCGTGCGGCGGTCCGTCGGTGTCGACCGGGCCTACCCCGCCGTGTGGCGGGTGGCGTCCTTGCGGGCCAGGTCTCGAGAGCGGCGGGCCGGTCCGGTCCAGCCGCAGGTGCAGACGGCCAGGCAGAACGAGCCGCGTTCCGTCGTGTCGGTGGTGTGGCCGGTCGGGGGCTGTCGCACGGGCTCCTCGGGGTGACGAGGATGCGGCACGGCGGCGAGCGGAGTGATCGGAGTCGCTTGGGTGTGCGGGTCCACTCCTCCACGGTACCGGGCCCGGCCGGCTCGCGGCACCGCGCCGGACCGTGACGGGAAACCCCGGACCTCGTTAAGCGGAGCGGGTGGGGGCCTCGGGCAAACAGCTGTCACGCGTTGGGGGTTGGCAGGCGATGGTGGTGCACCAGCACATGCGCAGACGAGGACGTGCCGGTGAGGCGGTGCTCGCCGTCGCGGTGGCCGTGACCGTGGCCGTGACGAGCGGATGCGGAAGCTCCGCGAGCGGTGACGACCGGCCCCCCGAGGACCCGGCCGCGGCGGTGCGCGGCGCCGCCGACGTGCTGGACGCGACCGGCAGCGCGCGGGCCCGTACGGCGATGGAGATGGCCACCGGCGGGACCAGGGTCACCATCCGGGGCGAGGGCGGTGTCGACTTCAAGAGCCGGATGGGCCAGCTCCTGGTGATGCTCCCGGCCGACGCGGCGGGCAAGGCCGAACACCGGCCCATCACCGAACTCCTCGTCCCGGGCGCCCTCTACATGAAGAACCGGGGCGCGGGCGTCCCCGACGACAAGTGGGTCCGCGTCGACACGACGACCCTCGCGGACGGGAACCTCGTCACGGGCGGGGCCACCGACCCGCTCGCCGCGGTCGAGCTGTTGCGGGGCGCGCGGGACGTGACGTACGTGGGAAAGACCGAGGTGGCGGGCACCACGGTGCGGCACTACCGGGGGACCACGGACATCGGGCGGGCCGCGCGGAGTGCCTCGCCGGGGGTCAAGGGGGCACTCGAAGCGGCGGCGAAAGGGTTCGACACGGACACGGTGCCGTTCGACGCCTACCTGGACGAGGAGGGCCGGCTGCGGAAGGTCCGGCACCGCTTCACCTATGTCAACAATGGCGTGATCGATGTCTCCTCGACCACGTTGCTCTACGGGTTTGGGACTCCGGTGACCGTCGTATTGCCCGCAAGCGGGGACATTTTCGCCGGGAAGATCGCCGGATAGTCGGATCGCGTGGTCCAGACCATGCGAGCGGGCCATGGCCAGGTATCCGGAAATGGTCCATCCGTGTCATGCGCGCGGCGGCGTGCGCTCCCTATGTTGGTAAGCCGAGCGCCGACGGGCGATGGCGGCAGAGAGAGGTGGCGCGCGTGACTCCCGCAGGCGGTACGACGGTGCAGGACCACGTGGCGCTCGCCGAGATCGAACTGTGCGGCGAGCTGATCATCGCGGCCTCGGCGGCGGCCGAGGAGCGACTGAGCCAGGACCGGATCGACGAGGTTCTGCTGGGCATCGGATACCCGTGACGAACCCGTCGCCAAACCCGCCGCGGTCACGGATCGCCGGTGGTGGGCGGTGTGGGGGCCGGGCCCCCGAGGCCTCCGGGGTCCGGGATCGGGTCCGCGGCAGGGGTCGGGATCAGGTTCGCAGCAGGCGCGCGATCGCCTTCGTGGCTTCCTCGACCTTGGCGTCGATCTCCGCGCCGCCCTTGACGGCGGCGTCCGCGACGCAGTGCCGCAGGTGCTCCTCCAGCAGTTGGAGCGCGAAGGACTGGAGGGCCTTCGTGCTCGCCGAGACCTGCGTGAGTATGTCGATGCAGTAGACGTCCTCGTCGACGAGGCGCTGCAGACCGCGGATCTGGCCCTCGATCCGGCGCAGGCGCTTGAGGTGCTCGTCCTTCTGGTGGTGATAGCCGTGCACCGCCGCGACCGGGACCGGGTCGGCGCCGGCGTCCGCTCCGGAGCCCTCCGCCTCGATGGTCGTCATGCGTCCTCCCGTGGTCCGGAACGAGGGATGTATACCCCTCATGGGTATAGAATACCGGGCCCCGACCGTACGGGCAGGGGTCCGTGGTTGCCCACTCTGCCTGATGGAGCACACTGGGGAACGGCCGGTTAGCCGTGGCCGGGGGATGCGCCTAGCATCAGCCTGACCGAACCCAATGCACCCCGAGGACCTCACGTGCGATTTCGTCTGACCCCCAGGGAGACGAGCTTCTACGACATGTTCGCCGCATCCGCGGACAACATCGTCACGGGCTCGAAGCTCCTGATGGAACTGCTCGGAGCGGATTCCTCCGCCCGAGCCGAGATCGCGGAGCGGATGCGGGCAGCGGAGCACGCGGGGGATGACGCCACCCACGCGATCTTCCACCAGCTGAACTCCTCCTTCATCACGCCGTTCGACCGCGAGGACATCTACAACCTGGCCTCCTGCCTCGACGACATCATGGACTTCATGGAGGAGGCGGTCGACCTGGTCGTCCTCTACAACGTGGAGGAACTGCCCAAGGGCGTCGAGCAGCAGATCGAGGTACTGGCCAGGGCGGCCGAACTGACCGCCGAGGCCATGCCGCACCTGCGCACCATGGACAACCTGACCGAGTACTGGATCGAGGTCAACCGTCTGGAGAACCAGGCCGACCAGATCCACCGCAAGCTGCTCGCGCAACTCTTCAACGGCAAGTACGACGCCATGGAGGTGCTGAAGCTCAAGCAGATCGTCGACGTGCTCGAAGAGGCCGCCGACGCGTTCGAGCACGTCGCGAACACGGTGGAGACCATCGCGGTCAAGGAGTCCTGAACCACGTGGACACCTTTGCTCTGATCGTGACCATCGGTGTCGCGCTCGGCTTCACCTATACCAACGGCTTCCACGACTCGGCGAACGCGATCGCGACCTCGGTCTCGACGCGTGCGCTGACGCCGCGCGCCGCGCTCGCGATGGCCGCGGTGATGAACCTCGCCGGTGCCTTCCTGGGCAGCGGCGTGGCCAAGACGGTCAGCGAGGGCCTGATCGAGACGCCCCACGGCACGCGGGGCATGTGGATCCTCTTCTCCGCGCTGGTCGGCGCGATCGTCTGGAACCTGGTCACCTGGTACTTCGGTCTGCCCTCGTCGTCCTCGCACGCGCTGTTCGGCGGCATGGTCGGCGCGGCGCTGGCCGGTGGCACGGAGGTCATCTGGACCGGCGTGGTCGACAAGGTCGTCATCCCGATGTTCGTCTCGCCGGTGGTCGGTCTGATCGTCGGTTACCTGGTGATGGTCGCCATCCTGTGGATGTTCCGCCGCTCCAACCCGCACAAGGCCAAGCGCGGCTTCCGCATCGCCCAGACCGTCTCCGCAGCGGGCATGGCCCTCGGCCACGGTCTCCAGGACGCGCAGAAGACCATGGGCATCGTGATGATGGCCCTGGTCATCGCCGATGTGCAGGGAGCGGGCGACGCCATCCCGGTCTGGGTCAAGCTCGTGTGTGCCGTGATGCTGTCGCTGGGCACGTACGCGGGTGGCTGGCGCATCATGCGCACCCTCGGCCGCAAGATCATCGAGCTGGATCCGCCGCAGGGCTTCGCGGCCGAGACCACCGGCGCCTCGATCATGTTCGGCTCGGCGTACCTCTTCCACGCGCCGATCTCCACCACCCACGTGATCACCTCGGCGATCATGGGCGTGGGCGCCACGAAGCGGGTCAACGCGGTCCGCTGGGGCGTCGCCAAGAACATCATCCTCGGCTGGTTCATCACCATGCCGGCGGCCGCACTGGTCGCCGCGGTGAGCTTCTGGATCGTGAACCTGGCCTTCGTGAACTAGCCGCGAGAGCGTGGTGGTCGTCACGACGACCGCGCACCGGGCACGACACGAAAGCGGGCCGGCTCCCCCCACCCAGGGGGAGCCGGCCCTTTTCCTTTCGCCTCACGGTGGCACCGCCATGCAGCACCGCGGGACGTCTATCGGTACATCCGGGGGCCGGGGCTCAGCCGAAGCGGCCCGAGATGTAGTCCTCGGTGGCCTGGACGGACGGGTTGGAGAAGATCCGGTCCGTGTCGTCGATCTCGACGAGCTTGCCGGGCTGGCCGACGGCGGCGAGGTTGAAGAAGGCGGTGCGGTCCGAGACGCGGGCCGCCTGCTGCATGTTGTGCGTCACGATGACGATCGTGAAGCGCTCCTTGAGCTCCCCGATCAGGTCCTCGATCGCGAGGGTGGAGATCGGGTCGAGCGCGGAGCAGGGCTCGTCCATCAGCAGGACCTGGGGCTCGACCGCGATGGCGCGGGCGATGCACAGGCGCTGCTGCTGGCCGCCGGAGAGGCCGGAGCCGGGCTTGTTCAGGCGGTCCTTGACCTCGTTCCAGAGGTTGGCGCCCTGGAGGGACTTCTCGACTATGTCCGTCAGCTCGGACTTCTTGAACGAGCCGTTCAGGCGCAGGCCCGCCGCCACGTTGTCGAAGATCGACATGGTGGGGAAGGGGTTGGGGCGCTGGAAGACCATGCCGACCGTGCGGCGGACCGCGACCGGGTCCACGCCGGGGCCGTACAGGTTCTCGTCGTCCAGCAGCACCTTGCCCTCGACGCGGCCGCCGGGGGTGACCTCGTGCATGCGGTTCAGGGTGCGCAGGAAGGTGGACTTGCCGCAGCCGGAGGGGCCGATGAAGGCCGTCACGGAGCGGGGTTCCACGGTCATCGAGATGTCGTCGATGGCCTTGTGGGTGCCGTAGAAGGCGGAGAGGCCGCTGACGTCGATTCGCTTGGCCATGAGAGGGTCACATCGCTTTCATAAGTCGCGTCAGCGACCGGTCTTCGGGGCCTTCCAGCGGGCGATGCCGCGAGCCACCAGGTTGAGGATCATGACGAAGGCGATCAGAACGAGCGCAGCCGCCCATGCCCGGTCGTAGGAGGCTTCACTGCCGACCTTGTACTGCTCCCAGATGTAGAGGGGGAGCGAGGACTGGGCGCCTTCGAAGGGGTTGCCGTTGATGAGCTGCGAGCCGAAGACCAGCAGCATGATCGGTGCGGTCTCGCCGGCGATGCGGGCGACGGCCAGCATCACGCCGGTGGAGATGCCGCCGATCGCGGTGGGGAGCACGACCTTGAGGATCATGCGCCACTTCGGCACGCCGAGGGCCAGGGCGGCCTCGCGCAGCTCGTTCGGGACGAGCTTGAGCATCTCTTCGGTGGAGCGGACCACCACGGGCATCATCAGGATCGACAGGGCCATCGCGCCGGCGAAGCCGGAGGGACCGAAGCCCAGCATCAGGTTCCAGGTCGTCAGGATGAACAGACCCGCGACGATGGAGGGGATGCCGGTCATCACGTCGACGAAGAAGGTGACCGACCGGGCGAGCGGGCCCCGGCCGTACTCGACGAGGTAGACGGCGGTCAGCAGGCCGATGGGCGCGGCGATCGCGGTGGCCAGGGCGACCTGTTCGATGGTGCCGAGCAGGGCGTGGTAGACCCCGCCGCCGGCCTCGAAGCTGGTCACGCCGTTCATGGAGTGGCCGAGGAAGGCCGCGTCGAGGACCTTCATGCCGCGGCTGATGGTGGTCCACAGCAGCGAGAGCAGCGGGATGACCGCGAGGACGAAGCAGACCCAGACGACGGAGGTCGCGACCCGGTCCTTGGCCTGGCGGCGGTTCTCGATCACCGAGCTGGCGACGTACGTGACGGTGACGAAGAACAGCGCGGCGAGCAGGCCCCACTGGATCTTGCTGTCGAGGCCGGAGACGAGGCCGATGCCGCTGCCGAGGACGATCGAGAGGACCGCGATGCCGGCCGGGGCCCAGCGGGGCAGGCCACCGCGGGTGAGGGTGGCGGGGGCGACGGACTTGCGGGCCCGGGTGGGCCGCTGGTCCTGAAGGGTGTGGCTCATCAGGCGTTCGCCCCCGAGAAGTCCTTGCGGCGGGCGATGATCAGCCGGGCCGCGCCGTTGACCAGCAGGGTCAGGAGGAAGAGGACCAGGCCGGAGGCGATCAGCGCGTCCCGACCGAACTCGTTGGCCTCGTCGAACTTCGCGGCGATGTTCTGCGCGAAGGTGCCGCCACCCGGGTCGAGGATGTGGCCGGAGATCAGGAAGCTCGGGGAGAGGACGGTCGCGACGGCCATGGTCTCGCCGAGCGCGCGGCCGAGGCCGAGCATCGAGGCGGAGATGACACCGGAGCGCCCGAAGGGCAGCACCGACATGCGGATGACCTCCCAGCGGGTCGCGCCGAGGGCCAGGGCGGCCTCCTCGTTCATGCGCGGGACCTGGAGGAAGACCTCGCGGCTGACGCTGGTCACGATCGGCAGGATCATGATCGCGAGCAGGATGCCGACGGTGAACAGCGAGCGGGCGACGCCGGGCTGGCTCTTGTCGAAGATGTACGTCCAGCCCAGGTACTGGTCGAGCCAGAGGTTCAGTCCGCCGAGCTGCGGGACGAGGAAGAGGGCGCCCCAGATGCCGTAGACGATCGACGGCACGGCGGCCAGCAGGTCGACCACGTACGCCAGCGGCGTGGCCAGCTTGCGCGGCGCGTAGTGCGAGATGAAGAGGGCGATGCCGACGGCGATCGGAACCGCGATGACCATCGCGATGATCGAGCTGACGACGGTGCCGAAGAGCAGGACGGCTATGCCGAAGACGGGGGGCGTGGCCGACGCGTTCCAGTCGAAGGTGGTGAAGAAGTTTCCTTCGTTCTTCGACAGGGCGATGGTCGCGCGGTAGGTGAGGAAGGCGGCGATCGACGCCATGATCACCAGGAGGGCGATGCCGGAACCCTTGGAGAGCCCGGCGAAGATCTTGTCACCGGCGCGGCCGGTGGACCTCTCGCTCCTGGAGACGGGCGGAGCCGTGTCTATCTGGGTGGGTGTGGTGGAAGCCATGGTCTTTCCGGTCTGTGTGGGGGGCATGCCCCCTGGCGGCGGTGCACCGGATCCCCCTGGGTGGAGGGGGAGGGTCCCCCGGCGCCGGCCGACTCGGAACGGGAGTCGGCCGGCACCCGGGGATCGAGGACTCAGGACAGCGAGGTGATGACTTCGCGGACCTTGGCGTTGATCTCGGTCGGGATCGGGGCGTAGCCGTTCTCGCCGAGGACCTTCTGGCCCGCGTCCGAGGCGGTGTAGTTCAGGAAGGACTTCACGGTCGGGAGCGTC
This sequence comes from Streptomyces sp. H27-H5, assembly GCF_026627505.1. GTDB lineage: Bacteria > Actinomycetota > Actinomycetes > Streptomycetales > Streptomycetaceae > Streptomyces. The sequence continues at coordinate 12,714 of NZ_JAPNLK010000114.1, read as the reverse complement.
TCGGCCTTGTTGCCCTTGTCGCAGACGACCTCGTACGTGACCAGGACGATCGGGTACGCGCCCTCGGCCTTGGTGGTGTAGTCGAGCTTCAGCGCCAGGTCGGAACCGGTGCCGGCGATCTTGGCGGCGGCGATGGCCTTGGAGGCGTTCTCTCCGGTGGCCTTGACCGGGGCGCCGGCGCCCGTGTTCAGGTCGACGGTCTTGATGTTCTGCGAGGCGGCGTAGGACAGCTCGAAGTAACCGATCGAACCGTCGACGGCCTTGACCTGCGAGGCGACACCGGAGGAACCGGAGGCGCCGAGGCCGCCCGGGGCCGGCCACTTCTTCGCGGGGTCGTGCGGCCAGGCGTCACCGGCGGTGGCCTTGAGGTACTTGCCCAGGTTCTCGGTGGTGCCCGAGTCCTCGGAGCGGTGGAAGTGCTGGATCGCGGTGCCGGGAAGCGTGACGCCGGGGTTCAGCTTCTTGATCGCCTCGTCGTCCCACTTCTTGATCTTGTCGTTGAAGATGTTGGCGATCGTGGTGGCGTCCAGGTTCAGCTTGTCCACACCCGCGACGTTGAAGCCGATCGCGATCGGGCCGCCGACCATGGGCAGGTTGATGCCCTGGCCGCCGGTGCAGATCTTCTTCGACTCCTCGACCTGCTCGGGCTTCAGCGCGGAGTCCGAGCCGGCGAAGCCGACGGTGCCCTGGTTGAAGGCGACGATGCCCTCACCGGAGGAGGAGGACTTGTAGTTGACCTCGACGCCGGAGCAGGCGGCCATGTAGTTCTTCACCCACACGTCCACGGCGTTCTTCTGCGCGGACGAGCCGGAGGCGAGCAGCTTGCCCTTGGCGCCTTCGCACTTGACGTCGCCGGGCGCGGGGGCCGAGGCCTTGCCGCTCGCCGAGGAGTCGGCCTTGGTGTTGTCGTCCGAGCCGCACGCCGTGAGGACCAGGGCGCCGGACACGACAAGCGCCCCGAGGGCGGAGGCACGAAGCATGCTCTTGCGCTGAAGCTTCACTTTCGGGTGTTCCTTCCAGAAGCCGCCGGCCGCTTTCTGTATCGGGGCGGCGTGCGAAGAGGACTACGGGTTGGCGGGGTGCGGGCAGTGGGCTTTTCGGCCCGGCTCGCACCTTGCAGTACCGAAATTAGGCAGAACAGGTGAAGCGGTCGACGGCCCTCGGTGAACGGACGGTGAACCGTGGCGGGCGGGCCGGTGCGGATGGGGGGGTTTGTACCTGGGCGTAACGGGGCGTTATCCGCACGTTATGCCGCCGTGACCTTTGCCTGGCCGGCGGGGTGGGGCGGAGCGGTGGGGTGGCCGGAAATCGGCGGTGTCACCGCGCCGGGCCGGGCCGGTCGTGGGCGGGGCCTTCGCCGGGGGCCTGCCCGGGGGGTTGGTGCGCAAACCCCGGGGCGGGGTGGGGGGGCGTGCGGCGCCGTTGCCGGGGGCGCTGCCCCCGGGCCCCCGCGCCTCAAACGCCGGCGGGGCTGGATTGGGCTGCCGCGCCTCAAGGGGGCGGCGGGGCTGCGGGGCCGGGGGCGCCTTGGTCAGGGGAGGGCCGGGGTGGGGTGCCAGAGGGTGTGGAAGGTGTGGCGGGCGGCTTCGACCGCGTGGCGTTGGTCGGCGTGCAGGACGCCGAGGGCGTACGCGGTGGCCGGGGCGATGCGGGGGGTACGGGCGGCGGTCGCGGAGGCGGCGGCGGCCTCGGAGGCGTCGCGGTGGCGGTCCAGGGCCTCGCCGGCGGCGACCAGCCGGGTCACGTCGTCGCCGAGGGTTTCCCGGGCGTACCGGTGGACCCGCAGGAGGCGGCGTACCTCGTGCCAGGCCCCGTCCTCGTGCGCGGAGTACGGGGTGCCGCCCTCGGGGGCCGGGAGCGCGTCCACGGCGCCGAGCAGACGGGTTTCGGCCACCTCGGCCAGCGGGACCAGTACGTCGTCGACCCGGCCGCGGGCCGCGACGGGGTCCAGGGGGACCTCGGAGGCGAGGACGGCCACCGCGTCGGCGACCGCGTGGAACCGGGCCGATCCGAGGGCGGACAGGGTGGCCGAGTGGGCGCGGGTCCGGGCCAGGGTGAGCTGCCGTTCCAGCAGTGCGCCCGCCCGGGCGGAGCCCACGGTGAGCGCGCCGGCGGTGCCCCGGGGCGCGGGCACCTCGGGGGTTCCGGAGAGCCGGTGCAGGGCGTCCATGAGCCGTGACAGGCGGACGCCGTACGCGTGCTCGTCGGCGAGGGTGGAGGACAGCCAGACGAGTTCCGTGCGCAGCGAGTCGGCCCAGGCCGACTCGGTCACCGCCCGGAAGGTGCCCAGGGAGCCGGAGATCCGGCGCGCGGCCCCCCGCAGGCCGCGCGCGGCGTCGGTTCCCCCGGCGGTGTCGGCCGCCCCTGTCGCGCCGTCGCCGTGCAGGTGCAGCGCGCGCAGGAAAGCGGTGGCCTGGGACCGCAGGTACGTGCCGAGCACGTCGCCTGCCAGGGGGTCATGGTTTGGCTGAGCCACGCCGGCGCCTCCGGGCGTCTATGAGCATCTCCTGTACGTGCCGCAGCGGCTGGCCCTCGGAGTCCGTGGCGTGCCGGGTCCACTCGCCGTCCGGCCCCAGGTGCCAGGAGGCGGTGTCGTCGGACATGCCGATTTCGAGGAGTCGGTCCAGTGACGTGCGGTGGGCCGGGTCGGCGACCCTGACCAGTGCCTCGATGCGACGGTCGAGGTTGCGGTGCATCATGTCGGCGCTGCCGATCCACACCTCGGGTTCGCCGCCGTTGCCGAAGGCGAAGACCCGGGAGTGTTCGAGGAAGCGGCCGAGGATCGAGCGGACGCGGATGTTCTCCGACAGCCCGGGGACGCCGGGGCGCACGGCGCAGATGCCGCGGACCCAGATGTCGACCGGGACGCCCGCGCGGGCCGCCCGGTAGAGGGAGTCGATGAGGGCCTCGTCGACGATCGAGTTCATCTTCAGTCGGACGTACGCGGGCCGACCGGCCCGGTGGTGGTCGGCTTCCTTGTCGATGCGGGAGACGAGGCCGTCGCGCAGCGATTTGGGGGCGGTCAGCAGTCGGCGGTAGGTCTCGCGGCGCGAGTAGCCGGACAGCCGGTTGAAGAGGTCGGAGAGGTCGGCGCCGACCTGGGGGTCGGTGGTGAGCAGGCCGAGGTCCTCGTAGAGGCGGGCCGTCTTGGGGTGGTAGTTGCCGGTTCCGACGTGGGAGTAGCGGCGCAGTTGGTCGCCTTCCTGGCGGACGACGAGCGACAGCTTGCAGTGGGTCTTGAGGCCGACGAGCCCGTAGACGACGTGGCAGCCGGACTCCTCCAGCTTGCGCGCCCATTTGATGTTGGCCTGTTCGTCGAAGCGGGCCTTGATCTCGACGAGTACGAGGACCTGCTTGCCGGATTCGGCGGCGTCGATGAGGGCGTCGACGATGGGGGAGTCGCCGGAGGTCCGGTACAGGGTCTGCTTGATCGCGAGGACGTCCGGGTCGGCGGCGGCCTGTTCCAGGAAGGCCTGTACGGAGGTGGAGAAGGAGTCGTACGGGTGGTGCAGCAGCACGTCCCGTTCGCGCAGCGCGGCGAAGATGTCGGGCGCGGACGCGGACTCCACCTCGGCGAGGTCGCGGTGGGTGCCGGCGATGAACTTCGGGTACTTCAGCTCGGGCCGGTCCAGGGAGAAGATCCCGAAGAGGGCGGTCAGGTCGAGCGGTCCGGGCAGCGGGTAGACCTCGGCGGCGCTGACCTTGAGTTCCTGTACGAGGAGGTCCAGGACGCCGGGGTCGATGGACTCCTCGACCTCCAGGCGGACGGGCGGGCCGAAGCGGCGCCGCATGAGTTCCTTCTCCAGGGCCTGGAGGAGGTTCTCCGCGTCGTCCTCCTCGACTTCGAGGTCCTCGTTGCGGGTGACGCGGAACATGTGGTGCGCGAGCACCTCCATGCCGGGGAACAGCTCCTCCAGGTGCGCGGCGATGACGTCCTCCAGCGGGACGTAGCGCTGGGGGGAGGCCTCCAGGAAGCGGGAGAGCAGCGGCGGGACCTTGACCCGGGCGAAGTGGCGGTGGCCGCTGACCGGGTTGCGCACGACGACGGCCAGGTTCAGGGACAGGCCGGAGATGTACGGGAAGGGGTGCGCGGGGTCCACGGCCAGCGGGGTGAGCACCGGGAAGATCTGGTTGCGGAACAGGGTGAAGAGGCGCGCCTGCTCCTTCTCGGTGAGGTCGGGCCACCGGATGAGGTGGATGCCCTCCTCGGCGAGCTGGGGGGCGATGTCCTGCTGGTAGCAGGCGGCGTGCCGGGCCATGAGCTCGCGCGAGCGGGTCCAGATCAGGTCCAGTACCTCGCGGGGCTGGAGGCCGGAGGCCGAGCGGGTGGCGACGCCGGTCGCGATGCGGCGCTTGAGGCCGGCGACGCGGACCATGAAGAACTCGTCGAGGTTGCTCGCGAAGATCGCCAGGAAGTTGGCGCGCTCCAGCAGCGGGGTGGCGGGGTCCTCCGCGAGTTCCAGTACCCGTTCGTTGAAGGCGAGCCAGCTGCGTTCGCGGTCGAGGAACCGCCCGGGGGGCAGTTCGCCGCCCTCCTTGTCGTCGTAGGTGTCCGGATCGGCGTCGAGATCCGGATCGAGATCGACGTGGCCGACGTTGGGGCGGTGCGCGGCTATGGAGCCGAGCTGCGACTTCGCCGTGGCGGGCGTGTGAGACGGGTGCTGGGCGGGGACCTCGGTGGGGCCGACGCTGGGCTTGTGGCTCATGACTCCATTCTTCCGCGCACGCGGCAGGACAGGCGCGTCGGAAGTGTCGGCCGTCAGGCGGAGTCGGGGCTGCATGCTCGGATGCTGGCAAGCGCTTCTTAATGCTCGGTTAATGGCGAATGGCTTCCAGGGTCCGCCTGGCGCACGGGAGGACGCCGGGGTGACGGATTGGTCCGTTCGGCCGGCGCCTCAGCTCTCGGTGCGGTACATCAGGTCCACCTCGTGGGTGGTGAAGCCGAGGCCCTCGTACACGGCGAGGGCGGCCGGGTTGTCGGCGTCCACGTAGAGCATCGCGGTGGGCAGGCCGGCCGCCGCGAGGTGGCGCAGGCCGATCGCGGTGAGGGCCTTGCCGAGGCCGCCGCCCTGCGCGCCGGGGCGGACGCCGACGACGTAGACCTCGCCGAGCCGCTCCTCGGCGTGGATCTTCGTCCAGTGGAAGCCGATCAGTTCGCCGTCGCGCTCCGCGAGGAAGAAGCCCTCGGCGTCGAACCACGGCTGCGCGATCCGGTCGGCCAGGTCCCGCTCGGTGAGGGAGCCCTGTTCGGGGTGGTGGGCGAAGGCGGCCGCGTTGGCCGCGATCCAGGCCGCGTCGTCGGCGCCGGGGACGAAGGTGCGTACGGTGACCCCGGCCGGCAGGGCGGGCTCGGGCAGCGGCGGCGCCTCGGGGCCGAGCGGGCGGCGCAGCTGGCGCAGTTCGCGGAACAGGGTCAGGCCGAGGACCTGCGCGAGGTGCCGGGCGGCGGACTTGCCGCCGTGCGCCCAGACCCGGATGCGCTTGCCCGAGGCGGCCAGCAGGGCGGTGCCCAGGGCCCGGCCGTGGCCGCGGCCGCGCAGGGAGGGGTGGACGACGAGTTCCGCGGCGGGGGCCTCCACCGGGTCGGTGTCCTCCAGTTGCCCGTACGCGGTGAGGCGTCCGTCGGCGGTGAGCAGGAAGTGCCGGATGCCCTCGCGGGGTCCGCCGCGGAGCTGGATGCGTCCCTGTTCGGACACGGCGGTGGTGCCGTCGGTGCGGGCCGCGTCCGTGATCAGGGTGAGTACGGCGTCGGCCTGTTCCTCCGTCAGCTCGTCGAGGGTCTCAATCTGCCGTCCCGGCTCCGGGGCCGCTGCTGCGTCAGTCATGACCCCACCGTACGACCGCAACCAGCCCGTAACCCATTGGACCCTGTCGTGCTACGCGCGTTGACAATAGGCTGCGGCGGACCTCCCAAGTTGTCTCGCTGTCCGCAAAGGGGACTAAATGTCAGCGAAGCCACAACGGCACCGCCGAGCCCGCCGGTTGACCCTCGCCGCTCTCGCCGCCACGGCCGGCGCCGGAGCCCTGGTCGCCGCCGCCCTTCCGGCCGGCGCCGCGAGTGGTGGCGGTGCGGCCAAGAGCCGGACCGTCGATGTTCAGATGCTTTCGTTCAATGACTTCCACGGCACGCTGGAGCCCCCGCAGGGTTCCTCCGGCACCGTGACCGAACGCCAGGCGGACGGCACCACCAAGGCCATACCCGCGGGCGGCGTCGAGTACCTGGCGACGAGCCTGCGCGAAGCCCGCAAGGGCCACGAGTACTCCGTCACCGCCGCGGCCGGTGACATGATCGGCGGCAGCCCGATGCTGTCGGGGCTCTTCCACGACGAGCCGACCATCGAGGCGATGAACAAGCTCGGCCTCGACGTGTCCAGCGTCGGCAACCACGAGTTCGACGAGGGCAAGACCGAGCTGCGCCGCATGGCGTACGGCGGTTGCCACGCCACCGAGGGCTGTTTCGAGTACGGCAAGACGTTCACCGGAGCGGAGTTCCAGTACCTCGCCGCGAACGTGACGGACGAGAAGACCAAGCGTCCGCTGATGTCGCCCACCTTCGTCTGGAAGAAGGGGGACGTGAAGATCGGCTTCATCGGCGTCACCCTGGAGGGCACTCCGGACGTCGTCACCGCCGAGGGCGTCAAGGGCCTCAAGTTCGGCGACGAGGTCGAGACGATCAACAAGTACGCCGCGGAGCTGAACAAGCAGGGCGTGAAGTCGATCGTCGCGCTCATCCACGAGGGCGGTCTGCCCGCGGGCGGCGCGTACAACTACGACTGCGACACCCCCGGCGCGGGCGCCGGCATCTCGGGCGCGATCGTGGACATCGCCAAGAAGGTCGACCCCAAGGTCGACGCGCTGGTGACCGGCCACACGCACCAGGCGTACGCGTGCAACATCCCCGACCCGGCGGGCAACCCGCGCACGGTCACCTCGGCCGCCTCCATCGGTCGGCTGTACACGGACACCACGCTCACGTACGACCGGCAGACCAAGGACATCGTCCGTACGCCGGTCACCTCGCCCAAGCCGGTCAACAAGGTCGTCAACCGTGAGCAGCCCAAGGCCGCGGACATGAGCGACCTGATCCGGCGCTGGAACGAGCTGGCGGCCCCGATCGCCAACCGTCCCCAGGGCTTCATCTCGGCGGACATCCCGGGCCGTGGCTCGGAGGCGTACGAGAAGCCGCTCGGCGACCTGATCGCCGACGCGCAGCTGGAGGCCCTGGCCCCGGCCGACAAGGGCGGCGCGCAGTTGGCCGTCATGAACCCGGGCGGCATCCGCTCGGACCTCGCCTTCAAGGCCTCCGGGGCCGAGGGCGACGGAGTGGTGACGTACGGCGAGTCCTTCACGGTCCAGCCGTTCACCAACATGATGAACATCGTGGACCTGACGGGCGCCCAGTTGATCACCGCGCTCCAGCAGCAGGTCAGCGGTCCGGTCAATGGCGCGAACCCGAAGATCCTTCAGGTGTCGAAGGGCTTCACGTACACCCTGGACCTGACGAAGGCGGGCGCGGACCGCGTCGTCGTGGACTCGGTGAAGCTGAACGGCGTGGCCATCGACCCCGCCAAGACCTACCGGGTCGCGATGAACGAGTTCCTCGCGGGCGGCGGTGACGGTTTCACCGTCCTGAAGGAGCACAAGAACAAGCTGGTGGGCGCGTCCGACCTGGACTGCTTCAACGCCTACCTGACGAACAACTCCTCGCAGGAGTCCCCGATCGCCCCGCCGGCGGCGAACCGGATCACGATCGTCAAGTAGTACCGGCGCGACATTCGCGCACAGCGCGCCCGAAGGGGCGACGGGCCCGGCGGCCCGTCGCCCCTTCGGCGTTCCCGGCGGTCCCCGGCGCCGCCGGGAAGGGTTCAGAGCCGGTCGAGGAACGTCCCGACGGCCTCGTGGAAGCCCCGCGGGTCGGTGAACGGCACGAAGTGGTCCCCGTCGAGCGGGGCGTACGAGGTTCCCGGCCGCCGGGTGACCATCGCGTCGGCCAGGCGCTGCGGGAGGGACTGGCTGCGGGTGCCGTGGATCAGCAGGGCCGGACAGGTGCTCGCGAGCCAGGCGTCCCAGTGGTCGCCGCGGCAGGCGTGGATGGAGTCGAGCATGTCCTGCGGGTGGAAGGGCAGCCGCCAGTGGCCGCTGTCGGGCAGCGGTCGCAGGGCGCCGGTGACGAACTGCGCGACGACCGGGCCGACGGCCGCGAGGAGTGCGTCGGGGCTCTCGCCGGTGTACGGGAGGCCGCGCAGGAAGGGGAAGGGTTCCGGCCCGTCGGGGTCGATCTCCACTCCGGAGTCCACGTCGATGAGCGCGGAGACCCGGTCGGGGTGGGCGGCGGCCAGGTGGATCGCGTTGAGGCCGCCGAGGGAGTAGCCGAGGACGGGGACGGGGGCGTCGAGGCCGAGGTGGTCGAGCAGGGCCACGGCGTCGGCGACGTAGCCCTCGCGCCGGTAGTCGGGGGCCCGGTCGGAGTCGCCGTGGCCGCGCTGGTCGGGGGCGATGACCCGCCAGGCGTCGCCGAGGTGGGCGGCGAGGCCGGTGAAGGCGGCGCCCTCGGACAGGCCGCCGTGGAGCACGAACAGCGGGCGGCCGGGGCCGCCGAAGTCCAGGTGGGACAGGGTGCGGTCGTCGATCTTCAGCTCGTGGCGCATGGCGTGGCTCTCCCCGGGGTGCGATCGGTCGGTGGACGGTTCCGTCGGGTGTTCCGTCGGTGTTCCCGGTCCCAGGCTGCCGGCATTTGGGCAAGCGTGCAATACGTTCGTCTAGGGCACTTGCCTGAGGCGAGCGCCCAAGAAGAGCGGCGCGGATACGATCCCCGCATGGGAAATCGCGAGGACCTGCTGGCCGGAGCGCGGCGTTGCCTGGAGGAGAAGGGATACCTGCGCACGACCGTGCGCGACATCGCCTCGGCGTCGAAGGTGAGCATGGCCGCGATCGGCTACCACTTCGGGTCGCGCGAGGCGCTCCTGAACCGCGCGCTGTTCGACGCCATGGACGAGTGGGCCGCGGCGGCCGGCCGGCTCGCCGGCGAGGGGGACACCACCGAGGAGCGGTACGCCGACACCTGGGACCGCAAGATCCGGGACTTCGGCGACATGCGCTGGCTGTGGGTCGCCAACGTCGAGGCGTTCGTCCACGCGCAGTCCTCGCCCGAGGTCCTCGCGATCCTCGCCGAGGGCCAGCGCCGCTCCCGGCGCATGGTCGCCGCCCAACTCCGCGGGGTCCCCGAGGAGGAGGTCTCCGAAGCGGACGTACGGGCCCTCGGGTCGGTGCACCTCGCGCTGCTCAGCGGTGTGATGGTGCAGTGCCTGACCGACCCGGAGGCGGCGCCGGACGGCCACGAGCTCGCCCAAGGCCTGCGCGCCATGGCGGAGTTGCTCGAAAGCTGACCGCTACCGATGGGTAGCAATGCCCGGTCGCGCATGCCATGATCCCGTCCCACCACTGGGTCGGCGAAGGGGCGGGCATGGGAAGCGGAATGGACCGGCGGAGGTTCCTGGTCGGCGCGATGGCGGCGGGAGCCGCCCTCGGGATGGGCGCGGCGGGCCAGGCCTCGGCGGCCACGCTCGGCACACAGGACTGGATGGCCGGCCTCGCCGACTCCACCCCTCTCCAGCGCATGACCATCCCCGGTACCCACGACTCCGGTGCCCGCAAGGGCGGGCTCTACGTCGCCTGCCAGAACACCTCGATCGCGCAACAGCTCGACGCGGGCATCCGTTTCCTCGACGTCCGATGTCGGGTCACGGGCGGCTCGTTCGCCATCCACCACGCGGCCTTCTTCCAGGACCTGATGTTCGGGGACGTCCTCGTCGACTGCTGGAACTTCCTCGCCGCGCACCCCTCCGAAACCGTGCTGATGCGCGTCAAGCAGGAGTACTCCGAGGACAGCGACGCCACCTTCCGGGCCGTCTTCGACGACTACCTCGACAACCGGGGCTGGCGGCCCCTCTTCCGGATCGCCGACACCCTGCCCTCGTCCCTGGGGGAGGCCCGCGGCAAGGTGGTGCTGCTCGCCGACAACGGCGGCCTGCCCGGCCTGCGGTACGGCGACGGGAACGTCTTCGACATCCAGGACGACTACAACACCGAGCCCTTCGCCAAGCGGGGCCGGATCGAGAACCACTTCCGCAAGGCCGTGCAGCAGCCCGGGAAGCTGTTCGTGAACTACGCCAGCACCGCCGCCTACATGCCCCCGCGCTGGAACTCCGACCGACTCAACCCGCAGGTCCACGGCTTCGTGGACGGCGGGGAGATGGCCGGCCGGACCGGGCTCGGCATCGTCCCCATGGACTTCCCCCACACCCGCTCCGGACTCGTCACCTCACTGATCCGGCACAACTGACGCGCCGCCCGCCGGCGGTGACGCCGCCGGATCCGCGGCCGGCGGCGGGGTCGGCGCACCCGGGATGCGGAGCACCGCCTCCGTGCCCGGGCCGCCGTCCCGGGCCGCCCGCAGCTCGGCGCTGCCGCCCGCGCGGTTCATCGTACGGGCCACGATCGACAGGCCCAGCCCGCTGCCGGGCAGGGCGCGGGCCGACGGGGACCGCCAGAACCGCTCGAAGACGTGTGGCAGGTCCTGGTCCGGGATGCCCGGCCCGTGGTCCCGTACGGTCAGCTCCCCGGCGTGCAGCGCCACTTCGACCCGCCCGCCGGGCGGGCTGAACTTCACCGCGTTGTCCAGGACGTTGACCACCGCACGCTCCAGCGCCGCCGCCTCGCCCCGTACGTACCAGGGCTCCAGGGACGAGCCGAACGTCAGCTCCGGACCGCGCAGCCGGGCCCGCGACAGCGCGGACCCGACGATCTCGTGCAGGGCCACCACCCCGAGCGGGCCCGGCGAGGCCGCGTCCGGGCGGGACAGCTCCTGGAGGTCCCCGATCAGCGACGCCAACTCGGTCATCTGCGCCTTCACCGAAGCCAACAGCTCCCGGCGGTCCTCCGGCGGAATCGCCCGACCGGTCTCCTCGCTGCGCGCCAGCAGCTCGACGTTCGTGCGCAGCGAGGTCAGCGGGGTGCGCAGCTCGTGACCGGCGTCCGCGATCAGCTGGGCCTGCCGGTCCCGGGAGGAGGCCAGGGCGGCCGTCATCGAGTTGAAGGACCGCGACAGCCGGGCGATCTCGTCCTCGCCCTCGTCCGGGATCCGCACCGTGAGGTCCTCGGTACGGGCGATGTGCTCGACGGCGCCCGTGAGTTCGTCGACGGGCCGCAGACCCGTGCGGGCCACCCACAGGCCGGCCGCGCCCGCGCCCACGACACCGATGCCGGACACCAGGAGCAGCACCCAGGCCAGGGTGGAGAGCGGCTTGTCCATGTCCGCGAGGGGCTTGGCCACCGAGATCGCGGCGTCCTGCTTGCCGGCCCGGGAGGTCAGTTCCACGAACTGCGTGTAGACGCGCACCGGGGTGCCGTCCGTGGTCACGCCGTCGTACAGGACCGTGTCGCGCAGCCTCTTGGCGACCTGGAGGTCGTAGTCGCTGACCGGGAGGGTGTTCTTGCCGTCCACCAGGCAGCGGCCGCCGGACGGCAGCACGATCTGCACTTGCGCGCTCAGGTTGTTCACGAAGGGGTTGGGCAGCGCCTGCTCCTGGCAGCCGAGCGCGTTCAGGGTCTGGCTCGCCTGGGCGCGGGCGTCGGTGGAGCGCAGTGAACTGTTCAGCTGGTCGTCCAACTGCGTACGGACCATGAACCAGCTGACGCCGGCCACCGCCGCGACGGCGACCGCCACCGCCACCGCGACCAGCAGCGCGAGCCGCGAACGCAGCGGCAGCGCGCGGAATCCGGCGACCGGGTTCACTCTGGCCCTCCGTGGTCCCCGGCCCCGGCGGCGCGCAGCACGTAACCCACCCCGCGCACGGTGTGGACCAGGCGGGGCTCCCCGCCGGCCTCGGTCTTGCGGCGCAGGTACATCACGTACACGTCCAGGGAGTTGGAGCTGGGTTCGAAGTCGAAGCCCCAGACGGTCTTCAGGATCTGCTCGCGGGTCAGCACCTGGCGGGGGTGGGCCAGGAACATCTCCAGCAGCGTGAACTCGGTGCGGGTCAGCTCCACCGGCCGCCCGGCCCGGGTGACCTCACGGGTCGCGAGGTCCATCCGCAGGTCGCCGAAGGTCAGCGCGTTCTCGGGCTCCGGCCCGCCGGCCGCGGGCGCCGCGTACGAGCTGCGCCGCAGCAGCGCCCGGACCCGCGCGAACAGCTCGTCCAGCTCGAACGGCTTCACCAGGTAGTCGTCGGCGCCCGCGTCGAGGCCGGTGACGCGGTCGCCGACGGTGTCGCGGGCGGTCAGCATCAGGATCGGGGTGGTGCTGCCGGCGGCGCGCAGCCGCCGGGCCGCGGTCAGGCCGTCCATCCGGGGCATCTGGATGTCCAGCACGATCAGGTCGGGGGCGTAGGAGTCCGCCTGGTCGAGGGCGTCCAGGCCGTCGACGGCGGTCCGCGCGCCGTATCCCTCGAAGGCGAGGGAGCGGCGCAGGGCCTCGCGGACGGCCGGCTCGTCGTCGACGACGAGGATGCGCTGCTGGTCGCCTTCGGCGGCGTTCATGTGGATCCCCCGGGGGTGGTGGTCGGTCCTACCAGGCTCGCACGGGCAGCACTAGTGCTGCACCGCGAAAGTTCGTGGAGGGGGGTTGGGCCGGTCAGGCCGGGCTGCCGAGGTAGAGGGTGCCGGCGCAGGTAAGGCAGTCCTCGGGACTGCCGATGGGGAGGCCGGTGGGGAGGA
>NZ_JAPNLK010000113.1 GCF_026627505.1 Streptomyces sp. H27-H5 | reverse complement strand
GGACACGCTCAATCACAGCCGACCTGACCAAGCCCTACTAGTGCTGTGACCGGAAAGGTTCACCGTGTCACGGCGCCCGGCACGGCACCTCGCCGCGTTGTCGAACCGCCCGAGTACGTCCAGTACAGGCGGCAGTCCTCCGCCTTGCGATGCACCGCACCGGACGCCGCGACCCGGCAAACCTTTCCGGCCACAGCACTAGGGATCGACGAGCGCGATGGCAGCCGTGACACGCTTTCCGACGCCTTCCCGCTCGATGCGGAAGGCTTGGGCGGCGGCCATGACGATCTCCAGACCATGCTGACCGACACGGTAGGGGTCCGGTGGCAGAACCGACGGAAGCACCGGGTTGCCGTCCCACACGCTCACCTCGACACAGTCCTCGCGCAGCACCAGCGTCAGCAGACAGGGCCCCGGAGCGTACTTTCGGCTGTTCGTCACCAACTCGCTGACGACCAACTCGACCAGGTCCGCGGCGCGGTCGGAGACCGGGAGTCGGTGGACGGTCCGCAACTCGGCCAGGAAAGACCGGGCCTGGCCGCGGGGCCGTCCGATCGGCTCGGTGTCCTCGAAGGCCGCGGAGAGCGATATCGATCCGCCGGCGTTCGTGTGTTGGTCCGTACCTTCCGCCGCCCGCTCCATGTGGTCTGCCCTGCCTTCCCAGGGCCGCCCCGGGGCCCTGCGTCCCACACCCTACGGAACGGACCGAGGGACGCGGACATCTCCTCACCCCCGTGCGGCATCCTCGTCCCGCCATGCCCGGCCCTGCCAGCCCCTGTCCGCGTCCGTTCCGTGCCGGCTGCGCGGCAGCGCCACACCGCTCCTGGCCGAAGCCATCAGCGGCGTGGGGCGGCCCTGGACGGCCACCGACGTGTCGAGATCCGCCGCGGCTTCGGGGCCTGCGTGTCGGCCTGGTTGTCGTGGGTGCGAAGTGGCGCGGCACATGATCGGATCGGATCGCTGCGGTCGGGTCCGGTCGGGGTTCTTCCCGCAGGGTTGACATCGAAAGGAGGCCTCATGATCTCGGCCCTCAACCGGCTTGTCGATCTCGTCGAGGAGCAACTCGCTGCGGAGTTCGACGTCAGTCGATTGGCCGGCGAGTTCGGCACGACCGATTACCACCTGCGCCGGATGTTCTCGTCGTTGACCGGCATGCCGCTGTCGGAGTATGTGCGCCGGCGCCGCATGACCGTGGCCGCTGCCGACGTGGTCCGGGGCGAGGACGATCTGCTGAGCATCGCCGTCCGGTACGGATACGGCTCGACCGAGGCGTTCGGACGCGCGTTCCGCGCGGTCCACGGCGCCGGCCCCCGTGACGTGCGCCGCGACGGAGGCCCCCTGCGCACACAACCACGGCTCAGGATCCGCCTGACCGTCGAAGGGAGCATCCCCATGGACACCCGCCTCATCGATCGCCCCCCGTTCCGGCTGGTCGGACACGCAGCCCGCGTCCCGCTCATTCACCAGGGCATCAACCCGCACATCCAGCAGCACATCACGGCCCTGCCGCAAGAGGAGCATCTCCGGCTGAAGGCCCTCGGCGACACCGAACCGGCGGGCCTGCTGTCAGTCTCCGACGACGTCGACCCCGACGGCACGGAGGGGAGCGAACTGACCTACCTGCACGGAGTCGCCGTCTCCCAGGACACCCCGGCCCCCGACGACCTCGACGCCATCGAGTTGCCGGCCGGCAAGTGGGCGGTCTTCCGCACCGCCGGACCGCATCCACAGGCACTGCAGTCGACCTGGGCGGCGACCGCGACCGAGTGGTTCCCCTCCAATCCGTGGCGTCTGCGCCCGGGTCCCTCGATCGTCGCGGTCCTCGACCGCGCGGACGACTTCAGCACCGCGACCTGTGAACTGTGGCTCCCCGTCGAACCGGCATGACGGGCTTCGGCAGCGCGCGCCCGACCCCCACGCGTGAGGCCGTCGCGGCCGCGAACAAGGAGGGGACCAACACCGCGCAAGGAGCGGGGGATCCCGTGGTGCCCGACGGCTCCTCCCAGGTGCTCGCGATCGGCCTCGACGGGATGGTCTACCACCAGATCCGACGACCCGACGGCTCCTGGAGCGGCTTCCAGGCACCGCAGGGCGTCCCCACCGCCACGATGGGGGCCAGCGCCATCGGGATCACGGAGGCGCCCGATGGTTCCGCGCACATCGTGGCCGTCGGGCTCGACGGGCGCATCTGGCACAACATCAGGAAGCCGGACGGCTCCTGGACGCCGTTCCGACAGATCCCCGGCCCGAACGGCAGCGACCCCTTCCCCGCGGGGCAGGTCCGCATCACGACCCTGCCCGACAGCACCACGCACGAGACGGCCATCAGCGCCGGATAGACCGATGACCCCGGTCCGCCACACCCGCACGCACCCGATGCCTCTCGGCGCGCGGACCAGGCGACTGAACCAGAGGCGACAGCCGCCGTCCTGAACGCGGCTGTCGCCTCGATGGCGTGTCCCGCTCGCCCGTGGTCACCCCCGCGGCCTGGACCGGACGCCACGATGTGCGCGGTCTCCCGGACCTCGCCCTTCCGCGCGGGCCGTGTCCTGTGACGGCACTGTGACCGGGCGTGTGGCCCCGATCACTGCCGGCCCGACCGGTGCCTGATCTGCTGGGCCCATGCGCCCTGTTGCCCCTCTCACCCTGTCCGTCGTCCTCGCCGGCACCGTGCTGCTCTCCGGATGCGGAACACAGCACGGCCTCTCCGGCAGTGAGCGAACCTCGGGTTCGCCGTCGTGCAGCCCATCCCCGACCGCCGCCGGCACCACCGGGACCACCGGGACCGAGCGCGACGACGTGACCCTCCTCGGCCCGGGTTGCGCCTCCGTCTCGGCCAACGAGTTCCAGGTGGCCAACAACGGTACGGAAAAACTCACTTACACCATCCGCTTCGACCTCCTGAACGACTCCGGACACGTGATGAGCAACGTTCGACAGACCGTGGCGGCCGTGGGCCCGGGCCAGACCGTCAAGGCCACCGTCGAGCCGGATACGTCGGTACCCGGCGGCGGCGCGGTGTCGCGCATCAGGATCAGCCAGGTGCGGGCCGTTCCCGCGGGGGAGGCGCCCTCCACCGCAGGGGCGTGCCCGCCCTCGGGCATCCACCTCTCGGCCGACGAGGGCGACGCCGCGATGGGTCTACGTGTGGTGGGGCTGCGCCTGACCAACTGCGGGACCGGACCCTACCGCCTCAGCGGCCATCCCGGGCTACAGCTCCTCGACGAGAAGAGGACGCCGGTGACCGGCGTCCGCATCCTCCAGGGCACCGAGGAGATCTCCACCGGCCTCGAACCGGGCCCGGCGCCCCAGGCCATGACCCTGCAGCCGGGCGAATCCGCACACAGCTCACTGGCATGGCGCAACACCACTGGTTCCGGCGATGCGGTGAACGTGCCCTACGCCAGGGTGACCGCAAAGCCGGGAGCGCCGGCCGTGACCGTGACACCCGAACTCGACCTCGGAACCACGGGCCGACTCGGCGTCGGAGCGTGGCGCAAGACGACCTCCTAGGCCGCGGTGGTGGTCAGCCCCACCACACGTCCTGGCGCCTCAGGGACCGAGGTTCACCCGGTGGGGGTCGGGGCGGGCCGGTGGGGAGCCCCGGCCGGAGGCGGCTTGCGCATGCCGGCGTACGCGTACACGCAGCCGGCCAGGGCGAGATCCGACAGCAGCATGAAAGCGATCGAGTAGGAGTCCTGGACGCTGTACACGGCGCCCATGACCAGCGGCGGCACGAAGCCGCCCAGGCCGCCCACCGCGCCCACGATGCCGGTCACACTGCCCACCTGTGGTTGCGGCGTCACCCGGGACAGCAGGGTGAAGATGCTCCCTCCGGCCGTGCCCAGCCCGGCCGCGAGACACAGCAGACAGATCGTGCCCACCGGGTCCAGCGCCGGTTCGAAGGCCGGGACGATGGCGAACAGGGCGATGAACCCGAGGGCGGCCGAGGTGACCACCGCCGGGTTGAAGCGGTCGGCCAGCCAACCGCCCAAGGGACGCATGACCACGGTGATCAGGGCGAACCCGGCGGCCTTCGTGCCCGCGTCGGTCGGCGACAGCCCGTACCAGGTCTTCAGATAGGTCGGCAGGTACACCCCGAAGGCGACGATCCCGCCGAAGCCGATGGCGTAGAGAGCGGACAGTTCCCAGGTCACCCGGAGCCGGCCGCTCCGCGCGAGGCGGCCGGCGAGCGAGGCGGTCGGAACCGTCCGATCGGGCCGGTCCCGGATCAGCAGGGCGGCGAGCAGGACGTACACGGCCAGGGCGGATCCCACGACGAGGAAGGGCAGCGCTTCGTCGTGCCGGGCCATCCGCGGGGTGAAGTAGCCCGAGAGCGCCACACCTCCCATGCCCATGCCGAACACGCCGAGACCCAGACCCCGGCGTTCGGGCGGGAACCACGAGTTGACCAACGGCACTCCGATGGCGAACGTCGTGCCGCCCAGCCCGAGCAGGAAGGCGACGGCCAGCGTGGCCGCGTAGGAGTCGCGCGTCGGAATCAGCAGCAGAACGGGCACGATGGTGAGCGCGGAGACGAGGGGGAACATCAAGCGCGCACCGTACCGGTCGGTGAGCGCGCCCACCGGGACCCGGCCCACAGCGCCGGCGATCACCGGCACGGCGACGAGCAGGGACTGCTGAAGGGCGGTCAGACCCAGTCGGTCCCGGTAGTCGCTGCCGAGCGGGGCGATCAGGTCCCATGCCCAGAAGGTGAGCGTGAAGCCGACGGTGGCGACGACCAGGTTCAGGTAGGCGGTGGGTGACGTTCGGTCGGAGGCCGTCCGCTGGGCTGCTTGAACGGCGCCATGCTAGGCACCGTCCCCGCCTGCGGCCCGCAAGCTGCGCCGTCCAGAGCAAGGATTCCCCCGCTCCCGAGACCGGCGCCACCGACGGGCCGAAGGTTCCGGGGGCCTGCTGCCGCCGCCCTTGGCGCCCGTGCGAAGCGTCCCGTCCAGGTCGGCCTACGCCCTCCTCGGCGCGGGCGTGTCGAGCGTTGAGGCCGTGGCGCGGAAGACGTAGGCCGTCATCGAGGCGGCAACCGGCCCTGCGCCCAGACGGTTCGTCATCTCATTGATGATGGTGGCCCGGACGGCCGGCCCGTCTCCGCGCTCCTCGACGGCCGCGCGCACGGGTGTCCCGGTGAGAAATCCGGTGGCGACATCGGCGGCCGAGACGGCCCGGCCCTCCAACGTCAGCTCCTGCTCGTCCTCGACGGCGAACCCGGCGGCCGCCAGGTCTGCGGCCACGATGGCGGGGTCGCAGTAGCCGTGCGGGACAGTGGGGAGGAACCGCGGCGGGTCGGCCGGGAAGGCGCGTTCCAGCCCGGCCTGCATCGCGGCGCCGAAGGCGTGTGTGTCGAGCGGGCCCCAGGTGTTGAACAGGAATCGGCCCCCCGGGGCCAGTACCCGACGAGCCTCGGTGAAGGCCGCGACCCGGTCGGGGAAGAACATCACGCCGAACTGGCAGACCACCAGGTCGAAGGCTCCGTCCGGGAACGGCAGCCCCTGCGCGTCGGCCTGCCGCCACGTTGCGCCGGGGGCCTGAGCCGACCCGAAGGCGACCATGGCCTCGTTGAGGTCGGTGGCCGTCACCTCGCCCGACGGTGCCGCAGCGAGCAGGAGCGAGGTCAAGGCACCGGTACCCGCGGCCAGTTCGAGGATCCGCCGAGGGCGGAGCGCCGCGGCTCGGGTGGCCAGGTCCTCGGCGAAGGGCCGGAAGAGCACCGGCACCAGGTACTGCTCGTAGGCCGCCGGCATGGACTCGGACCACTGCCGGTCGGCATCGCTTCCCGTCACCTGCGCAACGGTAACGCCGCCTCCGGAAACCCCCGCTCCCGCCGCGCCGTCCCGCCGCGCGCCGTGCAGCCGCCCCACCGACACCGACCGCACGTTGCTCACCAGAGAAGTCGACCTGCAGAGGTTTCCCCGACCCCTTCCAGAGGGAACTCTATTTTTAGAAGGCTCTCTAAGTTTTGAGGAGGTGCGTGGGCGCATGCGGACAGCCGAAGGGGGGCTGCGTGAGCGGCACAAGGCGCGGAGACGCCTACGGATCCTCGACGCGACGCGCGAACTCCTGCGCGAGGACCCGGAATCGGTGATCAGTACCGAGCGAATCGCCGAACGGGCCGAGGTCTCGCCGGCCACCGTGTACAACCTGATCGGGCCGCGCGAGAAGATCTGGGAGGCGCTCGCCGACGGGTTCATGGACGAGCTGGAGGCCCGCCTGGCCGAGCCGGGGCAGCGTGACCCGCGGGAGGTCGTCAGGTCGACCGTCCAGCTCTTCGTGAGCGACCCGGTCGTGTCCCGCCGCATGGTGCGCGGGTGGGAGGGAAGTGGCCTCGTACTCGACCGCAGTCCGCACACCCAGCTCCTCCGGGCGATGGCGGACGCGCGGACACGGGGCCTCCTGCGCGCCGACATCGATACCGACGCGTTGGCCGCCGTGGTCAGCGCCTCGTGTGTGGGGGCGCTGCACCAGTGGGTCGCCGCCCTGATCGACGACGACCGGTTCCTCACCCGTTCCCTGTTCGCGCTGGACGTCGCGCTCGCCGCAGGGGCCTCCGACCCCCACCGCGACCAGCTGTTGGCGCCGCTGCGCACCCGGGATGCCCCATGACAGCGGGCGCCCGGCCCCGGTCACGGAACTTCATCGGCTGCGGCGGGGTCCGGCTCGCGGCGGACGTGTGGGGCCAGACGTCCGATCCCCCTCTCGTCCTGCTGCACGGCGGCGGTCAGACCCGGCACGCCTGGCATCGGACCGGCCCTCGGCTGGCCGCGCTGGGGTGGTGCGTCGTCGCCCCGGACCTGCGGGGGCACGGCACCAGCGCGTGGTCTCCCGATGGTGACTACGACCTCGGCCTGTTCGTCGGGGACGTCCGGGCGATCGCCGTCGAGCTCGGCGGCCGACCGGTGCTCGTCGGCGCCTCGCTGGGTGGCCTGAGTTCCCTGCTGGCCGCCGGGGAGGCGCCGCGGGCAGCGGTCCGCGCCCTGGTCCTCGTCGACGTCGCCCATCGGCCGGATCCACGAGGATTCCGCCGGATCGTCACGTTCATGCGCCGCGATCCGGACGGATTCGCCGACGAGGGCGAAGCGGCCGCAGCGGCAGCCGCCCACCTGCCGCACCGTCCACCTCCGCCCGACCCCGGGGGGATACGAGCCAACCTGCGGCGCCATGGGGACCGTTGGGTCTGGCACTGGGACCCCCGCATGCTGGACAGCTTTGAGGGCCGGATGGACCCGCCCGGCATGGCGGAGCGTCTCCTTGACGCCGCACGCCACGCCGACGCGCCGATCCTGCTCGTCCGCGGCGGGAGCAGCGACGTGGTGCGCGAAGAAGTCGCCCAGCAGTTCTGCGACGAGGTTCCCAAGGCGCGGCGCGTCGACGTCGCCGGCGCCGGGCACATGGTGGTCGGCGATCGCAACGAGCACTTCCTCGACGCGATCGTCCCGTTCCTGGAAGACATCGCATGACCGAGCGGGGGGAGACGGACGGTGGGGACGAGCGGGAACGACCGGCAGACGTACGTTCCGGGCGAGGACGAGGTACTGGAGGCTGTCGAGTCGATGGGACGCCCCTCGACCGCGGAGGAAGTCGCCGCGCGGGTCGATGAGAGGACCGGACGCGGCGGCGCGGCGCCCCCGGCCTCGGCGGAGGCGGTACTCGGCCTGCTGCGCGAGCTGGAGAAGACCACGCGGGTCAAGAGCTACACGCCGGAGCAGTGGCGGACCCTGGGCATCGTCGTGCACGGCGCCGCGCCGTACACGCGCCTGTGGTGGTCGGAGGAGAAGTGGTGGGCGAGGGCCGTCCCCGGCGGGAGGGGGTACCAGCAGAAGAGGCGCGACCAGGAGCCGCGTGGGACAGCGGACGAGGAGAGTCCGGTCACGACGAGTTTGCAGCGGATCGCGGAGGAGCAACGCAGGCGGTACCGGACCCGGAACCGCTTCGAAGGCCCGGGCGGCATCTGACAGAGGCGTCCACGCGCGTTTCCAGAGCCAGGCAAGCCCCGCGGGGTGAGAGGGGCATGTCGTCAGGCCCGGACAGGGCGCGGATTCACCCGATCCGGCGTACGGGCGAGTGAAGCAGGGGGCGCTTGGCACCCCCTCGGGGACGCGGTGATCACCCCCACTCCCAAGGGATTCGAGACATGCGAGGGCGGCGCGGCAGCCCTGGACGCCGGCACGCCGGACAGAAACCCTGCGCACGCGTCTGGTTACTGTTTGTGGTCATGGAGGTCGTGGCGGTACATCGAGGTGGCAGGCCGGCCCCGACATGGGCCTGGGCGGTCATCGCTCTTGCCCTGGCCGCGCTCGTACACCTCCTCGTCTGCGCGCACGGCCCCGTGGCGCCGGGCCCGGGTCGTACCGACGCGCTCCCCGCGGCGTCGGCAGACTGCGGGTAGGGCCTGCGAGAAGCCTTTGACGTCTTTGACGTCAGTCGGGTGGATGCTGCGGCCGTCGACCGACCTGCGGTGGCGCACGCGCGCCCGGCTGGGAACGAGGCCGACCCGTGTGTCGACGCGGACCAGCCAACGCTCCAGTCGCCCCGAGACGTGGCAGCTCCGGCGAAGAGCTCCCTGCCCCGACCCTGTGGGTCGGGGAGCCCTTCACCGCTGCCGGGCGGGGGTTCTGGGCCAAGCTCGAAGGCTGCAACCCCGGCGGGATCAAGGACCGCACCGCCCTGTACGTGGTCCAAGCCGCCCGCGAACGCGGTGAACTCCGTCCCGGCGCACGGATCGTCGAGTCCAGCTCCGGAACCCTCGGCCTCGGCCTGGCACTCGCCGCAGTGACCTTCGGCCACCCCGTCACCGTGGTCACCGACCCCGGTACGGAGCCGCTGATGACGGGCCTGCTCACCGCCTACGGGGCCGACGTCGAGCTCGTCGACGCCCCGCACCCCGTCGGCGGCCGGCAGCAGGCACGCCGGCAGCGGGTCGAGGAACTCCTCGCCGCGCACCCGGGCTCCTGGTGACCCGACCAGTACAACAACCCGGACGTCGCCTACGACTTGTTCGACGAGGTCCACTGGGTCTCCGCCGCCGAAGCGGTCTGGTCGGCCCGAGCACTCGCACGCAACCGCTACGCCAGCGGCGGCTGGAGCGTCG
Organism: Streptomyces sp. H27-H5; assembly: GCF_026627505.1. GTDB lineage: Bacteria > Actinomycetota > Actinomycetes > Streptomycetales > Streptomycetaceae > Streptomyces. The sequence continues at coordinate 12,217 of NZ_JAPNLK010000113.1, read as the reverse complement.
GTGCGGTCGGCCTCACAGCGCGGTGGCTGGCCAAGACCATGCCCCCGGAATCGAAGATCGTCGCCGTCTTCCCCGACGGACCCCAGCGCTACGTCGGCACCGTCTTCGACGACGCCTACTGCGTCGCGCACGACCTACTGGACCACCGGCCCGCCGACGAGCCCGACGAAGTCACCTACCAGGGCGAGAAGACGATCACCCGCTGGACCCGGTGCACCACCGTCCTCGACCCACTCGGCGCCACCCGCTGCAACGAGCAGGCCGGAACGTCCCGATGAAGACGCTGTGGCACCAGACCGCCTCCTCCACACCTGCGGTCCGCCTGTTGATGGCCAACCAGTTCGCCATCAACCTCGCCTTCTACATGCTCATGCCCTACCTGGCCGCCCACCTCGCGGGCAGCCTCGGACTGGCCGCCTGGGCCGTCGGCCTGGTGCTCGGCGTACGCAACCTCTCCCAGCAGGGCATGTTCCTCATCGGCGGCACCCTCGCCGACCGCTACGGCTACAAGGCCCCGATCATGGCCGGCTGCCTGCTCCGCACCCTGGGGTTCGGACTGCTCGGCCGGGTCGACACCCTGCCGGCGCTCATCGTGGCCTCCGCCGCAACCGGGTTCGCCGGCGCCCTCTTCAACCCCGCCGTGCGGGCCTACCTCGCCGCCGAGGCGGGGGAGCGGCGCGTGGACGCCTTCGCCACCTTCAACGTCTACTACCAGGCCGGCATGCTCCTCGGCCCGCTCGTCGGACTCGCCCTCCTGGCCGCGGACTTCCGCGCCGTATGCGCGGCCGCGGCTCTCATCTTCGCCGCGCTGACCCTGCTGCAGTGGCGTGCACTGCCCGCCCGCAGCGGCAACGCCGCCCCGGGCGGACCCTCGGAAGGCGTACTGGCGCAGTGGCGGACGGTCGCGGCCAACCGGCCGTTCCTGCTCTTCTCGATCGCGATGATCGGCTCCTACGTCCTGACCTTCCAGGTGTACCTCGCCCTGCCGCTGGCCGCCGGAGACGCCCTCGGTGACGTCGCCGGAACCCGTGCCACCAGCGGCCTGTTCGTCGTATCGGCGGCTGTCGCCGTGGCCGGGCAGCTCCGGCTGACGGGCTGGGCGAAGCGACACTGGAGGCCCTGGTGCGGGGGTTGGCCGCCATGGGCCTGGCCTTCCTCCCGTTGGTGTTCACTCCGTCCGGAGCCCCGTATCTGTCGCTGGTCTCCTTGACGGTGGCCGTGGTGCTTCTCGCCGTGGGCGGCGCCATCGTCTACCCGTTCGAGAGGGACACCGTCGTGGCCCTGTCCGGAGACCGCCTGGTCGCCACCCACTAACGGGCTCTACAACACGGTCTCCGGCCTGGGCATCACCCTCGGCAACCTGGTCACCGGCGCGCTGTGGGACTTCGCCGTCCGCCAACAAGCCCTGCGGATCACCTGGCTCGCACTCACCGCCACGGGGCTCGTCTGTGCGACCGCCGTCGCTGCCCTGAGTCGGACCGGACGTCTCACGCCGCCGGCACAGGTGCTCTCCTCAGCCTGGGGACCAGACGCCGAGACGTCCCCGCCGCCTCCACATGGAGGCGGCGGGGACCTCGTTGGACAAGGCACGCGGCCCTGCCGCGCCCGGCCCGCCGCATCGCGGAGACCCTCGACGAGCATCCACCGTAAACCGGGTAAACGCCGCAGGACGGTTCTGCCCACCCTGCATCTCCCGTCGGACGGCACTCCATGTTCGGGCCCGCGTCGGGGAAGATGGCGGGGTCAGCCGTAGTCGAGCCGTGGGGAGTGTGCGCGTCGATGACGCCGTCCGGTCTTGAGTCCAAGCCTCCGACGATCGCCGATGTGGCGCGCGTCGCCGGGGTGTCGCGTACGACGGTGTCGCACGCGCTCAACGGACTCGGGAAGGTCGATCCGCGAACCCGGGAGCGGATCAAGCAGGTCGCCGCCGAGCTGGGCTACCGGCCGAACCTGCGCGCGCAGCGGTTGCGGCGCGGCCAGGCCAAGGCCATCGCGCTGGCCTCCTCGATGCCCTTCGCCGTCGCCGGTGGGACCTCGCGGCTCGGGTTCTACATGGAGATCGCCGCCGCGGCGGCCGAGAGCGCGCTCCTGCACGACTACGCGCTCGTGCTGGTGCCGCCCGTGCGGTCCGGATCGGGGCTGCACTCCGTCGACATCGACGGCGCCATCGTCGTCGAGCCGGACGTCGACGATCCCGCGGTGGCGCAGCTGAAGGAGCGCGGATTGCCGTACGTGGCGCTCGGCCGGCCCGTGTCGGCGAGCGAGGAGGTTCCGTACGTCGACCTGCGCGGCGGGCTGGTGACCGAGATGCTGCTCGCGCACCTGCGGGAGCAGGGGGCTCGGCGGCCGGCGCTGCTCATAGGGTCCGGCGAACGGCACTCCTCCGTCGACGCCCGCGAGGCGTACGGGCGGATGGCCGAGCGGTACGGGTGGCCGCCGGTCGTGGCGACCGCCTCGGAAGAGGGTGGGGAGCAGGCCGGCTACGAGCGGTGTGCGGCGCTGCTGGAGGAGCATCCCGGGATCGACGCGGTATGTGCGCTGGTGGACGTGTTCGCCGTGGGTGCGGTCCGGGATCAGCCAGAGCAGCGCGAGGCCGCCGGGGGTGGCGGCGAGTCGGGCGGCGGTGATCCAGCCGGCGCCCCGCAGGTCGAGGGAGCCCCGCTCCCGCCAGGCGACGTACAGGTTCAGCGGGATCATCGCCGCCAGGACGAACACCGGAAGCAGGCCAGGGTCGAGGATCCCGGCGACCGGCGCCACGATCAGGGCGAAGCCGAGGCCGCTGCTGCCCTGGACGAAGGCGGCCACGGCGACCGTGACGGCGAGGACGGCGAGCGTGTCCGAGCTCATCGCGCGGTGCTTCGTTCGCGGGCGGTGGTGGAGGTGGGGTGGGCCCGGGTGATGGGGGCTCGTTCCACCGCGGCGCGGGCGAGGCCGGCGGCCCGCCGGACGAGCGCCGGGCCGTCCCAGCCGGTGGGCCGGCCCCGCCACAGGCGCAGCCGGCCCGCGACGAACACGGCGCTGATCTGATCGCGGTTGCCGCGGCGCACGAGCTCCCACGGGAGGTCCCAGGACAGCGCCAGTTCGGGATTGGTGACGTCGACCAGGAGGAAGTCGGCGGCCAGGCCCGCGGCGATGGTGCCGGTACGGGCGCCGAGGCCCACCGCGTCGGCGCCGCCCCGGGTGGCGTGCTCCAGCCAGGTCCAGCCGGCGCCGCAGGAGGAGTCTCCGGTGGCGAGGCCGTACGCGAGGCGCTGGGCGAACTCGGCCGCCTCGGTGAGCCGGAAGCCGTCGCCGCGCGTACCGTCGGTGCCCAGGCCGAAGCGGATGCCGCGCTCCGCCATGGTGGCGGCCGGGGCGACGGCGTTGCCCTTCCAGGCACTGGCCACGGGGTTGTAGCTGACGGCGGTGCCGGTGTCGGCGAGCAGGGTCAGCTCGCGGGGGGTGAGCAAGGTGGCATGGGCGGCGAGCAGTTGGGGACCGAGGGCGCCGATGTCGTACAGGTGCTCCAAGGGGCGCAGGCCGTGCCGCACGAGGGAGCGTTCCACACCGGCCAGGTGCTCGTTGACATGGATCTGGACGATCGCCCCCGCTTCGGCGGCCAGGCACGCGGTGCGCCGGAGCGTGGCGGTGGTGGCGGCCTCGGGGATGGAGACCGCCAGGGACGCGTGGACGAGGGCGTCGCCCTCGTAGCGGGCCAGGTGTTGTTCCTCCCGCTGCGCGCCACCGGAGCCCGCGCCGCCGGGCTCCACGTCGTCACACACGATCCCGAGGACGCAGCGGATGCCGGCGTCGCGTGCGGCGCGGGCCACCACGTCGATGTCCACGCCGGTGCGGTTCCCGGCATCGGTCACGGTGGTGAAGCCGCCGCGCAGCGCTTCGAGCGCCGCCAACTTGGCCGCCGTGTACGCCGATTCCTCGTCCAGCGCCCCTTCCAGCGGCACCCAGACCCGGCGGAAGATCTCCGACGGCTCCCCGTAGGCGAGGGCCGAGCCGAAGGTCTGGGTGAGGTGGTGGTGGGCGTCGACGAAACCGGGCATCAGCAGGTGACCGGGGAGGCGTATCGGGTCGAGACGGGGGTGGGTGAGCTGGACCTGCGCCGCGTCGCCGACGGCTGCGAAGGACCCGTCGGCGACGACGGCCGCCATGCCTTCGGCGGGGCCTTCGGGGAGCAGGACGGCGTCCGGCAGGAGGAGGAACGGGCCGGTCCCGTCGAGGAGTTCACGGAGGGGCTGATTCATCGGTTGCTGTTGTCGCTTTCCGTACGGGCGGCGGCCACGCGCGCGGCGATGCCGGGCCTGATGTGGTGGAAGAGGAGGTTGAGCACGACGGCCACGAACGCGCCGACGGCGACGCCGCTCTCCAACAGGATGCGGAGGTTCGGCGGGAAGCCCGCGTACACGCCGGGGATGAGGATGGGCAGCAGTCCGAACGCGAGGGCGACGGCGCACACGAAGGTGTGCGTGTGCTGTTCGAGGTCGCAGCGGCCGAGCATCTGCACACCGAGCACGGTGATGACGGCGAAGACGACCATGGCGGTGCCGCCGATGACGGCGGACGGGATGACGCTGATGGCGTGGGTGACGGGCGCGAGGAAGCCGATGAGGATGAGGACGACGCCGGCGGCCGCGGTGACGTAGCGGCTGCGTACGCCGGTGACCCGCACGATCCCGATGTTCTCGCCGCTCGTCACCATGAGAGGCAGGCCGAAGAACCCGCCGACGACGGAGGTCAGGGCGTCGCCGCGGATGGTCTTGGGGACCGCGGTGCGCCGGTCGATCTCCTTGCCGACGGCCTCGGCGTTGATGACGGTCTGGCCGGTGGCCTCCGCCATGGAGGCGAGGCTGTAGAGCATGAGGGGCAGCGCGGCGACGAGGTCGAACCGCGGTGAGCCGAAGGGCAGGAGCTGCGGCACGGTGAAGAGGCCACCGCCCGCGCCCTTGAAGTCGACGGCGCCGAGCGCGGCGGCGAGCGCGGTGCCGGCGAGCAGGCCCAGCATGACGGCGAGCTGGCGCAGGATGCCCGTGGACAGCAGGTAGAAGACCACGGTGAAGCCGATGGTGGCCATGCCGAGCCCCAGGTTCACGGGGTCGGCGAAGCCGGGTTCACCGGGGCGGCCGGTGACGAGGACGGCGCCGACCTTCACCAGGTTGACGCCGACGATGACGATCATCGTGCCGATGACGAGGGCGGGGAAGAAGGCCAACAGCCGCGAGAAGACGGGCAGGACGACGAAGGAGAAGACGGCGGTGAGGACGACCGCACCCGTGGCGGTGGGCAGGCCGTGCCGTTCGGCGATGGCGAGGAAGAGGATGAGCGGCGCTCCGCCCGGGAGCATCACGAAGGGGAGGCGGGGACCGAACTTCCAGGGGCCGAGCGACTGGACCAGGGACCCGATGCCGGAGAGCACGAAGGCGGCGGAGAGCAGGTCGACGGTCAGCGCCGGGCCGAGGCGGAGGGTGGCGCTCATCAGGAAGATCGCCGAGATGGGCGTGGCGGCCATGACGAGGACGTGCTGCACGCCGAAGAGGAGGATCCGACCGAGTGGCCGGGACTCGTCGACGGGGTGGACGACGCGGTCGGCGTCGCCGGCCTGCTGTCGCGTACGGGGAACGGTGGGGCGGGGACTTGACACGTTCGAGCTCCGATCGGCGTTCGACACGCTTGGGTTCAGCCGCGATCCAGCCCTGGACGGAGAGCCAAATCGATTTGGCCAAATCGATTTGGCCGCCAGTATGTGAGGCCCCCGAACCCCCGTCAAGACCCCTGACACGCAAGCTCCCCAACACCCCACGACCGGAATCGACCACGGCCGCCGGCCACCGCGGCACTGCGAAGGCAACGCCCTGACACGCCCTCAAGGCATCGATCGACGAGGTGGTGCGCTGGTCGAGGGCCTGCGGACGCGGTGGTGCCGAATGGTTTCAGTGGGCTCGTGGTTCGGCGTGGCCGCGCTCTTGGTCGCAGGCGATGTCGGCGTCGAAGCTGCTCAGCCGGGCTTCTTGTACGACGACGAGGCGCAGCGTGTTCACGAGACCGCGAGACACCTGGGCGTGGTCGAGAACCGAACGGGGTCCAGCCGCGTCACAGCCCGAACGCGCCGCCTTCCACGAGGATGAGCAGCCCGATGGCGATGAGGACCAGGGGCAGCAGGACGTGGCCCCAGCGGGCAAGGGCCTTGGCGATGACGGGGCGGGTGGCGAAGAACCGTCCGGTGAAGCACCACACCGCCACCAGGACGAGGAACACCGCCGCGTAGACGGTCATGCCGCCGACGCCGGCGGTGGCGAAGACGGGCACGTAGACGCCGATGTTGTCGCCGCCGTTGGCGAAGGTCACCGCGGCGACCTCCAGCGGGCCGGGGCCGCCCTCCTTCGACTGATCCTCCTCATCGTCTGCACCGCCGTCGCGGTGGACCTTCCACGCCTGCCAGGCGGCCTTCAGGCCGAGCGCGAGGGGCAGCAGACCCAGGTAGGGGATCGCCGACTCGGGCAGGAAGGTGGCGCCGAAGGCGGCGGCCACGGCCACGGCGAGGATCGCGGCGAAGCCCAGGTACTGGCCGAGCACGATGCGCCGGGTGGAGCCCGGGTGGCCTGCCCCCTGGCCGAAGAACAGCGCCAAGACCACAATGTCGTCGATGTTGGTGACGGCGAACAGCCCGGCGGCCTGCCCGATGATGCCCAGGTCCACGAGCGGGTGCCTCTCCTTTGGGGCGGGTGACCCGGGCGACGCTACCGGGAGCCCGCCCCGCACCTCTCGCCGGCCTCAACCTCCGTGCTGTTGTCTCTCGTGATCCGTGTGCGGCCGGCCGCGTAAGGTCGGCACGGGCCGCGGGCGCCATGGTCCTGGTGGTGACCTGTCGGAGGAACACGTGGAAGAGACTGAGCTTCAGCGGCGGCCGCATGCCTATGAGCGAGGACCAGGTACGGGCATGGACGGTCTGCGCGAGCGTGGATTCGTCCGCTACGGCGCCGAGCAACTCGGGATCACCCCGGCCGGCTCCGCCGCGAGGGACCTGGCCAGGATCCGGGAGGTCTGCGCGGATCTGCCACCCGATCCGTACGCTCCGGGGACGAATCGGTTCCGCCGGTACTCCCACGCCGTGTACCTGCCGTGGGAGGGCGAACTGTCCTGGATTCCCGGAACCCCCGATCCCGTACACGGTTTGGTCACCGACTTCTCCCAGGGCGAGGACGTCCCCGAGCACCCGCGGAAGCGGCGTGTGCTCCCCGAGATTCCCGAGGCATTGCGCAGCAACGCTCTGCTGCAGAGACTCCTGCGCTGGGACATCGAACAGGTCCTGTTCCTGAAGAATCTGGGGAGACGGCCGCTGTGGGCGGGCGTCCACCTGATCAAGCTCGGCGTCGACCATCCCGGCCAGGACGCGGTTTCTTCCCCGAACTGCCTGCACCAGGACGGAGGCTCGTCCAGCACGTTCACCTTCGCCCACCTGATCAGCCGTACCAACATCAGCGGCGGGCAGAACGTCATCGCCACACCGGACAGCGCGGGCCTCCAGCCAGACGACCCGTGGGCGGACCTCCATGCCCGCTTCACCCTCACCGACCCACTGGATGGGTACGCCGTCCACGACCACAGAGTCAGCCACTACGTCGGCCCGGTCGGCGCCGGCACCGCGCCAGGACCGGGCGAGCGATCCATCATCATCGTGGGCATCGCCCCGTACGTCCCCCAGCTGTGAACGCGAACACCGGAGCCGATCCCCGACGCGCCACACGGGGCACGACCACGTGGCCGTGCCACTCGGCGAGCTGAGCCCCGTCTGACGCCCGAGTCGCGCTCCATGGAGTTACCTCGTACACAGGTTGAACAATTCCTCGCACACAGGTTGAACTTCGAGCGGGAGGGCACCCGTATGCGGCGGGCCTGAATCGGATGATCGGAACACGGTGCGCGGGGCTTCGCCTCGTCGAGTCCATGACAGGTTCGCCCAAGTTCCGTGAACGCTCGACTGCCAAGGGGTGTGGCTGTGTCCGACAGAAACGTGGCGACGCTGGCTCTGTACTACCGCGACGAGGCACCCGTGCTCGTGGCGATGGGCGGGACCTCGATTCCGGCCCGGCTCAACGTCGTCGATCCCTCGGGGCGGATCGTGGCCGTGTACGAAGTCGGTGCGCCCAGCGAATCCGGCACCACGTCCCCCGACACGGAAGGCGCTTTCGGTGCCGACGACGTGATCGAGGTGTCCGGGGGCGCCGACATCGAGTTCATCGCGCTGGAGCGTGATACCGACGGAGGCTACTTCGTCAGGGCCGCGGTCGGCGGTCGCGAGCAACTGTTCGCGGCCACGGTGAACACCGCCACCGGAAAGGTTCTCTACGACGCCGGCGGAACACCGGCGGTCCGGGCCACCCCGGCGAGCGGGGTGGTCACCATCCTGTGAAGCCGTGGCCGCACGAGCCCCTCCGGCCGGATACGGGGTCACTCGCCGGTGAGTCACCGGTCGGTGATGGTGCCGGTCGGAGGGATGTGTCGGGCCGGGCGGCGGTTCGGGGCGTTGGAAATGGATCGGACCGCTGCCCCGCCCGGCCGGCGGTCGATGCCCCCGACCCGGCAGGGAACCAAGCTGCATCGTTCCGTCATCGGGCGGCACCCCGCCGGCACGTTGTTCGTGGCGATTCGGGGGTAGCGGCCTCGACATGGACTTTCGTACCACTGTTGAGCGTGCTCAACGCCTCAAGCAACTGCACGCAGAGCACAAGCCACTCGTGCTTCCGACCGTCTGGGACGTCTGGTCCGCGCGGACGGCAGCCGACGCCGGGTTCCCCGCGCTGACGGTCGGCAGCCATCCGCTCGCCGAATCCCGGGGAGCCGACGACCACGAGGGGCAGACCTTCGAAGAGGTACTCGCCGCAGTCAGGCCGATCATCGCGGCGGTCGACGTTCCCGTGTCCGTGGACCTGGAGGCCGGGTACAGACAGGAGCCCGCGGATCTCGTCGCCGGACTCATCGAGGCCGGCGGCGCCGGCCTCAACCTCGAGGACACCGTCCACTCGGAGGGCGGACGCGTGCGCGACACGCGGGAGCACGCGAGCTACATCGCCGGCCTCCGCGCGGCGGCCGACGACGCGGGGGTCCCGCTCTGGGTCAACGGGCGCACCGACCTCTTCCTGTACGCGGAGGATGCCTCCGGCGTCCTCGACGAGGCGATCGAGCGCCTGCGGGCCATGGAGCAGGCAGGCGCCGACAGCGTCTACCCGGTAGGCATCCAGGACAACGACGACCTCCTCGTGGCGGTGACCGGCGCCGTCGCCGTTCCCGTGAACTCCACCGCCCATCCGGTCAAGCACGATCTTGACCGCTTTCGGCGCCTGGGCGTCGGCCGGATCACCTACGGCCCGCTGCTCCAGTTCGCGATGACGGATGCGATGAAGGACATGCTCGGGCCGTGGGGCGCGCTGAAGAGTTGATCGAGCGACGGGTGCGCCCTTGGAGAAGAGCGCACCCGAGCTCCCATGGCGGCCACTCGGTGGCTTGGCCTGCGCGGGTGGTGAGCCGGCAGACGCAGGGCATGCCCAGGGAGAAGGGCGACTCCTCTGCCGCGGTGGGATGCTCTGCCGGTGCTCTCCGCACCCGACTGCATCCTTTGGCCTACTGAGTTCTCGGCCCTGTGGAGGACGATCTTGCGGCACCGCCGCGAGAGGGTTGATCCGTGCGAACAACCATCGGATACACCCTCGAAAGCGTTGGCTACGTCGTAGGAGCCCAGGGGCTCGTCAGCTTCGCCTCGCAGACCTTCTTCGGCACGGAGTGGGGCTGGATGCACAAGGTCGTCGACCTTCCGTCCACCGCCTACCTCGGCATCGTCGCCGTGGGGCTGGCGTTCATCGCCGTCGGGGTGAAGACGCGGAAGACGCCCCAGCGACAGGAGGTCGCCTGACCAGCGGACTTCAGTGCGGCCGGTCCGCCGGCCGGTCCGCCGGCCGAGCCTCCGGCTTCGCCGACGGTCGCTGCACCTTCTCGGGCCCTGGTACGGCGGGTGGCTGCCGGCCAGGTAGTTTGCTCGAATGAGTCTCCTTGATGATGTGGCAGAGCGCGACGGCTGGCAGTGCTGGGTGTGTGACGAACCGGTCGACCCCGACGAGTCTGTGAACGACCCGCGGGGGCCGAGTGTCGACAGTCGTACCGCCGACCGAAAGGCCAAGGTCGCCGAGCGGCTCGCGCACCGCGGGTGCAACACCCGCAAGGGCGCGGTCAAGGTGGTCATCGCCTGGCCTGAGCGCCTGTACGTGATCGAACCCGCACCGCTGATCGCCGTTGCCGACAGGCTGGAGCGCAAAGGTGGCCGCGAGATCGTGGGCCGGTGTCCGACCAAGAAGGACGCGCAAGAGGCGGCGGACTGGCTGGTGGACCGGTTCTCCCGACTGGTACCGGGGATGCCGGTGACCGCCGCCATCGAGGCGGGCGGCGGCCAGTTCCTCGTCATCCTGTCCGCCGGCCGCCGCTGACCGGAGAACCAGCCGCGCACACTTGCGTCGAGACGGTGGCCAACCAACTGGCCGTCCCGTGCTCCAAGACCTTGCCAATCAGCCGGCGAGCTTGGCGAAGTGGCGCGCGGCACAGCACCTCCCCATGCCATGCCGGGCGTGGGGAGGTTCAGGGGAGAGCGGCTGAATCGTTGCCTGGACGGTGGCCTTCAGCGGGGGACCGCGAGTGCGATCGAAGGTGCGAACCCCCAAACCCGCCGACTGTGCTCAGGTCGGCCCCTACCGGTAAGACGAACGATGACGTGCCGCGGCGGCGGGCTCAGAGACTGGTGGCCGCGTGGACCCGGTTGAGGTGGATGAGGATGTCGTAGGCCCTGGTGATGGCGAGGGTGGGGAGCGGGTCGTTCTTGAAGGACGAGCCGGCCTCGTAGGTGGGGCGGGGGGTGTTCAGCCAGGTGCGGGCCGCGGCGGGCAGGGCGCGCAGGTCGAGGTAGTAGTCGCGGTGGTGCACCCGGTCCAGGGTGTACTCCTGCATGTCGGGGGTGGCCGCGGGGACCGTGACCGTGTTCCAGGGACTGCCGAGGGTGGTCGCCGTGAGGAACGAGCCGCGGCCGAAGGTGAAGCCGATGGCGGCGTAGTCCCGGCCGAGGGCCTCGCGGAGGAAGGCGCCCTGGGTCTTGGGGTACATCACCGGGTCGGTGGCCAGGTAGCCCACGTGGCCGTTGTGCGCCGAGAGCAGCATCTTGTCGCCGGTACGGCGGTGCCACCAGGCGGTGTTGTCGGCCATGACCCGGTCGCGGAGGTGCTCCGCGGCGGACACCGACGCCGGGTCGGACAGGTCGAGCGAGGTGAACGCGAAGGTCTGGGCGATGCTGCGGGCGTGCTGTTCGGCCCAGTCGTAGGCGTCGCCGCCGGCCCCCTTGTGCGCGGTGACCAGGTCGAACGCCTGCTGGGCGGTGGCGGCGTCCCGGCGGCGTTCGGCGACGGGCTTGCGGAGGTGGACGAAGACGTCGTCGAGGGGGCGCAGGCCCGCGTACAGCTCCGTGAGGTGTGCGACGTTCTGGGGGCTGCTCGTACGGACGTACGCGAGCACCCGGTCGAAGACGGCGTCGCCGAGTTTGGGCGCTCCGACGTCGTTGCCCATGAAGTGGACCCTACGGCCGGGGTGACGGTCGTTGTGGCGCCGCATCCAGGCGATGAGGCTGACGAACTCCTCGCGTTCCCAGGGCGATCCGGTCAGCGTCTCCTGGGCGATCCGCCGGGCGTCGCCGGGGCCGCCTTGGAGGTACTCGTCGATCCGCAGGCCCGCCGTCCAGCTCATCTCCAGGGCGAAGGTGGTGAAGCCCTTCTCCTCGACGAGGTGGGCGGTCATGCTGAACTCCTCGGCTCGTTCTTGTCCCCCTGGGTGCTGAAACGATCATGGCCTGGGGTGGGAGCGGGCCGCGCTGGAGGCTTCCTCCGGATTCGATCGGGGGATATCCCCCTGTTTCCGTGCGCTCAGGCGGGGCCGGCTCATCCACGAAGACAGCGGCGGGCGCCCAGCGGCGAGACTGTGGGGTGGAGCCGCAGCGAGCTCCGGTGGGGGAGGGCTGTTGGTCGTGTCCGGGTGTTCCTGGACCGGCTCAGCATCCACTGGCACCAGGCGACTTAGTGGTCTGCGTCGTAAATCCTTCGGGGGTTGACGTCGGGCTTGGCGTGCGCTTGCCCGTGTCAGGTGTCGAGACCGGTGAGGTGGAGGTGGCAGGCGGTGTCGAGTGCGTCCTCGGGGGTGC
>NZ_JAPNLK010000112.1 GCF_026627505.1 Streptomyces sp. H27-H5 | reverse complement strand
CCCGCCGCGACCAACGCAGCAGCGTCTCTCGCTCGTCGTCCGTCAGAACCACCTCGGCCGTCGGCCGTCCCATGCGCGCCATGAGATCAGCATACTTCTATGGATTTCCTGAGACTCGGGACACTAGGAGTTGTCGTCAAAGTGTCGCGCCCACATCAGGAGCGACGCGAGGGTGACGGGTCGCGACTGCTCCACGGCCCAGTGCCATTCGGCCATCTCGTCGCCGGGGGCGGCCTGCGGGTCACCGACACCTCCGCGGGCATGGCATCGCCTTCCTGTCTGGCTGCTGCGATGGACGTGGAGGTCGCAGGTCTGCTCGCGGAAACCATCGCCCGGGGCCCGAAGGGCACTTGGCCCCCATGCCGCCTCGGAATGCGGCCCCAACTTCCTTGCTCCCGTGCCTCGACCTGTGTCTATAGTGAGCGCCGCGCGACCGGCGGACACGACCCGTCAGCCATGCCGCGCACACCAGCTGGCGGTCGGGGGAACAATGCCGCCCACGGGGGAGGGTGGTTCCGGCATGCCGCGACATCGGCTCACCAGAAACGCCGCATAGGTCCGCAGCGTCCGCTTCCCGCTGTCCTGGCATCGGGGCAGTGGGCCGATTCGGGCTGCACCGCCTTCGCCTCCTCGGACGGGAACCTCCAGCCGCCTTCGTTCACCACGAAGGAATGGTCTCTTGAGCGCAAGACCAGGGCTTTTCTCCCGCAGACCGAGAAGGTCCGCACTTCTGCCACCGGCTGCCGTATCAGTCCTCACCCTGGCCGTCTTGAGCAGCCTGGCCGTCCAGCCCGCGCTGCTCGACCGCGCCAACGCCCTGCGCGCCGCCGCGGCCGGCAGCTCCGAGGACTGGCTCGACGACACGGTCGCCGAGCAGTGGCGGCAGGACCAGTGCCTGATGGCCGATGTCCTGCGCCTGGGCGGTCCGGCCATGGCGCAGGTCGCTCAGGACGGCCTCAACCAACCACAGGACAAGCTCCACGTCCTGGCCGACCGGAAGCATTGGCAGGAGACTCCGCTCGCGACCGCGTACCAGAAGGACCGGGACGCGGCGAGCAGCGCCCTGACGGCGCTCCACTCCCTCCGGGACACGTGGAAGAAGCCCCTGGAAGGTCTGACCACTCCTGGCGGCATCAACGATGCCGATTTCCACTGGCCTCCGGGCTCTCCCGGTGACGGCAAGCAGGACTTCTACTCTCAGACCGGGCTCGGCAAGTGGACCGCCGACCGGTTCTGGGCGTCCGAGAGTGACTTCTACGAGGACCCCACGCCCCAGGCGTCCGAGGCGGCCGTCTCGGCGGTGAAGTCCTTGGGCGCACCCCTCTACGGCAAGGACCCCGACCCCCAGCAGGTCACCGGGGACGCCTGGATCCGCGCGATCGCGGAACGCGACGCGTACGAGCACCTCACCGACTGGTCGCTGGAGCCCACGGGCGCGGACAACGCCCGTATCTTCCTCGCTTCCGGCGGGTTCCCCCGTACGGCGCCGGAGGCGGGCACGGCGGAGTACCGCATCGCGGTCGAGGACCTCAAGACCCGGTTCGCCTCCTGTGCCTGGCGTGATCCGATGGACCCGGCCAAGGTGCTGGGCGCGATCACCACCGCCGCCGGCGCCGAGTGGCAGCAGGAGATCGCCTCCCAGCAGACGCAGCGGAACCAGATCCTGGCGGCGAACAAGAACGCCACCACGTCCCTGACCACGGGCGCCAAGGCGCTGGGTGAACTGCTGGGTCACTCGTGGGTGGCCGACCACGCCGCCCGCTTCCAGGACTTCTGGTCCCCCGGCGGTGTCGGGGCGGTCGGCGACAGCCCGACGACGATCAAGGTGCACGGCGCCGCCGGCAAGTGCCTCGACGTACAGGGCGGCGGCACGGCCGACGGCACGCCCGTGCAGGTGTACACCTGCACCGCGGGCTCCGGGGCCCAGACGTGGCAGCTCTTCGGCGACGACCGCGGGCTGCACGTGCGGAACACCAAGTCCTTCAAGTGCCTTGAAGTAGCGGGGAACAAGGCAGCCAACGGCACCAAGATCCAGATCGCGACGTGCAACAGCTCGCCGGCGCAGACGTGGGACTTCAACCTCCGCGCCACCACCGCGCTGAAGAACGTCGGCACCGGCAAGTGCGTGGACCTGCCGACGTACGACAACAGCAAGGACGCACGGCTGTGGGACTGCAACGCGGCAGGCCCGCAGCAGTTCGACGTGAAGCCGTCCGGCAACACCGGCTCCGTGCCGGCCAAGGCGGAGTTCGACAAGGCCAAGAAGGCCGTCACGGACGCCCAGGCGGGCGCCAAGAAGCAGCTCGACGTCCTGAAGGCTCAGGCCGCGGCGGCGAAAAAGGCCTCCACCGCCAGTGACACCGCCGAGCAGGCCGCCTACGCCGTCGCGGACTCGGCCGGTGCGCCGCGGGGCCGCGGTCTGCTGGTCGGTCAGCAGAAGGCCCAGGTCACCAAGGGTTCGGTGGCGGCACTGGACGCGATGGTGAAGGCGGGTGAGACCGCGGAGGCGGCCACGCGTGCCTCCGGCGCGGACAGCGACACCATCGCGCAGCGCGCTCTGGCCCAGGCCGCGCAGTCGAAGGCGGAGTTCCGCCGGGAGGCCGCGCACACGGCCGAGCTCCAGGCGAAGGCCGCCGCGGATTCCGCCAAGACGCACCGGGACAACGCCAAGAAGGAAGCGGACACCGCGAAGGCGAAGCTCGGTGAGGCGCTGAAGGCGGAGGCCGATGCGAAGGCGGCTGCCGCCAACGCCCACGCGAAGCGGCTCGCGGCCGAGGCCGAGGAGGCCACGGCGAAGAAGGAGAAGGAAACCGCGGCCCTCAAGCAGACCGAAGCCGCCCAGCACAAGAAGAACGCGGAAGCGGAGGCGACGAAGGCAAGCAACGCCAGGACCAAGGCCGAAGCCGCCGAGGCGTCCGCGGTCGAGCACAGGAACGGCGCCTTCAAGGCCCGCGACACTGCCAAGGCCAAGCGCGACGACGCCTGGGAAGCGGAGCAGAAGGCCGACGCCGCGCGCGCCAAGGCGGACGCCAAGGCCGCCTACGCCGCCTCCCTCGATGCCGCCCCGGAGGCCGTCGCCGCACGCGCGGCCGCCGATCAGGCGGACAAGTACGCCACCGAGGCGGAGACGGCGGCCGGCAGGGCGCGGGGCGAGGCCGACGCGGCGACGAAGGCCGCCTCCGAAGCCGACGCGGCCGCCACCCGCGCCGAATCGGCGGCCAAGCGCTCGCGCGCCGACGCCGACGCCGCCCAGGCCGAGAAGCTGAAGGCGGATGCCGCGGTGAGGACCGCGACCAGCGCCACCGCCGATGCGATCGCCGCTTCCGAGCGCGCCGCGTTCTCCGCAAGGGCCGCCGTCTCACAGGCCAACGAGGCGCAAGCGCAGGCCAAGACGGCCAAGACCCAGGCGGACCTGGCGAGTGTGGAGGCCGGCAAGGCCCGGGCCGCAGCGGCCAAGGCGGCGGGATACGCCTACGTGACCGCCCAGGCCGCGGTGGACGCGGGCAAGGCAGCCGCACAGGTCGCCAAGCCCGCGAACGACGCCATCCAACTCGGCTCGCCCTACGTCAGCAGCGACTCGGCCGCCGGTCTGGTCGTTCTGACCGGGCAGGCATCGAAGACCATCGCCGAACAGCAGAGGGCCATCGCCGACGCCCACGCCAAGAACGCGCAGGAGGAGGCCGCCTCGGCCAAGGTCATCGCCGACCAGGCGCAGGGCGACGCGAAGGCCGCGTACGAGCACGCGGCGAATGCCTCCAAGCACGCCTCGGACGCCCGTACCTACGCCAAGGAGGCTCTCGGCTACTCGGCCGACGCCGCGAAGTCGGCATCGCTGGCCGCCGCGTCACTGGCTCGCAGCACCGAATTCGCCAGTCAGGCCGCGGCGGACGCCGTGGCCGCGGACCAGGCAGCCGGACGCTCCGAGGGCTACGCCAAGGCAGCCCGGGACTCCGCCGACCAGGCGGCCCTCGACGCGGCAGCGGCCCGCGCTGCGGCGACCCGAGCCGAAGAGGACGCGAAGAGCGCCCGGGCGGCCGCCGACCGCGCCGCCGTCGCCGCGACCGAGGCCGAACAGGCCGCGAAGGACGCGGACAGGTACGCCAAGGAGGCCCAGGAAGCCGCTGACAGGGCCGAGAAGGCCGAGAAGGCGAAGCAGATCAACACCGGAACGGTCCCCGACCTGGTCGGTGGGTCCATCGGCAACTTGTTCTACCTGAAGGACCGCACCGAGCAGATCGGCGAACCCCAGACCCTGAAGAAGACGGCCGGTTGCGAAGGCTGGATCGACGCCCTCTTCTACAAGGGCGACTGCACGATGACGGTGAGGATCCACTACAAGGACTACCTCGATCTGTACCTGTGCACCGCGGACGTCCTGGACCCGTCGAAGGCCACGTGTCCCGCGAGCGAGACGGTGTATCTGGGCGAGTACCCGACGGACGAGCTGACCCAGGACTTCACGCACACCATCACGATCGGCGAGTACCAGTCGAACGTCGACCCGATCGACATCCTCTTCGGGCACTGGATCAAGTGCGGTCAGATGTGGCCCGGCGGTAAGAGCGGAAGCCTGGGCGGATGTGCCTGGGCAGCTGTGGACGTCGCCCTGCTGTTCTCCGGGAAGATCCTCAGGCCCATCGCCGAGGGCATCACCGCTCTCGACGCCGCCATGCGTACCGGAATCGGCATCGCCGACGCCCTGCGGGGGCTGAAGGGGCTGAGGATCAATCCGCAGGCCCTGGCAGCCATCGAGTACGAGGCCAACATGGCCGAAGCGGCCCTCACCGCCTGCAAGATCAACAGCTTCCCTGCCGCCACACCTGTGCTCATGGCAGACGGGTCGCATCGCCCGATCAGCTCGCTTCGTGTGGGTGACGCGGTGCTGGCCGGCGACCCGGCCACCGGGACGGTCCGCTCCGAGCCGGTCACCGACACCTTCCAGCACGCGGCCGACGGCCTGGTCACCATCGGCCTTTCCGACGGCAGCAGCCTGGAGACCACCCCCGGACACAAGATCTACGCCGAGAAGCGCGGATGGGTCCTCGCCTCGGAACTGCGGACGGGAGACCGGCTGCTGCGCCCCAACGGCGAGCTGCTCACGGTGGCGGGCGTGGGTGGCGAGAGCGACGCGGCATCCCAGCAGGTCTACGACCTCACGGTCGGCGGTCTGCACACCTTCTACGTCCGCGCTGAAGGATCCCGGGCGTCGGACGTGCTCGTGCACAACTGCATCAACCTCGGCGACGAACTCCTGCCGAGTCTGAGGAAGTACAAGGACTCCGGCGAGATGCACGCGGTCGCGGAGCACGTGGCCCCGACTCCGGCCGAAGCGTTCGCTCTGGCCAGGAGGAAGGGCGTGCCGAACTCGGTGTTCACCAGCCCGGAAATCGCCCAGCAGGCCATCGACCGCATCGTCTCGGATTACTTCACCACCGTGAAGAGCGGCCAGAGGGTCCTGGACAAGGTCAAGTGGAAGAAGTTCGAACAGAAGGTCGCCGGAGCACGGGACGGCGAGGTGGTCCTGGAGATCACGGGGACGTGGAATGCCTATCCGTCCCTGGGGAAGGCGTACCACCCGGACGGCGTCACGATAACCAATGCCGGTAACAGCGTCTCGCTGAAACTGATGAAGGTGTCGGGCCACAGCGGTCAAGGTCGCGGTGGATTCGCCATCATGACCGCCTTCCCGACGGGGACTCCATGACCCAGGAACGTCCGGCGTACTACGAGCTCGGCTACGGAACGGATTTCGGCCTGACCGCCCTGACCGAACGCCTCGGCCTTCCCGGCTCCGACGCCGGCCCGGCCGCCGCCCTGGCGTGCGCGGAAGAGATCGCCGACGGGTCCGAGGGCGAGGAAGCCGTCGAACTGGGTGAGGACGCTCGCCGACTGCTCGCTTCCGAGCTGCCGGAACGAACCCTCCGCACGGTGTGGTTGGCCTCCACCGGCAACGCCTTCGACCCGGCCGACCACGGCATGACCTGCCGTGCATGGCTGGAGCGGATCTCGGAGGTGTCCACGGCGCGGCTCCGGCGGAGCAAGCGCTCCTACACTCCGCCACCGGTGCGACCGGTGCGGGACGTGGGACCGTGCCAGGCGGTCGTGGCGGAACTCCGTGCCACGGCCCCGGCCCTTTCGGGCGCGTCGGTGCTGCCGGACCTGGTCGACGCCCTGGAAGGGGTGGTGACGGGTGCCGACGGTGACCTCGGCATGCGGCTGTTCCTCCGCGCGCTCAAGGCCCACGTCGTGCCCGTCCCGTACGAGCAGTACCAGCGCTTGTTGGCGCTTGGCCGGCGGTTCGGCTTCCCCCCGGGCGCCGTCCACGACGGCCTGCACATCATCTGGCCGCAGGTCGGCACCAGCCGGGAGGGCGTCTCCGGGGATTTCGGACTCTCCCAACTCGCCAGGCTGTTCACGGCGGGGTGGCACCATCGCACTCCCCGCGCGGCCGTCGCCCGTGCCGTGACATACGACGGCTACGAGCGGCCTCCGGGCTCCGAGGCGGCCATCCTGTGGGAGGACACTCGCCGGATGCTCGACTCCGGGCTGTCCGACGACACCGTCACCGTGCTGTGGCTGGCGGCGACGAACCGGGGCTACAACATCGACGAGTTCGGGGTCGGCGGCCGGGAGTGGCTGGAGCAGGTCGTGGACGTGTGCGAAGAGCACCTGACCGCGGTCGCTCCCGCCTACCTCCCGGCGCTCTCGGCCATCGTCACCGACACGGGTGACGCGGTCCTCCGCGAGATCCGGGACATGGCACCCCTCGCGGCGGGCAAGGCGATCAGCCCTGCCTTCCTTCTCCTGGAGGGTGCCGCGGTGATGGGAGCGCTGGAACAGGTCGTCACCCGGGTCGACCCCGACCTCGGGTTCCGCCTGTTCCTGCGGACACTGGAGGTCCTGCAACTGCCGCTCACCGAGGAGCGGTACGCCCGGTACGAGGCCCTCGGCAGCCGTTTCCAGTACGGCGAGGACCATCTCCTCTTCTCGATCGACCACCTGGTGCAGCGCGGCTGATCCACCTGCCTGTACCCGTACTCCAATCCGAGCGCCCCTCCCACCGGAGGGGCGCTCGCCTTTTGGGGCGCGCGTCTGCCGCGTGGACGGCGCCCGTGCTGTTCACCGTCTGTGGACCTGCTTGTCCGCAGCAGCTCGGTGTTACGCCGCGTATTGGTGGGCCGGGTAGGTCAGGTAGCCCGTGTCGCCGCCTTGGAAGTACGTGGCCTCGTCGACGGGGGCGAGGGGGAGGCCGCCGCGCAATCGTTCGACCAGGTCGGGGTTGGCGAGGAAGGCTCGGCCGAAGCTGATGAGGTCGGCGCCCAGGTCGAGCCAGTGGTCGGCGTCCTCCCTGCCGGTCTGCTTGGGGCCCATCGGAAACACCGGGTTCATCACGAGCGTGCCCTGCCACGCACGGCGCAGGGCGACGAGCGTGGCTTCGTCGCTGGTGGCTTCGAGGTGTACGTAGGCGAGTCCAAGGGGGTCCAGTTCGGTGAGCAGTGCGGTGTAGAGGTCACGGACTTCGCTCTCCTCCACCCCCCAGAAGGTCCCGCCCGGTGAGAGCCGCAGGCCGGTCCTCTCCGCGCCGACGGTCTCGACGGTGGCGGCGACGGCCTCGACGGCGAACCTGATGCGGTGGGCGATCGTGCCGCCGTAGCGGTCCGTGCGCAGGTTGGCGTTGGATGACAGGAACTGTGAGATCAGATAGCCGTTGGCACCGTGCAGTTCCACTCCGTCGAAGCCCGCCTCCACGGCGCGGCGGGCGGCTCGGGCGTAGGACCGGGCGTGTTCGGGCACTTCGGTGGTCTCCAACGCTCGCGGCATCGGGGCGGGCTGCGGCCCGGTGGGGGTGAACACGTCGCCGACGGCGGGGACCGCGGACGGCCCGACCGGCTGGAGGCCGGTGGTGTCGGGGTGCGAGACGCGGCCTCCGTGCATGAGCTGGGCGAAGATGCGTCCTCCGTTGGCGTGGACGGCGGCGGTCACGGGGCGCCATGCCTCGACCTGTTCGTCGGTGTGCAGTCCCGGTGTGCCCGGGTTGGACTGCCCGATCAGGCTGGGCTGCACCCCTTCGCTCACGATCAGTCCGGCCGTGGCCCGTTGGGCGTAGTAGGTCGCCATGGAAGGGGTCGCCAGGCCGCCGGCCGCGGCGCGGCCGCGGGTCATCGGGGCCATGACCATCCGGTTGGGCAGCGTGAGGCCGCCGAGTCGGTAACTGGTGAACAGACTCGTCATGTCTGTACTCCTTCGCAGCTGTTGTGCCCGCGGTTCGGGTACAACAGCTACGCTAAAACCTCACATCGATGTCAGAGGCAAGGGTCTACGACACAATTTTTCGCCGGGAGGGTCATATGCGGATCGGGGAGCTCGCATCACGCGCCGGAGTCAGCGTCCGGTCCGTGCGCTACTACGAGGAGCAGGGGCTGCTCACCAGTACGCGTAGTGCCGGCGGGCAGCGGCACTACACGGAGGCCGAGGTGGAGCGGATCGCCTTCATCCAGCGGATGTACACCGCGGGCCTGTCCAGTCGCACCATCACCGAGCTGATGCCCTGCATCGATGCGCCCAGTGAAGAGCACTCCGACGCCGCGCTGGAGCGGATGGCACTGGAGCGCGAGCGGCTCTCCGCGCACATCGCCGAACTCCTGCGGACCAGGGACACTCTGGACGCGCTGATGGCCACGGCCCGGGCACACCAAGAGCAGATGAGGGCCGCAGGAGCAGGTTCGGACTGGCGGCCCCCGGCCTCCTGCCGGCCACCGCACCCTTCCGGACAGGGGAAAGCCTCGTGGACCACGCGGCCTTCCAGAGCGAAGACGCCGGTGCGGGACTGAAGCCCTTCCACCCGCACCGGACCCGCCGACGGTCCGCGACCGCCGTAGCTCTGGAGTTCCTCAAGACGTGCTTACCGGGCCGGCCCTGCGGAACATCTCCTTCGGACAGTTGCGGTCACAGCACTAGGCATCCCGGCCACCAACCGCACGCATGGTCATCAGCGCCTTCAGCCGCCCCTCCGCGACTCCGCTTCCTGGGGGATCAGCCGGTACAGGTGATCGAGAAGGGCACCGGGTTGGAGAGGGTGCGGGTGGGGCTCTGGAGTTCCACGGCCATGCCCGTGGTGAGGGTGCCCGCCTTCGTGTAGGTGGTCAGGCGTACGGTGTCGTGGCCCGTCGGGTTGGCCTTGTCGCCGATGGACAGGGTGCGCCAGTGCGGATCCACCACCGAGCCGTCACCGGACACCCACCGGTAGGAGATCAGCGTCGGTTCGGATGCGGTGAAGGTCGCGGTGAACGCCGGGGCCCGGCCCTCGGGGGTCGGGCAGCTGCCGGTGTACGTCGTGTTCGCACCCGCCACCGACATCCGTACGCCCGAACCGGTGGCGGTGTCCGCGTCGTTGCCGGACAGCGCGTAGGCCAACCCGCCCGCGGTCAGTGCGCAGGCCGCCACGCCGGCCGCGACGAGGAGCGCCGTACGAGGCTTGCGGGGCTCGGCGGAAGTCGCACGCGCCTCGGCGGCTTCGACTCGGGCGGGCCCCTCGGTCACGGGTTCCGAGGTGGTCTCGGGCGCGGTCGTGGTGTCGGACTTGGTCGTGGCGGTGCCTGCGGTCGTGGCGGTGCCTGCGGTGGTGGCAGTGCCTGCGGTGGTGGCAGTGCGCGCGGTCGCGGCCGTGGGTTCGTTCGTGGCGGTCAGGGTCGCCGCGGTGGCGGCTTTCGCCGTGGGGACGGGTGTCGTGGCGGTCGGGAGGATGGGGGCGGCGGTCGTCGTGGCGCCGGGCTCGTGGGCGATGTCCCGTAGGGCCATGGCGGCTTCGGCGGCGGGAGTGCGTTCCGCGGGTTCCTTGCGGAGCAACCCGGCGATGACCGGGGCGAGAGGGCCGGCGCGGGTCGGCACCGGCGGTTCCTCGTCCACGACGGCCCGCAGGGTGCTCAGCGCGGTGGCGTGCCGGAACGGGGAGATGCCCTCCACCGCCGCGTACAGCATGACGCCGAGCGACCACAGGTCCGACTCGGGGCCCGAGGGGCGGCCCAGCGCCCGCTCCGGCGGCAGGTACTCGGGGGAGCCGACGAGCTCGCCGGTCATGGTCAGCGCGGTGCTGCCCTCGACCACGGCGATGCCGAAGTCGCTGAGCACCACCCGTCCGTCCTCGGCGAGCAGCACGTTCGCCGGCTTGACGTCGCGGTGCTCCACCCCGACGGCGTGCGCGGACCGCAGCGCGCTCAACACGTCGGCGCCGATGCGCGCGGCGTGCCGGGGGGTGAGCGGCCCCTCGTCCCGCAGGAGTTCGGCCAGCGACCGGCCTTGGACCAGTTCCATCACGATCCAGGGCCGATCGTCCTCCATGACCACGTCGTGAACCGTGATCACGTTGCGGTCGGGTATCCGGGCCGCCGCCCACGCCTCACGTTCCAGCCGGCTGTACATCCGCGCGACGTCCTCGGCCCGCAGACCGGCCGGGGCCCGCACCTCCTTGACGGCGACCTCCCGGTGGAGAGTCTCGTCGCGGGCCCGCCACACGGTGCCCATGCCTCCTTCGCCGAGGCGGGACAGCAGCCGGTAGCGGCCCGCGATCAGCCGCTCCCCACCCGCCGGGCCCGGTGCGGGTGTGGCAGCGGTGGCGGCCGTGCCTCGGGTGGTAGCCCCGGTCGTGGAAGCGATCGTGGCCTCGGTCGTGACCTCGGTCGTGGACGCGGTGGTGGCCGTATCCGGCCTGGTCGCCGCAGTGGTGGCCGCGAGCGCGGTCTCCATCACGGTCTCGGTTTCCTCGATGTGCATGGGGGCGGTTCTCCTCTTGTCGCCGGCCGACGCACCCACCACGTACGGACCGGGCCCCTGGTTCAGCATGACTCAAAAGATTCCAAGAAAATGATTGAACCGAACACGTTCTCGATGACGTGTTGCTGTCGTACGAACAATCAGCAGCGTCGTTTCAAGGGGTGTGGAGTGCCATCGGTCATCGTCGGGCGCACGGGTCCGTTCACCGGACAGAGCGTGGTTCTGGGCAGCGAGCCCCTCAGCTTCGGGCGCAAGAGCGACAACAGCATCGTGATCGTCAGCCCCAACGCCTCCCGGCTGCACGCCGAGATCCTCACGGAGGACGCCGGGTTCGTCCTGTACGACCGGGAGAGCCGCAACGGCACGTTTGTCAACGACCAGCGGGTCACCCGTCACGTCCTGCGTCCGAACGACTGCGTCCGTATCGGTGATGAAACGTTCCTGTACGAGGCGCAGGACGCCCTGGAGACGGTCATGGACCTCTCCCTTCTGGACGTCCCCCGGGCGGGCACCGCGGACCCCGGCATGCTGCGGGTCACCATCACCGGCGGTGGCCCGGTGGGCCTCGCCTTCGCCTTGGCCCTCGATGAGATGCTGCCCGGGCGGACCGCCATCACCCTCTACGACGGGCGCTGGGCCAGGAAGGGTTCCTCGGTCGTCTGGAAGGACGAGACACAGGGCAACTTCCGTCGCCAACAGGTGGTGACCGTCCAGAGCCGGCAGTACCTCGCCCTGTCCGAGGAGGTGCTCTCCGCGCTGTTCGACGACGGCGGAGCCTACTCGGAGATGTGGCCCGTCGGCCCGGACTCGGTCGACGGCCGGCCGCCCCGCAACATCCGGATCGCCCACATCGAGGACCGGCTGCTGGAACTGGCCAACCAGAGGGCGGCGATCCGACTCGTTGCCCGGCGTTTCGACGTGACGGAGCAGCAGAACCGGCTCACGCAGGAGCACGTCCTGGTGGTCTGCGAGGGCGGCCGCTCCCGCACGCGTGAGCACTACGCCGACCGCTTCGGCGCGGCCGACGCCTCGATCTACTCCCTCGACGGTGAGCACCTCCAGGACGTCGTCCTGGGGCTGCGGGTGAAGTCGAGGCTGCCGGACCCGATGAGCGTGCTGCTCACCGTGTCGCAGAACCGCTTCCTGCTCAACTCGCTGCGCGGCGAGGGCTTCCTGAACATGCGGCTGACGCGGGAGGAGGCCAAGAGCGTCATCGGCATCGACCCGATCCGCCACGTCTTCGAGGAGTGCATCGCCGCCCGCCCCTGCCTGATGAGCCGGCAGGAGGAGGACAACGAGTTCCGCTGCCCCACCCACGGCACCCTCTTCCTCCCCGCCCTGCTGCGCAGCTCGCCGCTGTGGAAGGAGATCCGGCAGGGCCTCAGCCTGTTCGGGGTGACCGAGGACGACCTGTCGGCGATCACCTCGTTCCGGCTGGACATGGTGCAGCGCCCGCGATTCACCGCACAGCTGCACCGGCCCACCGCGACCAGCCCCGGCACCTACGGCTTCCTGCTGGGGGACGCGGCCAACGCCATCCACTTCTGGCCGGGTCGCGGCCTCAACAGCGGCCTTGCCTCGGCCACGTCATTGGCCCGGTCGCTCAGCCGTGCCTGGCAGGGGAAGCCGCTGCGGGACGCCGACTTCATCCGACACGAGGCGGCGATGTCGATGCTCCAGTACCGGCACAAGAGCCGGGCCTGGAACGCCATGGTGACCACGGACGACCAGGGCGTCACCCGTGCCATCCGGGACATCATCGCGCGCAGCGCGGAGGCGGGGGTGGGCGCGGGGACCGGGGCGGGGGCCGGTTCCCGCACCGCGGACGGGAGCGACCTGGAGGCGCTGCTGGACCGGATGGCGGGGATCCGCGACCGGCTGGGGCCCCGGCTGCCGGGCCTGCCCACCGACGAAGAACTCCGCTCCCACCTCGCGTCCATCTCCCCGGCCACCCTCCGCACCCTGCGGGAGAGCGGAGCCTGGGACACACTGATCGTCGGCGGTGAGGAGGCCGACATCGACCTCTTCTACCAGTCGGACTCCCCGGTCTTCGTACCCCGCCCGGCCGACCCGCGGAGCCTTGTGCAGCAGCCATAGGCCTGAAGGGACGATGCAAGTAGTCCGTCTCGGGCAGGTGGTCCGCCTCGGGCAGGTGGGAGTGCCGCAGGCGGAGCGGAGGTGCTGATCGGCGCCGCCGGACGGACCGCCGGTACACGGACCGCCGGTACACGGACCGCCGGTACGCCGGGTGCGGCGCGGCCCCCGCGGTTGGCGGTCAGGCGGTCAGGCGGTCAGGCGGTCAGGCGGCGCCAAGGTGCTGGATGTGGCGCCCGGCCGGTTCGTGGACGGGCCAGCCGGGATTGCCGGTCTCGGCGAACCGTGTCCACGAGTGGTGCATGCGCGCGGCGAGTGGGGCGGGCGGTTCGGCGTGGCCGAGGAGCCCTCGGGGGCCGCGCAGCGATGGCAGGGACAGGCAGTCGAAGACGAACGGCAGTTCCATGACATGGCAGGCGCCCAGTTGCCCGTCGATCGCGTCGGAGCGCCAGTCGAATGCGTAGCAGTACGTCCTTCCGGTCGCGGCGCTCGCGTGGGCGGCGGCCATCCGCCGGGTGCCGTCCGTGAACAGCCCGTCGCCGAGGATGGCGGTGCGCAGGTCGGCGGCTGAGGCGGCGGGGTGCCGCGTCCGGTAGGCACGGACGGCTTCGTCGGGGTCCTGGTGGAACTTTGCCGCGGTGTCGCGGACATCGGCATCGGTGGTGCTCGCGAGCAGTCCCAGCGGGGCCAGGTAGAGGGCGCCCTCGTCGCGATTGGCGCCGATCAGCAGGTCGATCTCGCTGCCCTGGCCGGCGGCGACCGCGGTGGCCGGCTGGTGCTCGCCGACCAGGCTGAAGGAGGTGATCCCGCCGAGCGGGTCGTGGTGGGTGGAGGTGCGCAGGTCCAGGCCGGTCAGGCCGGCCGTGACGGCGACGAGGTGCTCGTCGGGTACGTCGGCCAGGGCCTTGGCGGTGGGTTCGAGGTCCAGCCCGCGTCCGACGGCCGCGGTGACGATGCCGGCCTGGTCGGGGGTGAAGGCGCCGGTGCCGCTGCCGCTCTGGATGATCGCCCGTCGGAACAGGCCTGTCGAGGCCGGGTCGGCGAGGACGCCGCCGACGATGATGGCTCCGGCGGACTGGCCGAAGAGCGTGACGTTCTCGGGGTCGCCGCCGAAGCCGGCGGCGTTCTCCCTGGTCCAGTGCAGGGCGGCCTGGACATCGAGCATGCCGCGGTTGTCCGGGGCGTCGGGCAGGTGCAGGAAGCCGGGGATGCCCAGGCGATAGTTCACGGTGATCAGCACGACGCCGTCGCGGGCGAAGGCCGTGCCGTCGTAGAGCGGTGCGCGGTGGGAACCCGCCACGAACCCTCCGCCGTGTACGAACACCATCACCGGTCGGGGCGTCCCCTCCGGCTGCGGGGCCCAGATGTTGACGGTGAGGTAGTCGTCGCCGCGCTGCCAACCCGGGCCGAAGTAGGGCGACATGTCGAGTGTGCCGAAGGAGTCCCGGGCGGGCTGGGGCGCGGTCGGTCCGGGCCGCGTGGTGTCACGGATCCCTGTCCACCGTTGGTGCGGGGTCGGCGCGGCGAACCGTTCGCGGCCGACGGGCGGTGCGGCGTAGGGCACGTCGAAGAAGACGGTCCCGTGTTCGTGGCGGCGACCGCGGACAGGGCCTGAGGTGGTGGTGACGGTGGTGGGATCGGCGGGTGTCATCTCTGCTCTCCTGGTTGCTGGTTGCCGGTTCCTGATGGCCGGTCACCGGCTGCCGGTTGCCGGCTGCTCATGTGGGTGCCGCCGCTCCGGGGTGGCCGGAGCGGCGGCGAGCTGGAATCGGGGTCAGTACCGGATGATCGGCGCCCACTTCTTGATCGCGAAACCGCTGCCCTGGTGCTCGACCTCCAGGGCACTGTGGCCGCTGAAGTGGGCGGGCAGGACGAGGGCGCCCGTGTCAGCGGCCCGGCCGAGGAGCCTGCGGCGGGTGCTGCGGGACTGTGCCGGGTCCTGGCAGAAGCAGCTGTTGTGGTCGGGATGCGTGACCTGCAAGGGGGTGTGCATCAGGTCGCCCACGAACAGGGCCCGGTCGCTGCCGGAGGTCAGCGTGACGACGCTGGATCCGGGCGTGTGGCCGGGGGCTGCTTCCAGACGCAGGCTGCCGTCGATGGTGTGGCCCTCCTCCCACAGCCGCACCTGGCCCGCGGCGTGCACGGGGGCGACGCTGTCCTCGAAGACGTTCTCGTTGACGCCGCCGGTGATGTCCGGGTTGTTCGCCGGGTTCCAGAACTCGAAGTCGGCCTTGGGCATCAGGTAGGTGGCGTTCGGGAACGTGGGTACCCAGTCGCCGTCGATCAGGCGGGTGTTCCAGCCGACGTGGTCGACGTGCAGGTGGGTGTTGATCACCAAGTCGACGTCCTCGGGCCGCACACCGGCGCGTGCGAGGTTGCCGAGGTAGTCCAGCCGCAGGTGGTCCCACGCGGCGACGGCCGGGCGGGCCTTGTCGTTGCCGACGCCGGTGTCGATCAGGATGGTGCGGCCCTCGCTGCGCAGCAGCCAGGTCTGCATCGCCACATGGACCATGGCGTCGTCGGCGCCCAGGTGGTCGGGCACGAGCACGGCGCGCTGGTCCTTCCATGCCTGCTCGGGCAGGTCGGGGAAGAACTGGTCCGTGGGCATGATCATCCCGTGCATCTCCTCGATCCGGGTGATGGTGACATCGCCCAGGGTGATCTCGTGGGTGTCCTGCATGGTGCTTCTCCGTTCGGTGGGCGGGCGGGAGGTACGCGGGGGGGGCGAGTGCGCCGGCCTTCGAGTGCGCGGGGTGGCGTGACGGGGCGGGCCGTCGACGGGTACGCGGTCGTTCGGGGACGAGCCGCCGGTACATCTCCTCGCCGGGCCGGTGCCCGTGACGCTCAGCGGTTCAGGTGGGCGCGGAGCAGGTTGGGGTCCTGGGCAGTGACGTAGGCGGCGCTCGTCACGTAGACGGATGTCCCGCGCAGGGCGATGGCCGTGGGGTTCTGCAGGCCGTCGGCCTGGCTCAGCACGATGGAGTGGCTGCCGTCGGGCTGGACGAGCGCGACCTGACCGGGGCCGTTGAGGGTGGCCAGCAGCTGATCGCCGCGGCCGGTGAAGGCGAAGTCGTCGATCCCCGGCAGGCCGGTGGCCTTGGTCCGGACTCGGCCGGCGCGACCGTCCGGGAGGACGGGGATGCGCAGCACGGTGCCCTTGTCGAGGTTGGTGGCCCAGAGCGCACCGTTGTGGATCTTCAGGCCGTTGGCGCCGAGGAAGCCGGCGGGGGCCAGTTCGGGTGCGGTGGACCAGGCGGTGGGGGTGCCGCCCGTGGTGGGCACGCGCCAGATGGTGCCGAGCACGGAGTCCGTGACGTAGAGGGTGCAGGTGCGCGGGTCCAGGGCCAGGCCGTTGGGCAGGCCGCCCGCGGGCAGTGCGGCGATCCGCTGCGGTTGGCCGCCGGGGCGAAGCCGCCACACGCCGGTCAGGTCGGGGGTGCCGGTGGCGTACAGGAAGTACAGGGTGCCGTCGTGGGCACGGACGATTCCGACGGTCAGCGGGAAGCCCAGGGCCGGGGTGTGGATACCGCCGTCGGCGGGCTTGGGCAGGGTGGCGAGGATCCGGGTGGTGCCGTCGGGGGCGATCTCGGCTATCTGGCGGGCCTTGGCGAAGGTGACGTACGCGGCGCCGTCCGGTGCCAGGGCGAGGTTCTCCGGCGTCTGTCCCTTGGACAGGTCGAAATGCGCGGCGATCCGGGCGTGGCTCAGGGGGGCGGGCGCGGCCGATACCGATGCAGGAGCCGCCGCCGATGCCGGCGTCGGAGCGAGCGCCACGGCGGCTGCCGCGACAAGGACGGCCGTCGACACGGCGGACCGGGAGAGTTTCTTGAACATGGTTCCTTCACTGGTTTCGGGCATGCGGCAGCGATTCGCCAACGCACGGGCGGGGTGGGACGGGTGGATGGGGGTCGGCTCGGGGGCATGTGGCCCCGGAACTGCTCCCGGCGAGGATCGGTCGAATGACGGGCCGAGTGACAAGCCGAGTGACCGGCCGAGCGACCGGTCGTCGGCCGTACCGGGTGGGGACGGGTGCCCGCCGTCGTCGGTGGAGCGCCCGGTGATGTGGTGCGAGGTCAGGCAGTGCCGGCCCGGGGCCCCCTCCGCACCGGGTCGGCCGCGACGGTGTCCTGGGTGATGGTCTGGGCGAGCAGGGCCAGCGCGGCCCGCGAGGGCGAGCCCGCCTCCGTGGTGGCGACCACCGTGTGGGGGCCCGCCCCGTGGCTCATGGTTTGCTGGACGACGGTCAGCGGGCCGATCAACGGGTGCCGCATCTCGTAGGTGGCGACGGTGCACTCCCTGACCCGATGATCGGCCCACATCGAGGAGAACTCCGCACTCTTGGCGCTCAGTTCACCCAGCAGCGCGTGCAACGCGGTGTCCTGCGGGTGCTGGGCCGCCACCACGCGCAGGTTCCCCACCACCGCCCTGGCCTTGCTCGGCCAGTCCGCGTAGAGGTCGCGGGTGTGACAGTCGAGGAACACCAGTCTGGCCATGTTGGGGCGCTGCCCCGGCAGGTCCGGGGCGCCGCGGTCCAGGTGCCCGGCGAACAGCGCGTGACCCAGGCGGTTCCACGCCAGTACGTCACTGCGCAGGCCGAGTACGATCGCGGGGACGTCGGCCAGCACGTCCAGCAACTGGGCCGTCGCCTCCGTCACTCGCTCCGGCGCGGGCCGCCGGCCCTGCGTGCGACGCTTGTCCGCCCGGACCAGGTCGTGCAGGTACCGCCGCTCGGAGTCGTCCAGCCGCAGAGCCCCGGCGATCGCGTCCAGTACCTCGGACGACGCGCTCAGCGACTGCCCCTGTTCCAGGCGCGTGTAGTAAGAGGCGCTGACCCCCGCCAGCAGTGCCAACTCCTCGCGCCGAAGCCCCGGTACACGTCGGCGCTCCCCATAGGTGGGCACCCCGACGTCCTCGGGGCGCAGCTGGGAGCGCCGCGCCTGCAGGAAGTCCCCGAGCTGCGATTTTCCGGTCATGGATCCGAGTATGGGCCGACTCGAAACGCGCAGCCTGCCCCAGCCGTGGATAGGCATCAGTGGGTCTGGCTCCCCGGCACGACCGGTGATGACGTGGGTGTCGCCGACCCGGCACCCCGTCCCATACGCACCCAGTGCACGCACCCAGGAGAACGCCTTGAGCGCTACCACCAGCGAACACGACCTCTTCGAGACCCTGAACGCGTCGGCCTACGCCTTCACCAGACGCGCATGGGTCGATGCCGCGCCCGCCCGGGTCTACGACCTGGTCAGTGACGTGTCCGCGATCGACCGCTGGAGCCCCAACGCGACCGACGTCACGTTCGACCAAGGCGCCGGTCCTCGGGCCGGCGCCTGGTTCAGCGGCCGCAATCGCAAGGACGGCAGGGAATGGACCACCCGCTCCCAGGTCGTACGAGCCGACCCCGGCAGCGCCTTCGCCTTCGTGGTCGGCGGCGCCGAGGACGGCATCGTGCGGTGGAGCTGGACCTTCGACCCCCAGGGGCGCGGAACCGTCGTCGAGCAGTCCTGGCAACTCCTGCGCCTCGACCCGGTGCTGGGCACCACCCGCGGCGACCTCGACGCACTCCGCGACTACATGACGACCAGCGTCGAAGCCACCTTGGTCTCCCTCGCCCGGTGGATCGCCGAAGAGTGAGCTTCCGGGGGCGCGTGCGGGCCGGCCGCCGGTTGACGCCTCGGCAGCACGGTGGCGGGCCGCCGGTCTTGGTCGTCTCTTTCGGATCTTGTCGGCAAGATCCGAAAGAGACGGCCTAACGCCAGATGACCGCGCGCGTGGGGACGTCCCAGTATTCGGCGCTGCCGAGGATCTGGCCGGCGTTGTTGATCGTCTGCGCCAGGGAGTTCTTCAGCACCCGGCCGGGCTTCTCATCGGGGAGGAGGGTGGCGTTCCGGGCAGCGCAACGCCCGCGCTGCCCGGTTCCGGCGATGATCCCGTCGTCGTTGATGGCCTTCGCCCACATCCAGTCGCCGCCGAGGCCGCTGAGTGGGGTGGCCGTGCCGTTGGGCTCCCACCGGACGGGAACGTACTTCTCGCCCCGGGCGTCGCGCGCCGAGCCCACGGCGTGTCCGGCCTCGCTCAACAGCTCGGCCACCGTGGACGAGTAACCCTCCGGCGGCTGCAGTTCGTACATCACCAGGCCGGCCCGGGCCGCGCCCTGGGCACCTTCGGCGGGCCCCAGCGGTAGCAGCGGCGCCACCGTCAGAGCCACCGTTGTCACGGTACGTAACATCAACTCCCCCTCCACACAGGCGAATGGGGCGCAAACGGTGCACACCCCACACGCATTCTGTGCGGACGCGGCACAGCGGTCCACCCCCCGAAGTCGTGAGCCTCTCGACATCCGGACGGTACGCCTCGGTCGGCCGCGCGCGGGGAGGACGGCCCGGGGAAGACGGCCCGAGGAGAGCGCCGTTGCGGTCCGCCCGCGCTCGGGCGGGGTTCACTTCGACGATGTCCTGGTCATGCCTCGCATACACGTCCGGGACGCGGGAGAGGATCCGGGGGTGACCGCAACCGTGATGCACCGCGCTGCCGAGCTGATGGCCCCGTACCCGACCGCGAGCAGCATCACGTCGAAGGGGGCGGCGGCCACGCGGACCGTCTTCCACCTCCATGTCCACGTCGTGCCCCGCGCCACCCACGAGCGACTGCCACTGCCCTGGACCCCGCAGGACACCGGAGGAACCCGATGACCGTGACCCCGAACCTCGTCTACGCCCGCGAACCGCTCCCCGCCGGCGGGCCGAGCGTCTTCCTCGCCGGGCCCACCCCGCGCGCCGACGGCCCCGTTCCTTCCTGGCGGCCCGACGCGATAGGCGAGCTCACGGCCCAGTGGACCGGCCGGCAGCCGCTGACCGTCCTGAACCCCGAGTCCCGGGGCGGTGTCCGCGCCGCACACTACGACGACCAGGTCGACTGGGAGACGGACGCCCGCCGCCATGCCGACGCGATCCTCTTCTGGATCCCCCGCGACGTCGTGTCGCTTCCCGGGTTCACCACCAACGTCGAGTTCGGTCTCGACGTCGCCACCGGCCGGGCCGTCCTCGGCTGCCCGCCCGACTGCCCCAACCCCGAACGGAACCGCTACCTCGTACATGTCGCCCGCCGCCACGGCGTACCCGTGGCCGAGACGCTGCACGACACCGTGGCCGCCGCGCTCGCCCTCGTCATCTCCGGGAAAGACCCCCGGTAGTGCCGTGGCCCCATCACGGGAGTCGACGGGCCGGGAAATGTGTCGAACGCGGAGGCGACCTTTGAGAAGGTCGTGACTGTCCCGGAACTGCTGCGAAAGGAAGCCCGTGCCGCGTGCTGTCACGTTGATTCGCTCTGCCTCCCTGTCCGATGTCGCGGAGTACGCCTACGCGGCCACGGCCCCGGCCGAGTCGCGGCTGATCTTCCTGGCCGGAGCGTGTCCTCTGAATGAGGATGGCTCCACTGCGGCGATCGGGGACGTCGCGGGGCAGGCGGCCAGGGCTGTGGAGAACATGCGGACCGCTCTGAAGGACTCGGGCGCGTCACTGCACGATGTCATCAGCACCCGTGTTCTCGTTGCCTCTCACCGGCGGGAGGACCTGGTGACGGCGTGGGAGGTTGTCCGGGACACGTTCGGTGACCACGACGTGCCCAGCACATTGATGGGTGTCACCGTGCTCGGCTATGACGGCCAGCTCGTAGAGATCGAAGCCATCGCCGCCGTGCTTGATTCCTGAGCCGACGGGCCATCCCCGCCGCGGGAGCGGCCAAGGGCTTCACCTGGCGCACCGCCTCCTCCGGCAGGAGCCGCAGAGTGATGCGCGCGCAGCAGAACAGTGGAGCCCTGTTGGTTCACGGCAGGTCGCCGCCGGTCCACATCGCGGTGATCGTGCTGTTGCCGCGCGGGGTGTGCGGGGCTCGGGCGTGCAGTCGGGCGAGGTAGGTGTGGGCGTCGGGGAGGGTTTCCCCGAGGACGCGCTGGTGGCGCTTGATGCGCGCGAAGTGGTCCTCGGCGGTCCGCAGGGCGTGGGGATGGTGGATCAGGGCCGGGGGCGGGGCCGCGGTGTGGGGGGTCAGGGCGGTCAGGAGGGTGCGCAGGGGAGCCTCGTTCGGGGTGACCGAGAGGCCGGCCCGGTGGGCTTCCACGACGGCGTGCAGCTCGGCGGGGAGGGGAAGGGCGCCTTGGGTGGTCCAGAACGAGGCGTCGGTGCGGGGTGAGCCCGCGAAGCGGAGCCGGGCCAGGTCGAGGGCGGCCCGGTAGTGGTCGGCGGCCGCCCGGTTGAAGCGGCTCGCGGCGGCTTCGCGGGTGTCGAGGGACGGAAAGTCCCGGATCAGCCGGTCCAGGAGGTCGAGCGTGACGCGCTGGTCGTCGGCCAGCGGGTCGGCGAACCAGGCGGCTTCGCCGAGGGCCACGCAGTTCTTGACCCAGGCGCGCCGGGTGTGACCGACCCGGAGGGCGGTAGGGGTCGGCTCCGCACGGTCGTGGGGCAGGCCCAGGGCCCTGCGCAGACTCCGGGCGGCCTCGCCGGGGGTGGTCAGGGCGCTCGCGTAGACGAGCCCGGCGCCCTGGCGGCCGACCAGGGGGCGGCGCCAGGTCCAGCCGTGCGCGACGGCGGTGGCGGTGGTGTGGGGCTCGACGCCGTGCAGCTCGCTGTCGTGCGGAAGCGTGAGGGACAACGTGCTGTCGGCGAGGAGGCGGTCGGCCGCGCCGGTGAAGGGTTCGCCGAGGATGCCGGCCAGGACCAGGCTGTCGGAGCCGGTGCAGTCCAGGAAGAAGTCGGCCGTCAGGTCTCCCCGGGTGGTGCGCAGGGCCGTCAGCATGCCGTTCTCGTCGCGGCGGGCGCCGAGGATCTCGCCGGTCACCATGCGCACGCCGCAGGTCTCCATCGCGTTTCTGCGCAGGAAGTGGGTCAGCATGGTGGTGTCCGCGTGCCAGCCGTACGCGATGGCCGCGCGGCCGTCCAGCCAGCCTCGGGCATTCAGCTGAATTCGCCCTGGAGTGGGACCGGTAGCACGAAAGGTGCCCTGGCCTGCGATGATTCGAGTGTCTGGAACGAATCGGGGACGCAGAGTGGGGCACCTTTCTGGTGAGTGAG
>NZ_JAPNLK010000111.1 GCF_026627505.1 Streptomyces sp. H27-H5 | reverse complement strand
CTCATCGCCAAGATGGACGACTACATGATCAAACGGAACGAGACCGCCCGCCCCTTCAAGTGGACCTACGCCGCCAGCCCCCTCCAGGAAGCCTGAACCCCCCTCCACGAACTTTCGCGGAGCAGCAATAGTGCTGGGCGAGGAGGAACTGACAGCCGACGATTCCCCAGAGCAGGCCGGAGGGGCGGAAGCGCCGCATCAGATAGAAGGCCACGCCCGCGATGAAGTACGGGGAGTACTGGGGGATCGCGAAGAAGTGCAGCAGCCTGAAGTCGGTGGAGGGCGCCACGACACCGGCGACCGTCCACAGCCCGATGAACACGACGCAGTTGCGGTACGTGACCCCGATGCGGATCACGAGGGCGAAGAGCGCGTAGAACTTGAGCTCTTCGAAGAGGGTCCAGTACGCGTGGTCGAGGTGCGGAACACCGATCCCGCCCTGGAACATCGTGAAATTGACCAGAACGTCGGCCCACTCGTCGATGCGCCACAGCTCGGGCAGCATCCACAGCACGAACGTCGTGAAGGCGATGCCGGCCCAGTACGCGGGAAAGAGCCGCGAGATGCGTGATGTGGCGAAATCGCCGACCGTACGGCCCCAGGCGCTCATGCAGATGACAAAGCCGCTGACGATGAAGAAGATCTCGACGCCGAGCCAGCCGTAGAGCGCGAAGGGTCGGAGCGCGGGGAAGAGGTGCTGCGTACCGCTGAGCCCCCAGGCGGTACCCAGCGCCACGTAGTGGTACAGCACGACGACGAGCGCCGCGGTTATTCGCACCGCGTCGAGCGCGTAGAGCCGTACCGGCGCCTGGCCGCCTGTTCGTATACCGGCCATGTGACGGCCGCCTCCCCTGCAATTCTGTGGAACTGGTCAACGGGGACCGTACAGGTTTCTCACAGGAACAGCAGTCGGCGCCCCCGTCGGCAGGTGAGGACGACAGCCGTCACCCACACCCCCGGCCCACCGCCCGCCTCGCGGCGCGGGCCGCCCGCCCGGCCGGGCGCGGCTATCCTCGCGGCATGGCTTGCCGAATCAGCGAACTCGTCA
Source organism: Streptomyces sp. H27-H5 (assembly GCF_026627505.1). Classification (GTDB taxonomy): domain Bacteria; phylum Actinomycetota; class Actinomycetes; order Streptomycetales; family Streptomycetaceae; genus Streptomyces. The sequence goes on along the minus strand of NZ_JAPNLK010000111.1, from coordinate 21,091 downwards.
TCGACGCCGAAGACCCCCAGCGACTGGCCGCGTTCTGGTGCGATGTCCTCGACTACGTCGAACTGGGTCGAGAGGCCGACGGCAGCATCGAGATCGGCCCGCCGGGCGTCGGGTTCGGCGGCGCCCAGCCAACCCTCGTCTTCAACGCCGGCCGCGACCCCCGGAAGGGGAAGCTCCCGCTGCACATCGACGTCAACGCCACCGACCGCGACCAGGACGCCGAGCTGGACAGGTTGCTGGCGCTGGGGGCGGTGCCCGTCGACATCGGCCAGACCGGCGAGGAGAGCTGGCACGTCCTGGCCGACCCCGAGGGCAACGAGTTCTGCCTCCTGCGCACCCGACTGAAGCCCCTCTGACCCTCCCGCCCCTCCCACCCCGCCCACCCCGGCGTGAGAGTTGGGGCCGACCGGGACGCTTTCGTGGCGATCAGGCGCGAAGAACTCCCCCATTCACGCCGGCGGGGACGAGCGCCGCGGGCGGAGCGTCCGCCGCGCCGGCCCGGTCCGGTTCGAACCCCTTGACGATGAGGCGGACGGCCAGGGCCACCTCCCAGGCGAACACCGGGACGGCCAGGGCCGAGCCCGTGACCGAGACCTGCTCGTAGGCCCCGAACATCACGGCCACCGCCGAGGCACAGATCAGCGGGCCGCCCACCAGCCCCAGCACGGCGATGAACCGCGGCACGAGCCGGGAGCGGTACATCACGTACGCCAGCAGCGCCGTGTTCAGGCCCAGGGCGACGTTCGGCCCGAGCAGGAACGTCCAGTCGTGCAGGGCCACGAGGGCCCGGTCGGCAGCGGCGGCGCCCTCGACGCCCACCGCTTCCCGTCGCAGCGTCACGAGCGTCAGGACGCTCAACACGCCGACCGTGATGATCACGGCCTCCAGGAGCCGCAGGCAGGCGTACCCGAGCGCCATCCCCTCGTACCGCCTCCTGACGACGGGATACAGCGCCGCTCCGGTCCCCGTGACGGCAGCCACGAGGACCAGTTCGCACAGCGCCCCGAGGAACGCCGAGCCGGCCGCGCCGGGACCGAGGGCCCCCGGCGATCCGTCCAGGACGGGCCGGTAGAGGGCCAGTCCGCCGATCGCGGCGATCTCGGTCACCAGGAACAGCACGCCCGCGGCCACCGCGGTCCTTCTGTCTGAGCTCATGTTCGGTCCTTTCGACCAGGGAGGTGTACGCCGTACACCTCGCGATCACGGTAGGTGTACGGCGTACACTCGTCAAGTGGGGGTACGGATCCACCCGATGACCCACCCCGATCGCCTGATCGCCCGATCGCGAGGAGAGAAGAGATGGCACATCAGCCGGAGGCCGGGCGCCGGGCGCCGCTCAACCGGGAGCGCGTCCTGCGGGCGGCCATCGCGCTCGCGGACGGCGGCGGCATCGAGTCGCTCAGCATGCGCAAGCTCGCGCAGGAGCTGGGCGTCGTACCTATGGCCCTGTACAAGCACGTGCCCAACAAGGAGCAGCTCCTCGACGGCATGGTCGACACGGTCGTCGCCCGCATCGACCTCCCGGCGAGCGGTTCCGGCTGGAAGGACGTGGTCCGTGGGCGTGTGCTCTCGGCCCGCCGCGAACTCCTGCGGCACCGCTGGGCGGCGCAGGTGATCGAGTCGCGCACCGGGCCGACCCCGGCCGTGCTGGAGTACCTGGACTCGATGATCGGGACGTTCCGCGACGGGGGCTTCTCCGTCGACCTCACCCATCACGCGATGCACGCCATGGGCAGCCGGCTGCTGGGCTTCAGCCAGGAACTGTTCGACGACTCCGGGAGCGCCGACTCGAACACCGACCCGGACGGCGGGGCCGAGGCACGCGCGGCAGGGGCGGCGATGGCGGCGCGGTACCCGCGGATCGCCGAGCTGGCGGCGGGGGCCGCCCATGACCCGACGTCGGTCGTCGGCGGCCGGCGCTGCGACGATCAGTTCGAGTTCGAGTTCGCGCTGGACCTCCTCCTGGACGGGCTGGAGAAGCTCCACGAGCGGGGGTGGACGTCCACCGGATCATCCGGAGCCGAGGCCGGTACCGAGACGGGGGCCGGGGCTGGGGCCGGACCCGGGGAGTGACGGCGAAGGCGGTCGGCAGGCGCGCCCCGCGGATGGACCACGGCCGGCGGCCGGCACCGTCCCCCTCGGTGCCGGCCGCCGGGTTCTCGGGTCAGCGGCGGGCGTGCGGGAAGCTCACGCCCTGGAGCGTGAACTGGTTCTTCGCGTCGGTCAGGTTCTTGTTGAGGTACGGCGAGTAGGTCTGGACGCTGACCGTCTTCGCCGTCGGGTTGAATTCGAGGATCCTGAAGTAGCTGTTCGGGCCGAGCGTGCCGGGGTTCTGGTAGTCGGCCTGGATCTGGTGGACGGTGTTCCCGTTCACCCCCTTCTCCACGATCACCCCCTGGTTGACGTAGTGGCCGGAGAACACCATCGTCACGTTGGGGTGCCGGCTGACCAGCTTGGTCCAGAGCTTCTGACCGACGCTGTCCTTCGTCGTGCCGTTCTGGTAGGCGTGGGTCACGATCATGACCTGGCGGTCGGGGTACTCGGAGATCACCTTGTTGCCCCAGGCGATCTCGGCGTCGGTGGGCGCGTACTTCAGTGCGAGGATGAGCCAGTTCGTGCCTCCGGCCGAGAACACGTGGAAGCTGTTGTCGTTCTGCGTGGCCGGGTAAGTGCCGCCGAACGACGGCAGGTTCGCGAAGGCGCTCCGCGGGAAGTTCCGGTTGAACGCCACCGCGTCCCGCACCACGATCGGGTTCTGCCCCTTGGGCATTGCGTCCATGTCGTGATTGCCCACGGCGAGGATGTACGGGGTCGCGCCGTTCAACTGCCCCAACGCGCCAGTCGCGTTGGCCCACTGGGTCGACTGGTCGGAGTCGTCGACGATGTCACCCTCGTGGATCGCGTACTTGATGTTCCGTGCGACCGTGTTGTCCTTGATCCATTTCCCTTGGGCGTTGAAGGCCGCCGGGAAACTCTCCGCCGAGTACTGAGTGTCGGGGAACACCACGATGCTGAACTTCTCCGGCGCCTTCACCTGCGGCGCGGACCGGTCGGCGGCTGTTGCGGGAAGCGCTACGAGGCTGACCGACAAGGCAGCCGCGACAACGCCGAGTACCCGTGCCCTGAAACGCGTCATCACCATCTCCGTAGACGTCGAACGGGCGGTCGCCTCACGATGGCAAGGGCGTCCGGCCGTCAGATGTCGACAGGGAAGTCGTGGATGAACGGCTCGCGGCGAACAGGGAGAAGCGTCGGCGAAGGACGTTCGTCAGTCAGAACGCCCGCTATTGGGCACGGATATGGCCTTCAGCAGGAGGGCGGCATTCTCGTCGCGCCGTACGAGGAGGCCGAGTTGTTGGCACCGGCAGACCGTCCGATGCGGGGCCGCATGCCGGGGCACGGCCGGGGCGGTTCCAATTCCGGCGTCACTGCGGCCGGTTCCGGCGTCACCGCGGCCGGTTGTGGGCGTGCGCTTCGGCGGTCGCCTTCAGCTCGCGCAGCCATGCTTCGAGTCCCTCGCGCAGGACCCTGGTGGCGGTGGGGACGTCGGCTTCGACCTGGGCGCCGGTGTGGGTCTCCTCGGTACTCACGCGCACGCCGCCCTTGACCTTGGTCAAGTTCCACACGTGGACGCCGTCGATACGAAGGCCTTCGCCGATCGCGGGGCCGGTCCAGCGGATGCAGGCGCCGTGCTCGATCTGCCGGACGGTGGAGGTGATCTCCAGACTCGTGGCGGGAGTCGACGGGTTGGGCGGTACACGATCTCGCTCCGGTGCCGGACGAGGGCGCTCGGGTCGACACCCTTTCCGCGGCAGGTGAGGGGCTTGCCGGGGCGGGGCTCGTGGGAATCGACCGCTGCGGCAGGTCCGGCGGCCGTGCCGAGCAGGCCGAGGACGAGCGGGACGGTGGAGAGGGCGGTGCGGATGCCGGTGACGTGCATGCCGGACATGGTGATCTCCTCTGTCGGTCGGGGGCAGTGCCGCCTGTCGAACGGGGCGGCGCGCGCTCCCCCCTCCATGAGAGATAGAGGCTCACGTGTTAGTTAGGAGTTATAACGGCATACGAAGCGGCCGGTCAATGGCATCGTGATACCTTCTCGCCAACCCTTGAGGGCGTAGCTGCGCGCACGGGACGGTGACAGGACATGGCGACGACGGACGCGAACACCCCGCGGGAGCGCTACCGGGCCCAGGTAAGGGCGGAGATCACGGAACGCGCCTGGGAGCAGATCGCCACGGCGGGGGCGTCCGCGCTCTCCCTCAACGCGATCGCCAAGCAGATGGGCATGAGCGGACCGGCCCTCTACCGCTACATCGCCAGTCGCGACGACCTGATCACCGAACTCGTCCGGGGGGCATACCGAAGCCTCGCCGATGCGCTCGGCGAGGCTTCCTCCACCGGTGCCGATCTTGCCGGGCTGGCTCACACGCTGCGCGGCTGGGCTCTGGCGGACCCTCAGCGGTACTTCCTCGTCTACGGCACCCCGATCCCCGGCTACCAGGCACCCGCAGACACCCTGACCATCTCCTCCGAGATCATGACGACCCTGCTCGACGCGTGTACGGCACTCGCCCCGGGCAACACCACGACGTCCTTCGGCACTTACCTGGGGGACCACCGGAACTGGGCCGCCGGAAACCCCGCCCCACCCGAGGCCTCCACCGGTTCCTGACGTTCTGGACCCGCCTGCACGGCGTCCTGTCACTGGAGCTCGCCGGGCATTTCGCGGGCATGGACCTCGACCCGGCCCTGCTCTTCGCGGCGGAACTGGAAGACCTCCTGAAACCTCGATCCTGAGTCATCCCGCCCCGCCCTACTGGTCCGCACCTCCCTCACTCATTCTGGTTCTGCTGGTTCCGGTTGTTCCGGTTCTGGTGGTTCTGGTTCTGGTTCTGGTCGTTCTGGTTCTGGTCGTTCTGCGTCGTGTCGTCCTGCTTCTCGGTCGACTCCTTGAAGCCACTGCACTCCGTGCGGTCATTGCCTTGCGACACCGTGTACTTGGCGTTCTCCACGTTCATCATCTGGAAGCCGCCGTCACCGCCGATGGTGAACGAGCCTCCCGCGGCGGTCGGCGAGGACAGGAACGCGGACCCCGGTGTGAAGCCACCGCCCGACAGGTGCACCTTCCCGTTGGGGAAGACACCCGAGATGGAGCACGTGGCGGTGGGGGCGGCGGCAGCCTGACCCCAGGCGAAGGCGGCCGGGGCGGCGAGAAGCGAGCCGGCCATGGCGGGGACGAGCAGGGCGCGGCGTATGCGTCGGTTCGACATGGATCCTCCCGAAGGAGATGTGAGGGCAGCGTGGCGACGGGGGCCCGACCGCCTGCGTCCGGCGCAGTGCGGCGGCCCTCCTGCGGGGCCCGCGCTCCTCGACCTGCCATCGGCCACCGGTGAGCGGCAAACGAGGCCACGAGGCAGCGGGGCGGAATCGGTCCGTCCGTCCCATCCTCCCCTGCCGGGCCGATGGTGTCGATCCCGCACGGGCCGCTACCCGCACCGCACGCCGCGCCTCCCCCGAGAGTGCGTACCCGACCCCCGTACCCGACCCTGCGTACACATACGTGCGCCGACAGCGGTCGCCCTCGCCCTCCTGTGGCACGAACCGGCGGTACCGGCCGCAGCCGATGCGAACGGCCCTCCGGCTCTCCTGCGGGGGCCTGGCCGAAGACCGTGCCGGCGCCCCACTCGTTCACCTTTCATCGCCGTCATTCCGATATCCGGGCGCCGTCTGTTTCAATCAGCCGTCAAGTGGCGGGAAACGGCCGCTCTTTGCCGCGCCCAGACCGGCGAGGAGAGCCGCGCGCCATCCTTCGTGCCTCGCTTGACCGGCGGGGCCCGAAGAGGATCCCCGGGCAGTTCCGTCCGGGGCCTGACCGCGGTGAGGGGAGCCGACGTGGTGTCCGTGGGAGAGAGACTGATCAGGACGCGGGAGCGCGCGTTCATAGGCCGGGAGAGGCAACTCGGCACGTTCGAGGCGGCTTTGGCAGGCGATCCGCAGGCGCCGTTCACGTTCTACGTGTACGGGCCGGGCGGCATCGGCAAGTCGACGCTGCTGCGGCGCATGGCGGACCGGGCCCGTGCGGCGGGCCGGCCGCTCGTCGAGCTCGACGGTCGGTTCGTCGAGCGGGACCCGGCCGACTTCGAGCGCGCCGCCGACGCCTTCGTGAGCGTCCCGGGCACCGTCCTGCTCGTGGACTCCTTCGAGCACTGCCAGTGGTTGGAGAGCCGACTGTGGCACCACTTCCTGCCCCGTGCCGCCGATGACGCACTGGTCGTCCTCGCCGGCCGGCACGCCCCACAGCCGCAGTGGACCGCCGACCCCGCCTGGTCACCGCTCCTGCACGTGACCGAACTGGAGCCGTTCTCCGAGGACCAGGCCCTCAGCCTGCTGGTGGCTGCCCGGATCAGGCCCGAACTGCGTGACCCCGTACTCCGCTTCGCCGGTGGCAATCCGCTGGCCCTGTCCCTCGCGGCCGCGTCGGGATCGACCGGCTGCGCCCAGGAGGACATCTGGGCGCCCTCGGCGGACGTCCTGCGCACCCTGTTGGCGGGCTTGATCGGCGAGGTGCCCACGGCGGCCCACCGTCGCGCCCTGGAGGTGGCGGCGCAAGCCCGCTCGACGTCCGAGGAACTGCTCACCACGGTCCTGCCGGAGGAGGACGCCCATCGGCTCTTCTCCTGGCTGAGGGACCTCCCCTTCATGGAATCCACGCACCGGGGGCTCCACCCGCACGACGCCGCACGCGAGACGCTGGCCGCCGACCTGCGCTGGCGCGCGCCGAACGCCTTCGAGGCCATGCGCCGCCGCCTCGCCGACGAGTACCTGCGCCTCCTGCGCGAGGCACCCGATGAGCAGGTGTGGACCGTCACCGACGAACTCTTCCACCTCTTCCGGGAAGGGAAGACCCTGGCCCGGCTGCGTACCTGGTCCCGCGAGGACGAGGTACACGACCGTCCTCTGCACCCGGACGACCTCGATGCCGTGTTGCGCATGGCCGAGGAGACCGAAGGCCCCGCCTCCGCGGAGCTGGTCCGCTACTGGGCTCGGCGCCAGCCGCAGGCCTTCAGTGTCTACCGCCTCGTCAACACGGGCCGGATCGTGGCGTTCACGGCCCGGCTGGCCCTGTCGGCCCCTGCCGACCCCGAGGACCTGGCCACCGATCCCGTCGTCGCCGCCGCGTGGCAGCACACCGAGGCCACCGCGCCGGTGAGCCCCGGCGAGCACATCGGCGTCAGCCGCTTCTCGGTCTACCCCGAGCGGTACCAGGTCCCCTCGCGCGTCATCGACCTGAGCAGTTCCCGCGCCCAGGCGGAGTCGGCCCGTGCCCGTGGTCGGGCCTACGGCTTCGCCGTGTACCGGGATGCCGAGACCTGGGCCGAACGCGTCAAGGGCACCCTCGCCGACACCGGCGCCCGCCCGCGGGTCGGCGCGTACACGTACGGCCTGTTCAGCGTCGACTGGCGCCGGATACCCGTGGAGGCGTGGCTCCAGAGCTTCATATCGACCACCGAGGAGCCGGTCTCGCCCGGGCCGTCGCCCATCTCGCGTTCCTTGTTCGACCGGGCCGTTCGGGAGGCGTTGGCGCACTGGCGTGATGCCGGGGCCTTCGCCGCCTGCGCCCTGCTGCGCAGCCGTCTCGCGGCCGACTTCGGTGATCCCGTCGCCGAGTTGCGCGCCCTGCTGCGCCGGAGCGTCGACGATCTCGCGCAGGACCCGCGCGGGGTGCGCGCCCGCGAGGCCCTGGCGGCGGGCTACTTCTCCGGCGCACCCACCCAGGAAGCCGCCGCGCGCCGCCTCGGTCTTCCGTACGGCACCTACCGGCGCCACCTGCGCCAGGGCCTGGACCTGCTGTGCGAGGACTTGTGGCAACAGGAGCTCGACGGCCCGCGAGCACGGTAGGAGGGCGGGCACGCGCCTTCCGCGGGAGGGAGGGCAGGCGCAGGTCTTCCACGGCAGGGAGGGCCGATCGCGCCTCCGGGGCCGCGCCCGGGTGGACAGGTGCGGACAGGAGTGGACAGTCGTCGCCGGCGGCGGGTCTGGATAGTGGACAGCGCCCCGCAGGAGGCTGTGGCCATGAACCTCCCCCACCCCACACAGGCGGTAGGGGCACCGCCCGCGGCCATGTCTCCGCGGGCGGGGCGCCGCCCCCGGGCGGCGGCCGGGCGGCGGACCCGCCCGGTCGCCGCCCGGCGCTGATCGGCCGCCTCGCCCGCCTGAACACGCCGCTCCGGCCATTCCCTGGCGTATCGCCACGCACTCCGAAGGAAACTCCTGCCATGACCGCCAACAAGCCTTACCTGACAGGCCACTTCACCCCCGTCGTCAACGAGGTCACGGCCACCGACCTCACGGTCGAAGGAACCCTGCCCACCGAGCTGACCGGCCGGCTGTTCCGCAACGGCCACAACCCCAAGCCCGGTGTCACGCCCACCCACTGGTTCAAGGGCAGCGGCATGGTCCACGGCATCCGGCTGCGCGAGGGCCGCGCCGAGTGGTACCGCAACCGCTGGGTGCACACCCCCGCCCTGGACGGCGCCCCGTACATGACGGAGCGCGGCCCCGACCTGACGGCCAGTGCCGCCGGTACCCACATCATCGAGCACGGCGGACGGCTGCTCGCGCTGTGTGAGGCGAACCTGCCCTTCGAACTCACGCGGGACCTGGAGACGGTCGGCGCGTACGACTTCGACGGCAAGCTGCGGACGGCGATGACCGCGCACCCCAAGGAGGACCCGGTCACGGGCGAGCTGCACTTCTTCGGGTCCTCTCCGTTCCCGCCCTTCCTCGTGCACTACGTCGCCGACGCCAAGGGCGAGATCACCCACACCGCCGAGGTCCCGGGGGCGACCGCCTCGCTCAAGCACGACTTCGCCATCACCCGCCACCACGTGGTCTTCGTCGAGGGCAACGTCACCTTCGATCCCACCGACCACTCCGGCATCCCGTACGGCTGGAGCGACCAGCAGCCCGCCCGCATCGGTGTCATGCCCCGCGGGGACGACGACGCCGGGAAGGTCCGCTGGTTCTCCATAGAGCCGGGCAACATGTTGCACGTCGCCAACGCCTACGAGGACGGCCAGGGCCGCATCGTCCTGGAAGGCCCGACCGTGGACCGTGAGGGCTTCCGGCTGTCGTGGAACTGGTGGATCGGCGCGCCCGGGCGCGGCAGTGAGCCCGTCGCCCGTTCCTACACCCGCCGTTGGGTGGTCGACTTGGCGGCGGGCACCGTCGACGAGCAGATCATCGACGACCTGCCCGTGGAGTTCCCGACCCTCAACGAGGAGTACCTGGGCGCCGAGAACCGCTACCACTACGCCATCTCCTTCCCCGACGAGAAGGGCTTCGGTGGCTACGGAGTCGTCAAGTACGACCGCACCACCGGCGCCCGCCGCATCCACCAGGTCGGCGACGCCCGCATGCCCGGCGAAGCCGTGTTCGTTCCCGCCGACGGAGCGACGCGCGAGGACGACGGATACCTGCTCACCGTCGTCTCCGACCTCAAGCAGGACGCCTCGCAACTGGTGGTCCTCGACGCGTCGGGCCTCGACCGGATCGCCACCGTCCACCTGCCCCACCGGGTGAGTGCCGGACTCCACGGCTCCTGGGTGCCCGACAGCGCGGCCGACGGATTCACGGGCTGACCGGACAGGGAACCCGCGACGGGACGGCCGACTGCCGGTGACCGGCGGTCGGCCACCGGCAGTCGGCAGTCGGCTGTCGGCTGTCGGCTGTCGGCTGTCGGCTGTCGGCTGATGGCGGTCGCTGCGCACGCGCCCGGTACACGTCTCGGGTCGCGGGCCCGATCATCCCCGCGTCTATGCTGCCGGGATGATCAAGCCGATTGAACTCGTCATATTCGACTGCGACGGTGTGCTGGTCGACAGCGAACGCATCGCGGCCCGCGTCCAGGTCGCCCTGGGCGCCGAGTTGGGTTGGCCCCTCACCGGCGAAGAGGTCGTCGACCGGTTCATCGGCCGCTCGCACGCCTCCATGCGCGAGCAGGTCGCCGCCCGGCTCGGCGAGGAGACGGCGTCGATCTGGTCGGAGCGGTTCGAGCAGCTGCATCGCGAGGCCGTGGACGCCGATCTCGCCCCCGTGGAGGGACTGCCCGAGGCCCTCGACGCCCTCACCCTGCCGACGTGTGTGGCCTCCAGCGGATCGCACGACAAGATGCGCCACACCCTGGGCCGTACCGGCCTGTACGAGCGCTTCGCCGGCCGCATCTACAGCGCCACCGAGGTCGCCCGCGGCAAGCCCGCCCCCGACCTGTTCCTGCACGCGGCCCGGCAGAGGGGAGTCGATCCCGCGGCCTGCGTGGTGGTCGAGGACAGCAGGCCCGGCGTTCAGGCAGCCCGTGCGGCCGGCATGCGTGCCTTCGGCTACGCGGGCGGTCTGACGCCGGCCGCACGCCTCGAAGGCCCCGGCACCACCGTCTTCGACGACATGCGCGCACTCCCCGCCCTCATCGCCGGTCAGTAGCCGTTACGGCGCCTCTTCTGCCTCGCGGCGGTGGATCAGTAGTGTCGTCATCGCTCTTCACCCACCCGACGACGCAGGCCCTCGAAATGTGAGGCGAGGCGCCGAACTCGCGCTCCGGTGCGGTGTTTCACCGACGTGGAGAGCGCGGAGACGAGCGCGGCGAACGAGACGAGGCAGGGAGTGGTCGGGGGCATGAGCACCGCATCCGAGCGTGGGCATGGGGGGTCCGAGCCGGGACACGGCCGGTCCGAGCCACACCTGGGCGTGATCGTCGGCGAGCGGCGCCGGCTGCTCAATCTCGCCTACAGGCTGCTCGGTTCGTCGGCCGAGGCCGAGGACGCGGTCCAGGAGGCCTACACCCGCTGGTTCGCACTGTCACGGCAGCAGCAGGAGGCCGTCGCGTCGCCCGGAGCCTGGCTGACGACGGTGGCGGGCCGGATCTGCCTGGACGTGCTCGGTTCGGCGCGGGCCCGGCGCGAGCGCTACGTCGGCCCGTGGATTCCCGAGCCGCTGCCCGACCGTACGGAGTGGATCGGCGGGCGCGCGGGCGACGGAACCGGGCCGGCCGACCCCGCCGACCAGATCGTCCTGGACGAGTCGGTGGACATGGCCTTCCTGGTCGTACTGGAGTCGATGACGCCGGCGGAACGCGTGGCGTTCATCCTGCACGACGTCTTCCGCTACCCCTTCGCCGAGGTCTCCGCGATCGTCGGCCGGACGCCGGCGGCCTGCCGACAGTTGGCGTCCTCGGGCCGTCGACGCGTCGGTGCCGTGCGAACCCCGGCGGCTCCGGCGGCCGCGCAGGCGGGTCTGGTTCGGCAGTTCAAGGAGGCGTGGGAGGCCAAGGACATCGAGGCCCTCGTCGGTCTCCTCGACCCCGCCGCGACGATGACCGCGGATGGCGGGGGCCTCGTGGGAACCGTCCTGCGCCCGGTCGAAGGCGGCAGGAGCATCGCCCAGTACCTGATCCACATCGCGGCCAAGGCCCCCGGCCTGACGCTCCTGGAACGAACGGTCAACGGCCGGCCCGGCCTGGTCGCCCAGCACACCGGCGTTCCGGTGACCGTGGCCGCCTTCGACGTCACCGGCGACCGCGTCAGCCGCATCTGGGCGGTCCGCAACCCCGAGAAGCTCCGTGCCTGGACCGGCGGCGAACCGGCCTGATCGGGCGCCACATCCGCGATGACAGCCCCGGCGGTCGGCGTCGCCGACGAAGCCGAACCCTGGCAGCGCGCACGCGATCCGCCTCCCCGGCTCAGGGGAGGCGGACTCGGACAACCGGGCGCCCGCCACCGTGACCCGGGCTCACCCGCGGCCCGCAGACCGCGATCGGTCGCTGTCATCCGGCCGCCGGCGCGCGAACGATGTTCCGGGCGGCGTCCAGGGCCTGCTCGTGGACGCTCCGGACCGGGCGGGTTCGGTCCTGAAATCAGGTCGACCTTGATCGTCTCGTCCGGTACGGTCGCGGAATTGTTTTCACTGCCGGGAGGGCGTGCGGTACACGTGCGGCCTCCCCGGCAGTCACCAGGCTGAGAGCAGGTTCCTTCATGGCATGTCGTATCAGTGAGCTCGTACTTGGTTGCCGCGAACCCGAGGTGCTGGCGCGGTTCTGGTGCGAGGTCCTGGACTTCGTCGTGCTCGGCCGCGAGGACGACGGCTCGATGGAGATCGGGCCGCGCGAAGGGTTCGGCGGCCTGCAGCCGACGCTGTTCCTCAGCCGCAGGGACGAGCCGGAGAAGGGCAAGTCCCGACTGCACATCGACGTCAATGCCACCGACCGCGATCAGGACGCCGAACTCGAACGCCTCCTCAAGCTCGGCGCCCGTCCCGCCGACATCGGCCAGACGGGCGAGGAACAGTGGCACGTGCTGGCCGACCCCGAAGGCAATGAGTTCTGCCTGCTCAAGGCCCGCCTCGAAGTTCTCTGACGCTCACATCCGGCGCGCGTGCGGTGGTCGTGGACCTCGCGACCACCCCGACCACGCCGCCACCGCCACCGCCACCGCCACCGCCACCGCCACCCACCGTCGCATGATCGCACTTTGGTCCCGTGCCGCCGCTCCCGTTCACACGGGACGGGCGAGTTGTTCGCGCACCCACCGCGGATCCGGGTTGACGTGCGGCCGGCCTGCCACGATGACAGTCGGCACGGTCTCGTTGCCCTCGTTGGCCGCCCGGACCGCTGCCGCGCCGTCCGGGTCACGCCAGATGTCGACCCAGTGCAACTCTCCGGCACCACGGCCCCATCGGATGCGCAGCCGGATGCAGTACGTGCAGCCCGACCGCCAGAAGACGATCGGACGGCCGTCGACCGCGCTGCGGCGTTGCGCCTCGGGAAGGCTGACCGGCTTCGGGAAGACCAGGGGCGAGTGCATGGCCGCGAGTAGGACGAACACCAGCAGCAGTACTGCGGCTGCCCCGGGAGCACCCCGGAAGAGCACCCCGGCCGCGAGGACCAGACCGCAGAGCATGAACACCATCGACAAGCCCCAAGCGCGCCTCATGACGACGAGCCTATCGGCGGGCCGAACCGCCCCTCTCACCAGGCTGCTCACGCAGGGACACCATCGAGAAGAAGGACCCCGCGACTACGCGACCGGGCCCGGGAGTTGGGTCACGGTGCCGGAGCCGGCGGCGCGCCCGCGGTACCGAAACGCGAAACGCCCGCCGTCATCCAGGGCGACGGGTTCGTCGAGGGTGATGGTCACCTTGGACCCGTGGAGTGGCCGCACCGTGTCGAGGCGCTGAGGCAACGTCACCGTCCCCCACACTGCGGCGCATCGGATGTGGAAGCACAGGCGTTCTCCTGACACCACCTCCGCGCCGCCCTGCTCCTCGGACAGCACGGCGATGTCCGCGGTGAAGCGGGTGTGGGCGCTGATCGACCCGGGTGCCGCGAGCACTTGTCCTCGCTCGACCCCGTCCGCCGCGCCACCGCGCAGCACCACGACCACGTTCATGTCCGCGCTCGCCTCCACGGCCGGCACGCGGCGCACGAGGATGTCCTCCACCCGGGCGGTCCCGCTGCCGCCCAGGCCAACGATCTCCACGTCGTCACCCGTGTGGACCCGCCCCTGCTCGATCCGGCCCGCCAGCACGACCGTCCTGCCCCGGTGCCGCTGAAAGACGTCATCGACGCACATCAGGAACGGTCTCTCCGCCACCGGCTGCCCTGCCCCTCGTTCCACCCGCGAATTCCCCGTGCTTCCCGTGCTTCCCGTGCTTCCCGTGCTTCCCGTGCGGTCGCTTTCCCCAGTCGCACCGGGGAGCGCGGGGCGCTGATGGACAACCACTCGACACGCCGTACGGGGCGCTGGTACCCCTCCCCCGCCGGAACAGTATCGGTCGGGGACGCCCAGGCCCCCGACCTGCACCCCCGGCGTCCCCCGCCCGGGCCGCCGGGCATGGGCGGGGGACGCTCGGAGGGATCTTGGCAGGGGCCTCGGATGGTGAGAGTCTGACGATCATGAAACTCCTCGTCATCGGTGGGACCGTTTTCCTGGGCCGTGCGCTCGTCGACGAGGCGCTCCGGCGCGGCGATGAGGTGACGTTGTTCAACCGCGGGCAGTCGGGCCCGACGCCTTCCGGCGTGGAGATGGTCCGGGGCGACCGTGAGGACGAGGCCGCCTTGCGTGCGCTGGTGGCGGAGCGAACCTGGGACGGCGTGATCGACACCTGCGGGTTCGAGCCCCGTACCGTGCGGCGGTCGGTTCGGGCACTGACCGGGCACGCGGGGGTGTACGCGTTCGTCTCGTCCTTCCATGCCTACGGGGACTGGCCCGCCAAGGGCGTGGACGAGACCTTCCCCCGTCACGCGTGTGACCCGGACGCCGCGCCGGACGACGTGCCGTACAACGCACTCAAGGCCGGATGCGAGCGGGCGGTCGAGGAGGGTTTCCCCGGCCGCGCTTTGATCGTCAATCCCGGCATCATCGTCGGTCCCGGAGAGAACGTCGGGCGCCTCCCCTGGTGGTTGGAGACCATCGCGCGGGGAGGCCGTGTACTGGCTCCGGGAACCCCGGACCGTGCGATGCAGCTCATCGACGCCCGTGACATCGCCCGCTTCCTTCTCGATCGGCTCGCCGAGGGTGCCTCCGGCCGGTACCTGACCACGGGCGTGCTCGGGAACACCACCATGGGCGAGCTGTTGCGGGCCTGTGTCGACGCCACCGGTGCCGACACCGAACTCGTGTGGGCCGACGAGCCGTTCCTCCGGGATCACGACGTGGCGCCGTGGACCGAGGTTCCGCTGTGGGTGCCGGACGCTCCCGAGTTCTCGGGCGCTTGGACCGCCTCGTCGGCCAAGGCGCTGGCGGCCGGTTTGCGGTGCCGCCCGGTCGCCGAGACCGTCACCGACACGTGGCGGGCACTCCATGACGGTGGGTATCCGCAGCCCAAGTACCTTCAGGGAGAGGTTCCCGTCGGCTTGGACAAGGACAAGCACGACGCGGTCCTCGCCGCGTGGGATGCCCGCGGTGCGCAGGTCTGAGGCGGGCCGTTCACCGCGGCGGTGACGACGTCGTCCGACATGTGGGGCACGGCGCTCAGGTCGAGGCCCTGCCGCACTCGGCACACCACTGCGGCACCCCCGGCGCCGAGCACCTCGCCGTCCTCGCCGTCATGGGGGCGCGGTCCCTCGTCGGGTGACGGGAGATCGCACCGCTCAGCGGGCGGCGTTGGTCCTTCAGTGGTGCCGGGTCATGTGCGCGAGGGTCTGTTCGGCACTGTCGGGGGCGAAGGCGCCGTCGATGCCTTCGGCAGCTCCTGCGGCGGCTTCGATGGAGCGCGGCAGGAGGACTTTCTCGTACGCGGTGACGGCCTGATCGATGGTGGGGTGGTCGACGAGGGCCTGGGCGAGGTCGGCGCCGTCGAGCATCGCGAGGTTGGCGCCCATGCCGGAGAAGGGGGACATGAGATGGGCGGCGTCGCCGAGGAGGGTGAGGCCGGGGGTGGGGTCCCAGGCGTGCGGCACGGGCAGCGCGTACAGCGGGCGGTTGGTGTAGCCGGTGTCGCTGTCGGTGATGAAGCCCAGCAGGTCGGTGCTCCATCCGCTGAACCGGTCGAGCAGGGCGGCACGTACGGCGGTGGTGTCGGTCGGGTCGAGGTCGGCGTGCCGGAGCCACTCCTCGTCGACGCGCATGCCGATGTAGATGCGGATGTGGCCGCCACTGTTGCGCTGGGCGACGAACCCCTGGTTGTCGTCGAGGGCCATCATGGTTCCGTTGCCGGTGAGTTCGGCGAGTGCGGGGTGGCAGGTGTCCGCGTCGTCGAGGCCTGTTTCCACGAAGGTGACGCCCCTGTAGAGGGGCGTGGCGTCGGACAGGAGGCGGCGGACCTGGGATCAGGCGCCGTCGGCGCCGATGACGAGGTCGACGTCGGCGGTGATCCCGTCGGTGGTGATGGCCTCGGCGGTGATGGCCTCGGGCGGGATCGCGTCGAACAGGACGCGTCCGTCGCGGCCGACCAGGCGCATCTGTTGGCCTTCGGGACGGGCTCGGGCGAGGAAATCGTCCAGCAGTCCGGCGCGGCGCAGGGCGTGTTGGCCGGATCCGGGGTGCATGTCGAGGGTGCCGCCCTGGTCGCGGGCGGTGCGGGAGGCGTCGAGTTCGTAGATCGTCGCGGTGATGCCGTGCTGTCGAAGGACGCGGGGCTGCGTCACTCGTCCGCCCTGGCCCGGGTCATCGCGGACGAGAGCGGCCTTCCCGCCGACGATCCCGGCTGCGCCGCCCTGGCCCACTTCACCCTCGAAGCACCCCGCGCCGCCCACGGTCAGGACGATGCCCGCCAGGCCCTCACCCGAGCCTTTGACCTGCTGGAACACGGGTGGCCGGATCAGCCGGGCCCCGCCGATGAGATTCGGTGCCCGGTCGGACGGCGCGGGGCGCCGCGCCGCCTCGACGGAGCGGGCATCCCTCGGACCCGGAATCACGCGGGCAGGGAGGCGAGCCAGGCGGTGAGGAGGGTGTTGACCTCCTCGTGGCGCTCCTGCTGGATCCAGTGGCCGCAGTCGTCGAGGATGTGCGAGGAGATCAGACCGGGCAGGGTCGTGGGGTAGGCCCGGATCGCTTCCGCCATCCAGGTGGTCGAGGCGTCCAGCGCCCCGCCGAGGAACAGGGACGGCTGGGTGAGGGGCTTGCCGCGGAAGTCGGCGAGGTCCTCCCAGTCCCGGTCCATGTTGCGGTAGCGGTTGAGCGCACCGCCGAGTCCGGTCCGTTCGAACTCACCGCCGTAGAAGTCGAGTTCTTCCTCGCCGAGCCACTTGGGCAGCCGGCCAGCCGGGAACCGGTCACTCAGCGTCCCGCCGCGGCTGACGAAGTGCGGGTCCGGGGCGCCGGGTTCGGGCATGGTCTCGGCCGAGAAGGCGGCGTAGAAGCCGGCGAGCCACCCACGGACGTCGGGTTCGATCTCGGCTTCGGCCCGGCCGGGCTGTTGGAAGTAGGAGACGTAGATCTCCTCGTCCCCGCCCATCCCTGCGAAGATCTCGCGGGGCCGCGGACCGCCCGGCGGCGCGTACGGAACGCTCAGCAGCCCGACCGCGCGGAAGACGTCCGGCCTGATGAGGGCCGAGTGCGCGGCGATGGCCGAGCCCCAGTCGTGTCCGACGATGACCGCAGTCTCCTCGCCGAGCGCCCGCACGACGGCGACGGTGTCCTCGACCAGGTCGAGCATTCCGTACGCGGCGACGTCCTCGGGCCGGGAGGAACGTCCGTAACCGCGAACGTCCATGGCCACCGCGCGGTATCCGGCCGCGGCCAGCACGGGCAGTTGGTGCCGCCAGGAGTACCAGGACTCCGGGAACCCATGCACCAGCAGCACCAGTGGCCCGTCCCCCTGCTCCACCAGGTGGGTCCTGCCGGCGGGAGAGGCGACCACACGATGGGTGGCGCGCGTGACCTGGTCGGGCTGCGACATGGATTCCTCCGGGCTGTCGATCGATCCGCAAGCGGCACGTGCGCCACTGACCGGTACGGGGGCGAGCCGCGGTCGGGGGCGCAGGCCGATCATGCCGCTGCCGTGGAGGCCGCCGCGACTCCTGTTGCCGCCTTGGCAACACCCGATCCGGGCCCCACGCGCGCCTCCGGCACGAACACGCACGCACCGGGGCCCGTTCGCGTCCGGGGCCGACCGCGGGATCGCACGGGCCGTACTCACTCCCCCGGCAGCAGGTCCCGCAGCCCGGTCCGGAAGGTCGGGCAGTTCAGGAGGGACGGATGCCGACAGGTGAGGGCGTGACTGATGCGCTCGCGGGCCTCACGCATGGCGGCGATGCGCCGGTCGAGCACGTCGATCCGTCCGGTGAGGTACGGGCGCACCTCCCCGGGCGCCGCGGGGAGGAGTTCCTTCGGCTCGCCGAGGGAGAAACCCGGAGCACGTCCGACTGGCGCGGGCGGAGATCGCCCGGCGCGGTTTCACCGGACGGATCTCCGTCCTGCCCGGCGCCGCCGAGGACGTCCTGCCCGGACTCGACGGCGGCGCGTACGACCTCGCCTTCTTCGACGGGTTCACCCCGACACTGGCGGTCGTGGAGGACCTGTACCGGCTGCTGCGCCCTGGCGGAACGCTGCTCGCCGGCAACCTCGTCCTCGGTCCGGCGCCGGCGGTGACCCGCCACCTGGCCGATCCCGCCGCTGGCGCACGCATCCCCTCGGGGAGAGCGCGCTGTGCGTGAAGCTCCCCTGAGCACCCGCTTCGAGGTGTCCGCCGGCCGCAGTGTGGTCCTGCGGTCGGCGGACACCTCGCCCCCCGTCGCCCGGCCGTCACCGGCTACGCGGTGCCCGCCATGCTGGCGAACACGACCACGTTGCTGTCGTAGTAGTGCTTGTTCGGGTCGAAGTCGCCGCCACAGGTGACCAGGCGCAGGCCCGCGTGGTCGAGGTTCTTGTAGACCTCGACCGTGGGGAACTTGGCCTTCGGGTACTCGGCGACCCGGTCCACCTTGAACGTGACCGTCTTGTTGTCCCGCCGGGCCACCTTGATCGTGTCACCGGCCTTCATGGTCTTCAGCTTCTCGAACACGGCCGACGCGCCGTTCCACGTGACATGGCCGGCGATCACGGCCGGCCCCTGGGAACCGGGGGTCGGACCCGGCTCGTACCAGCCCGCGAGGTCGGGGTTCTTGGGGGTCTCCATGGTTCCGTCCGTCTTCTGACGGAGCGTCTCCAGGGAACTGGACAGGCCCAGGGACGGGATCGTGATCTTCTGCGGCTCCGAGCGGGCCAGGGCGGGCTTGGCACCGGCCGCGCCCGTACCGTTCTGCGACCCGTCGGCGGGCGCGGTGTGGTGGCCGCCGGTGGAGGGCTTTGCGGACGGCCTGCCTCCGGTGGCGGCGCCGGCCGGTGCCCCGCCCTGCGCGGCCTGGCCCTGCCCGGCCTGCCCGGCGGGGGCTGCGGGGGGCGCCGCCGTGTCCTCGCCGCCGCACCCCGCAAGGAGCAGGGTGGCGAGGGCGGCGGCGGCCAGCGGGACCGCGGTCCTCCTGCGTCGGCGCGGCCGCCCGGTGGAGGCGGCGGGCACGCGGACCTCGGCGGGCTTCACGCGGCCTTCCCGGTGTTCTCCGTACGGACGGGGACCAGGGCGGCGCGCCTGCGCCTGATGGCCACCGCACCGGCCATCGCGGCGGCGGCGGCGAGCGCCGCCCCGGTCATCGTCGTCGCCGACACCGACGCGCGCTGCGGAGAACCGCCGCCCGTCTCGATGCCGCCGACGGGAATGGATCCCACGGACGCTCCCTTGACCTCTCCGCAGTTGGTCGGGGCCGTCGCCTCCTGGGGCAGCTTCGGGTCGAGTTCGCTCTTGCCGGCGCCGTCGAAGTCGTACTTGTCGTCGTTGTTGCGGTCGATGCCGTGCTGCACGACGTGCAGGTCCTTGATGTGGTCGACCACATCCTGCCCGACGGTGATCGTCCGGTTGTAGGAGAGCTTGCCCAGGTTGTCGGCGACGGGCATGCGCTCCACGGCGAGACCACTGGTCGCCTTGGTGTCCCCGGACGTGGTGAGCGAGATGTTGATGTCGCCGTAGTCGACCGTGGCCTCGGTGTTGCTGAGGATCCCGTCGCCGTCGGTGTCGTCGCTCGCGTCCGGGCAGTGGAAGTCGTGCCCCTTGGTCGATCCGTGCAGGTGCTGGGCCGACGGCTGTCCGGGCACCATGCCCTCGGACTCAATCTGCACGGTGAGTTGGTTGCCCTTGAGGCTGAGCATGACGGTACCTCGGGAACCGGAGTCGTTCAGCTGTGCCAGGTCGATCTGGTATGCCTTCCCACCCTGCGCGAGGGCTGGGCCGGAGAGCCCCAGGGTCAGGAAGACGGCGGCGGGCACGGTGGCGAGCACCACGAGGCGACCAGTTCGCTTGACTATCACATTCGCTCCTGCTCCGTGTATTCCCTGGAAGGGAATCGCAGATCGTACGGGGATGAGATGATCCCCCGGAAAGGGTCTCGCTGGTTCTTCGGGGCCCCAACGCCCTTGGATTGGTGATTGGTTGAGAATTTTTTCGAAAGTTCGGCGATCCGTGCCGGGCCTGCGGGAATGTCCTCGAAAGGGTGGGTACGACAACTCTCCGTCGCCTCGGAATCACCCGGCCGGACGCCAGGGGGCAGCACTGAATGGAGGTGGGGCAGCGCCGAATTGAGGCATCGCAGCCTTGCGCATGAATGCGCACGGAAATCGCCGGACGGCCGGTTATGCCTCGTATGCGGACAATGCCAGGCGCCGGATCTTGCGGGTATCGCACCGTCTCACGGCATCAGGTCTCGGCCCTCTTACGGCTCTCTTCCGCCTCTCGCCGAACCTCGTCACTCACCGTCGAGAAAGGCTTCGTCCGCTGTTACGCGACGGCCCGCGGCGCGGCCGAGAGCGGCCCACCGGTCATCCAGATGCGTGACATCTCGTCCGCCACGACCGGGGATCCGGCGGCCTCGCAGAGCATTTCCGAGAGCACGAGGATCCCGTGCGCGGTGCGCCTCGGCTCCCTGTTCCGGTGCAACCAGAGGACCGCGTTGTTCATGGGGCGGCGCCCCAGGGTGAGGCTCGCTCGCCTCACGTCCGCCGCCCTCTCCAGGGCGGAACACCCTCCGGCGAACGGCAGGGCTTCCGCTCGGCGGATTCCCGGTGGCGCGACCGAGTCCCGCACATGACGGAAATGCGCCTCGGGCGGAGCCTGACCGTCCTCGTAAGTGTTGCGGAATCCGACGATGCGAAGACCCGCTTTCTGCGCCCGGAGCTCGATGAAGAGCTCGATGAACAAACCCCTCAGCTGAATGCGTACGGGAAGGTACCGCATCCTCCCTTCACCGTGCCCCACCCGTCTGGTAAACCCCTGCGCCTTCGCCGCTCTCGACCGGATGGTCAAGGCGAGAAGGCGGTACGCGTCCACCGATGCGCTCTCCACGGAGAACGACACGGGTTTCAACATGGCGGCACACATCAGGTTGCGGAGCCGGAACTCGGACCACCCAGAGGGAAGTCGACCGCAATCGGTTCGATCCTGCTGCACTCACCCTCGATCCACCGCGTGATCTTTGATCACGCGGTGTGATTGCTTTTGTGGTGGGTTTCCGGATTCGGGCAGGCCGGTATCCCGGGTGGCCGTCCCGGTGGCGGGTTCTCCGAGGTTCTTT
>NZ_JAPNLK010000110.1 GCF_026627505.1 Streptomyces sp. H27-H5 | reverse complement strand
ACCAGAAAGAACCTCGGAGAACCCGCCACCGGGACGGCCACCCGGGATACCGGCCTGCCCGAATCCGGAAACCCACCACAAAAGCAATCACACCGCGTGATCAAAGATCACGCGGTGGATCGAGGGTGAGTGGCTGGAGTTCATATCCGGGCACGGGGTCGCCCTGTTCGACTCGCGGCGTCGCCTGAAGGCAGCGTTGAGCGCGTACTCCGTCTATCGAGCCCAGGGCCCCATCAAACACCGCTTCGAAGCGTCCACGTGGAACCAGAACATGGGCATCCTGGCGGGGTTCTACAAGTGGGCGAAGGACGAGGAGTACGCAGACTCCGAGCCGTTCACGTACCGGCAGGCGGTCTGGGCGTTCAAGGGGCAAGTCCGTCGTGGGCGGGTCAACCAGTCACGGCGGCGCCAGGCGAAGCCTCATGTGACGATCAAGTATCTCGATGACGATTTCACGGACATCTTCCTCAAGGCGTTGGCGGGGTTGGATCCTGACGGAGAGCGGGATCTGCGGTACCGGGGGCGGGAATTGGCCCGGAACTCAGCGGTCGGCCGAATGATCGTCTCGAGCGGGCTGCGTAGCCAGGAGTACACGTACCTGTTGGTTTGCGAGGTGCCCGTGCTCCCCTCGCGGCGGACTGCGGTGCCGGTGTCGTTCCCGGTCCCTTCCGGTGTCACCAAGGGAAGCAAGTACCGCGAGTCGTGGATCGACTACGACTCGCTGGCTGAGCTGCACTCCTACATCGCTCTCGACCGAGCAGCTGCGACGTACGGATCGCCGTGGCGTCCGCCGGCCCGCTGGGGAGAGCCGCTGTTCGTGACGGACGCGGATCAGCGGGGCGGACGCGTCAACGGGGTCCGCGTCAAGTGGAGTTCGCTCGGTCCTGACGAGCGGCGGCGTCTGGTCGCCCCGGAGGGCGGTTCGATGCTGCTGTCGGTGTGGGGCCAGGGGCGCCCGTTCACCGGATGGTCCACGGTCTTCGCCAGGACCTCCGACCGCATCCGCGAGCGATACGAGCCGCGATTCCCGCACGTCAACCCACACCGGCTGCGTCACACCATGGCCATGGCGACCATGGCGCGGCTGATGCGCGGCTGGTACGAGCAGGCTGCTCGACAGGTCCGTGGCACCGATGACGATGCCGCCCTGGCGCACTACCTGCGGACCCAGGAACCGCTGCTGATTCTGCGCGATCTGCTCGGACATACCAGTTCACTGACCACGGAATCGTATCTCCACCGTCTGGACGTGCTTCGCCTGTTCACCTCCCTGTATCGGCGGGTCGGCAAGGAGTACGGGCTGCTGGACGAGGACGTCGAGCTGGAGCTCGAAACTGAGTTCGACGGCGAACCGGCGGTGGTCTGATGCCGGCCACCGTCACGCTTGACCCGCTGGGTGTGCACTGCATCTTCAGCGACGGGTCGGAGTACCGCCGTCGTCTACGCGTGCGGCGGCCAGTGGTGCTCCCGGGGCTGGCGCGCACTCTGCTGGAGGGCGCTACAGATCTTGTCCATCCGCATGGGCAGGTCGACAGCGCGGGAGGCTTGGACCTCTATCTCACGGCCGTCCGCGGCTTCACCGACTGGCTGGTCGAGTTCGGGTTCTCCGGCGGGGCATCCGACCTGACGCGCGCGCTCCTCGCCCGGTACTGGCGGCAAGGGGTGCGATCCTCGCAGGAGAGCGCGCTGCGGGCGATGTTGCGCTGCGCGGATGACCAGGAGCAGATTCTGGCGCCGGATGTGCGCGCATTCGTCGATGGCCGGCTGTTCAACACGGGCGAGCGGTACGGCTCGCACCAGCCGTACAGCGAGGCCGAATGGGCCCGGCTCATCCGTACCTGCCGGGACGAGGTCGATGGTGCCTTCCGCGCGTTCTGCGCGGCCCGTGAGCAGGCTTCGTCAGCTGACGGGCCAGGGGCTTCGCTCCGTGAGCGCGCTGCCCATCACTGGCTGGTGCTGCACAACGGGCCCGATCCGCTGGTCAGCGAGATGGCCGATCGCGGCTCGTTCCCCTTCGGGCAGAGATACGGGGTCGGTCTTCGCGCGGTGCTGGATCCGCTGATCCCGACCCTGGACGTGATCATCGCCTATCAGTTGCTGTTCGGTGCCTACACCGGGGTCGTGCCGGACGGGATCGCGGAGCTGGGGCTCGACGACATCGAGTGGGCGGGTGACGAGAAGATCCTCCTCAGTTACGTCAAGGGCCGCACGGCGGCGGAGAGCCTTGCTCTGTCGCGTCAGGCCACTCGCCTGCTGGAGCAGTGGCTCGATCACTCCGCGGTGGCCCGCCGCTTCGCGCCCGAGGAGTTGCGCCAGGAGCTCTGGGTGCGTTTCACGCCGAGCGGCACATGGGCCGGAGAGCGTTGGCTGGCCAAGCCACCCACGCGCCTGTCCATATGCGGCTGGGTCAAGCGGCGCCAAGCAGTCGACGAGGACGGGCGCCCCACGCAGGTGAGCGGCGACGACAGCCTCCCCCTGGCCCTTCACCGGCACCGCATCCGCACTACCCACGACGCGCTGAAAGACAGGTCACACTGGCGTGGCAGCCGCCGGACCACGCTCGATCCGAACCGGTCCCCCGACGTTGAGGGGGACCACTACCTGACGAACACGACGCCGGCTCAGCGCGAGGCGGCGGAGGACATCATCGCCCAGGCCCAGGAAGACCTCGTGCGCCGGGCGCTGCCGCCCTTGGTGCTGGCCACCGCCGAATTGGCCGACCTGGTGGAGAACTATTCCGAGCACATGAAGCGGCTCGGCCTGGACGACAACGCCTTGGCGCAGCTCCTGTCCGGGGAACGCGACGTCTTCACCGCCGCATGTGGAGATCAACTGTCGGGACTCCACGGGCCGAAGGGCAAGCCCTGTCCGGCACGCCCGTGGGTGTGCCTGCTGTGCCCGCTGGCTTTGTTCGCCCCCCGCCATCTGCCGAACCTGTTGCGACTACGGGCGTTCTTCTCCCGCCAGTGGCAGCAGATGACCACCGCCGAGTTCATCCCCGTCTTCGGCCCGTACGCCCATCGTCTCGACGAGATCCTGACCCCCGACCGGTACTTCTCCGAGCAGGCGCTACGGGCAGCCGCCGCCGAGGTCACTGACTCCGATGCCGAGATTCCCCTGCGACCTGAGGAGCACACCGTATGACCACCCTGCACCGGCCCACGGGCCTCGCAGCCACCTTTTCGCGTTCCGTCTTTCGAGGTGAAGACGTGTGCGCCGCGGCCGGTCTGCCGGTCCACGGCGCGGGCCCGCATCCTCACTTCGACGACGCAATCTGGGACTTCACCGGTGTTATCGGAATGCCGCGCTACCTTGCGCGGCACGCGCGAATCTTGTCCTTCACCGAGATCCTCAATCCCCAGTGGAGGGAACTCGCGAAGGAGTTCATCTTCGCCCGGCTCACACCGGACCACCACGCTGTGCGGGAGCTTGCTCACGCCTACCGAACGCCCGTGCAGATAGCCACGGTGCACGGGCGGCTGACCGTGCTGACCGGCTGGCTGAACTGGCTCACCGAACAGGGCGTGGACAATCTCGGGGAGGTGTCCCAGCAGTACTGTGCCGCCTACCTGGAACTTCGCAAGAAGGTACGGGACAAGCACGGCGTCGTGATCCGCGATAGCAGCCCCGGCTACCGCATGGACGTAGTGGCGGTCATCCAGGAGCTGGGCTACTACACGGAGTTGTTCTCCACCGGCGGCTACGTGTCGGGTTTCCGTCCGTGGGGGCGACGCACGGCGTACTCCGTCGCCGGGATGGTCCCTCGGACGGGCAACACGACACCGCCGCTGAGCAACGACGTCTTCCAACCGCTGGTCGCAGCGGCCCTGTACGTGGTGGAGGTGCTGGCACCGCACGCCAAGGAACTCCAGGAACAGCTCCAGGAGATGGTGCCGAACCGGCCGGGCCGCAACAGCGGGCGTCCGACCTGGAAGGTCGAGGTCCCGCAGGCCATCGACCGGCACATGCAGGAGGCCGATCCGTTCGATGTCGCCCTCGATCACGTCGTAGCCGAGCGGCTGGCGGACGGCTGGGATCCGGACGACCCGCTGCTACGGATGAACCTGATCTCCCTCGCCCACGAGACCGGGCGGCACGCCTTCCACTACACGTGGCTGCCCACCCTGCGCGGCCAGCTGGAGAAGGCCGTCAGGGAAGTCGGCCTGTCCAAACGCTGGGGCCGGACGGCCGCCCTGGTCGAACGCGCGGACGGACGGGGCAGTGTCCCCTGGACCCTTCCGATGAACACCACCGAGGCCCGGCTGCAGCTCTCCCGAGCCCGCACAGCCTGCCTCATCGTGCTCGCCGCGCTGACCGGAATGCGCAAGAGCGAACTGGCTGAGCTGACTCACGACTGCCGGCAGCCTCCCGAACAGCTCGGCGAGGGCCGCCTCCGGTACCGCCTGAAGGGCAAAATCATCAAGGGCCGGAAGCTGGGTGGTGAACACGACCAGTGGGTGACCATCAAGCAGGCGTACGACACCGCCGGCGTAGCTGCCTCGCTCGCCGACCCGGTGAAGAACACCGGTCACCTGTTCAAGTCGCTCTCCTTCTTCACCCCGTATGAATGGTTCCTGACCTGGGTCAATGGCCCGGAAGGCCGCCGCCTTGGGCTGGCGCCGATCCCCGAGGTGCCAGTCAGTCTGCGGATGCTCCGGAGGACCCTCGCGGTGGAAATGGCACACCGGCCCGGTGGTCTGCTGGCCACCAAGATCCATCTCAAGCATATTTCCGTAGTTACCACCGAGGGATATGCGGACCGCCCCGGTGGGGCACAGTCGGTGCTGATGGCCGAGTTCGGCCAAGAGGAGCGGGAGCACAAGATGCGTGTCGCCCTCGACGCATTCCACGACTACCAGAACGGTATCCGGCCGGCGGGGCCCGGCGCCAGCGACCTCCTGGACTTCTTCGCGTTCGTCGACGAGCAGCTGGACTTCTCCGGGGCGCCGAACATCAAACGCAGCGACCAGGAGGTGACGAACCTGCTCGCCAAGCGAGCCAAGTCCCTGCACCTGGGGCCTGCGAACTACTGCTGGTTCCTTGATCCGTCCAAGGCGCTGTGCCTCAAACTCGCCGGAGCCCGCGCCCACGGGGCGACAGAGCCCTTGATCGGCATGTGCGACTCAGCCCGGTGCCCCCAGGCCACCCACCATGCCGGGCACCGCCCGGTATGGGCGGCCAGTGCCGACAGCAAGAAGGTCTTCATCGCCACCATCGGACGCGCACAGCGGACGGAGAAGGCCCGGCTGAGTACGGAACTCGCCCGCGATGAACGGGTGCTGGCTGAGATCGACGCCCTCTGCGGAACGGGGGCATGACGTGGCCCGCATCAGCGACGAGACTCGGCGGAACAACGAGACGGCCATTCGGCAGGTCATGGAACGGCTGCTTGCCGGTGACGTTCCCGCGGGCGGCAAGTGCGACGTCAAAACCCTCGCGGCCAAGGCCGGGGTCGCCCGCACCGGCTTTTACCCCAAGAAGAACCGTGACGGCTCCCTGCGGCCTGGGCCTTACCAGCACTTGGCGGAGGAGTTCGGACGACGGCTGGCCGGGCTTCGGGAAACGGGCGTGATTCCGGACCCGCGGGCCGCACAGATCGAGCGTCTCAAGGAACAGGTCTCCGGGCTGAAGGAACGCCTCGCCGCGCGTGACGCGCAGATCGATGAGCTCACTGACTTCCGGGAGCGGGCTCTGGCACAGATCGCCGCCCAGCGGATGGAGATCGAGCGCCTTCGTGATGTCTTGGCCGCACCGTCGAATGTCCGCGCTCTACCGAACAGTTCAAGAGCGAGTGCACCGTACGGATCGCGCAGCTAAGCCGTCACAGGTAGAGGTGACCGCCCAGTCGAAGAATGCCGGACGGCCGCCCACTGCATCACCCTGGGATCTACTTCTCCGCTCGGGGGCACTCAGCAGCGGATGGAAGGCACTGACCATCGCTCCGGCCGGCAAAACCCCCACTCGTCGTGGGTGTAGGCAAATATCTCTGCTCGGGGACACCTCGCTCGCTAGGACAACCAGTTTCCACGGGCCGTAGCGCCAGGGGGGAGGCCCTGCAGGGGCGCCCGGCCCCTGGGCGCCCCCTACTACCGAACAGGCAGGCGCCGCTGATCGAGGATGCGACCCGGGGAGCGGGCGGCGGCTCCGCTACCCCGGCGTGCACACCGCAGCCAGCGCGCATCTGTCGCGGGCGGCATCCCGGCCGCTCCGAGTGCTGATCGGCGCCCCTCTCAGGGCTTCGCAGGAACTCTGTGGGCGTCTGTTCACCGACCACGGGCAAGCACTTTCCGGACGTTCGGCCTACGGGATTCCTTGGCACCTTCCACCCGCTGTCGCGAACAGCGCGGCCCTCGATCTGGCTGGCTGGTATGCGTTACGCGTACTCCGGCCCGTCCCCGGCGAACGATGGCCGTTCCTGGCGTTTCAGCCGCCGGATCTCCTGCGGCACTTCGAAACGATTTTGCAGGTCAGTCGGATGCAGCCGTGGCAGGACCACTTCCGCGTGGAGCTCGCACCTCACCTTCCAGCCAAAACAATCACCTTGAGTGACCAACTGCATACATATGGTCCACAACTGGCTAGGCTCCTCGCGGCGGACACGTCAGGCCCATTACCGGACCGAGGCGTTGCTCCCGTCTTCCCTTTCGCCGCGAGTAAGGGCTGAGCGCTGTGACAGCACGCAGGCAAGACGTTCAACGGCTGCTGGACCAGGCGTCTTCGGAGGGCGCGGTGGAGATTCCGGCGTCACTTCTTCCTGACCTCGATGCCGCTGCCCTGGTGTTCGATAAGGGCACGGTACGCCTGGACGCCCCGGTGTGTGATCCGCAGGCCCTGGCCGTAGTCGGTCACGCGATCACCATGGCGTCTCCCTCACCGGTGCCGGTGCGGGTCGCGTTCACCACGGAGGACGAAGCGGTGACCGGCACCCTGGTGACGGCGGATCTCGGTGGAGGCCAGGTCCTGGTTCTGGTCGACGGCGCACCGGCCGGGACCGAACTGGCGCCCGGTGCCTGGGCGCTGACGGACGGCCGGGCTCTGCGGCTGGTCCGGCGCGCGCCCGCGCCGCCGACCGATCCCGGGTGTCTGGACGGACTGGGCCGGGCCCTTCCCGCGGTCAGGCACCGCGGCGACGCCCCGCGCGAGGACACCCCCCGTGCTCTGGTCACGGACAACGGCATTCTTACCCCCCGTCCCGGGCCCCGGCTCCGCAAGGGCATGCGGGTCCTCGACGCGCCGTCGGTGCGCGGCTGGTCGCCGATCGGCACGCCCGGGGGTGAGAACGGTCTGAGCGTGGACTACTACAATCCGCCGCTGCGGATCGCCGGGGCGCTGACCGCACTGCCGGCCTCCCCGCCCTACAAGACGGTCGTCGGCGGTGTCCTGCTGGTGGACACCGGTGCGTTCAACGGCTCGGCCATGGGCGCCTATGTCGTCCCCGACGGCTCCGGCGCCGATCCGTCGCTGTTCGCCTACGGATCGCTGGGCAGCCAGGTCGGTTTCGGGCCGCCGCTGTTCCAGGTGCGCGGTATCTCCGCCGGGTTCGGCTGGAACAGCCGGGTGCGGGTGCCGGCCGCGGATGCGCTGGGGAGCTTCCCGTTCCTGGTCGCGCTCGACAACCCGGGCGGAATCGGCGCCGACGACGAGGTCGACCCGCTGAAGGTCCTGGGTGAGCTGATCGGCGGCCCCACCCCGTGGGTGCGACCGCAGGAGGGCGACCTGTGGTTCGCCGCCGGCCTGGCCTTCGACTGCTTCGAAACCTTCCGCGGCCACGCCATGGCCCTGGTCCAGACCGGCTCCGACCTCACCATCAGCCTGCTCGGTGTGGCCGGGATGCAGTTGCCCACCAGGAGTGAGAAGAAGATCGCCCGGGTCGAGATCGGCATCGAGGCGACCCTGCGCCCGACGGCCGGGGAGCTGAGCATCGGTGCGGCGTTCACCGAGAAGACGTTCCTCATCGACCCGAATTGCAAGCTGCGCGGCGGCGTCGGCATGAAGTTCTGGTTCGGCGACCACCCGCACGCCGGCGACTTCGCGTTCATGCTCGGCGCGATCCCTGCCGGCCGGGAACTGCCCACCCGCTACCCCAAGCAGCAGCCGGCCGGACTCACCTGGGGCGTCGGCTCCACTGTCAGCATCACCGGCAACGCCTACGCCGCGTTCACCCCCAAGTCGCTGATGGCGGGCGGCTCCCTGGATGTCGTCTTCCAGTCCGGGATGCTCCGCGCCTGGCTCACCGCGCGGGTGGACGCCCTGCTGGAGTGGAACCCTTTCTACTTCGACGTCGGTATCGGCATCCGGGTCGGGGTGTCCGCGACCATCAAGGTCTGGTTCGTCAAGATCAGGATCTCGGTCGAGGTCGGCGTCAGCGTCCGGGTCTGGGGCCCCGCGGTCGGCGGCGAGGCCACCGTCCACCTGTGGTTCATCTCCTTCACCATCGGCTTCGGCGCCGAGCGCCGCAAGCACACCCCCGCGCTGGACTGGGGCGGCTTCCAGGGCATGCTGCCGCCACCGGAGAACATGGTCCGCACCACGGCGATCGCCGGCTACACCGGCGAGGGCGCCCCGCCCACCCGCGGCGCCATCAAGCCGTGGCTTGTCAGCAACGGCGGCTTCACCTTCACGGCCGACACCCAGGCCCCCGTCAGCAAGGTCTCCCTGAACCAGGCCCCGGACACCCTCGAGGTCGCCACCGACAGCCCGGTGGACATCCTGCCCATGCACGTACGGGGCACGGGCAGCGAGCTGCGTGTCTGGCTCACCTACAACGGCGAGCCCGCGACCATGACGCCGTGGGGCCGCGCGATGCTGCGCGGCAACGTGCCCAACGGCCTGTGGGGCCAGCAGGCGGACGCGCCGAACGACGGGATCATCCCCGACCGGATCCTCGGGATCCGGCTCACCTCGCCCCCGGTCGACCACGGCACCGACACCGGGTTCATCGACGAGCAGGCCATCTCCTTCGACCC
Organism: Streptomyces sp. H27-H5; assembly: GCF_026627505.1. Lineage (GTDB taxonomy): Bacteria > Actinomycetota > Actinomycetes > Streptomycetales > Streptomycetaceae > Streptomyces. The sequence goes on along the minus strand of NZ_JAPNLK010000110.1, from coordinate 13,505 downwards.
GATCAACCCGGATGGCGACCTGCCGCTGTCCGCAGGCGAGCCAGCTACGGGCCCGGTACCTGCGCGGCCCGGCGGCGTGATCGCCACGATCCAGGACGGCATCGACACCGCCACCACCCGAGGCAACCGCACCGCCCTGGCCCAAGCCCTGGCCGGTCTCGGCGCGGACCTCGGTGCGCTCGATACCGATCTGAGCGCCTACGCCCTGGCTGCGGGCACCGCCTTCACTGCCGAGCCGATGCTCGTCGCCGCCTGACCCAAGCCGCCGGGCCCCCGCACCCTTCGTCGCGCGGGCGGCCCGCGCGCCGCCTGCAGTGTCTGCCTGACTTCCCGTTCGCCGCGTCCTGTCGAAAGGCACGCCCCGTGACCTCCACGTCCGAACCCGCCCGGCCGCGTACCAGCGCACCGGCGGCCCAGCACCGCACCCGGTTCTTCGACCACCGCATCCCGTCGCTGTACGCAGGGCGCTACCGGATCGACAACCGCCAGATCCTCAAGGACCTCGGCGGAGCGGACCGGGTCATCGACGCCACTCCGCAGCCCTTCGACGTCGTCCAGCCTCGCTTCAGCTTCGACCCGACCGGCATCCACGCGCAGTTCCCCGTGCCGGACGCCGTCGGCACCTACAGCCAGACCCTCGCCCACATCAACCTCGACACCCCCGGCCTGCCCTGGAACCGCCCGCTCGGCTCCGGCCACCCCGGCGGCGTGCCCTGGATGGCACTGTTGCTGTTCCGCGAGGACGAACTGCCCGAGGACCCCGACGCGGTCGGTCTCGTCAAGGCCGGCACCGTGCGTGCCCTCCTGGGCGGCGCCCACGGCACCGGCACGCCTCCCGACCTGCCTTCGGAGAGCCTGCGCCCCGATGAGTACGACGAGCAGTGCGCCACCGTCCTTGTACCCAGCAACCTGTTCGACGCGGTGAAGCCGCTGCCCGCCGAGATGGGCTACCTCGCGCACCTGCGCGAGGGCGGACGCCCCGACGCCACCCGCTCGGGCGACACCCCCGAACCCGACGAGGGTGAACTCAACGCCGTCCTGGTCGCCAACCGCTTCCCCGCCGCCGCGGGCGGCCGCCACGTCGTCCACCTGGTCTCCCTCGAAGGCCACGACCGGTACCTGACCACCCCCGCGCCCGACAACGGCGTGCGCCTTGTCTCCCTTACCTCCTGGTCCTTCACCACCGAGCCCGACTCGGGCATCGGCTTCGGCGACCTCGCCCAGCACCTGGCGACCACGGACGGCACCACCCCCCGCAGCGCGGACGAACTGCGCCTGCGCGTCACCGCCCCGGGCCCGGCCGACCCCAGCGCCGAGCAGGCCGAGGCCATCGGCCGCCTGCAGGCCGGCGCCGTCGCGCTGCCGCAGCGCCTGGAGACCGGTGAGCGCACCCTGGCTTTCTACCGCGGCCCGCTCACCGCACAACCGGCCCAGGCCCTGCCCGCCCCGGCCGCCACCCGTCTGGAATCCCCGGGCGAAGCGCTGATCTACCTGCAGCGTTACGGGGTCTTCGACACCGCCTACGCCGCCGCGTTCACCACCGGGCGCACCCTGGCCCTCGCGGACGCCGAGTTCCGTACCGCGCTGCTGGAGTTCCGCTCCGCCGCCCGCACCGCGGTACGCCGCCTGGCCTCCCATCCCGAACTTGCCGCACGGTCCGTCGCAGCTCTGAGCGCACGCCAGCTCACCGCCCCGCTGGCCTACGAAGCGTTCGACCGCCTCCTCACCGACGACGGCGCCCGCTCCGGCGGCGCCCGCCTCGTCCAGGCCCTCGACCAAGCGGGCCCGCAGCTGCGGGCCGGGCGCCGCCGCACCGCCGCCCGCTCCCGCCGCAGCCCCGGCGACGCGCGGGCCGTCCTGGCCCAGCCCGGCGTCGCCGGCCTCCTCACCCAGGTCGCCCCGGACAACTTCGCGAAGGTCACCGCCTGGCTGGACGCCCTGCGCCGCCTGGAGCTGCTGAGCCTGTCCCACCTGGTTCCCGACGCCCGTGCACTGCCGGCGGAGAGCATCCGCTTCGCCCACCTCGACCCCGCCTGGGTACGGGCGGCGGTCGACGGCGCGCTGAGCGTGGGAGTGGGCCACGCCCTGGACTCCGACCTCAACACGCTCGCCACCGGCGGCGGACCCGTCCCGAAGTGCGCGGTGCTGATCAACTCCAGCCTGGTCCCGAACTGGCCCAAGATCATCGTCACCGCCTACAAGGGAACCGACATCGTCGAACCCCTGCGCGAGGCCGTCTTCGGCACACAGATCCGCCTGACGCTCTACCCGGAAGTGATCGACCGTTTCGAGCTGGCCGAGCCGCCCCGCGGCCTGTGTTTCGGCATCGGTGACGTCGGTACCATCGAGCTCCGCGGGATCAGCGGTGACCGGATCGGCCACCCCATGGGCGAGTTCCCGCAGCCGGCCGGCTTCGCCCGCTTCCTGCGCCCCGGCGGCCAGGACGTCCTCAACGTCGACGGTGCCGGCGACGCGCTGCTGCCCGCCCTGTCCCGGGCGCACGGGCTGACGGGAACCCAGCGGATCTCCTCCGCGCAGTTCGCCCTGCAGATGATCAACGCGCCGCAAGTGCAGAACTTTTCCCGGCCCTGAGCCCTCGACCACTCCCAGCAGCGACGAAAGGACCCCGGGCCATGTCCGTGGACAACACCCTCATCGTGCCGGTCGAGGTCGCGGCCCTCGCCGTCAACCGACGCACCCGCGACACCGGCACCCCGCACGTCTTCCACCGGTGGATCACCAACTTCAAGGACATCGGCGAAGGCGTCCCCCCGGAGCCCGCTCCGTTCTCCAGCCCCGAGGAGTGGACCGGACGCGAGGACCGCCTCGGGGTCTACCTCCAGTGGGAGCTGCCCGCCGCCCTCACCCGCGGCCGCCACGACGAGGAGGAGGGCGTCGGAGACTTCCCCCTGGTGCCCAACCGCTGGCTCGTCGTACGCCACACCGACAGCACCCGCGCGCTCAAAGCGTGGATCGTCGAGAGCGACTACCTCGACCCGATGGACGGCACCGTCTCCTTCCAGGACCCCGGCAGCGACGAACCCGCCGCGACCCTGATCGGCAAGTGCCATGACCTGACCGGCCCCTGGAGCGAACCCGAGAGCCGCCGGGCGCCGTTCCTCACCGCGATCGGCCCCGGCCTGCTGACCTTCTCGGTCTTCCAGCCCTACAACAGCAACGTCTTCTCCCTCCACGACACCCTCCTCGACACCGCGGAGGGCGAACTGCCCGCACACGAGCGGCTCAGCTACTTCGTCGCCGGCTGGTACGCGGATCCCACAAGCGACATCCTCGCCGGCACCGACGATCTCCCCAGGCTGCTGGAGCGCCTGCAGTGGACGCCGCCCGTCGGCTCCGGCAGCGGCATCCGCACCTCCGTCTGCACCGGCACCGTCCTGGGCCTGGACTGGGAGCTGGACGGCCCCGTCCCCGACTCGCTCTGCCCGGCGCCCGCCAACGTCACCGCGATCGTGTCCAACAGCATTGCCGAAGCCGTCGCCGAACTCGGCGCCCAGGCCGAGGGACAGGGCTCACTGTCCGCCGAGGAGGCCGATCTGTTCCGGGCGTTCCTGCTCGGCGGCATCGACGCTTTGGAGGAACGCGACCGGCCCGAGGCCGACATCCTCACCGACCGCCGCGCCCACGACCATGCTTTCGGCCCGGTTGCCGGCGGCTACCGCTGGTTCATCGGCGAACGCGGCGAGGAGAGCGGCCGCAGTACCTCCCGTGCGGCCCGGGAGGCGGAGGCCGACACCGTCACCGACCTCAACCGCCGCCAGGCGGCCCACGACGCCACCGAAGCCGAACTCGACGCCGCCCGCGAACGCCTCTACCACCTGTGGTGGCTCACCCACCTCAAGAAGAAGCCCGCCGACTTCACCGGCCGCATCGACGGCGAACTCGACCCGGCCAACCCCGACGGCGCGGCCGGACGTGTAGTGGCCCTCGCCCGCGACCTGGCTCAGCAGCGCGCCGCGCTGCCCTGGGGCAGGAGCGAGACGGACCTGGCCGCACGCATCGACGCCCTCTACCCGGCCTATCACTCCCGGGCTGCCCGGCGCCTGATCCGGGTGCCGGCCGAGGACTTCGAGTACAGCGCCGATCCGGTCCTCACTCTGCAGGGAGCCAACCTTCACGCCCCGCTGACCCGGGACACCGCGCTGCCCTGCCGCACCCCCGAACGCCTCGTCACCGCCGCCTCCGGCGTCACCACCACCGACGTCGCCGCGACCGCCGTCCAGATCGACCTCAGCGGCCAGCAGCCCCCCTGCTTCCCCGCACTGCTCAGCGAGTTCCTCATCCTCGACCGGGCCCTGGCGAGCGGTGCGATCCGGGACGTCACCGGCACCCTGCCCGAGTACGGCACCACACCGTGGGCAATGCCGTGGCAGCCACTGTTCCTGCTCTGGAAAGCCGAGTACTTCCCCCTGCCCTTCCGTGACGGCGACGACGCGCACTGGGAATTCGTCGACGGCTCCCGCTACCAGTACAACGGCACCGGCGAGCCCGGAACCCCGCTGGTCGTCTCCGGCCGCCAGCTCCTGGCCCCCTCCGCCGGACACATCGTCGACGGCACCCTGCAGAGCTACGCCCGCGTGCGGGACAACCTGTCCGCCGACGCCGTACGCGGCGTCCGCTCCCAAGCCCGCGGAGCGGACTACCTCTCCCAGAGCCTCGACGGCTTCGGCGCCGCAGTCGCCCAGCGCAGGCCCCTCGCCGGCCTCCAGCCCACCGGAGACCTCGCCGACCTCATCGGCAACGGCGACTACCCCCCGCCGGAGCCCGGCGCCATGCCCGCCAGCGACTGGGACCCCTGGCCCGAGACCACCTTCCAGGAACTGCGCGCCGGCCAGCTCGCCTTCCTCGACCTGGCCGTCGTCGACCGCTTCGGACGCTCCGTCAACCTCATCACCAACCCATCCCACTTCGCGCCCGAAATGCCCGACACCATGCGCCCGGCACACCCCGTCAGCGACTACGACTCCGACCGGCTGGTCGAACTCGGGCCGCGCCTGCTCCAGCCCGCCCGGCTGCGCTTCGACTTCCTCGCCGCCACCACCGACGAGGACACCGACCTCACCCCCGGGACCAACCCCGTCTGCGCCTGGCTCCTGCACAACCGCCTCGACAAATCCCTCGTCGTCCACGCCCCCGACGGCGCCACCCTCGGCGAACTGCGCGTCACCCTCAACCGCGACAGCCAGCAGGAGGTCTCCTGGTCCGCCCTGCCCGGCTCCGAGGTCACGGAATTCGAACAACTGGAGACGGTGGCTCCGCACCCCTACCGGCTGCTGAACGCGGTGAAGACCCGCGGCCCGCAGACCTTCGAGGCGTTCCGGGCCACCCTCGATCGGGCCCTGGAGACCATCGACCCGGACGGCCCGGCCGACCCCGGCCTCGGCTTCCTCCTCGGCCGCCCCCTCGCCCTGGTCCGCACCCGCCTCACCATGAACCTGCGCGGCCCCCTGCGCACCGACGTCAGCTGGCAGAATCTCTTCGAGCCCGGCACGCCGCAACTTCCCACCTACCCGTGGGCGATCCGCCTCGGCGAGGCGCAGCAGAGCGACGACGGCCTGGTCGGGTACGTCCTGGACGACGACTACGAGCACTTCGAGAGCGTCGTCGACCCGGCCGCGGGCAGCGGGGAGTATCTGCGGCCGATCGGCGAGCGGCCCAGCCTGGAGCTGGACTTCGGGGAGCACAGCACCGCGGTCGCCACCGTGCTGCTGGACCCGCGCGCCGCCGTGCATGCCACTACCGACATCCTCGCCACCAAGAAGGTGTTCGTCCCGCAGGAGTTCACCGATCCGGCGATCGCCCGGATGGCGGTCAACTTCCGCACCGGTCCTCTGCTGGCCGCCTCCACCGCCCTGAGCGGCCCGCAGGGCGAGAACGAGGAGACCGTCCTCATGCCGGTGCCGGACGGGATCGTCGGCACCTGGAGCTGGACGGAGAACCGCGGCGGCACATGGGAGAAGCTGCCGGTCCTTGGCCAGGACCAGTACGACCCGCCCCTGGCCGAACCCGAGATCCGCTCCGGCTTCCTCACCCTGGATGACGCCGTCGCCCACAGCCGCAGCGACAACTGACCGGTCGCCACCTCCGCTCATTGCGTGCCGCCCCACATGCGGGGCGGCACGGCCAACGAACCCCCACAGGAGCCAGCCGTGACCCTCGTTGTCCAGATGCAGGACGCAGGCAGTGCAGCGAACGACCCGCTGCTGTCCTACGCCGTCACCACCACCCCGAGTCCGCTCAAAGCCTCACCGGAGAATCCGCAGGCCCCGGAAGAGATCGGGGAGATCATCATCGCCGTGTCCCGGCAGAGCGGAACCCCGGCAGATCTGCAGTCGGTCACGGTGAAAGTACCGGCCGGCACCATGTCGCCGGACCTCGCCACCGACCTGGCGAAGATCAACCCCAGGATCACCCTCACCGGCTGGACCGCGAGCCTGGACGCGGCCGCCAAGGAATTCGTCTTCACCCCCACGGCCAGTCACACACCCGTCGGCCCGGACGACGGGTTCACCATCCAGCTGTCCGACATCCCCGTCAGCCGCAAGGTCGGCACCGCCCCCGTCACCCTCACGGAATCATCACGCATCGGCACCTCCGCCTTCCAGGACCGGACCACCGTCTACAACATCGGCAAATTCCCCGCCGACTTCTACCTCCGCAACTTCCTGTGCGAACCCTCCATCATCCCCAACGGCGGCGACGTGCACCTCACGTGGGAACGCTCCGTCAACGCCAAATACGACCTGCTCTACCCAGGCGTCGAACGGGACGTCACCGACCGGACCAGTCTGGAGCTCGAAGGCGTCAGGTCCGACACCACCTTCTACCTTCGCGCCACCACAGGCGACCCCACCAACCCCGTCATCCGCATCCTCACCACCCAGGTCAGCGTCACCAAACCCGACCTCGACATCGGCAACCTGGACATCCACGGCAAAGCAGCCGCACACAACGGACTCGATGTCGAAAATCTGCTGAGTCTCCGCGGAACCGCGTCGATTATGACGCTGTGCTCGGTCCCTGCTTCACTTGTCGACACGGGGGATTTGACTGCGCCAACTGACGGAATCCTGACTCTCCTGGAGAACATTCTCTCCAATACTCACCTGGAGGTCACGGTCACATACCCCACCGGCTGGCAAATGCAATACCGCACCGCCGATCACTACACGCCGCTCACCTTGCCCATTCCCAAGGGCTACAAGGTGCGCGTGCAGAAGGTGAGCGCTGGTCAGAGCGCAGCCGTTTCCATCCAGTGGTTTTCCTTCGGTGGGGCCCCCCTCGCATGATGAACGAGCTCCCGGTCACTTCGAACCCCTGAACGCGGGCGCGCCGCCCCTTACGCCCACCGGCTGCCGACCACGGACTCTCCGGGTGCGTGGTCAGCAGCCGGTTCGGTGTGCAGCGACTGTCCGCCTCACACCGAGGCCGGTGGTGTTCTGGAGCGAGTTCCTGCGCTTGCTGCGCGAGCGGGGTCCGACTGGGGTCCGCCTGGTCATCACCGACCACCGCCTGCGCCTGGTCAATGCCTCTACGAACCACCCTCTTGGACCCGCTGGCCGAGAGCGCGGTGATCGCCGTACGTGCTCTCGCCGACGCCACCGGACCTGAGCGGTGGAAGTACCGGAGCCGTCGAGGATGCGGCCTACCGCGCTGGAGGTGCTCGCCGGGGTGCTGTCCAAGCTCAACCCCGACCTTGAGATCGGCAGCCTCATTGTCAACGGCACCGTCACCGCGCAGGGCAACGTCAGCATCGCGGCAAATACCTGGCTGTCCCCAGGATCGTCGGCAACGGCGGTGGCATCGAAGTGGGCAACACCATCACCCAGTCGCACGGTGGCATGAAGGTCTGCAGCGGAGGCCTGACCGTCCAGGGGAGCGCCACCATCTCCGACGCTCTCACCGCCAAGACGCTGGCAGCCCGCACCACCGTGTCCGCCGGTCTGCCAACCGCGAGCACGAACATGGGAGAAGACGCGGGGCGGAGTTGGAGGTATCGCGGCACCCGAGCCCGCGCCCGCGGGTCCGCCTTGCCACCTACGGTGAAAGCCCGCCAGCCGCGCCGCGGGTTACCCGGACCCGCCCGCCGCGTAATCGCCGAATGCCATCAACGGGTGGTGATCAAAAAGATCTTCTTCCAGGTCGCGGCGGCGTCCTGCTTCTTGGAGCGAGCCAGGACCAGGACGCCAGACGGCATTGCCGTCCATCCGGACTATAGTGTGCCGTTCCTCACAAGACGTGGCAGGCATGGCAACACGATGCACTACCGCAAACATGGTCAGCCGCCACGTAAAGCGACACGACCTGCGGGGGACAGGGTCGCTGCGGAAACAAATCTGCTCGCCGTCCTGAAGGTCACCCCGACGGCGTTCGGCGTGATCATGGGCGTCGGAGGCGCCGGCAGTTTGGCCGGGGCACTCCTCGCCCCGAAGATCGCCAGCCGCATCGGCATCGGACCGACGATCATCGTCGGGTTCGCGGTCAGCCCTCTGGCACAGGTGCCCCTCCTGCTCGCCGGGCCCGGCCTGTACTGGCAGACCACCCTCGCCCTGGTCCTGGCCGTACAGCTGTTCTGGGCCACCGCGTCCGGGACGAGTCAAACTCGGTCAGGCAGACCATCTGTGACCCCCGTTTGCAGGGGCGGATGCAGGCCGCCAGCACCACGATGACCGCCGGCGTCCGACCGCTCGCCGCCGCAGCCGCCGGCGCTCTGGTCCTCTGCCTCGGCGTACACACCACCCTCACGATCGGCGCGGTCTTCCAGCTCGTCCCGGTCGCCCTCCTGCTCCTCTCCCCTGTCCGCACGATGCGGGATATGCCCGCCCCGCCCCCGCGCACAGCACTGCCCTCCGCCCGCGAAGGATCTTCATGACGACGACCTCGACCGCGGCGTACTGGGACCCCCTATGGGCCCAAGGCCGCCGGTACCGACAGCTCGACGACGTCGAGACCCGGCTGCTGGACCAGCAGCTCGGACCCGGCCGAGGACGGCCGGCCCTCGACATCGGATGCGGCGACGGCGCCCTGACCCGCCACCTCCACCACCGACTGGGATACCGCACCACCGGGATCGACTGCTCTCCCAGCGCCCTTGCCCTCGCCGCTGTCCAGGACTCCACGGAGGTGCCCGGACCGCTGTGGAGATGCGCCGACATCGGGGCCGACGACCTGACCGCCTTGCCGGAGCCCGCGTACACGGTCATCACCTGCCGTCTGGTCTACCGGTGGCTCGACGACAAGGCAGCCTTCGTCAACCGAGTCCGCCGCCTCCTGGTACCCGGCGGAACCTTCTGGGTCGTCGCCGAAATCACCGGCCGCCGGAAGAGCACCGACCCGCTCCAGAGCCTCGGGATCACCCCGGCCGAAGCCGAGATCCTCACAGCGGGCTGGTCCGTCGCCCGCACCCACGACCTTGACGTACTTCGCTGCTACGCCCTGCACCCCTGAACCACCCCGACCTCATGGAGGACACGTTGATGGACATCGAGAAGCAGACCGCCGAAATCTGGACCACCTACGGGGAACACCAGCTCACCGCCCGCCCCGACCTGCCGGAGATCGAGCGGTGGGACTGGGGCGTCACCGACACCGGGCCCGGCATCGAGAGCCTCGGGGACGTGGAAGGGCTCCGCATCCTCGACCTCGGCAGCGGAGTGGGCCGGCACGCCGCCCGCCTGGCCGCCCTGGGTGCCGACGTCACCGGCGTGGACGCCTCCCCCACCCAGCACGAGCGCGCCGTCACGCGATACCCGAACACTCCCGGGCTCCGCTTCGTGTGCGCCGACGCCGTCGCCCACCTGCAGAATGCAGCCCCCTACGACCTCATCTACTCCGTCAACGGCCTGCCGTTCCTGCACCCCAACCGGCTCCTGCCCGCCCTGGCCAACGCGATTAGGCCGGGCGGACGCCTGGTCTTCTCAGCACTGCACACCAACTCGTCCGGCGCCGGACCCTCCACGGCCGTGGCCCCGCGCCCGGAGATCCTGCGGCTGCCCGGCACCGACCAGACCCATCCCGTCGACATGTGGGTCCTGACCACCCAGCTGTGGGAGGACCTCCTGGTCGCGCACGGCCTCACCCTGGAGAGGGCCACCGCGATCGACGCACCACAGCCGGACAACCAGGCCTCCTACCGGCTCTACGAGGTCCGGCGTCCGCAGAGGGTGCCGAGCCGCCAGCGCACCGGTACTCCACCGCCTCCGCGCGCGTTCGTGGGGGTCGGCGTGATCATCCACGGGCCGGATGGTGTCCTGCTGGGCCAACACCGTCGTGGAACTTTCGAATTGCCGGGTGGGTCGGTTGAACCCGGCGAGACCTTCGCCGAGGCCGCAGTACGCGAACTCCACGAGGAGGCCGGCATCATGGCCGATGTCGCCGACACCGTCGTGCTGGGCACCCTCCTGGCTCGGGTGGGTGACATCGTGCGGGTGACGGTGCCCGTCCTGGTGACCCGGTGGTCCGGTGTGCCGCTGCAGCGCGAAGAGACCATCGGGGCCTGGAGGTTCTGGCCCCGGGACGCGCTGCCCCAGCCTCTGTTCGTACCGAGCGCTCAGTGCCTGAGCACGTGGGATCCGAGCCTCCCGCTCGACCATCCAGCCGCGGCGGCCTTCCACCCCGCCGGTCCCGGGACTGCCTAGCCGGCTAGTCCCTGTCCCTGCCAGTCCCCCGCCGAGTCACACGCCCCAGGAAGGTTCTACGCCCGTGATCCCATCGCCCACCCCGGCCAAGCCGTCCCTCCTCGGGGTCTTCGCGCACCCGGACGATGAGTCGCTTCTAGCCGGCGGTGTCCTCGCACAGCACGCCGCCGCCGGTGCCGACACCGCGGTCGTCACCGCGACCTGGTCCCCGGACAGTCACCGGGCCGCCGAACTCGCTGACGCACTGAAGGTTCTGGGTGCCGGCGAGCCGCGGATGCTCGGCTACGCCGATGCCCGCATCCCCGACTCCGCCCCCGGCCGCCCGAGGCTGTGTGACGCCCATATCGACGAGGTCGTGGAGATGCTCGTCGGACACATCCGTGCCGTACGGCCGCAGCTGGTTTTGACCCATGACGCCTACGGCCAGTTGACCGGTCACCCCGATCACATCCGTACCCATCAAGCAACCGTCCTGGCCTTCCACGTCGCGGGCCTGGAGCACCAGTACCCGGAGGCGGGCGCCCCTTGGCAGCCTGCCGCCCTGTACGCGGCCACGCACTCGGACTCGGGGGTGGGCGAGCTGGGCGCATTGTTGTCACGGGTCGGGAAGAAGGTGTTGTCCGTACCGGACGAACACATCACGGCGACGGTCGACGTGAGCGGCTTCCTCACCGAGAAGTGGGAGGCAATTCTCTCCCACCGCAGCGAGGCCGCCCGCGAGCGGCCCCTGCCCGGGATCCTCGCCCGCCTCCCCGCAGACGTACGGTCGTCGATCATCTCAACCGAGTACTACACCCTCCTCGGCGTATCCCCTCGGCCTGGTGGCCAGCACAAGCTGGTCTGACAGCCCCGGAATCCCGGGCCCTCAGTCCGTCGCTGCCCGCGCCGTGGCGGTGTCCCGGCCAATGAGGTCCTGCAGCAGCTCGCGTGTTGGCGGCGGCATCATTCCCTCCGCGCCCAGGAGGTGCCACTGGCATCCGGGCATCCGGGCATCGAGCCGCCGGTACTCCTCGAACTGGCACAGCAAGAGCAGGGTGTCGAGCGCGCGTTGCGTCGGGGGCCAGAGGCGGTCCTTCAGCGTGCTGAGGATCACCAGGCGTGCCGCGAGGAAACGGCAGTTCTGCCACTCCCCTGCCGCCTCGCCGAGGTGTCCAGCATCCAGCTCCCCTTCGACGCGCGAGCACAGGCCCAGGGCCCACTCCCGTACGCGCCCGACGGTCACCCAGGCCGTCGCGAGGTCCTCCAGAGGCGCCCGGCCTGCCAGGTCGCGCAGGTGGTCGCGGGCATCTCCCGCAGGGCCGAGAGTCAGGGTGCCGTCCTCGGTCAAGACCTTGCCAGCGACATCCGGGGCGTCTCGCTGGGTGGTCTCGACAAGAGAAGCGACGGGGTTGGCCGCGGCCTTGGGGTTCATCGCCCGCAGCATGTCGCCGACGTCGTCCATGGACATCGACCCCGAGATCACAGCCGTGGCGGCGGCCAGCGCGGCGTCCTTCGGCGTGGAGGAAGAGGGGCCGGGATTCTCATCCATGGCGAGAAGCTCGGCCGGAGGCCACGCTGCGGCGCCGGCGCGGGCGAGACGGTCGATCCGCTCGTCGATCCGCCGGGCCCGGGCAGGGACAAGGGTCACCGTCAGGTCTTCCTCGTCGATGTGGTCGGCGAGATCGTCCAGCCTCTCCTCGGGGTCAGCGGGCTGCTCGTCGTCATCGCCGTGGATGAAGAGGGTTTCCACCGCGGCGCTGAAGGCGGCCCTGACGGTGGTTTCGGGAACCGGGAGTCCTTCCGCGAACAGCAGTAGTGCAAGGTCCTTCGGGCGTTTGCCACGACCGGCATGACGAGCAAGGCCAAGGACCAGGTCGAAGCTCTCGGGCGCCGGGCTGGAGGTGCTGCCCTTGCCGCGCCCAAGGCCTCCGCCGGGGATGTTGCCGGGCAGCAGCCGAGCATGCCTCCACACGTCCAGGTTCTTCTGGGTGACGGTGAGTCCGTGCCGGTGTGCGTGGTCAAGCAGCTGCTGATCGGCCGCGCTGGTGGCGGAAGTGGAAGACATGACGCGACGGTACCGGGGGCGTTCGAGCCGGCGGGCGGGCCGAGAAAGACCGTCGCCTCATCAGGTGGCCCCTCTTCGAATCGCTGGCCAACGGCATGCCCATGGCGTACCCATGCTTTCCGGTCGCATCGAAGGGCGATTAGAGACCCCCCAGCTCCGTCGGGTCGCTGAGCTGTCGACCCCTTCAAATGGCAGTCGAGTGGCAACCCCGTGGCGTACCAACGCCGTTGCGGGTGGGCCAGATTTGAAGTCCAGCACCGTGCAGCCACGCCCGGCCGCTGCCCACCCCGTCCCGATGCGTGAAGGAACCAACACCTCATGACCACGAATCCGAACGTTCCCGGCCAGGACCGTGACCACCGGGAGCTGCGCCTGGTCGTTCTCCTGCTGGCTATGGGGATGGGGCTGCTGGCCACTGGAGCCGCCGTCTACCTCTCCCTGGTCCACCCCTCGATGGTCGGGCCGCTGGGAGTGGGTGCGGCTGTCCTCGGCGCGCTGGCCGGCGCCGGGGGCGCTATTGCTCGCGCGATCCGGCACTGTCGCTGACGCGAGAACTGGGAGAAGCCGCGGGTATGTCCTTGCTGGGATTACGCACCGTCTACGGCGATGACGAGATCGTCTGGGGCGCCGCGGTTTCGTGGACCACATCAGCGATGAAGCCGACTGCCTGTCCAAGTATCCCTAGTGCTGCACCGCGAAAGTTCGTGGAGGGGTGTTGGTCAGGTCGGCTGGTCGCCGAGGTAGAGGTAGCAGGCGCAGTCGAGGCAGTCCTCGGGACTGCCGAAGGGCAGGCCTGAGGGCAGGAA
>NZ_JAPNLK010000010.1 GCF_026627505.1 Streptomyces sp. H27-H5 | reverse complement strand
GCCGAGTGCGGCGCAGCTGTGGAGGGGGATTTGGGGGGTGGGGTGGAGGGGGTGGCGTGCGTAGGTTGGAGATGAGGCCACCTTGCGCCGGTGACCAGGTGCTTTGTGGCGGGCTCTGACGATGAGGATGGGGCAGGCGCGATGCGTGAGTTGGTGGAGACGGCGCGGCGGTGGGTGGCCGAGGGGCGGGAGGCGTATCTGGCGCGGCCCGTGACCGAGCAGGGGTTCGGGCCGCGGGATCCTGCCGGGGCGGTGTTGGTGGATGCCGGCGGGGAGTGTGTGGGGGCGCTGTATCGGGGGGTCTTCGATGCCGAACTCGTGGCCGAGGCGGGCGCCTTGGGCGGGGGGAGCGCGCGGGTGCGCGAGCTGTCCGTCGGGGCCGGGGAGGCCGTCGAGGCACGGTTGACCTGTGGCGGGCAGGCCGAGGTGTTGTTGCAGCCGCTGGTGTCGATCCCGGGCGAGTGGTGGGAGCTGCTGGGGCAGGGGGCCGGGGTGGCGTTGGTGACGCGGTTGAACGCGGCGGCCGATCGGGCCGTGAGCCAGGTGGTGCGGGCCGTGCGCCTGCCGGCCGATGACGCCGCGCGGCGGGCCGGGGAGCTGCTGGCGACCCGGCGGCCCGGGCGGGACGCCCTGTACGGGGGGTCGGGGCTGGTGCTCGTGGAGGCGTACCCGTCCGCTCCGCGGGTGGTCGTCGGGGGGACCGGGGAGCTGGCCGAGATCATCGGGCGGCAGGCGGCCCTGTTGGAGTGGGGGGTCACGGTCGTGGAGTCGGCCGCGGAGGCCGCGAAGGTCCTGGCGGATCATCGGGACGCCGCGTGTCTGGTGCTGCTCAGCCACGAGCCGGACTTCGACGTGCCGACGCTGCGGACGGCGCTCGCGCTCGGGATCCCGTACGTGGGGGCGCTCGGTTCCCGGCGGACCACCACGCGGCGGCGTGAGGGGCTGATCGCGGCCGGGGTGAGCGAGGCGGAGCTGGCGCGGGTGCACGGGCCGATCGGTCTGGATCTCGGGGCGCGAACGCCGGCGGAGACGGCCTTGGCTATCTGCGCCGAGATCCTCGGGGTGCTCGGGGGCCGGGACGGCGGCGGGTTGCGGGATTCCGAGGGGCCGTTGCGGGGGTGAGCGTGATCCGGGGCGTGGCACACCGGTGGGCGCCGCGTTCCGGGGGCCTTCCGGCCCGGGGTTCCCCGCGTCCAGGAGGTGTCCGCGTCCCGGGGCATACCGTCCGGGGTTACACCCGCGTCCCGGCCGGGGCTCCGCGTCCCGGGGTGACCGTCCGGGTTACACCACGTCCGGGAGAGGCCGTGCCGGCCGGGGTTCCCCGTCCAGGAGGCGTCCCGGCCCGGGGCGGGGGAGGTTTCCGCGGCCGCAGGAGTGAAGACGGACCAAATGCGGGAAACTAGTACACATGGACACGAACCTGATCTATCTCGCGGTGGACAGGACCCTCACGAACATCGCGTGGCTCCTGGTCGTCGGACTGATCGTCGTGGGTTTCCTGCTCGGCGGATTCATGCTGGGCAAACGGGTTCGCGCGCACGAGCCGGCGCCACCCAGCACCGAGAGCCAGCCCCACCTGCCCGACGGCGGTGCGGTGCTGGAGGTCTCCGAGGAGCGTGAGCCCGTGGAGTTCCCCACCGCCGGTCTGCGTCCGCACGAGATGCAGGGGTACGGGAACTTCGGCTCCCGGAGCCACAGCCACCAGGAGGACGCCCGCGCGGAGCGGGAATCCGGGTACGAGCACCCCAATCCGCGGCCGCCGGCGGACAAGCAACCGCCGACCGTGCCTCCGCTGGGCGGCGTGAACCCGGTCTGATCCCCGCCCCGGCGCCCCGGCCCGCCCCGGCACGCCCCCGCCCTGACGGGGCCTGACCTCCCGCCGTACGACCTCCGACCCGCCGCAGTTCGCGCGGGTCGGAGGTCTGCTTGCGTCGGGGGTCCACGGTCGGTGGGTACGTCATCCGGGCACGTCGGAACCGCCCAGGTCACAGTCGGATCGGATCCGTGCACGTCAGGGCAGGTCGGTGCGCAGGCGCAGGACCTCCGGGGGCGGGTGGCGGCCCGAGGTCTGGCGCACTTCCGCCGCCAGCGGCGGGTCCAGCGGGTGGTACGGGACCTCACCGAGGCCGATGGCGGTCACGGTCGCCCCGGCGGGGGCGGTCTGCGCGCGGCGGGCCAGGGTCGCGGCCAGTTCGGTGCGCAGCCCCGGGGACAGTGGGCTGGAGACCAGCGGTTCCTCGTCCTCGCCGGGGAGGACGAGGACCAGCGCGAGCGGGCGGCGCGGGGTGCCGGTGTGGCCGATGACGGCCGCGTCCCGGACGTTGGTGTGGCGGAGCTTGCGCCAGCCGCGCCGGCCGGCCGGGTAGGGCTGGTCCAGCCGTTTGACGACGAGGCCCTCGATGCCGCCGGCGGGCAGGGTCTCGTACCAGGTCTCGGCCAGCTCCGGGTCGGTGGTCATGGGCACCGGTTGGAGGGGTGGGCCGAGCGGGAGCAGCAGGTCGACGAGGAGGGCGCGGCGCCGTTCGTACGGGCGGGCGCGCACGTCGAGCCCGGCGAGTTCCAGTACGTCGAAGGCCGCGTACGAGGCGGGGAGGGTCCGGGCGAGCAGCGCGGCCCTGCCCGGGGTGGCGGCCGCCCGTCGTTGGACGAGCGCGAAATCGGTCCGTCCGGCGTGCCAGACGACCACTTCCCCGTCGAGGACGGTGCCGGCGGGCAGCATCAGCGCCGCCGCCGCGAGGTCGGGGAAGGCGGCGGTGACGATTCGCCCGGAGCGGGCCTGGAGCACCGTTTCCTCGGCCGTGCGCACGATGACGAGGCGGTGTCCGTCGAACTTCGGCTCGTACGCGAGGCCCGGCTCGCGCGGCAGGGTGGCGACGGCGGTGGCGAGTGCGACCCGGACCGTGCTCACGGCAGCCCGCCGGCCTGGGCGGGGTCGAGCAGTGGGGCGCAGAGGTCCCCGTCCCGGGCGAGCCGGGGTGGGATGTCGTCGGCGAGGAAGACCAGCTCGGCGGGGTCGTGGCAGGCTTCCACCTCCTCCCAGGCGACGGGCGCGGAGACGGTGGGCTGGGCGCGGGCGCGCAGGGTGTAGGGGGCGGCAGTGGTCTTGGCGGCGGCGTTCTGGCTGTGGTCGACGAAGACCTTGCCGGGGCGCAGGTTCTTGGCCATCCGGTGGACGATCAGGTCCGGGAGCTCGCGTTCGGCCTTCTGGGCGAGGGCCTTCGCGTACGCCGACACGCGCTCGGACGGGGTCGGCTCCAGCGGCACGATCAGGTGGAGGCCCTTGGAGCCGGAGGTCTTGGCGCAGGCTTGCAGCCCGTCGGCGGCGAGGCGCTCGCGGAGCCAGAGGGCGGCGGCGCAGCACTCGACGACGGTGGCGGGCGGGCCGGGGTCGAGGTCGAGGATCAGCCGGTCGGCGATGCCGGGGGCGTCGGCGGGCCACTGGTGGGTGTGGAACTCGACGACGAGGTTGGCGGCCCACATGAGGGTGGGCAGGTCGCCGACGACGACCTGTTCGGCGGTGACGTCCTCGGACCGGGGCACCGGGGTGGTCCGTACCCAGTCGGGCGTGCCGGGCGGCGGGTTCTTCGTGAAGAAGAGCTGGCCGTCGGGGCCGTCGGGGTAGCGCAGGAACGAGACCGGCCGGTCGTGGAGGTGGGGCAGCATCGCGCCCGCGACGGAGGCGTAGTAGTGCAGGACCTCGCCCTTGGTGAAGCCGCTCTCCGGGTACAGCACCTTGTCCAGGTTGCTGAGCGAGATGCGGCGCCCTTCCACCATCGTGATCGGCGCCATACCAGCAGACTGGCACGGATCGGGGCGAAGCGGGCGGTCGGGACGGGCCAGTCGGGTGGGGGGCGTAGCGGCTCGCCCGGATGGATGGATGGATGGACGGACGGAGGGGCGGCGGGGCGGCGCGGTCGTCAGGCCGAGGCCGCGCGCCGGGTGGTCTTCTTCGCCGTCGCGGTCTTCGCCGTGGCGGTCGCCGTTTTCGCCGTGCGCGTCGTCTTCGTCGCGGACGCGGCCGTGCTCTTCGTGGCGGCGGTCCTGCTCGTGGGCGTCTTCGCCGTGGACTTCCTGGCGGCGGTGCTCTTCTTGCCGCCGGTCTCCTTGGGCGTGGTGGTGGAGGTGGCGGCCTTCTTCGCCGCGGAGCCGGTGGCCTTGCGGGCCTGGGTCGTCTTCGCCGTCGCCGCGGGGGCCGCCCGCTTCGCGGTCGGGGCCTTCTTCGCGGCGGCCTTCTTCTCCGCCGCGGCCTTCCTCGTGTGGCCGGGCACGGGCAGCGTGCGCACCTCGGCGTCCGTCCCGCCGTCGGCTGCGGCGGGCTCCCCGCGGGATTCCCTGGCCGCGCGGACGCTGTTCTCCAGGGCGGCCATCAGGTCGATGACCTTCCCGCCGGCCGGGGCGGCCCCCTCCTCTTCGCGGGGCGGCTCGATGCCCTGGAGTCGGGCCTCGATGACCTGTTGGAGGGCTTCCTGGTACTCGTCGTGCAGCGCGGACAGGTCGAAGTCCTGAGAGAGCATGTCCATGAGCGAGCGGGCCATCTGGAGTTCCTGGGGCCGGATCGTCACGTCCCCCTCCGGAGTGATGCCCGCCGCGGGTCGGACCTCGTCGGGCCACAGGCAGGTCTGGAGGACCAGGGTGTCCTCGTGGACCCGGAGCACGGCGAGGGCCTCGCGGGACCGGATGGCGATCTTCGTGACGGCGATCTGCCCGGACTCGGTGAGGGCCTCGCGGAGCAGGGCGTACGGCTTGGCGGCGGCGCGGTCGGACGTGCCGACGTAGTAGGCCTTGGAGAACATCAGCGGATCGATCGTCGAGGCGTCCACGAACGCCAGCACGTCGATGAGCTTCTTGCTCGGGAGGGGGAGGTCGGCGAGGTCCTCGTCGGACAGCATGATCATGCTGCCGTCCGGGGCCTCGTAACCCTTGGTGATCTCGTGGTACGGGATCTCCACGTCCTCGGCCTCGCAGACGCGCCGCAGCCGCACCCGGGAGCCGTCCTTCCCGTGCACCTGGCGGAGCGGAATGTCGTGCTCCTCCGTGGCCGTGAAGAGCTGCACCGGGATCGTGACCAGCCCGAACGAGATGGCTCCCTTCCAGGTAGCCCTCATGCCGCGCTCCTTCCCTGGGGAGGTCCTCAGGCTATGCCGAGGAGCCGGAGCGCGACACTCGACGGCGGGCGCGACCGCGCCGGCGGCGGGCCGCTACGCGCGGGCCCCGGTCCGTCGCCGGGCGGGGCCGAGCCAGGTGCGGGTGTCGCGGGCGAGGGCGTACAGGGCGTCGACGTCCGGGGGCTTGAGGGTGGCCGGGGTCGAGGCGAAGTGGTCGGCGGCGGTGCCGGGTTGGAGGATCCGTACGTCGCGCAGGGTGGGGGCCACCTCGACCCGGGAGGCCTCGACGAGGGCGAGCGCGGGGACGACCGGCGTCGTCAGCACACGGATGGCGTACGCGGCCGCGAGGCGGGCCGAGCGGGGTTCCGGGCCGGGTTCGGCGCGGCCCACGGTGAGCAGGAGGTCCCCGATCCGGACACGCTGACGGCGTCCGGGGACGGTGCGGACGCAGAAGACCCCGGGCAGCCCGATGAGCAGGTGGTCGATCACGCCGCCGTCGGGCAGCGGGACGGCGTGCAGGACCCGGCAGTCCTCGCTCTCCAGTGCGTCGAGTTCGGCGCCCATCCGTTCCAGGGCCTGGAGTTCCCGGCGGATCCGGTGCCGGGCCCGGGCGCCCGGGGAGCCGTACGTCAGCTCGCCCACCAGGGGCTCCCCCGGCCGGTTCGGGGCGAGGTCCTCGTCCGGGGGCAGCGCGAGGCGGAGCAGGTCGGCGGCCGTGGGCACCGGGGGCGGGCCGACGGTCCAGTCGCCGGTCAGGTACGGGCGCAGGGCCGTCAGGACCGCTTCGCGGCGGGTGTCCGACAGCAGGCTGACCCGGTTGGTCCGCCGGTCGTACCAGGCGACCGCCTCGCCGTCGGGCAGGTTGACGTACAGCCGACCTCGGCCGGGCCGGCCGCTCGGCAGCACCTTGAGTCCGGGCATCGCCCTCACCCCCGCAGTCCATGGGAGCAGGCCGGACGCCGACGGACAATCCCCCTGCCGGGTCCTGCGGCCGGGCCCCGTCGTTGGAGTGGCGCGGGGCGCCTCGTGGGAACGAGGAGCCGCACGGGGTGTGCGGGCCGTGCCGGGTGCGCGGGGCCCGTGTGGCGTGCGGGGCCTGCGATCGACTGTGTAACGGCCCGTGTAACGACTCCGACGGGACCCCGTCGGGTTGCTGTTACAGAAGCACCGCTGTACCGCAATGACGGACGCCTACGTTTATGTCACCTGAACACGCCCGCATGTCACCCGAACACGCCCGGCCCCCTGGACACGCCGGGGACCCGACCCGCAACGAAGGACCTTCCGTGAACACCGTCAGCCGTCGCAGTCTCGTTCGCGCAGCCGCCGTGACCGCATGCGCCGGCAGCCTCCTGGCCCTGCCCACCGCCGCCGCGCTCGCGGACGGGGTACCGGCCGCGTCGACCGGGCAGCGGACCCTGGTCAAGAGCCTCTCCCTCGCGGACGGCGAGTCCCTGGCCCGGGTCTACCGGGTCGCCGACAACGCCTACGAGGCCGAGATCCTGCGCGACGGTGCCCGGATCGCCACGTTGGCCGGCCGGGACGGTGCGACCGAGGTCGGCGGTTCCGGCGACCTGCACGTCTCGCTGCGCGCGGACGGCCGGCTCACGTCGTGGGTCGGTGACACCCGTTCCGCCGGCGACGCGTCGCACGCCCTGTTCGGCGACGGCCACAAGACCGGGACGCGCAGCGGGCACACCGTCCCCGTCTCGGCGCACACCCCGGAGTCCGCGGCGCGTGCGGGCGCGGGCGGGACCGCGGAGGCGCTGCGCCTGAACACCCTGGCGGACGGTCCGGGCGAGGGCGTGCTGCTGCTCGCGGCGGGCGGCGGCATCGCGGCCGTCGGCGCCGCCGGGCTCGGCTTCGCGATGGTGCGGCGCGGACGTACGGAGGGCTGACGCCCCGGCGCCTTGTCGGGCGGCGGGCGGCGGGCGGCGGGCGGCGGTCCGAGGCCCGGGCGGCGGTCCGAGGCCCGGGCGGCGGCGGGCCGGATCGGCAGGTGGGCGAGATCGGGCGCGGGATCGGGCCGGTTCGTGCCCGGGCCCCGGCGGCGGGCGGATCGGCCGGGAGTCCACCGGACGGACGCGTGAGCAAAAGGGATGTATCTCTGCATAAGGTTGACGGGAAGCCGACCGTCACCGGCCGCCGCAGAGAGGATGGCCCGCCCCCGTGAAACCCCTTCCCTTCCGGAAGCGCACCGTCCTGCTGCTGCCCGCCCTGCTGCTCCTGACCGCGGCCTGTGGCGACTCGGGCGAACTGGTCGCCGCGGGGCCGACCCCGACGGCGAGCGGGCCCGTGAACCTGTGGCCGGGGCGCGAGGGGGCCGTGGTGCCGCCCGCCGATCCGGGGGGCGCGCCGCCCGAGTACGTGCCGGGGCTGCCCCGGGTCGAGAACCAGGACGTGCACGCGGTCGACCCCGTGGCGCTGGTCCAGGCGGAACTGCGCGCGCACCCGAACACCGACGTCGGCCCGGACGGGATGCCCCGGGAGACCGCCGACGCGGTCCTCGCGTGCGGGAAGGAACCGGGCGCTAAGTGCCCCGTCCTGAGCCCGTACTACCGGGACCTCACCGGGAACGAGAAGGACGAGATCGTCGTCGGGATCGAGCTGCCCGACAAGATGCTGTCCGTACGCGCCTACACGGCGGACCCCGACGGGCGGCTCAACCGGATCATGGCCACCATCGACACCGTGATCGGCGTGGAACTCGCCGGCCGGGACGTGATCCTGCGGGCCCCGAGCGGCAACAACGGCTACGAGCTGATCACCGCCTGGTCCTGGGACGGGAAGCAGCGCAGCATGCTGCCGACGCGCGAGCAGATCGTCCGGGTGCCGGGGCCGGCGCGCCCGCGGCCGTCGACGGAGGCCACCCCGGGCCCGGAGGCGGGCTCGGCGACGACAACGGGGACGGCTACGGGGATGGCGACGGCGACGGGCGGGGCCTCGTCGTGAGACACCGGTTGCCGGCCTGGACCGCGACGCTGACCTGGAAGTCGGCGTGTTTCATCGTGGTCATGTGCTGCTCGCTGGCGGCGGTACTGGGCGCGCTGGTGCACGTGGAGGTGACCCGGCAGACGGTCGGGACGGCGCGCGACAAGGCGTTGGAGAAGCTGCGCGACGCGTCCCGCGCCTACGAGGCGGGCGAGGCCCTGCCCCCCGATTCGGGGCTGGACCCGGCGGAGTTGCCGCCGTCGCTGCGGGAACTCGCGGTCGGTGGCCGGCAGGGGACGGTCATGGGCACCCACGACGACCGGCCGACGATGTGGGCGGCCGGCCCGGCGGACGGCCGGGCGCTGGCCACCGCCGTCGACTACAGCCAGAGCGCGCGGACGATCAGCGGCCTGGACCACGCCATCATCGGCTCCTCCCTGTTGGCGATCGGGGGAACGCTGCTGGTGGGGGCGTTCGCCGTGACGCGCGTGACCCGGCGGCTGCACCAGACGGCGACGGTGGCCCGGCGGATCACCCAGGGGGACCTGGACGCGCGGGTCGGCGATCCGCGCACGCGGGACCCGGCGCGGCACCAGGACGAGGTGGCGACGGTGGCCGGCGCGCTGGACACGATGGCGGGCAGCCTCCAGGCGAAACTGATGAGCGAGCAGAGGTTCACGGCGGACGTGGCGCACGAGCTGCGGACGCCGCTGACGGGTCTGCAGGCGGCGTCGGAACTGCTGCCGGAGGGGCGGGCGACGGAACTCGTACAGGAGCGGGTCCGTACGATGCGCCAACTCACCGAGGACCTGCTGGAGATCTCCCGACTGGACTCGGGCAGCGAGGCCGTGGAGACCGACCTGCACCAGCTCGCCCGGCTCGCGGGAAGGGTGGTGCGGGCCTCGGGGACGGACACGGAGGTCGTCGTCGTCCGGGACGCGCACGTGGAGACGGACCGGCGGCGGCTGGAACGGGTGCTGGGCAACCTGGTGGCCAACGCCCACAAGCACGGGCGCGCGCCGGTGGTCCTGACCGTGGACGGGCCGGTGGTGACCGTACGGGACCACGGCGACGGCTACCCGGACTACCTGATCGCGCACGGCCCGCAACGCTTCCGGAGCGGGTCGGACTCCCGCTCGGGCAAGGGCAAGGGGCACGGGCTGGGGCTGACCATCGCGGTCGGACAGGCCCGGGTCATCGGGGCGCGGCTGGAGTTCCGGCGCGGAACGGGGGGCGGGGCGCTGGCGGTGGTCACCCTGCCGTTGCCCTGGCCGGGCGGGTGAGGGGCGGGGTGGCGGACCCGGGGGCCTGTGGCTGTGCCCTGGCCGAGCGGTGACGGTGCCGTGCGGCGTCGATGCTGCCGGCCCCGGCTGCGCCGGGCGCCTCAAACGCCGGCGGGGCTGATCACGGCACCGCCGGACCCGGTCGGGACGGGCGCCCGCCGGGGCGCCTCAAACGCCGGCGGGGCTGATCACGGCGGTCACGCCTGGGGTGGGGTCTTGGTCCAGGGCCAGCGGGGTTTGGGCCTGGTGCCCGAGGGGACGAAGGTGTACTTCCAGCCCTTCTGGAGGCCCAGCCGCTTCGAGTAGCCCGCCGGGACGCGCTCGTACAGCAGGACCGTCGGGGCGCCGCCGTCCGGGGCGGGGACCGGGATCTCGTACCACTTGGCGGGGTGCCCGGTCGGGCCGAGGAGGATCGGGAGGGTCCGGCCGTCCATCGGGCCGCCCTCGAAGGGGGTGGGTTGGCTTCTCACCCCTCCAGTGTCACAGCAGGTGGGCGGCCTCGGAGACCACGGGGATCACGCGGCGGGCGAGCACCCCGACCGGTCCGTCCGCGGATTCCAGGGACAGGGCCGCGCGGGCGGCGGCGGCGGTCTCCGGGTCGGTGGCGGCGGTCGCCGTGAGCAGGGCGATGAACTGGTCCAGCAGCCAGTCCCGCAGCTCCTGCACGCCGGGCTGCTTGCCCTCGTCGATCCAGATCAGCGAGGCCGCCTCGACGGCGGTGATCCAGGTGCGGACCATCATGCGCAGCCGCGGGCCGGGGTCCGGGACGCCGAGGTGGACGAGGATCTGTTGGGCGGCGGCCCGGCGGATGCCGTCGACGGTGGCCGTGGTGCGGGAGGTCTCGACCACGCTGCCGCCGTTGAGGAGGGCGGAGAAGCCCGCGTCGTGTTCGTCGACGAAGGCCAGGTAGCGGTCCAGGGCCCGTGACAGTCGCCGGGTGAGGGGTCCGGCCTGGGGTTCGGCGAAGCACTGCTCCAGGAGTTCGGCCGCGGAGCGCAGGGCGGCTTCGTAGAGCTGCTGCTTGCCGCCGGGGAAGTAGCGGTAGACGAGGGGGCGCGAGACGCCGGCGGCCTCGGCCACGTCGTCGAGGGAGACCTCCTCGGGCGCCCGGTGCGCGAACAGCGTGAGGGCGGCGTCGAGGAGTTGGGCCCGTCGCTCCTCGACGCTCAGCCTGCGGTACGCGCGTACGGTCATGCCCGCAGCGTAACCCCCGGGGCGGCGCCTCAGGCCAGGAGTCCGGAGCTCTGCCAGAGCCGGCGGCCGACCCCGCGCAGGATTCCTATGTCGTCGAGGAAGTCGGTGAGCCGCTTGGCGCCGGTCTGCATGACCTCGCGCCGGTGGCCGCTCGCCTTGACCTGGGCGACGGCTTCGTGGCGGTCGAGGCCGATGTTGTCGTAGACCTGCGGGTTGACGAAGGCCAGCGAGAAGACGCGGGCCGCCTCGCCGCAGCTGATCCGGGTGAGTTCCTGTTCCCAGCGCGGGGCCGTCAGCATCTGGCGGCGCAGTTCCTCGCGGGCGTAGCGGACGTGCCGGGCCTCCTCGATGACGTGGATGCGGGTGACCCCGCGCACCAGCGGCTGGATGCGCTCGTCCGGGAAGGTCAGTCGTTGCATCCAGTCCAGGATCTCCTCGCCGAGCAGGGTGCAGGCGAAGGAGCCGGGGGTGGTGGAGATCGTCTTGAGGACGCGGGCGAGGTTGTGGTTCGCGCGGGAGACCGGGTACTCGGGGGCGCCGCCCTTTTGGATCATGCGGGCGAACATCATGGAGTGCCGGCATTCGTCGGCGATCTCGGTGAGCGCGTAGCGGACGTGATTGCTGGTCAGCGACTTGTCGTAGATGTGTCGGACGAGCAGCTGCATCAGGATGATCTCGAACCAGATGCCGAGCGAGGCGAGCGCCGCCGCCTCGTGGCGGGAGAGCTCGATGCGCTGCTCCTCCCCCATCTTCTTCCACATGGGGGTGTCGTAGAGGGAGAGCAGTTCGGGCGGCCAGTAGTACTTGCCCTCGATCGGCGGGGCGTCCCAGTCGAGTTCCTTGTCGGGGTCGAAGGAGTGCCTGGCCGAGGATTCGAGCAGTCGTTCGGCGATCTGTTCGCGGTCCTTGAGCAGGCCGAGCGCGTCCTGCAGGACCCGGCGATCCGTGCGGTCGGTCGTGGTCGTCATCGCGGGGGCACCTCGCCCGTCGTGTGGGGTCGCCGCCGGGCGGGTTACCGGCGGTCATTGCTTATGAGACTGCCTGTCAGCAAGGTCGTCAATCCCCCGCGCACGACTTGTTGACCCCGTGTCTACCAACGTGTGACGCTGCCAACTGTCCGCTCTTGCAGGGAAGTACGGGAGACGAAGGGGCGTCCATGTCGACGCACGAGCTCTACACCACGGCCCCGGGCGAGGCCGTCTGGCAGGTTCCGGCCTCCGGCGCGGCCCGTTTCAGCTGGGAGTACGACGGCGGCCGGGAGCGGCTGCTCGCGCTCTACCAGAAGGGCAAGGACAAGCAGTGGGACGGCGCCAAGCGCATCGCGTGGGACCTGGAAGTGGACCCGTACGACCCGCTCGGCACCCCCGACGAGGCGTTGACCCTGTACGGCACCCGGCACTGGGCCAAACTCACCGACAAGGACAAGGGCGAGCTGCGCCGGCACTACGCGTCCTGGAACTTCAGCCAGTTCCTGCACGGCGAACAGGGCGCGATGGTGTGCGCGGCGCGCATCGTGGAGTCCGTGCCGGACCTGGACGCGAAGTTCTACTCCGCCACCCAGACCATGGACGAGGCCCGGCACGCGGAGATCTTCGGCCGCTTCCTGCACGAGAAGGTCGGGATGCTCTACCCGGTCAACGACAGCCTCCAGGGGTTGCTCGGGGACACCCTGCGCGACTCCCGCTGGGACATGCCGTACCTGGGGATGCAGGTCCTCATCGAGGGGTTGGCCCTGGCGGCGTTCGGGATGATCCGCGACACGACCGACAAGCCGCTGCCCAAGCAGATCCTCGCGTACGTGATGCAGGACGAGGCCCGTCACGTGGCCTTCGGTCGGATGGCGCTGCGGGACTACTACCGGCAGCTGACGGACGCCGAACTGCGCGAGCGCGAGGAGTTCGTGATCGAGGGCTGCTATCTGATGCGGGACCGGCTGCGCGGGGTGGAGGTGCTGGAGAACTTCGGGATCCCGCGCAGGGAGGCCGAGGAGTTCAGCGAGCAGTCGGAGTTCCTGCACCTCTTCCGGAAGTTGCTGTTCAGCCGGATCGTGCCGTGCGTCAAGGACATCGGGCTGTGGGGCGAGCGGCTCCAGAAGGCCTACCTGGACATGGGCGTCTTCGAGATGGGCGACTCCAACCTGGACCTGCTGATGAGCCAGGACGAGGAGATCGCCGAGGCCCTGGACCGCGAGCGGTTCGCCGCCGAGGAGCGGGAACGGGTGGCGGAGGTGGCCGACGCCGTCGCGGAGGGCGCCGAGAGCGCGTAGCCCGTCCGGCCCCACACCCGGTCGCCGCCGGCTACGGCTTCCTCAGCGCCGCCTCCATCACCGCCCGCGCGATCGGCGCCGCGGCGCTGTTGCCGCTGATGTCGCGGCGGTTCGCCGCCGCGTCCTCGACCACCACCGCGACGGCCACCGCCGGGAACGGGGCGCCGTCGGCCTTGGCCCAGGAGATGAACCAGGCGTACGGGGTGCCGGCGTTGCCGACGCCGTGCTGAGCGGTGCCCGTCTTCCCGCCGACCGTCGCACCGGGGATCGCCGCGTTGCGGCCCGTGCCGTCGCGCACCACCTTGACCATCAGCTCCTGCATCCGCATCGCGGTGCCCGGACTCATGGCGCGGCCGAGGGTGTGCTGTTCCGCGTGCCGGACCAGGTCCCCGTCGTCCTGGGTCGTGCGGTCCACCAGGTGCGGTGACTTGAGTTCCCCGCCGTTGGCGACGGCGGCCGCGACCATCGCCATCTGCAACGGGGTGGCCTTCGTGTTGAACTGCCCGATCGCGGACAGGGCCAGCTGGTCCGGGCCCATGTCGGTGTCGAAGTTCGACCGCGACACCCAGGACGGCACCCGCAGCGTGTCGTCGTTGAAGCCCAGGCGCTGGGCGGCCCGCACCATCCCCTCCAGACCGACCTGTACGCCGATCTTGGCCATGACCGTGTTGCAGGACCACTGGACCGCCTCCGCCATCGAGGCGTCGACGCAACCGGTGCCCGCGTTGGGCAGCAGGGTGCTCGTGCCCGGCAGCGGATAGGGGTCGGGGGTCTCGGTGGGCGCGTCCACGTCGGTGACCACCCCCGCCTCCAGGGCGGCCGCCGCGGTCACGATCTTGAAGGTGGAGCCGGGCGGGTACGTCTCGCGCAGCGCCCGGTTGAGCATCGGCTTGGCGGGGTCCGCGTTCAGCCGCTCCCAGGCCGCCTTGACCCGCGTGCCGGTCCCGGACAGCACGGCCGGATCGTAGGAGGGGCTGCTGACCAGGGCGAGGATCCTGCCGGTGGCCGGCTCCAGGGCCGCGACCGCGCCGCGCTTGCCGGCCAGCCCGGTGTACGCGGCGCTCTGCAGGGCGGCCCGGATGGTGGTCGCGACGTTCCCGCCGGCCGGGCGGCCCCGGGCCAGCTCGTACCAGAGCGGGAAGGCCGAGAGTCCCGGGTCGGTGCCGGAGAGGAGGGGGTCCTCGGCGCGCTCCACGAAGCTGGTCCCGTAGGTCTGGGAGGAGAAGCCGGTGACGGGCGCGTAGAGCGGTCCGTTGGCGTACGTCCTTTCGTGGCGCAGCAGTTGGCCGCTGTCGCGGGAGCCGGTGACGGGTTTGCCGTCGACCAGGACGTCCCCGCGCGGTTCGGCGTACCGCGCGATGGCGGGGCGCTTGTTGGCCGGGTTGGCGCCGTAGGCGGCGGACTCCCAGATCTGCACCCGGGCCACGTTGCACAGCAGGGCGACGACCAGCGCCGCGCAGAAGTACCCGCACCAGCGGATGTACCGGATCATTCGGCGCCCTCCCGTTCGGCGGCCTGGGGTCGGCGCGCGCAGTCGCCGAGTCGGATCAGCAGGGCGACGATGATCCAGTTGGTGACGACGGAGGAGCCGCCCTGGGCCAGGAAGGGCATGGCCATGCCGGTGAGCGGGATCAGTCCGGTGACCCCGCCCGCGATGACGAACACCTGGAGCGCGAGGATCGAGGCGAGTCCGGTGGCGAGCAGCCGCCCGAAGGGGTCGCGCAGCGCGAGTCCGGCGCGAAAGCCCCGGTCCACGAGGAGGCCGTAGAGGAGCAGGATCGCGGCGAGGCCGACCAGCCCCAACTCCTCGCCGGCGGTGGCCAGGATGAAGTCGGACTTGGCGGCGAACCCGATGAGGAAGGACTGGCCGTGGCCGAGGCCGGCGCCGAGGAGTCCGCCGGCGCCGAAGGCGAAGAGGGACTGGGCGAGCTGGCCGGGGCCCTCGCCGCGGTCGATGGAGGCGAAAGGATTCATCCAGTCGTCCACCCGGCCGTGCACGTGCGGCTCGAACGTCGCGACCGCGTAGGCGCCCACGGCGGCGAGCAGCAGCCCGATCGCGATCCAGCCGATCCGGCCGGTGGCCGTGAAGAGCATGATCACGAAGAGGCCGAAGAAGAGCAGGGAGGTGCCGAGGTCCCGTTCCAGGATCAGCACCCCGACGCTGAGCAGCCAGATCGTGAGGATCGGCCCCAGGACCCGGCCGGGCAGCAGCTTGAGCTTCCAGAAGAGCCTCCGCCCGCCCAGGGCGAGGGCGGTGCGGTTCGCGGCGAGGTAGGAGGCGAAGAAGACGGCGAGCAGGATCTTGGCGAACTCCCCCGGCTGGAAGGAGAGGCCGGCGAGGCGGATCCAGATGTGGGCGCCGTTGACGGCCGGGAAGAAGACCGGCACCAGCATCAGCACGAGGGCGACGGCGACGGACAGGTACGCGTACCGCTGGAGCACCCGGTGGTCGCGCAGCAGCCCGACGACGAGCACGAACAGCACGACTCCCAGGGCGGACCAGCGCAGTTGCTCCCCTGCGGTGAGGTGGTGGGGGGTGGTCAGGTCGAGCCGTCGGATGAGGACGAGGCCGAGGCCGTTGAGCAGGAACGCGATCGGCAGCACGAGCGGATCGGCATGGGGGGCGCCGAAGCGGACGGCGAGGTGCGCGAGCAGGGCGGCGCCGAAGAGCCCCGCCGCGTAGTGCGAGGAGCCCTCGGGGAGCCGGCCGGTGGACGCGTAGCCGACGTGGAGGTGACCGAGTACGGAGATCAGGACCGCCCCGGTGAGCAGCGCGAGCTCGACGCCGCGACGCTTGGCGGCGCGGTCGCCGCAGGGTGGGGGCGGGGCGGGCTCCGCAACCTTCGCCGTCAGAGCGGTCATACGGGGAAACGTAGCAAGGGCACGGGGCGTATGTCCGTTTATGTCATAGAGTGCCGAAGAGTCGTCACAAACGGTCGGAACCATCGGAATCGGGAGTCTCACCCCATGGGCCCTGTGGAGTTCATCGTCCTGGCCTTTCCGGAGGAACAGTTGCGCGTCCCGGCCGTCGAGGCCGTGATGGGGCTCCGCAAGGCCGGGGTGGTGCGACTGATCGACGGTCTCGTGGCCACGCGGACGGCGTCGGGTGAGGTCATGGCGTCCGAGTTCGACGAGTTCGTGGAGTTGGCGGGCCTGCTGGCGCACCGCGAGGCGGCCCGGCTGATCGGCCCGGAGGACGTCCGCGAGGCGGCGGAACTCCTGGAGCTCGGCAGTTGCGCGCTCCTGCTGGTCGTCGAGCACGTGTGGGCCGAGGACGCGGCCGTCGCGGTACGGGCGGCGGGCGGGCGGATCGTGGGGTCGGTCCGGATCCCGGCCGAGCGGGTGGGGGTGGTGGCCTGATGTTCATCAGACCCGTGGCAGCGGCGCCGGCCCGGGCCGACCGGCCGCCGGGCCGACCGCTGCTCCGCGGCCTCCTGGCGCGGGCCTCGGGCACCGCGGAACCCGGACGGAACGCCCGATGGCCCGCCGCCCCCGCCGCGCCGGTCGCCCGGTACACGGAGACCTACGCCGACACGGACACCGACGCCGACACGGCCTTCGACGCCGGAACCGACACCGACACCGGAACCGACACCGGCATGGACGCCTCGGCGGAGCCGACCCCGCACGAGGCGACCGGATCGGGCGCCGGCGGGCTCGTCCAGGAGCTGGCACAACTGGCCGCCCTGGCCCGCGAGGGGCTGCTGACCCCGGAGGAGTTCAGTACGGCCAAGGCCCGCCTGCTCGGCCCCTGACGGACCGGCAACCGAGGCCGGGGGCGGCGGCCGGGGGCAGCGGGGCCGGGGAATCGGGGGCTTCGGGAAGGCCTTCGAAGAGGGCTTCGGCGTGGGCCGGACGGGTGGCCGCCTCCCCGCCGCCGGCCCCGCGTGGAGGATTCGTCATACCGGGCGTGGCAGCATCGGCCGCCCCGGAGGTGATTACATGACAATTCGACTGCTCCGTGCCGCCTGTGTGGCCGCCGCCGTCCTCCTGACGGCCGCTCCCCCGCCCCTCGCCCACGCCGAACCGCTGCCGGCCGCCCCGGCCGCGGAGCCCGTCGGCGTCCTGCTCACCCGGCTCCAAGGGCTGTACCAGAAAGCCGAACAGGCCGCCGAGGCCTACAACTCCACCGAGGTCGCCCTCAAGTCCCGCCAGGACGACGAACGGCGTTCCACCACCGAGCTCTCCAAGGCCAGGGCCGCGCTCCTGACCGAACGGGCCCTCGTCGGCCGGTTGGCCCGCGAGCAGTACCGGGGCTCCCGCGCCGGCGTCCCCCCGTACGTCCGCATGCTGCTGCTCGGGGACTTCCAGAACGCGGCTGACCAGCGCCGGCTCGCCGCGCGCGAGGGGGCCCGGACGGCCGGTGTACTGGCCCGGCTGGAGCGGGGCGAACAGCGGGCCGGGGCGCTGGCCGGCGCGGCCCGCAAGGCCCTCGACGCCCAGCAGGCGCTGACCGCCCAGCAGAAGCGGCACCGGGACGAGGTCACGGGCCGGCTCAAGGAGGTCGAGCGACTGCTGGCCTCGCTGAGCGCGGAACAACTGGCGCAGCTCGACGGCCGCGAGGCCGCGGACACGGCCGAGGCACAACGGGAGCTGGTGGATTCGGGCCGGCTCGGAGCCCCGGGGGCCGTGAGCGCCCGTACGCCGACGGCCGCCGGCGGCGAGGCCCTCACGTACGCGGCCGCGCAGATCGGGAAACCGTACGTCTGGGGCGCGGAGGGGCCGGGGTCCTTCGACTGCTCCGGGCTGACCTCCCGGGCCTGGGAGCACGCCGGGCGGGCGATCCCCCGGACCAGCCAGGACCAGTGGGCCCGGCTGCCCCGGGTCCCCCTGGACCGGCTCCGCCCGGGGGATCTGGTGGTGTACTTCCCCACCGCCACGCACGTGGCCCTGTACATCGGGGACGGGAAGGTGATCCAGGCACCCCGTCCGGGAGCCACCGTCAAGGTGTCGCCGATCGCCGCGAATCCGGTCCTCGGCGCCGTCCGTCCGGACGCGGCAGGGGCGCCGCTCGCCTCGTACACCCCGCCGCGGCTGCCCGGGGCGGCCGCGGCGGGGGACGACACCGGCTATTCGGCGGAGGAGGCTCCCGCCGCGGCGGCGGCCGTGACCTCGGCCAGGTAGTCGGCCGTGTCCTCGGGGTCGTAGAAGTACGCGTCGAAGTCGGCCGGGTTGTCGAAGCCGTTGGCGAATCGATCCGCCACCGGCTGGAGCTGCCCGGCCGCACCGATCAGGTTCAGCACGTGCTCCGGCGGGACCCCCAGCATGGCGTTGGTCCACTGGGTGACCGGCTTGCCGGTCGTGAACCAGAACTTGTCGAACGTGGCCTTCATCCACGCCTCGTCGAACGGCTTGTCGCCGTGCATGAGGATCGACGAGAGGTACGAGGCCGCGCACTTGGCCGCCGAGTTGGAGCCCTGTCCGGTGATCGGGTCGTTCGCCACGACCACGTCCGCCACGCCCAGCACCAGCCCGCCGCCGGGCAGCCGGCCGATCGGGTTGCGGACCACCGGCGCGTACCGGCCGGCGAGGGTGGCGCCCGCGTCGGTCAGCTCCGCCTTCCCGGCCCGCGCGTACTCCCACGGCGTGAACTTCTCCATCAGCTCCAGCGTCAGCGCCAGGTGCGCGGAGGGGTCCGTCGTGCCCTTGAACGCGTCGATCGGGCCGCCCGGGACGCCCTCCCAGAACAGGATGTCCGCGCGGCCCGACGTGGTCAGGGTCGGCATGACGAACAGTTCGCCGACACCGGGCACCAGGTTGCAGCGCACGGCCTCCGTCTCCGGGTGCTCGGGGCGGGGCCCCAGGCCGTGGACGTAGCTGACCGCGAGCGCGCGCTGCGGCGCGTCGTAGGGGGAACGCGCCGCGTCCCGCTCGAACATCGACACCAGCTCGCCCTTGCCGGCGGCGACCAGGACC
Organism: Streptomyces sp. H27-H5; assembly: GCF_026627505.1. Classification (GTDB taxonomy): domain Bacteria; phylum Actinomycetota; class Actinomycetes; order Streptomycetales; family Streptomycetaceae; genus Streptomyces. Next base: position 113,315 of record NZ_JAPNLK010000010.1, on the reverse strand, counting down.
AGGTCGTAGATGCGGGAGAAGTAGTCCAGGTCGGCGACGGACGCCCCGTGCACGACCAGCTGCCCGCCGCGCTGCGCGAAGGTGTCCAGCCAACCGGCCATCTTCACGCGCTGGTCGACGGACTGCGCGTCCCCCTTGAGCCGGCCGAGCCAGTCGACGGCCCGGCTGCCGTCCGGGGCGGCGACCGAGACGCCCAGACCCTTGATCCTGGGCGCCTGCCGCGCCCAGAAGTCGAGCTGGAGGTCCCTCTCGTGCTGGAGCGCCGTGTCGAACATGCACTGCGTGGACATGACCCGTCCGGTGCGGATCTCGTCCGCGGTCCGGTTGGACATCAGGGTGACCTCGTACCCCTTGGACTGGAGTCCGAGGGCGAGCTGAAGACCGGACTGGCCGGCTCCCACGACGAGTATCTTGCGCATCACGTTCTCGATTCGGGTCTGTCAGGCCGCCTGACCTGGTGGATCTATTCGGGAGTGGCGTCGAGGGCGTGACCCACCAGGGCCAGCAGCGATTCGACGACGGTCGCCCGCCGACGCGCGTCCATGATCACCACGGGGACGTGGGGCGGGACGGTGAGCGCCTCGCGCACGTCCTCCTCCTCGTAGGAGGCGGAGCCCTCGAAGTGGTTGACGGCGACGGCGTACGGCAGGCCGCAGCTCTCGAAGTAGTCGAGGGCCGGGAAGGCGTCCCGCAGCCGGCGGGTGTCGGCCAGCACCAGGCCGCCGATCGCCCCGCGCACCAGGTCGTCCCACATGAACCAGAAACGTTCCTGGCCCGGGGTGCCGTACACGTACAGGACGAGGTCGTCGTCGAGCGTGACGCGGCCGAAGTCCATCGCGACGGTGGTGGTGCTCTTGTCCGGGGTCCCGGACAGGTCGTCGGTGGAGGCACTGGCCTGCGTCATCACCGCCTCGGTGCGCAGCGGGGTGATCTCGGAGAGGGACGACACGAACGTGGTCTTCCCGACGCCGAATCCACCCGCGACCAGCACCTTGACGGCGACGGGCGCGCGCGAGCGGTCGTACTGCCAGGCCTGGGCGGGCTCGTCGTCAGGGGGGACGTCGATGTGACGGTCAGAGACGGCGAAGACCACTGAGCACCCTTTCGAGCAGTGCGCGTTCGGGACGGCCGGTGCCGTGTCCCGTGCCGTAGACGCGTATCCGGCCCTGGTCGGCGAGATCGCTGACCAGGACGCGGACCACGCCGAGCGGCAGTTTCAGGAGCGCCGCTATCTCGGCGATCGTCCGCATGCGGCGACACACCTCGACTATGGCGGGCATCTCGGGCATCCGGTCGGGCGTCGCGACCGGACCGCTGTCGAGGGCGGCGACGAAGGTCTCCACCAGCAGGACCTGCGTGAACCGGGTCCGGCCGCCCGTCAGCGAGTACGGGCGGACGCGGGCGGGGCGGCGGTCGGCGCCGCGTATCGGCAGCCGGTCGGAGGCCGGACTCCTCACGGGGTGTTCTCCATCGACTGGCGCAGCTCGCTGCGGACCTCGGGGGTCAGTACGTGGCCGGCGCGGCCCACGAACAGGGCCATGTGGTAGGCCACGACGCTCATGTCGCAGTCGGGCGCGGCGTGCACGCCGAGCAGCGAGCCGTCGCTGATGACCATGACGAAGACGGAGCCGTGCTCCATCGCCACCATGGTCTGTTTCACGGAGCCGCCGTCCATGAGGGAGGCGGCGCCCGTGGTCAGGCTGCCGAGCCCGGACACGATGGTGGCGAGGTCGGCCGAGGCCCCTCGGGGGCCCTTGGGCCGGTCCTGCGGGGACTGCGCCGGCGGCTCGGAGGAGAGCAGCAGGAGCCCGTCCGAGGAGACGACGGCGACGGAGTTGACGCCGGGAACCTCCTCGACCAGGTCGGTCAGCAGCCACTGCAGGTTGCGGGCCTGGGTGCTCAGTCCGTACGTACTGGGCGCGGTCATGTGCGTGCCTCCTGTGCGGTGTCCCCCTGGTCGGTCTGTCCCCGGTCCTGCCCGCGGTCCTGCGCGAGCTCGGCCTCGACGACTCGCCTGCCGTCCTGGGTCCCCTGGTAGAACCCGCCGAGCCTGCGCCGCAGTTCGTCGGCGTCCACCCGGCGCGGTTCGGGCCGCGCGTCGGCGGGGCGACCTCCGGTGGCCACGTTGCGCGGGGTCCGCTTGGGGAGGCCCTTGTCGGTCAGGACGTCTTCGGGGTGGCCGGCCTGGCGCGGGAGCCAGTGCTCCTCGGCCTCGGCCCGCCGGTGCGGATCGGACGTCGCGGCGGCGACGGGCCGCACGGGCAGTCCCGGTTCCGCGTCGGGCCGTATCCGCCGGGGCAGCCCCTGCGCGGGCTCCGCGCCCTCCGGTGCCTCGGCCGCGGGGGCGGGCACCGTGAAGACCTGCTCGGCGGGCGGCGCCTGCGCGTCCGGGGCCACGAAGGCCTCGGCGTCGGCCTCCGACACCACGCGGGCGAGGAGTTCCTCGTCCGCGGACAGCACGGGCTGCGGATCCGGAACGGCGGCCGGGGCGTCGATCACGTCGGCGACCTCGTCCGCGACCGCCTCCGCGGCCTCGTCGGCGGCGTCACCCGGGTCGCTCGTCGCGTCCGGGGCGTCGCTCGCGGCCGGCTCGGCCGGCGCCTCGGCGGACGACGGCTCTTCCGGCTCCCGCGCGGGGACGGTGAACACCTGGTCGGCGGGCGGAAGCGGTTCGGAGTCCGTGCGGGCCTCGAACTCTGCCTCGAACGCGGCGTCGAACGCGGCCTCTGTCTCGGCGAGCGGCTCGGCCTCCGGGTCCGTGAGCGGGTCCGAAGCCGGGTCCGAAGCCGGTTCCGTCCCCGTGCCGGACTCGGCGTCCACCCCGGCGTCCATCGCGGCGTCCGCCGGCGTGGGCGTGGCGGGAACCGGGTCGCCGAACGCGGCGGCCAGGTCGGCGGCGATCCCCGGGTCCCCGACCGGCTCGGCCGCCGGTTCGAAGACGGGCTCGGCCGCGGCCTCCACGACCGGGTCCGCCGCCGGGGGCGTCCGCTGGGACATCAGGGTGTTCTCGTTCGCCTCGGCGATCGCCCCGGGCAGGCGCAGCCCGGACGCGCCGGGCATGGCCAGGGAGTGCACCGGCGAGACGGGCGGCGTGGTCGGCAGCAGCGTCGCCGGAACGACCACCAGGGCCTCCGTCCCGCCGTGCCGGGGCGCCCGCAGTTCGGCGGTGACGCCGTGTCGGGCGGCGAGCCGCCCGGCCACGTACAGGCCGAGACCCAGGCCGTGCTCCGACTCGGGTTCCTCGTCGTACGCCTCGGGGGTGGCCAGTCGGGCGTTGAGGGCCGCCATCCGGTCCTCGGTGACGCCGATGCCCTCGTCCAGCACGGACAGCACCACTTCGCCGGTGTCCAGCAGTCGGCCGGACACCTTCACCTTGACGTCCGGCGGCGAGAAGGTCGTCGCGTTCTCCAGCAGTTCCGCGAGCACGTGCGAGATGTCGTCGGCGGCGTGCCCGGCGACCTGCGTGTACGAGGGCATCGCCGCGAGGTCGACGCGATCGTACCGCTCGATCTCGCTGACCGCGGCCCGCATGACGTCGACCAGGGGTACCGGCAGGGCCTGTCCGTGGCCGTGTTCCTGGCCGGCGAGGACCAGCAGGTTCTCGTTGTGCCGGCGCATCACCGTCGCGAGGTGGTCGAGCTTGAACAGGGTCGCGAGCCGGTCCGGGTCCTGCTCCTTGGATTCCAGCTCCTCGATGACCGCCAGTTGGCGCTCCACGAGGCCCAGGGTCCGCAGGGACAGGGACACCGATGTCGCCGACATGACGCGGCGGTGCTCTTCGAGCCCGGCCCGCAGCTTCCTCAGCTCGGCGTCCAGGGCCCCGCGGCCGGAGGTCAGCGCCTCGTTTCGGCCGATGAGGCGGCGCCGGTCGGCGTCGAGTCCGGCGATCCGGGTGTGCAGGGAGACCGTCTGGTCCCGTACCGCGTTCAGGTGGCGGACGACCTCGGCGAACTCGTCGTTGCGGCCGGTGAAGCGCACCGGCTCGACGGAGCCCTCCGGGGTCGCCAGCCGCTGGGCGCCCCGGCGGAGCACCGAGAGCGGGCGGGTCAGGGAGCGGGCGACGGCCGTCGAGAAGCCGACGACGAACAGGAACAGCACGCCCACGAAGGCGATCAGCAGTTCCAGGCGGGTCACGTCGTCGTCGCGCAGGGTCGCGAGGGCGGTGGCCCGTCGGCTCGCCAGTGTGGCTTCGACCGACTGCATCCGGTCGACGCGGGCGGTGAGCGCGGCGCCGACGGCGGCGCGGTCGACCTTGCGGTCGGTCGAGTTCAGGGTGGGCCGGTCGGTGAGCCGCTTGAGGTACTCCTCGGCGGTCTTGACCTCGGGGCCGGTGACGGTGGCGGCGAGCGTCTCGCGCACGTCCGGTCGCGCGGTGCGCGAGAAGTCGTCGAGGGCGGCCTGTTCGCGGACCCGGGAACGCTGGGCGGCGACGGTGAGTTCGTCCACGGGCGCCAGGCTCACGGCCTGTTCGGAGCGCGGGACGGCCAGGGCCGCGAGCAGCAGGCCGCGGGTGGCGCCGGCCTGTTCCACGGCCTGTCCGAGCGGGGCCAACGGCCGGGTGGTGACCAGCGCGGCCTCCGCGCGGGGCGGGGTCAGTTCGACGAGCCGGTCGCCCGGTGCCATGAGGTCCGCGATGACGCCGGCGTAGGCCTGGTGCGCGGCGAGGGCGCCGCCCTTGCCGTCGAGCGCCTCGGCACGGACGGCTCCGATGCGGCCGAGGGCGACGGAGAGGTCCTCGTCGGCCTCCGCGCGGACCTCGTCGAGCTGCCGGTCCGTGCGCGCGGTGCGCTCCCGGACGGCGCTCTTGCCGGAGGCGGGGCGTCCCTTGGCGACGTACTCGATGACGGCGTCGCGTTCGTCGCCGATCAGGTGCGCCAGGGTGAGGGCCGCCCGGGTCTGCTCGGCGAGCGTGACCAGCCGCTGGGAGTCGTTCAGTTCTCTCGTCGCGGAGACGACGGCGGGTGCGCCGGCCACCAGGACCGTGAGGCCGGCGACGGCCACACCGATCACCAACCTGCGGCGCACGCGGACGCGACGTCCTGCGATGGCGGGACCGTCGGCGCTGGCGGTGCCGTTCTTCCGAGACCGCTTCTTCTGCACCGGTGCTCGCAATCCTGTACGTGTGCTCGTGCTCGTCTACTCGTGTGGCCGAGGTAACGGCCGGTCAACAAGTAAACGCTCCCTGCCCCCTCGTACCGCCTCAGACCATTGCAGTGTGTTGGGAAGAGAGCCGAACATCGCCCACCCGGCCACTCGAAGGAGTGAACATCAAGGATCAGTTGGCGACCAACTCGGACGGCGCCCGTCAGGGTCCGCCCGTGGACCGGTGGTTGAAAGATGGCGGCGCGCTTTGGCAAGATGCGCGCCCGCACCGCCGGGGCGGCCCGGTATCGCCCGCCACGCCCCCCGCCCGTTGGTACGGACTTTCCTTCGGCCGGGGATCGGCGCACGGCCGCCCGGATCCGCCCGCAGGCCTCCCCGCGGGCAGAATGTCCGTATGCGCATCGACCTGGCAACGGCCCCCGGCAACCCGGAACGCCCCAATGAGGACTGGCTGTCGGCCGCGATGCCCACGTCGGGTGGCGGTGTCGTGGTGGCGCTCGACGGAGTGACCCCGCCGCGCGGGGACGACGGGTGCGTGCACGGTGTGCCCTGGTTCGTGGCCCGCCTCGGCGGTCGATTGACCGAACTGTCCGGATCGCGGAGGGACATGCCGCTGGACCGGATCCTGGCGGCTGCCATCGAGAGCACCGCCGCGACCCACCGGGGCACCTGTGACCTTTCTCACGTGCGGACACCGCAGGCGACGGTGGTCGTGGCGCGCTGGGACGGGGCGACCGTGGAACACCTCGTGCTGTCGGACTCCGTCCTGCTGCTCCGGACCGGGGACGGTGAGGTCCACGCCGTCCTCGACGACCGACTGGACCGGGTGCCGCGCGAGGCGCTGCGCTCGGTGGCCGCCGCGGACGCGCTGCGCAACGTCGAGGGCGGGTTCTTCACGGCGGCGGCCGATCCGGAGGTGGCGGGCCGGGCGGTCACCGGCCGGACCCCGCGCTCCGAGGTGCGGGCCCTGGCCGCCCTCACGGACGGCGCGAGCCGTTGGACGGACACCTTCGGGGAGGGTGACTGGGCGGCCTGTCTGGGGGTGCTCGGCAAGGAGGGCGCGCAGGGGCTGATCGCCCGCGTGCGCGCCCTGGAGTGCGACCCCACCCGCCCGCCGGGCCGCCACAAGCGCCACGACGACGCGTCCGCGGTGTACGCGGAGCTGTGACGGGGGGCCGGTGACGGGGAGTCCGTGACGGGGCCTGGTGACGGGCGCGGGTCCGGCTACTCCGAGTCCGCGCCCTGGTTCAACTGGTTGAGCAGCCGCGCGAGTTCCGCGACCTCCCCCCGGTCCCAGTCGGCGAGCTTGCGCATGTACTGCTCGCGCCGCGCCCCCCGCACCCGCAGGAACCGCGCCCGCCCCTCGTCCGTGAGCCCGACCAGGAAGGCCCGACCGTCGGCCGGGTCCGGTTCGCGGGCCACCAGACCCAGCACCTCCAGGGCCCGCAACTGGCGGCTCATCGTGGCCTTGCCCACCCCGAAGTACGCCGCCAGCTCCGTGGCCCGCTGTCGTCCCGCGGCCTCCAGCCGCACCAGCAGTCCGTAGGCGGCCGGCTCCAGCTCCGGGTGGAGTGCGCGGGCCATCTCGCCGGAGGAGGCCCGGGCCCGCCGGAGGAAGACGGACAGCTCCCGCTCCAGGGCAAGGAACTCCTGATCTTCACTCCCGTGCACGTCCGGCTCCTGTCGATGGTGGTGTCGTCGCGGTGCGTGTCCGCCCGGTCAGTATTTCGCAGCGGGTACGCCGACGGCCCGGGGCCCCGCCGAAGCGGGGCCCCGGGCCGTCCGTGTGCCGGATCAGGCGGCCACCGCGGCCGCGACCTCCGCCCCGGCCAGGGCCAGCTCCAGCACCTGGCGGACGTCGGTCACCGGGTGTACCTCCAGTCCCTCCAGCACCTCGGCCGGGACGTCGTCCAGGTCGGCCTCGTTGCGCTTGGGGATGATCACGGTGGTCAGGCCCGCCCGGTGCGCGGCGAGCAGCTTCTGCTTGACCCCGCCGATGGGCAGGACACGCCCGGTCAGCGAGACCTCGCCCGTCATGGCGACGTCGGTGCGGACCTGGCGGCCCGACAGCAGCGAGGCCAGCGCGGTCGTCATGGTGATGCCCGCGCTCGGCCCGTCCTTGGGGACCGCGCCGGCCGGGAAGTGGATGTGCACGCCCCGGTCCTTCAGGTCGGCGACCGGGAGTTCCAGTTCCGCGCCGTGCGAGCGCAGGAAGCTGAGCGCGATCTGCGCGGACTCCTTCATCACGTCGCCCAGCTGGCCGGTCAGGGTCAGCCCGGCAGCGCCGGTCTCCGGGTCGGCCAGGGAGGCCTCGACGTACAGGACGTCGCCGCCGGCCCCGGTGACGGCGAGGCCGGTGGCCACGCCGGGCACGGCGGTCCGCCGCTCGGCCGGGTCCTGCGCGGACTCCGGGACGTGGTGCGGTCGCCCGATGAGCGGCCGCAGGTCGTCGGCGCCGACGTGGAACGGCAGTTCCCGTTCCCCCAGCTCGTGTTGTGAGGCCACCTTGCGCAGCAGCCGCGCGAGGGAGCGCTCCAGGGTCCGTACGCCCGCCTCGCGGGTGTACTCGCCGGCGAGCCGGCGCAGGGCGTCCTCCTCCAGGACCACCTCGTCGGCGCCGAGGCCGGCGCGCTCCAGCTGGCGGGGCAGCAGGTGGTCGCGGGCGATGACGACCTTCTCGTCCTCCGTGTAGCCGTCGAGGCGGACCAGTTCCATGCGGTCGGCGAGGGCTTCCGGGATGGCTTCCAGGACGTTGGCGGTGGCCAGGAAGACCACGTCGCTGAGGTCGAGTTCGACCTCCAGGTAGTGGTCCCGGAAGGTGTGGTTCTGGGCGGGGTCGAGTACCTCCAGGAGGGCGGCGGCCGGGTCGCCCCGGAAGTCGGACCCGACCTTGTCGATCTCGTCCAGGAGGACGACCGGGTTCATCGAACCGGCCTCCTTGATGGCCCGCACGATCCGGCCGGGCAGCGCGCCGACGTAGGTCCGCCGGTGGCCGCGGATCTCGGCCTCGTCCCGTACGCCGCCGAGCGCGACGCGCACGAACTTGCGGCCCATCGCGTGGGCGACGCTCTCGCCGAGGCTGGTCTTTCCGACCCCGGGCGGGCCCACGAGGGCCAGCACGGCCCCGCCGCGCCGCCCGCCGATGACGCCCATGCCGCGATCGCTGCGCCGCTTGCGGACCGCCAGGTACTCGGTGATGCGGTCCTTCACGTCGCTCAGTCCGGCGTGCTCGGCGTCGAGCACCGCCCGGGCGCCGCGGATGTCGTACTCGTCCTCGGTGCGTTCGTTCCAGGGCAGTTCCAGCACGGTGTCGAGCCAGGTGCGGATCCAGGAGCCCTCGGGCGACTGATCGCTGGAGCGCTCCAGCTTCTCGACTTCCTTGAGGGCGGCCTCCCGTACCTTCGCAGGCAGGTCGGCGGCCTCGACGCGGGTGCGGTAGTCGTCGGACTCCTCGCCGTCCTTCTCGCCGTTGAGTTCGCGCAGTTCCTTGCGCACGGCCTCCAACTGTCGCCGCAGCAGGAACTCGCGCTGCTGCTTGTCGACGCCGTCCTGGACGTCCTTGGCGATGGACTCGGCGACGTCCTGCTCGGCCAGGTGGTCGCTCAGCGCCTTGACGGCGAGCCGGAGCCGGGCGACGGGGTCGGCCGTCTCCAGCAGTTCCACCTTCTGGGCCACGGTCAGGAAGGGCGAGTAGCCGGAGTTGTCGGCGAGCGCCGACACCCCCTCGATCTGCTGGACCCGGTCCACGACCTGCCAGGCGCCGCGCTTCTTGAGCCAGCTGGTGGCGAGGGCCTTGTACTCCTTGACGAGCTCGGTGACGGCGCCGGGCAGCGGCTCGGGCACCGTCTCCTCGACGGTCTCGCCCTCGACCCAGAGCGCGGCCCCGGGCCCGGTGGTCCCGGCACCGATGCGGACGCGTCCGCGCCCCCGGATGAGCGCGCCCGGGTCCCCGTCGGAGAGCCGTCCCACCTGCTCGACGGTTCCGAGCACACCGGTGCCCGCGTACTGTCCGTCGATCCGCGGCACGAGCAGCACCCGGGGCTTCCCGCTGCCCGCGGCGGCCTGGGCGGCCTCCACGGCCGCCCGTACGTCGGCGTCGGACAGGTCCAGCGGGACGACCATCCCGGGCAGCACGACCTCGTCGTCGAGCGGCAGTACGGGCAGGGTGAGCGATACGGACGTCGAAGCCATGATCTTCCCTCCGGCAGTGAAGTTGAGCTATGCCGACTCAATGCCGATGAGCCCCTCGATGTTCCCCCACCGCCGTTCGCCGGCGGCGAACACCCCGGCCGGCCCTCGTCCGATGCCCGATCGGCCACCCTCGCCGGCTCGGCGCCGGCTCCCGCCGACCCCTCAGGCCGCCTCAGGCCGCCTCAGGCCGCCTCAGGCCGCCGAGACGCGGACGTCGCCCGAGGTGGTCTTCACCGAGAGGCGGGCGCCGGCCGCCGGGTCGGTGGGCAGGGCGATCCGACGGTCGCCCGAGGTGGTGGAGACGTCGACCCGGTAGGGCGCCGACGGCACCGTCAGGGTGACGTTGCCCGAACCGGTTTCGGCGGCCACCGCGTTCGGGGACGTCGTGAACGCCAGGCGGGCGTCGCCGGACGTGGAACGGATGTCGGCTCCCGGGCCGGCCAGGGCCGAGCCGGTGATGTCGCCCGAGGAGGTACGGGCCTTCAGCGCGCCCGCGATGCGCTCCAGTTCCACGTCGCCCGACGAGGTCTCGACGTCCGCCGCGGCCACCCCGGTCACCGTGACGCGGCCGCTGCTGCTTTCGAGCTTGACCGTCGCGGAGGCCGGCACCTCCAGGCGGTAGTCGACGTAGCAACTGCCGGTGCAGCCGCTGTCGAAGGTGAGCAGGCCCCCGGAGACGCGCTGCCCCGGCCGGGGCGCCGTGTCGCCCCGGTAGTGGACGGTGCGGTGGACGGCGACGCCCGGGCCGCTGCCCGGCGTCACCTCGATGGAGCCGTGCCGGGCGCCCGTGATCTCGACCGCCGTGACGGCTTCGGCGACGGTGGCGTCGGCGCGCACGGTCTTCATCGTGTGCGCGGTCAACGAGCAGCCGGTGAGGAGGAGCCCGCCGACGACGGCGCAGGCCGCGACGGCGGTGCGGGCGGGTCGGGAGGCCCGGGCGAGTGCACCGGGGCGGGCGGCGTGCGCGGTGTGGGAAGGCATGGCGCCAGTCTGTCGAGGCGCGGTCCGCACGACGATGGGGCCGGTACCCGGAGCCCGGGTGGGGTTAACCCCCGGTCGCGACCGGCCGGTTGGACGGCAGACCCCATTCGCTCCACGAGCCGTCGTACACCGCGAGGTCCCGGTACCCGGCGAGGTCGGCGCCCAGCGCGAGCACGCAGGCGGTCACCCCCGACCCGCAGCTGAGGTACAGGCGTTCCCGCTCGCCGGCCAACGCCGCGAAGGCCTGCCGGAGTTCCCCGGCGGGCCGCATCAGCCCGTCCGGGCCCTTGAGGTCGCCGAAGGGCAGGTTCAGGGAGCCCGGCATGTGTCCGCCGCGCAGGCCGGGGCGGGGTTCCGGGGCGGTGCCCGCGAACCGTTCCCGGGTGCGGGCGTCCAGCACGGCCGCCGCCGGGTCGGCCAGGGCGTCGGTCACGGCGGCGGCGTCCACCAGCAGTCCGGCGCGCGGCCGGGCGGTGAAGGAGCCGCGGGGTCCCCCGTATCCGGGCCCGGTGTCTTCCACGGGCAGGCCGGCGGCCTCCCACGCGGGCAGTCCGCCGTCCAGGACGGCGGCCCGGTCGAAGCCCATGGCGCGCAGCATCCACCACGCCCGGGCGCTCGAATGGAGGCCCGCGCCGTCGTACACGACCACCGTGGCCCGGTCGTCGAGGCCGAGGTCCCGCATCGCGTGCTCGAAGGCGGCGGGCGCGGGCATCGTGTGCGGGAGGTCCGTGGTGTGGTCGGACAGGGCGCCGTCGAGGTCGAAGGGCCGGGCGCCCGGGATCCGTCGGTCGGCGCCGCGGTGAGGGGCGACGGAGGCGTCGAGGACGACCAGGTCGGGCCCGCCGAGGCGGGCGGCCAGCCAGGAGGTCCCGACCAGGGGGCCCGGGGGGTTCTGCGACACGGTCATGCGGCGCCTCCGACAGCGTGGTCCACGGGCCGCGGCGGTCCGGCCCGCCTCCCATCCAACCACCCGCCCCGACGTACCACTTGGGCCGACGCCCGCACCGACCCCGCCACGAGCCCCACGCCGATCACGGCCCCGGTACCGATCTCGGCCTCGGCCCCGGCCCTCACCCCCGTCTCAGTCCCGGTCGCAGCCGCCGGCCGCGCCCCGGGCCGCGTAGACCACGATCCGCGCGCCCCGCACCCGCGTCTGCGAGCACGGCACGAACCCGGCGGTCAACGCCTCCCGCTTCGCGACCTCCGCCGGGTACGGGTCCAGGGGTTGTCCCTCCGGGTCCAGCAGGGCCACCACCCGGGGGGCCGCGGCCAACCGCGCCCGGATCCGCGCCGGGTCGGCCTCCGTGCCCCACAGGCTCCGCGAGGCGGTCGGGGAGCGGTCCAGGGCGAGGTCGCGCAGGGGCGCGTACACGGCGGGCGAGGACAGCAGCCACTCGCGGCGCCGGGACGGCATGAACAGCACGGCGTCCCCGGGCCGGGCCCGTTCCCGGACGGCGGCCGCCACCGCGAGCACGTCGTCCGTGCGGCTCTCCGGGGTCCGCAGCCACACCGACCACCAGCCGAACGGCGCGAGCAGCGCGGCCGTCAACACCCACGGCCAGAGCCCGCGGGCGGCCGCGAGCCGGGCGCCGGCGAGCAGGGCGAGCCCGGCCAGCGCGTAGAGGACGTACCGGTCGACGTACCAGGGGTGTGCGAGCGAGACGAGCAGCAGCAGTCCGGGCGGCAGCAGTGCGAGCGGTACGGCGACCCGGACGAGTTCCCGGGGCACCGACGTCCCCCGGGCGAGCAGTGCCACCGCGAGCACGAGCACCCCGTACGCCGCCCAGTCCTGCCCACTCGGCCGCCCGAGCCAGCCCAACTGTCGCTCGGCCTGCGCCGCGCTGACCCAGGCCGGCGGCAGCAGCGCGACCACGACGACGGCGGCGCTCCACCGCCAACCGCGCGAGCGCCGGGCGACGAAGCCGTGCGCGAGCAGGGCCAGTACGGCGAACTCGTGCAGCCAGCAGCCGAGCAGCAGCACCACCGTGTACGCCGCCCACCGCCCGCACAGCATCAGGTGGGTGGCCCACACCACGGCGCAGGCGACGAGAGCGTACGAGCGCCCCTCCTGCGCGTACATCTGCACGGGCGGCAAGACGGCGTACGCGGTCCCGGCCCACAGGGCGGCCCGCTCCCCCGCCGGCCGGTAAGCCACCGCGGCCACCCCGGCGGCGGCCAGGGCGGTGGCGGCGACGGACGGCAGGCGCAGCGCCCACAGGCCGCCGTCCCACAGGGCGAACACGCCGTGCATGAAAAGGTAGTGGAGCCCGTGCACGGCGTCGACCTGCCCGAGCAGCGTCCACAGGTCGCCCAGGGGGCGGTGCGCCACCTGGACGGTGACGGATTCGTCGCGCCACATGCTGCCGCCGGCCGGACCGCGTTCCAGGGACCAGAGCCCCAGGGAGACGGCGACGAGCGGGGGCACCCACCGCCAGAGGGCCGTGCGGCTGATGTCGCGGCTGATGTCGACCTCCGGGTGCTTCCGCGGGACGGGTACGGACTCCATACTCGGGGTCCGGGTCGGCCGAATTCCCGCGGGGGTGTGGCGTGCGCACAGGGCGAACGGGACGGGCGACGGCGGCGACGGGCGCGGTACTCGGGGCGGTGCTGGCCGCCTTGCTGCTCGGCGGGTGCGGCGCCGACGGGAAGCCGGCCGCCCAGCGGACGGAGCCGATCGCGACGGCCGACGGTTCGTCACCCGGAACCCCGTCCGCCCCGCCCGCCGGCACCCCGAGCGCACCCGCCCCCCGGGACCCGACCACCCCGGGCCCCGGTCCCACCGGGACGGCGCCGCCCTCCTCGCCCCGCGCCACCTCCCCGAGCACGACCCTGGTCCGGGTCACCCGCAGCGGCGGCTTCGCCGGGCGCACCGGCACCCTGGTGATCGGCGAGGACGGGTCCTGGAGCCGGCTGGACGGGCGGGCGGACGAGGTCGGCCGCGGGAAGCTGACCGCCCCTCAACTCGGCACGCTGCGGGCGGCGCTCCGGGAGGCGGACTTCGCCCGGCTGCCCCGGACGTCGAAGAGCGGGACCGTGTTCGACGGGTTCACCTACGCCTTCGCGTACGGGGGCTTCGAGGTGGCCACCGGCGACGGCTCGGTGCCGATGGCCCTGACGCGGGTGTTGGACGCGCTGCCCCCGTTCGAGGACTGAGGGCCCGGCCGCGGACGCGCCCGCGACGCGGACCGGAAGGCGGGCCCGTACCCGGAACAAGCGGCACGGGGGCCTCGTTGTGTCCGGCGACGAGGAGTGGCCGAGCGGCCACGGGAAGGAAGACCGATGACCGCCCCCGCACCGGAACCCGTCACCGTCGACCGCCGCGAAGGACCGTACGGGGAGGTGGTGTTGCGCCGGCGCGGGGAGACGCACGAGATCATCGCCAACGGCTGTTTCCTCATGGACACTTCGGACGGCCGCTCCGAACGCCTGCTGATCGACGCGGCGTTCGGGGCCCTGGACCCGGCCCCGGCGGCCCCGTCCGTGCTCGTCGGCGGTCTCGGCGTCGGCTTCTCCCTCGCCCACGCGGCCTCCCAGCCGCACTGGGGTCGGATCGTCGTCGCCGAGCGCGAGGAGGCGATCATCGACTGGCACCGCGGCGGGCCGCTGGCACCGCTCTCGGCCGCCGCCCTCGCCGACCCCCGGGTCCGCGTCCTGCACACCGATCTCGTCGCCTACCTCCACGCCACGGACGACCGGTACGACGCCCTCTGCCTGGACATCGACAACGGCCCGGACTGGACCGTGACCGACGACAACCGCGGCCTGTACTCCCCCGCGGGCCTCGCCGCCTGCCGGGCCCGCCTCACCGCCGGCGGGGTGCTCGCCGTCTGGTCCGCGCGACCGTCCGCGGCCTTCGAGCAGGCACTGCGGAATGCCGGATTCGAGTCGGTACGGACGGAAGAAGTGCGAGTCGCCCGAGGTGTCCCGGACGTCGTCCACCTGGCCCGGGGTCCGGTCGGCCCCACATAGCCGCAGGCCTGCGCCTCCTCTACGCTGCACCCCATCACGCGGGTTCTTCAGGGGCGGGACATGGAACAGACACACACCACCCACAACGGCGCCGCGGCCACCCCAGGCGCCCAGCGGCGCGTGCTCGTGGTCGAGGACGACCGCACCATCGCCGACGCCATCGCGGCCCGGCTGCGCGCCGAGGGCTTCCAGGTCCAGGCCGCCCACGACGGCCCTGCCGCCGTCTCGGCGGCCGAGAGCTGGCTGCCCGAGCTGCTGGTGCTGGACGTCATGCTGCCCGGCTTCGACGGGCTGGAGGTCTGCCGTCGGGTGCAGGCACAGCGTCCGGTGCCGGTGCTGATGCTCACCGCCCGGGACGACGAGACCGACATGCTCGTCGGCCTCGGGGTCGGGGCCGACGACTACATGACGAAGCCGTTCTCGATGCGCGAGCTGGCCGCACGGGTCCACGTACTGCTGAGACGGGTGGAGCGGGCCACACTGGCCGCGACGGCCCCGCGCGGGGCCACCCTGCGCCTGGGCGATCTGGAGATCGACCACGCGCAGCGCCGGGTCCGCGTGCACACCGAGGACGTGCACCTGACACCGACCGAGTTCGATCTGCTGGTGTGCCTGGCCGGCACGCCGCGGGCGGTCCTCTCGCGGGAGCAGTTGCTGGCGGAGGTGTGGGACTGGGCCGACGCGTCCGGGACCCGTACCGTCGACAGCCACATCAAGGCGCTGCGCCGGAAGATCGGCGCGGAACGGATCCGCACGGTCCACGGCGTCGGGTACGCCCTGGAGACCCCGGCCCAGCCGTGAGCCAGCGGCAGCCGGGCGGGCTGCGGCCCTTCTCGCCGTTCTCGATCAAGACGAAGCTGGGCACGCTCGTCGTGGTGTCGGTCTTCATCACCACGGGCCTGCTGCTGGTGGCCCTGCGCACGGACACCGAGCTGCGGTTCATCACGGTGTTCTCGGTGATCGCCTCGATGCTGATCACCCAGTTCGTGGCGCACGGTCTGACGGCGCCGCTCGACGACATGACCACGGTGGCCCGGGCGATCTCGCACGGGGACTACACCCGCCGGGTCCGCGAGGCGGGGCGCCGCGACGAGCTGGGCGACCTGGCCGCGACGATCAACCTGATGGCGGACGACCTGGAGGCGGTGGACCGGCACCGCAAGGAGCTGGTCGCCAACGTCTCCCACGAGCTGCGCACGCCGATCGCGGCCCTGCGGGCGGTGCTGGAGAACGTGGTCGACGGAGTGTCGGCCGCCGACCCGGAGACCATGCGGACGGCGCTGAAGCAGACCGAGCGGCTGGGCCGGCTGGTGGAGACCCTGCTGGACCTGTCCCGGGTGGACAACGGCGTGGTCCCGCTGCGGGCGCGCCGGTTCGAGGTGTGGCCGTACCTGTCGGGGGTGCTCAAGGAGTCCGGGCTGGCGGCCGCCGGGCGGCCGGGGCTGACCTCCGGTTCGGGCGGGCACACCCGCAACGACGTCCACCTCCACCTGGACGTGTTCCCTTTCGAACTGACGGCGTACGCCGACGCGGAACGGCTCCACCAGGTGGTGGCGAACCTGATCGACAACGCGGTCAAGCACAGCCCCCCGCACGGCCGGGTCACGGTCCGGGCCCGGGCCGGCGACGCGCCCGGGAGCCTGGACCTGGAGGTGCGGGACGAGGGTCCCGGGATCCCCGAATCCGAGTGGCACCGGGTCTTCGAGCGCTTCAACCGGGGGAATTCCGGTGGCGGCGACGGGGGCACCGGACTGGGCCTGGCGATCGCCCGCTGGGCCGTCGGCCTGCACGGGGGCCAGATCGGAGTGGCCGAATCGTCACGCGGCTGCCGCATCCTCGTCACGCTTCCGGGCAGCTCCCAGGCATCGCGTTGACGTAGGGTTCGAGTGGGAAGGACATGATCTCGGCCACACGCGCCGGGGTCCGTCAGGGGTGCGAAGCCAAGGGGGCCGCAACCACGGTGTCCCCTACCCGAACCACGCTTGTTTCCCGCCATTCCAAGCGGCGAAACACGCCTTTCGATGTGACCTGCGCGACGTAAGTCCCGCCCGGCCTGCATCGGACGCCGGGGGAGGCGTAGCCTTTATTCCCGCTGTCCATACCTTGTGAAGCGGAAGAGGGCGGTTGCCGCCGTGTCGCCACAGTCCCCCAGTAACTCGAGCACCACGACCGAAGCAGCAGAGGGCGGGAAGACCCCTGCCTCAGGCTTCGGTGCCAATGAGTGGCTCGTCGACGAGATCTATCAGCAGTACCTCCAGGACCCGAACTCGGTCGACCGGGCCTGGTGGGACTTCTTCGCCGACTACAAGGCCGGGGGCGCAGCAGCCCCCGCCAAGGCCGACGGTCCCGAGAAGTCCCCGACGACGAAGGATGGCGCCTCCGCACAGGCCGCCAGCCCCGCCGCCCAGGCCCCGCAGGCCCCCGTCGCGGCCGCCACGGGGGCGGCGAGCGCCGGTGCGAGCACCGGTGCAGCGGGAGCGGCTGACGCCGCGCCCTCGCCCTCGGCCGCGACCCCGCCTGTGCCAGCTCCTGCCCCTGCTCCTGCCACCCCCTCTGGTGCCCCTGCTGTGACTGTCACCTCCCAGGCCCAGGCCGCCGCACCGGCCGCGCCCTCCGCTCAGGCTCCGGCTGCCGCCGCGCCCGCTCCCGCAGCTCCCAAGGCCGCGCCCGCCACCGAGGCCCCCTCGGGACCCGAACTGGTGACGCTCCGCGGCCCCGCCGCTGCCGTGGCGAAGAACATGAACGCCTCCCTCGACGTCCCGACGGCCACGTCCGTCCGCGCCGTCCCGGTGAAGCTGCTGTTCGACAACCGCATCGTCATCAACAACCACCTCAAGCGCGCCCGGGGCGGGAAGATCTCCTTCACGCACCTCATCGGCTACGCGATGGTGCAGGCGATCAAGGCCATGCCGGCCATGAACTACTCCTTCGCGGAGAGGGACGGCAAGCCGACCCTGGTCAAGCCGGAGCACATCAACTTCGGTCTCGCGATCGACCTGGTGAAGCCGAACGGCGACCGCCAGCTCGTCGTCGCCGGCATCAAGAAGGCCGAGACCCTCAACTTCTTCGAGTTCTGGCAGGCCTACGAGGACATCGTCCGGCGCGCCCGCGTCGGCAAGCTGACGATGGACGACTTCACGGGCGTCACGGTCTCGCTGACCAACCCCGGCGGCCTGGGCACCGTGCACTCCGTGCCCCGCCTGATGCCCGGACAGTCGGTCATCATGGGCGTCGGCTCCATGGACTACCCCGCCGAGTTCCAGGGCACCTCGCAGGACACCCTGAACAAGCTGGGCATCTCCAAGGTCATGACCCTGACCTCGACCTACGACCACCGGGTCATCCAGGGCGCGGCCTCCGGCGAGTTCCTGCGCATCGTCGCGAACCTGCTGCTGGGCGAGAGCGGCTTCTACGACGACGTCTTCGAGGCGCTGCGCATCCCGTACGAGCCGGTCCGCTGGCTCCGGGACATCGACGCCTCGCACGACGACGACGTCACGAAGGCCGCCCGCGTCTTCGAGCTGATCCACTCCTACCGGGTCCGCGGCCACGTCATGGCCGACACCGACCCGCTGGAGTACAAGCAGCGCAAGCACCCCGACCTCGACATCACCGAGCACGGCCTCACCCTGTGGGACCTGGAGCGCGAGTTCGCGGTCGGCGGCTTCTCCGGCAAGTCGATGATGAAGCTCCGCGACATCCTCGGCGTGCTGCGCGACTCGTACTGCCGCACCACCGGCGTCGAGTTCATGCACATCCAGGACCCGAAGCAGCGCCGCTGGATCCAGGACCGCATCGAGCGCCCGCACTCCAAGCCGGAGCGCGAGGAGCAGCTGCGGATCCTGCGCCGGCTGAACGCGGCGGAGGCCTTCGAGACCTTCCTGCAGACGAAGTACGTCGGTCAGAAGCGGTTCTCCCTGGAGGGCGGCGAGTCCGTCATCCCGCTGCTCGACGCCGTCATCGACTCGGCCGCCGAGGCCCGCCTCGAAGAGGTCGTCATCGGCATGGCCCACCGCGGCCGGCTGAACGTCCTGGCCAACATCGTCGGCAAGTCGTACGCGCAGATCTTCCGCGAGTTCGAGGGCAACCTCGACCCGAAGTCGATGCACGGCTCCGGCGACGTCAAGTACCACCTGGGCGCCGAGGGCACCTTCACGGGCCTGGACGGCGAGCAGATCAAGGTCTCGCTCGTCGCGAACCCCTCCCACCTGGAGGCCGTGGACCCGGTCCTGGAGGGTGTCGCCCGCGCCAAGCAGGACGTCATCAACAAGGGCGGCACGGACTTCACCGTCCTGCCGCTGGCCCTGCACGGCGACGCGGCCTTCGCCGGCCAGGGTGTGGTCGCCGAGACGCTGAACATGTCGCAGCTGCGCGGCTACCGCACCGGCGGCACCGTGCACGTGGTCATCAACAACCAGGTCGGCTTCACCGCCGCCCCGGAGTCCTCGCGTTCCTCGATGTACGCGACCGACGTGGCCCGCATGATCGAGGCGCCGATCTTCCACGTGAACGGCGACGACCCGGAGGCCGTGGTCCGCATCGCGCGGCTCGCCTTCGAGTTCCGTCAGGCGTTCAACAAGGACGTGGTCATCGACCTCATCTGCTACCGCCGTCGCGGCCACAACGAGTCCGACAACCCGGCGTTCACCCAGCCGCTGATGTACGACCTGATCGACAAGAAGCGCTCGGTGCGCAAGCTGTACACCGAGTCCCTCATCGGTCGCGGCGACATCACCCTGGAAGAGGCCGAGCAGGCGCTCCAGGACTTCCAGGGCCAGCTGGAGAAGGTCTTCGCGGAGGTCCGCGAGGCCGCCACGCAGCCCGCGGCCGCCCCGCAGATCCCGGCGCCCACCGCCAACTTCCCGGTCCCGGTGAACACCGCGGTCTCGCAGGAGGTCGTGAAGCGGATCGCCGAGGCCCAGGTCAACATCCCCGACACGGTCACCGTGCACCCGCGTCTGCTGCCGCAGCTCCAGCGCCGCGCGGCGATGATCGACGAGGGCACGATCGACTGGGGCATGGGCGAGACCCTGGCCTTCGGTTCGCTGCTGATGGAGGGCACCCCGGTCCGGCTGTCCGGCCAGGACTCCCGCCGCGGCACCTTCGGTCAGCGTCACGCGGTCCTCATCGACCGGGAGACCGGCGAGGACTACACCCCGCTGCTGTACCTGTCGGACGACCAGGCCCGCTACAACGTCTACGACTCGCTGCTCTCCGAGTACGCGGCCATGGGCTTCGAGTACGGCTACTCGCTGGCCCGTCCGGACGCGCTGGTCCTCTGGGAGGCCCAGTTCGGTGACTTCGTCAACGGCGCGCAGACCGTCGTCGACGAGTTCATCTCCTCGGCCGAGCAGAAGTGGGGCCAGACGTCCGGCGTCACGCTGCTGCTGCCGCACGGCTACGAGGGCCAGGGCCCGGACCACTCGTCCGCGCGTCCCGAGCGCTTCCTCCAGATGTGCGCGCAGGACAACATGACGGTCGCGATGCCGACCCTGCCGTCGAACTACTTCCACCTGCTGCGCTGGCAGGTCCACAACCCGCACCACAGGCCGCTCATCGTCTTCACCCCGAAGTCGATGCTGCGTCTGAAGGCGGCGGCGTCGAAGGCGGAGGAGTTCACCAACGGTTCGTTCCGTCCGGTCATCGGGGACTCCACCGTGGACCCGAACGCGGTCCGCAAGGTCGTCTTCTGCGCCGGCAAGGTCTACTACGACCTGGAGGCCGAGCGGGAGAAGCGCGGCATCACGGACACCGCGATCCTGCGCATCGAGCGTCTGTACCCGCTGCCGGGTGCGGAGCTCCAGGCGGAGATCGCCAAGTTCCCGAACGCGGCCAAGTACATCTGGGCGCAGGAGGAGCCGGCGAACCAGGGTGCGTGGCCGTTCATCGCGCTGAACCTGATCGACCACCTCGACCTGGCGGTCGGCGCCGACATCCCGGCGGGCGAGCGGCTGCGGCGCGTGTCGCGTCCGCACGGGTCGTCCCCGGCCGTGGGTTCCGCCAAGCGTCACCAGGCGGAGCAGCAGCTGCTGCTGAACGAGGTCTTCGAGGCCTGATCGACGCACCGGCTCGCACCGTGAAGGCCCGGACCCCCGAGGGGGTCCGGGCCTTCCGGCGTTTCCGGCCGGGGTCTACGGCTGGGGTTCGAAGTCCCAGTAGGGCCGGGTCTGTTGGCGTGCGGACACGGTGTGGACGTGCTGCGGGCCGAGGGTGCGCATCAGCGCCCGCAGCCCGGCGTCCTCGTGCTTCGAGGCCTCCACGTCCTCCCGGACGGCCCGCAGGTCGGCGGCGAGGGCGATCTCCGCGCTCAGCGTCATGGGGTGGTCGGGTCCCAGGACCTGTTCGGCGGTCCGCAGGGTCTCCCGGCTGAGGTCCACGGCGTCCTCCAGCCGTCCGGTGATGTTGCGGTGTCCGGTGGCGTTCAGGGCGCAGCCCAGCGTCCAGGGGTGCCGGCCGCCGAGTGCGCCCCGCATGCCGACCAGGGCCTGTTCGGCGAGGTTGAGGGCCTCCTCCCGTTCGCCCTGGGCGCGCAGGACCAGGCCGAGGTTGCCCACGGTGCCGATGCTGTACGGGTGGGCCAGGCCCAGTTGGGACTGGTAGCCGCGCACGACCTCCTCGGAGATCCGGCGGGCCTCGCCGACGTCGCCGTACTCGCGCAGATAGGTGGCGTAGTCGGAGGCGACCATCAGGGTCCAGGGGAACTCGGCGCCGAACACCCGCGTCGAGCGTTCCAGGACGCCGCGCAGGCGGGCGCCGGCGCCGGGGATGTCGCCGGCGCGGCGCAGGCACATGCCGAGGTTGTGTTCGGCGCGCAGGGTCTGCGGGTGGTTGGGGCCGAGTACCTGGGCGTTGAGTTTGAGCCCTTGTTCCTGACGGGCCTGTGCCTCGCGGTAGCGGCCCATGAGCCGCAGGCCCATGGCGCAGCCGATGCCCGAGGAGAGGGTGGCGATGTGCCGTACCCGCAGGACCCGTTCGCGGCGGCGCAGGGTGTCGAGGTCGGTGTCGTACGCCTCCTGGTAGCGGCCGAGGAGGCGCAGGGCGACGGCGACGTTGTTCTGGGCGTTGAGGGTGGTGGAGTCGTCCTCGCCGAGCAGTTCGCGGTAGGTGGTGAAGGCGTGTTCCAGCAGCAGGCGGGCCTGTTCGAACTTGGCGGTGCCGAGCAGCACTCCCGCGTACGTGCTGGTCGCGCGCAGGGTCTCCAGGTCGCGGTCGCCGCGTTCCTCGACGAGCCGGTCCGCGACCGACTTGGCGAGGACCTCGGCCCGGCGGAAGTGGCCGAGCATGCGCAGGGCGCCGCCGTGGTGGTAGCTGAGTTCGCGGACCTGGTCGTGGTCCTCGCCGAGCATGGACCGCCAGGCGCCGTCGGTCTCCTCGGCGAGCCGCAGGCAGGTGCGGTACTCCCCGGCGAGGATCAGGTAGCGCAGGCAGTGCAGCAGGAAGTTCTGGATGCGGGGGTTCGTGCTGGTCAGGACGCCGGCCGTCTCCAGGTGCGGGATGAGTTCGGCGTACCGGGGCCAGAGTCGGGAGTCGGTGGGCCGGCCCGGGTCGGCGGCGGCGAGGACCTGGCGGACGGCGCGGGAGAGCTGCTCGGCCTCCTCCTCGCCGAGGTCGTCGCGGACGATGTTGTGGACCATGCGGTGCAGTTGGACGGTCTCCAGGCCGCCGCCGCCCTCCTCGACGGACAGGTCGGAGTACTCCAGGCGGACGACGGAGAACTGCACGAGCTTGTTGAGGGCGGCGTTCCAGCGGATCTGGTCGTTGATCAGGCCGGCGAGGTGCTCGGGGACGTCGGCGGCGGGGAACTCGCGCAGCAGGCGCAGCGGGACGCGGCCGGGCGCGAAGAAGACGAACAGGCGCAGCAGCGCGAGGGCGTCGGGGAAGTTCTCCCGGACGTTGTTGAGCAGTATCGCGAGCGCCGTGGGGAAGGGCAGCGGGTAGTCGTCGGAGAGGGTGACGGCCTCGTGGGTGTCCAGCCGGCGCCGGAGCAGGGTGAGGTACTCGCCGACGCCGAGCGGCGAGTCCGCGAGCCAGCCCGCGGTCTGGTCGAGGGCCAGCGGGTAGTCCTCCAGCGCTTCCGCGAGCTGGTCGGCCTCCTCACCGGAGAGCCGGCGGGCCCGCCGGCGGATGAAGGTGACGGACTCGGGCCGGGCGTAGAGCGGGACCTCGACGAGGCTCGTGTGGCGGGCGGCCCACTCGCGGTTGCGGGAGGTGATGATGACGTCGCCGGCGCCGGACGGCAGCAGGTCGATGAGGTCGTCGGGGTGGTCGCAGCCGTCGAAGACGAGCAGCCAGCGGTGGTAGGGGGTGCCGCGCCGCAGCGCCTCCAGCACGGCCCGGATCTGCTCGCCGTAACTGCCCGCGCCGCGCGGCAGGTCGAGGGCGGGGGCCAGGTCGGCGAGGCGTTCGCGCAGGGTGGGCCGGTCCTCGGCGGGGACCCACCACACCACGTCGTACTCGGAGGCGAAGCGGTAGGCGTACTCGGTGGCCACCTGGGTCTTGCCGACGCCGGAGAGCCCCAGCAGGGTGACGGTGGACGCGCCGGGGGGTGCCTCGGTGAGGGCGGCCCGCAGGGCGCCGATGACGTCGTTGCGGCCGGTGAAGCGGGGGTTGCGGCGCGGGACGCGGCCCCAGACCTCCGGGGGGTCGTTGGGGAAGCGGGGGCCGCGGCGGCCGCTCTCGGTGCCGATCCGGTCGGTGGGCAGCTCCAGTCGGCGCAGGACGCGGTACTCGGCCTCGTACGCGTCCAGGCCCCACAGGTCGGTCTTCTCCAGGGCGGCGACGGCGCTGGGCAGCGGGGAGTCGGTGAGGCAGACGGCCGCGAACCGGTCGGGGTGGGCGCCGGTGACGGTGCGCAGGGCGGCGTTCCACTCCTCGTCGGTGTGGGTGCCCGCGGAGAAGTAGCGCTCGCTGAGGACGACCAGGATCCGGCCGCCGGAGCGGGCCAGGTCCTCCAGGGCCTCGGTGAGGCCGGGGCTCGTCTGCGGGTCCCAGCGTTGCAGGGCCACGCGGTGGCCGTGCTCCTCCAGGCGGTGGGCGATCCACACGGCCCAGGGGCGGTTGAACCCCGCGAAGCTGATGACGAAGCGTTGCGGCTGCGGGGCTCCGTCGCGGTCGTGGCGCGTACCGGTCGTCATGCGGCCGTCTCCCTGGGATCCGGGCGGTGGACGGGTTTGAAAGGTACCGCAGCGGACGGTTCGTCAGCCCTCGGCGAATGCGGTGAGTTCGGGGTGGTTCTCGCACCAGGCGCGGCGTTCGCGCTCCAGGGTCCGGCGGGCCGTGGCGTACTGGTTTCCGGGCGGTGGCAGTTCGTCCATCGCGCGTTCGGCGGCGGCCATGCCGTCGGTGAACTCCCTTCCGGTGGCGGTCAGTCGGGGATGTCCGCGCAGTGCGGGCAGCACGGCGGCCACCTGGGCGCGGATCCGGGCGTGTTGGGCCCAGGCGCCCCGCGCCCCGTACAGGGCGGCGCGCTGCCAGTAGCCGGCCAGGGCCAGGTGGGCGTACGCGCCGTGCAGCAGCCCGTCCAGGGGGCGCGGGTCGCTGCGCCAGGGGGCCCAGTGGCAGGGGGTGCGGTCGGCGGTGTGCAGGGTCAGGACGTCCGCGAGGGCGGTCAGCTTCCCGTGCTGGACCTCGTGGACGAGGGTGGCGGCGAGGGCGGGCGGGGGCTGCGTGCGGGCGAGCACGGAGCCCGCGGCGGCGGGCAGGGTGGCGCCGCTGGAGCGGGAGCCGCCGGCCAGCGGGACGACGGAGCGCAGGAGGCGGCCCATCTCGTCGGCGCGGGCGGCGTCGTAGCGGCGCAGCAGGGTGAGCGCGCCGGACCACTGGGTGTCCCAGCGCTTGTGCCCCTTGGGGGTGAGCCGTCGGGCGGGGCGCACGGGGGCCGGGGGGCCCGAGGGCGCCCGGTACGGGTCGAGGTCGTCGAGGGCGGTCCGGCCGCCGGGCAGCCCGTGCAGGGGCACGGCGTCCACGGCGGTCTCCCAGGAGCGTTCGGTGACGGCGAGCGGGCCGGGACGATCGGGCCGCAGCAGGCCGAGGGTGGGCAGCACGAGCCGGCCGTGCACGGGGCGCAGGGTGGTCTTGAAGGTGATGCCGGAGCGCAGCGCGGCGGCGGCGGCGAGCGCCCCGAGCCGGCCGAGGTCGGGCGCGGGTCCGTCGGGGTCGTGGAGCCGGCGCAGGGTCTCCTCGGCCCAGACGCCGGTGGCGGGGTAGTGCAGTACGTCGCGCACCGCGTCGGGGTCGTGCCGCTCGGCCTCCTCCAGCAGCGCCCAGTGCTCGGCGGTCTCGGGGCCGGGTGCGGCGTCGAGGACGGCGCGCAGCAGGAGCAGTCGTTTCGACCTGCGGACGTCGCGGACCAGGCGGGTGCCCTCGGCGGAGGGTTCGGTGGAGGCGAGGGCGCGCAGGGTGTGGGAGTCGACGGTGAACGGGGCGAGGCCGGTGCCCGCCGGGGGTTCGGGGTCCTCGCTCATGAGGCGGCCCGTCCCGCGGTGGCGGTGTGCAGCGCCCGGGCGATGTGCCGGATGAGGACCTGGAGGTCCGCGCAGTAGACGGAGGGCCGGCGGAAGCCCTCGCCGGCCCGGTAGCGGTGCGGGTAGTGGCCGCCGCCGCACACCTCGACGAGTTCGCAGGCGCGGCAGCCCGGCGCGAGCGCGTCCCGTCCGAGTTGGCGGGCGGCGAACCCGGGATGGTCGAGGAGTTCGTCGAAGCTGTGGCGGTCGACGTGGAGTCCGGTGGCGGCGGCGCCCTCGTAGGCCGACTTCAGGGAGTCGGCCTGTTCGATGGCGCCGTCCGTCTCGATCACGGCGGTGGTCGCGGGCGCGAGCCCGAGGGTCTCGGTGGCCTCGGGCAGGCCGAGGAGCAGGGCGATGATCTCCTCGAAGATCCGGACGCGGGTCCGCCGTGCCCCGTCGTGCCACCAGCGTTCGAAGACGGCGAGCAGCCAGTCGGCGTACGGGGTGGTGTGCGGGGCGCGTCCGGGCGGCGGGTCGTTCCAGTTGGCCAGGGGCAGCAGCAGGCCGAGGGTGGGCGGCGCGAAGCCGAGCAGCGAGGAGTACACCTCCAGCGGGTCCTGCGTGACGTCGACGACGCACAGCACCCCGGCGTAGCTCTCCGGGTGTCGGGCGAGCAGCCGCAGCCCCCGGGCGGCGGCGGCGAAGCCGGGGCGGCCGGCGTGATCCACCCGGCGGGCGTTGTGCGCGGGCAGTCCGCCGTCGAGGCTGACGCCGACGCGGATGCCGGCGGCGGCGAGCGCGGCGAGCCGGCCGCGGGTGAGCAGGGTGCCGTTGGTCTGCACGGTCGCGGTGACCCGCACGCGGGGGCCGGTGGCGGCCCGGACGGCCTCGACGGGGGCGGCCAGTTCCTCGGGGGCGCCGAGCAGGGGTTCGCCGCCGTGCAGGACGAGGTCGACGCGGGTCAGGTCGTGGGCGGCGGCGTGCTCGGCGATCCGTTCGGCGGCGCGGTGGGCGGTCGCGGGCGTCATGATCGCGGGGCGGCCGCGCCAGCTCTGATCGGCCATCTCGTAGACGTAGCAGTACGTACAGGCGAGGTTGCAGCGGCTGTGCGTCTTGAGCACGAACTGCCGGATGGGGTGCGGGCGGTGGCCCGCGGCGCGCAGGGCGGGCACGTCGAGCCGGGTGTAGGGCCACGGCGCGTGGTGCGCGTGACCTGCGGGGACGTCGCGGGGCGGCCGTTGCGCGGGCAGCGCGCCCTCGCCGGTGATCGCTCGCCTCATCGCCTGCGCCTCCCTCCCCCGGCTACCGCTGGGGGGACCCCCGGGACGGTCCATCCCTGCCCCCCGGACGGCCTGCACTAACGGCGGAAAGTGGTCAACTCCCGTCGTATACGGCGGTGGTGGGCTCGTGTCAGGTGACTCCCGAGTCGAAGGCGTTCAGGATCTCGGCGGGGTGGGTGACCCGCTCGACCATGCCCTTCATCACCTCGGCCAGCACCGGATGCTCGATCTCCCGCAACGCGGTCAGATCCAGTCCGGACAGGTCCGGTAACCGCCCGGGACACCTCCGGACACCGGTCGTCGTCTCCTGCCGTCCCGTCACCATCTCCGGTCCGCCCCCCTGTCGTGTCCCGGGCCGGACGCTCGCCGGCCCTCTTCCCCGCGCCGCCCACCGGGGCCGGTCCGGTCCGCTCGCGCCGGCGCGCGGGGCGCGGTCACAGGCCGGCCTCCAGGACACGGATCCGTGCCCGCAGGCGCTCGGTCCGCCGCTCGGCGTCCCCGCCCCCGAGTCCCTGCCACAGCTCCACCGCGGAGCGGTACGCGTCGAGCGCCGCGCGCGGTCGGGCCAGCCGTTCCAGCACCTCCCCCCGCAGCTCCTGCGCCCGTACCGCCAGCCGGAGCGCCGCCTCTCGGTCGGGCCCCGGCTCCGTCTCCGACGCCTCGCGCCAGGCCCGGCGGTAGGAGTCCGCCGCCCGGTCGAGCCGGTCGACGGCCCGCGTGTGTCCGTGGATCTCCCGCTGGACGTCACCGTGCTCGCGCCAGGCCCCGGCCCGCTCCAGCGGGCCCCGGCCGTGCCGGGCCGCCAGTTCCAGCAGGTACTCCGCCTCGCGCAGGTCCACCACGTCGCCCTCGTAGGCGTGCCGCAGCCGCAAGCCCGCCGCGAGGCGCCGCAGCCGGTGCCCGGCGCGGGGGTCGGACTGGGGCACGGCGGCCCGGCTCTCGCGCAGCACCCGTACGGCCGTCGACGCGAACCGGTGCGCGTCGGCGTCGGGCGCCCGTGCCCGGTCCAGGAGCACGTCACCCCACTCGGGCAGCAGTTCCCCGAAGGCGTCCCCGTCCCGGGGGATCAGCCGGCGGGCCCGTCCGTACGCCTCGGCCGCGTCCTCCAGCGCCCGCGGGTCCGCGTCCCGCGCGTACCGTGCCCGGTGCACGCGGGCCAGGCACACCAGCGCGGCCACCCGCGCGCCGGCCTCGCCGGTCTCGGTCAGCGCGGTGGCCAGTTCCCCGGAGGCCTCCTCCAGCCGTCCGGGCAGGTGGCTCAGGGCCGCGGCGCGCTCGACGCGGACCCGGGCGCGTGCCTCCGGTTCGGCCCGCGGGTCGGCGGTGAGCCGCCCGGCGGCCGCCTCGGCCAGCTCCGCGCGCTCGGTCGGGTCGGGGGTGTGGGGCAGCAGGGCCAGCAGGACCCGACCGAGTTCCCGGCCCCGGCGCGCCTCGGCCTCCCCCGCGTCGCCGGCGTCGTCCGGGTCGGCGAGCGCCTCCAGCGCGGCCCGTGCCTCGCGCAGCGCCCCCGGGTCGTGGCGCAGTTCGCCGAGCCGGACCAGGCTGCGGGCGCGGCGCACGGCGCAGTCCAGGCGCAGCGCCCGATCGGCTCCCGGCGCGGCCCCGGCCGCCGCGAACTCCCGGTCCGCTGCCTCCAGCAGTGCGCCGTCGGGGAGCCCGCCGTCCGGCGCGACGCCGGCGAGCGCCCGTTCGTACAGCACGCGGCCCCGCAGTGCGCGGGCCCGGGCGTCGGGCTGTCCCTCGACGGCCCGCTCGGCCTCCGCGAGCAGTTCCGGGTCCCGCTGGAGGGCCCACAACCGCAGGAGGGCGCCGGCCAGTTCGGCCTCGGCCTCGCCCGGCGGGTCGTCGGGCCCGGGCGGGGCGGCCACGGCCCGGCGCAGCAGGGTGACGGTCTCGTACAGCCCGCGCTGCCCTCCGTCGAGGGGCCGGGCCAGGGCGGTGCGCAGCGCCCGCTCCCGCGCGTCGGCGGCGGGCGTCGCGGGCGGCGGCGGGGCCTCGGCCGTGTCGGGCGGCGGGCCGGGCAGGTAGCGCCGTACGACCTTCGCCGACACCTGGGCGAAGGCCTGCGGGAGCCGGCCGGCGGGCATCCGCTCCTCGGCGGAGTCCATCGGCGCGCCGGTGAGCTGGGAGACGGCCAGCGCGGGGAAGTTGCGCACGCCCCGCCCGAAGTGGGCCAGGACGTACTCCGAGCAGTGCTTGAGGACCAGGGCGGCCTCGTCGCGCCCGAGCGGCCCCAGCAGCACGTCCCGCACGCCCGGCACGAACGCGTACCAGCCGCTGTCGGGCCCCCGCCGCAACAGCCCGCTCAGCAGCACCTCGGCGAGGTCGGAGGGCTCCGAGTCGGGGAGCATCGTGCGCTGTACGAGCCGCATCACGGGCAGGGTGAGCGGCGCCGCGGCGAGGTAGACGGCGAGCTGTACGGCCCCGGGGGACGCCGACGAGCGGAAGCGGCTCACCAGTTCGCGCGGCGGTCGCGCGGCCCGGGGCGGCGGCGCGGGGGCCGCCGGGTGGTCGGCGAGGACCCGGCCCACCTCGGCGGGCACGGGCCCGGTGCCGAGGCCGGCGACGAGCCGGGCCCAGGCGCCCAGGGCGTGGGCGTGGGGCGGCAGCACGGGCACGGTCAGGCCGCCGGTGGGGCGGCCGGGCCGGGGCGGCCGTTCCGGGCGGAACCGCAGCCGGCGCCCGCGGCCGTCGACCCGGGACAGCTCCCCGCGCTCGGTGGGCAGCCAGCTGCGGCCCCACAGCCGCTGGGGCAGCGGCTGTACGACGACGCAGGGGGCGCACTCGGCCCACCGGTACAGGAGCCGCTGCGCCTCGCCCTCGCGCCAGACCGGTCCGGCGCAGTCGGAGACCACCATGGTCAGGGTCCGCCCGGTGGGGTCCCGCAGTTGTTCCCCGGACCGCAGTGCGCCTCCCGGCGAGGGGCCGCGTCCGATGAGCGCCGTTCCGTCGCCGAGCCGGTGCAGGTAGTGGACCTGTACGTCCCGGAAGGCGCCCAGCCGCTCGCACACGGAGCGCAGTTCGTCGAACAGGTCCTGCCAGACCGCCATCGACGGGGAGGCGTCCATGACCAGCCGGACGGTGGCCTCGCGCCGGCTGTCGGACCGCAGCACGGGGATGAGCAGCCCGAGCGCCCGGGCGCTGGCCTCCGCGGTGGCCGCCTCGTCGAGCACGGTACGGGTGGGCGGCGCGGCGGGCCGGCGCCGTTGCAGGGCGCGCAGGGCCCGCTGGACGTCCATGATCCGGGGCAGCGCGGTCGCGCCGGGCACCCGTACGGGCAGCCCCGCCGGGGCCTCGACCTCGACCTCGGCGCCGGGGAACCGGCGCCCGGCGGGATACAGGGTGACCGGATCCTCGGGGTCGGTGTCCTCCCGCGCGGGCTCCGGCGCCCGGGGCGGCCGCGTCGACTCGGCCCGCGCGGGCGGCGGCGGCCGGCGGACCCGCGCGGGCCGGGTGCCGGGCTCCCCCGGTGGTCCTGCGGTCAGCCCGGCCAGCCACAGGGCGTCGGCCAGTTCCTCGGCGGACGGGTCGAGGCCGGCGGCCCGCAACAGGGCGGCCAGTTCCCGGATGGGCTCGACGGGGGACGCGGAGGGCACGGGGGTCACCTCGGCCGGTCGAGGCGCTGGATGAGCAGGTCGGCGAGGTCCTCCCGGGTGGGCGGGGCCGCGTGGTGGGTGAGGTAGATGGCGTTGAGGAGTTGGTCGGCCGCCACGAGTTCGGTCTGCGAGCGACTGAGGAACTCCCGGATCAGGTCGGCGCCCAGCCGGGCGGCCTCCTCGCCCAGGTGGGCCCGGACCATGGTGGCGAGCCGTTTCTCCCCGGGCTGTCCGAGCTTGAGCTGGATGCAGCGGCGCAGCAGGGCGGCGGGGAAGTCCCGTTCGCCGTTGCTGGTGAGGATGATGAAGGGGAAGGCCCGGCAGCGGATCCGGCCGTCCCGCACGGCCACCTTGGCTCCGTCGTCGGTGAGCACCCGCACCTCGGGTTCGGTGTCCGCGACCCGTTCCAGCTCGGGCAGCGTGAACTCGCCCTCCTCCAGCACGTTCAGCAGGTCGTTGGGCAGGTCGATGTCGCTCTTGTCGATCTCGTCGATGAGCAGCACGCGGGGGCGTTCCGTGGGCAGCAGCGCCGTCCCGAGCGGTCCTAGGCGGATGTACTTGCCGATCCCGGGCGAGCCGCCGGGGTTCCCGCCGCCGGCCGCGATCTGTACGTCCTGGAGCCGGGCGATGGCGTCGTAGCGGTACAGGCCCTCCTGGAGCACGGTCCGTGAGACCACGGGCCAGCGCAGGACGCGGCCGAGCCTCAGTTCGTGCGCGACGGCGTGCGCGAGCGTGGACTTGCCCGTTCCGGGGAAGCCGGTGACGAGCAGCGGCCGGCGCAGGTACAGCGCGGCGTTGACCGCCTCCAGTTCCTCGGGCTCCGGCCGGTGCATTTCCGCCGCCTGTCGGTGTGCGCCGAGCCGGCGGGCCACGTTCGCGTCGGCCGCCGCGCCGGGGCCGCCGGCCTCCAGGGCGGGGCCGCCGTCGAAGTCCCGCCAGGGGGGCGGGTCGGGGAGCGCGTCGATGCCGTCGTGGGGTTCACCGACGCCCCGGTAGATGAGCCATTCCTCGTTCACGTCCGCTCCTCCCGTGCCGTGCGCAGCGTTCCCGTGCCGTCGGGGGGCGTCTCCCGGCGCCGCCCCGGGTCCCCCGTACGCCGTGCCGGCCACCGCCGCGGCCGACGCGGGCGCCCCGCCGCGGGGCCCGTCACAGGTCCCCCTGGAGCGGCTCGTCCTGCGGCAGCGCCCGTCCCGGGTCCTCCCACACCAGCGTCATCCCGGCGGCCCAGTAGGCGTCGGGGTCCGCCCCGTGGGCCCGGCTCCGCAGGGCCTTCAGCCGCAGCGGCAGCACGGCCGCCCGGCCTGCCTCGGCGAGTTCCTCGCGCAGCCCGCGGTGGAACGGCGCGCACGACTGCCCCGGGTCGGCCGGTGGCCGCCGGCACACGAGCACCCCGTACCCCGCGTCCCGGACCGCGTACAGCGCCCCGAGGGTGGGCTCGGCGGCCGCGTCCCGGCACAGCACCGGGACGGTGTTGTCGACCAGGGCCGCCAACCAGGCCGGTGAGGGGCTGCGTTGACGGCCGCGGAAGCAGTCGGCGCGCCGCCCCTGGAGCGGGCCCTCCTGGACGCGCGCCCACCGTCCGCCCGGTCCCGCCGCGCCGGCGTCGCGCTCCGCACCGTCGCCCGGGTGGCGGAACACCACCGGCCGCTGGACGCCCACCGGGATCCCTCCCGCCACCGGCCACTCGTCGACCGCCAGCCCGAACAGCTCGGGGGCGACGGCCACTTCGAGGAGGGCGACCGCCTCGTGCGTGTCGCACCGCCGGAACCCCTCGGCGAGCGCCGCCCGCGAGGCCGCCGGCAGGCGGGCCGGGCTCACGCGGGTGCCGGAGTCCAGCGGGGTGACCCGCTGCGGCCCCGTGAGCACCGAGACCCGCCAGTCGTAGACCTCTTCCCAGCTGTGCGCCCACACCTCCAGCAGGACCGAGGGACCCGCCGGCAGGCCGCCGGCCGCCCGGGCCCTTCCCGGGGCCGTCTGCCCGGCCCGGGCGCGCCGGCGCAGTTCCCGGTCCGCGAGGCCCCGGTCGCGGCGTTCGCCGAGTTCGCGCCGCAGGGGTCGCCACAGCCGTTCCGCGGTCGTGCGCACCCAGTCCCACAGTTCCTCGTCGGCGCCCGGGGAGGGCGGTTCGCGGTGGTCGGCGACGCTGACGTCGGTCGCGTAGCGGAGCATCGCGGCGGCCTCCCCGCCGGCGCCCGGCGGGTCGTGCAGCAGTCCGAGGCCGTCGCGCCAGCTGAGCGGGGCGGGCAGCCCGGTGTCGGGTTCCTCGCCGCGGGCGGCCTCGGCGAGCGACCGGACCGCCTCCGAGGAGCCGGGGGGCGGCAGTTCGGCGAGCAGCCCGCACAGGGTGGTGCGCTCGGCGGGGGTGAGGCGGGTGAGCCGGCCCCGGCTGCCGTAGGGGTCCTGTTCGTCGCCCGGGAGTTCGTCGTGGACGTCGGTCCAGGTGCGGCGGCTGTTGAGATCGCTGAGGTGTTGGTCGTAGTGGTAGAGGTCGTGGGCCTGCATGACCCTGCGGTACAGGCCGATCTGTCCGGTGGCGGCCATGGGCAGGGTGCGCAGTTGGGCCACGGACACGGCGAGGCCGCCGCCGCCGGCGTGCCGCCGGGCCTTGATCACCCCGATGACCTCGCCGCGCGCCAGGTCCACGACGGGGCCGCCGGACATGCCGGGTTCGATCTCGTCCTCGTCGCCG
Source organism: Streptomyces sp. H27-H5 (assembly GCF_026627505.1). Classification (GTDB taxonomy): domain Bacteria; phylum Actinomycetota; class Actinomycetes; order Streptomycetales; family Streptomycetaceae; genus Streptomyces. Next base: position 81,061 of record NZ_JAPNLK010000010.1, on the reverse strand, counting down.
AGCCGGATCGCCGCGCCGCCCCCGGCGGTGCCGCGCAGTCGTGTCGTACGGCCGGTGATCTCGCGCATCCCGAGGTCCTCGGTGCAGCCGAAGTACGCGGCCTCGTCGATGCGGGGTCGGGCCCGGTCGGTCAGCCACACGCAGGCGTGCGAGACGGGGGCGAGGACCCGGATCAGGGCCAGGTCCGGGAGGTCCCACAGGGCGCCCCGGCCGGGGCGGCGTTCCTCCAGGCGGTCCGGGAGCACGCATTCGACCCGCCCCGCGACCGTCCCGGTGACCGCGGCCGCGCCCGGGATCCCCGCGGCGGCGCCGCCGGAGAAGAAGGAGATGCCGACCTCGCGTCCGACCAGGCGCACCGCAGCACCCCCTTCGCCGATCACGTGCGCGCACGTCAGGACCCAGCCGGGGGCGATGAAGAAGCCGCTCCCCCACGTGGGACCGGACCAGTGGCTGCCGGGGAGTGCATACCCGTCCGGGGCCGCGTGCACGCGTACGGTGGCCGCCCGGACGAGGGGCTCCAGGAGCTCGAAGGCGCGCGCGGCGCCGCCCGTGCGCCCGTCCTGCATCCCCCGCCCCCTCAGGTCGTGACCATCCAGGCTAGCGGCGGCCCGGGGAGGGCGGGAGGCCTGGCCGCGAGCCGGGATTATCCTGGCGGGAAACACCCCACGCCCACTTTCATCACGGCACGGAGCCCGACTTGTACTTCACCGATCGCGGCATCGAGGAGCTGGAGAAGCGGCGCGGCGAGGAGGAGGTCACTTTCGAGTGGCTCGCCGAGCAGCTCCGCACCTTCGTCGACCTGAACCCGGACTTCGAGGTCCCGGTGGAGCGGCTGGCCACCTGGCTGGCGCGTCTCGACGACGAGGACGAGGACGAGGAATAGCAGGTGCCGGGCGGTCCCCCGCGGACTTCCCGGTGTCCCTCGCGGCACCCACGACGAAGGGGCCCGACCGTTTCCGGTCGGGCCCCTTCGTCGTGGGGACGCGGGCCTGGATCAGGCGGCCTTGGTCTCCCAGAAGATGCGGTCGATCTCGGCGATCAGGTCGAGCGCCTTCTGACCGGTCGCCGGGTCGTTCGACGCCTTGGCGGCCGAGAGGGCCTTCAGGGTGTCGTTGACCAGGGTGTGGAGCTGCGGGTACTTCTCGAAGTGCGGCGGCTTGAAGTAGTCGCTCCACAGCACCGAGACGTGGTGCTTGGCCAGCTCGGCGCGCTGCTCCTTGATGGTGATCGCGCGGGCGCGGAAGTCCGCGTCGTCGTTGGCCTGGTACTTCTCCTGGACGGCCTTGACCGACTCGGCCTCGATACGGGCCTGGGCCGGGTCGTACACGCCGCAGGGCAGGTCACAGTGGGCGGAGACCTTCGCCTTGGGGGCGAAGAGGCGGGAAAGCATGGAGTTTGTCCTCCTCGTGATCGTCTTCTCAAGGGGGAGATTACTCGCTGACCGACCGGAATTCGCGGGCGCCCCTGCGGGCTTAGGACAAAAGTCCAGCGTCGACGCGCCCGCGGTGAGCGAATGTACGGACCCATGCGGCAGCATGCGGAGGGGACGAGGAGGTCGCTCATGGTGGAGGACAAGCGCGCCTGGAAGCGCTTGGGCGTGCTGGACGTGTACGGGCCGTCGATGGTCCCGACGCTGGTCCACGGGGATCAGGTGGTCGTCCGGTACGGGGCGCCCGTGCGTCCGGGGAACGTGGTCGTCCTGCGGCACCCGTTCCAGCAGGACCTGCTGGTGGTCAAGCGCGCGGTGGAGCGGCGGCCGGGCGGCTGGTGGGTGCTCGGGGACAACCCGTTCAACGAGACCGGCGACAGCACCGACTACGGGACGGTGCCCGCGGAGCTGGTGCTGGCGACGGCGTTGGTGCGGTTGCGGCCCAGGCCGGCGGGGCCGGGGGCTCAGCGTTCGCTGAGGACCTGGCTGTCCTGGGCGGCGTCGGCGGTGCGGCCGCTGCGTGCGGACTCGTCCGCCTCCAGGCGCTTGCGGGCCCGGTAGGCGGCCACGTTCGCGCGGGTGGCACAGCGGTCGGAGCAGTAGCGGCGGGACCGGTTGGTGGAGGTGTCGAGGTAGGCGTTGCGGCAGGGCGCCGCCTGACACAGGCCCAGGCGCTCCGGGCCGTGCGCGGTGAGGTGGAAGGCGAGCCCGAAGGAGGCCATGGCGGCGTAGCCGGCAGAGGCGTTCGAGGGGTGCTCGGCGAGGTGGATGTGCCAGTCGGGGCGGCCGTCGTCGTCGAGGGTCTCGTGCCCGGAGACCTGGGGGCTGACGGGGAACTCCATGAGCAGGGAGTTCAGCAGGTCGACGGCGAGCACGTGGTCGCCGCCGTCGGCGGCCTCGAAGACGGAGCGCAGCCGGCCGCGGACGTTGCGGAAGCGGGTGACGTCGGTGTCGGTGACCCGGCGGGCCATCTGGGTGCTGGCCCCGAAGAGCGCGCGGACGGCGTCCACCGAGGTGAGCGAGTCCTTGTTGCGGGCCGGCTCCTCGGTGTTGACCAGGCGCACGGCGTAGTCCGAGTAATGGGCCAGTTCCACTTGTAGTCCTTACGGCTGCGGATTAAGGTCTGCGGTAACAGCTACTACAGGTTCGAGGGTATTACGCATGGAGGGGTTCGGGATGACCGAAGCGTCGAATCCGGTGACCGTCGGGGACTGGCAGGCCTGGCAGCACAGCTGGGACCGTCAGCAGGAGTGGTACATGCCCGACCGCGAGGAGCGGTTCCGGGTGATGCTGGACATGGTCGAGGCACTGGTGGGACGCGCTCCCCGGGTACTGGATCTCGCGTGCGGTACGGGAAGTATCACGGACCGCGTGCTCAAGAGGTTCCCGGAGGCCCGCAGTACGGGCGTGGACCTGGACCCGGCCCTGCTGACGATCGCCCGCGGCCACTTCGAGGGCGACCCCCGGGTCACCTTCGTGACCGCGGACCTCAAGGACCCGGACTGGACCGCGGCCCTGCCGCACGACACCTACGACGCGGTGCTCACCGCCACCGCCCTGCACTGGCTGCACAGCCCGCGGCTCACGGTGCTCTACGGGCAGCTCGCCCCGCTCGTGCGCGAGGGCGGGGTCTTCATGAACGCCGACCACATGCCCGACCCGACGACCCCGCGGCTCAACGCCGCCGACCGTGCGCAGCGGCACGCCGGCATGGATCGGGCCCGGGCCGCCGGCGCCGTCGACTGGGCCGACTGGTGGGCGCTGGCCGCGGCCGACCCGCTGCTCGCCGAGCCGACGAAGCGCCGCTACGAGATCTTCGGCGAGCACGCCGACGGGGACACCCCGGACGACGCCTGGCACGCCCGCACCCTGCGCGAGGCCGGTTTCGCGGAGGCCCGCACGGTCTGGCGCTCCCCCTCGGACGCGCTGGTCCTCGGCCTGAGGTAGGCCCCGCGCCCGGGCGCCCGGTCCGGGAACGACGGGAGGGGCGGTACGGAAACCCGTACCGCCCCTCCCGTGCGTCGATCGGTCACAGCACCTTGGACAGGAACGCCTTCGTCCGGTCGTGCTGCGGGTTGCCCAGGACCTCGCGCGGGTGGCCGGACTCGACCACCACGCCGCCGTCCATGAAGACGAGGTTGTCGCCGACCTCGCGGGCGAAGCCCATCTCGTGGGTGACCACGATCATGGTCATGCCGGACTCGGCGAGGTCGCGCATGACGTCGAGGACGTCACCGACCAGCTCCGGGTCGAGCGCGGAGGTGGGCTCGTCGAAGAGCATCAGCTTCGGCTCCATGGCCAGCGCGCGGGCGATCGCCACGCGCTGCTGCTGACCGCCGGAGAGCTGCGAGGGGTAGTTCCCGCCCTTGTCGCCGAGGCCGACGCGGTCGAGGAGCTTGACGGCGCGCGCCCGCGCCACCGCCCGGCTCTCGCCCTTGACCATGACCGGGGCTTCCATGACGTTCTCGATGGCCGTCATGTGGGGGAACAGGTTGAAGCGCTGGAAGACCATGCCGATGTCCCGGCGCTGGGCCGCGACCTCGCTGTCCTTCAGCTCGTAGAGCTTGCCCGCCTTCTCGCGGTACCCGACGAGCTGCCCGTCGACCGAGAGCCGGCCGGCGTTGATGCGCTCCAGGTGGTTGATGCACCGCAGGAAGGTGGACTTGCCGGAGCCGGACGGACCGACCAGGCAGAAGACCTCACGGGGGGCGACCTCCAGGTCGATGCCCCGGAGGATGTGGGCGGGGCCGTACGACTTGTGGACGGCCTCGGCCTTGACCATCGGCTGGGCGGTCACTTCGCCACCTCCGTACGGCGGAACATGTTCAGGTTGGCCTTGATCCGCTGCAGCGGGGTGGGCGGCAGGGACCGCAGCGAGCCGCGGGCGTAGCGACGCTCCAGGTAGTACTGGCCGACGCTGAACACGCTGGTGAGCGCCAGGTACCAGATGGAGGCCACGAAGTACATCTCGATGATGGCGCCGGCGGTGGAACCGATGTTGCTGGTGGCCCGCAGGAGCTCGGTGTACTGGACCGCCGAGACCAGCGACGAGGTCTTCAGCATGTTGATGAACTCGTTGCCCGTCGGCGGGATGATCACCCGCATCGCCTGGGGCAGCACCACGCGGCGCATGGTCTGCACCTGCGTCATGCCCAGCGCGTGCGAGGCCTCGCTCTGCCCCTCGTCCACGGACTGGATGCCGGCGCGCACGATCTCCGCCATGTAGGCGCCCTCGTTCAGGCCGAGGCCCAGGAGGGCGACCAGGAACGGGGTCATGACGTCGACGGTCTCGTTCTTGTAGATCGGACCGAGGTCGATGTACTGGAAGATCAGCGGCAGGCTGAACCACACCAGCAGCTGGACGTAGACCGGCGTGCCGCGGAAGAACCAGATGTAGAGCCAGGCGACGGCACTGGTCACCGGGTTGTTCGACAGCCGCATCACCGCGAAGAGGATGCCGAGCACCAGACCCAGCAGCATCGAGGTGACGCTGATGAGGATGGTGTTGCCGAGGCCGGTGATGACCGTGGGGTCGAACAGCTTGTCGCCGACGGTGCCCCAGTTGACGTTGCCGTTGGCGAAAGCGAGAACCAGCCAGCCCAGCACCGCGACGACGACCACGGCACTGATCCAGCGTCCGTAGTGTCGGACGGGAATCGCCTTGATGGCCTCGTACGGGGTGGCCGAGGGGCCGGGTCCGGCCGGGGTTGCGGCCGGACCCTTGTCGATCTTGTCAGTCACAATGACTGCCCTTCAGTGGAGCGCCCGGAATTACTGACCTGCGTTGACGGTCGCGGACTTGACGGCGCTGTCCTTGACGTCCCACTTCTCGAGGACCTTGGCGTAGGAGCCGTCCTTGATGATGGCGTCGAGGGCCTGCTTGAGGGCGTCACGCAGCTGCGTGTTCTCCTTGGCGACACCGATGCCGAAGAGGCCGACGTCGCTCTGCTGGCCGGTGACCTCGAAGTCGTTGCCGCCACCCGAGGTCTTCGCGGTGTACGCGGCGACCGGGTAGTCGTTCAGGTCGGCCACGGCGCCGCCGGCCTTGACGCGGGTCTGCGCCTCGGCGTCGGTGTCGAAGGCCTCGATGGTGAGCTTCTTGTCCCCGCACTTCTCGGCCTGCGCCTTGAAGGTGTCCTCGTAGATCGTGCCGCGCTGGACGGCGACGGTCTTGCCACACAGGTCGTCGAGGGACTTGATGCCCTGCGGGTTGCCCTTCTTGACGATGAGCGAGACGCCGGACGAGAAGTAGTCGACGAAGTCGACGCCCTTGCCGATCTTGGCGCCCTTGTCGTCCAGACCTTCCTGACGCTTCTTGTTGTCCGTGATGGACGACATGATCGCGTCCTGGCGGCCGGTGTAGACCGAGGTCATCAGGCCGTCGAAGGTACCGGCGGTGAACTGGAACTTCACCCCGAGCTGCTTGCCGAGGGCCTCGGCGATGTCGGGGTCGACACCGACGATCTTGTTGCCCTCGGTGAACTCCATCGGCGCGTAGGCGGCGTCCGTGCCGACCTTGATGACACCGGCGTCCTGGATCTTCTTCGGCAGGGCCGAGAAGAGCGGGGCGGCGTTGGTCTTGCCCGAGGGAGTGGAGCTGCCGCTGTTGTCGGTCTGGTCGCCACAACCGGTGAGGATGAGGGCGCCGGCGACCGCGATCGCACCGGCCGCGGCGATCCGGGACCGGGCGGCGGTCGTACGACGGGTGGTGCTTGCGGTCATGAGCTGGTTCCTCCGGCAGTGGGGAAAAAAGCATCCGAGAACGGTCGGGGCACGCACCATCGAGTGTCGCGACCTTGTGTGATTACGGCATCTTGCCATTCGGACTGAGACATTCAGGGTGCCCGTCAGGTCAAAATCGGATAACGGGCGACCCGGGGTACCCAACAGGACTGCGGAGAACGGGCTTCACGGCGGGATTATGCGCTGTGACCAGGGCTTTTCTCCGCAGTATTTGCGGTGCGTCTCGCCCGTTGGACATCAAGGTTTGGACTTTTCGCCAAAACAGGGACAACCGGCCTACGATCGAGCGGGAATCGACTCGTCTGAGCGAGCGTTCTTCCGGTAGAACAGATCCTTACACCCCTCATCCGGGGCTCAGGGCGCGCGTGCGGCGCGCCCGCGCGTACGAACCTCCCTCTTCGCGGAGACGGGCCAACCGTCGATGCGGAGCACGGACGCGGTGCCCGCCCACCCCTTAACCAGGAGTGGCCACCCTCAACGATTAAAGACTTAAGGGGTCAAGAAAGTGGCAGCGGAGATCGTCAATCCTCGCAGCGACAGCGTGACGGACAACAACCCCGATGCGGTGTTCGCGCTGCACCGGGGCGGCAAGATGGCCGTGCAGGCCACCGTGCCGGTCCGCAACAAGGACGACCTGTCCCTCGCGTACACGCCCGGTGTGGCGAAGGTCTGCAGCGCCATCGCGGAGAACCCGGAACTCGTCAACGAGTACACCTGGAAGTCCAACGTGGTCGCCGTCGTGACCGACGGCACGGCCGTGCTCGGCCTCGGGGACATCGGTCCCGAGGCCTCCCTCCCCGTGATGGAGGGCAAGGCGATCCTGTTCAAGCAGTTCGGCGGTGTCGACGCGGTTCCGATCGCGCTCGCCACCAAGGACACGGACGAGATCATCGAGACGGTCATCCGTCTCGCGCCCTCCTTCGGCGGGGTCAACCTGGAGGACATCTCCGCGCCCCGCTGCTTCGAGATCGAGCGCCGGCTCCAGGAAGCCCTGGACATCCCGATCTTCCACGACGACCAGCACGGCACGGCCATCGTGACGCTGGCCGCCATGCGCAACGCGGCGAAGCTCACCGGTCGCACCCTCGCCGACCTGCGTGCGGTCATCTCCGGCGCGGGCGCGGCGGGCATCGCCATCGCCAAGATCCTCGTGGACGCGGGCATCGGCGACGTGTGCGTCACCGACCGCAAGGGCGTCGTCTCGGCGGACCGCTCCGACCTGACGGACGTCAAGGCAGAGATCGCGGGCCTGACCAACAGGACGGGCCAGACCGGCTCCCTGGAGAGCGCCCTCGCGGGCGCGGACGTCTTCATCGGCGTCTCCGGCGGCACCGTCCCCGAGGCCGCGGTGGCCACGATGGCGAAGGACTGCTTCGTCTTCGCCATGGCCAACCCGAACCCGGAGGTCCACCCGGACGTCGCGCACAAGTACGCGGCGGTCGTGGCCACCGGTCGTTCGGACTTCCCGAACCAGATCAACAACGTGCTGGCCTTCCCGGGGATCTTCGCGGGCGCCCTCAAGGTGCGCGCGACCCGGATCACCGAGGGCATGAAGATCGCCGCCGCCGACGCCATCGCCGGCGTCGTGGGTGACGAGCTCGCGGCCGACTACATCATCCCGTCGCCGTTCGACGAGCGCGTCGCCGAGGCCGTCACGGCCGCGGTCGCCGCGGCGGCGAAGGCCGACGGCGTGGCCCGTCTGGTCTGAGCGGCACGTTCCGTTCCGCACGCTGAGCTGTACGGGTGAAGGCCCGGTCGGATCCGTTCCGGCCGGGCCTTCCCCGTGTCCGGGCCGGTGTCCGTGGCGAGCGGGGTGCCGGCGCGGGCGGACGTGTCCGAGCGTGAAGGGCCGGCCGGAACGCGCGGAGAACGCACCCTCCCGGCCCCCGAACCGGGAGGGGTCGCTCCGTGCGTCGCCCGGCCGAGCCGGGCGGTCGTGGGGGTCGCCGTCGGGCAGAGCGCGCCGGACGGGACCACGGGCGGGAAATGACAGGCTCATGGCGAGCATCACCGCACGGCCAGAATGTTACCCCCGATCCCGACTCGATCCCGACGTTCCGATTAGGCATCCCAGCCGCACAAACCAACTGGTACGGCGGGTACTTGGGGACCCGACCGGACATTCCGCTCCGACTCACCGCCGACCTGATGCCTCTGGCCAGGCCCCGCTACCGAGCGGTAGCGTCTGGCGGCATGTTCGCTGCCTACGCCGCCCGAATCGACCGAGACCAGCCGCTGAGCGGCCTTGAGCTGGGCGACCGCCCCGCCCCCGAGGCCCGCCCCGGCTGGGTGACCGTGAACGTCAAGGCCGCCTCGCTCAACCACCACGACCTGTGGTCGCTGCGCGGAGTCGGCCTCGGCGAGGAAAAACTGCCCATGATCCTCGGTTGCGACGCCGCCGGGATCGACCAGGACGGCAACGAGGTCGTCCTGCACTCCGTGATCGGCCAGAGCGGCCACGGGGTCGGCCCCGACGAGCCGCGCTCGATCCTGACCGAGCGCTACCAGGGACCTTCGCCGAGCAGGTGACCGTCCCCGCCTGGAACGTCCTGCGCAAGCCCGCCGAGTTGTCCTTCGAGGAGGCCGCCTGCCTCCCCACCGCCTGGCTGACGGCGTACCGGATGCTGTTCACCAACGCCGGCGTGCGCCCCGGGGACTCCGTCCTGGTCCAGGGCGCGGGCGGCGGTGTCGCCACCGCCGCGATCGCCCTGGGCAAGGCGGCGGGCCTGCGCGTCTTCGCGACCAGTCGGGACGAGGCCAAGCGCAAGCGGGCGGTGGAGCTGGGCGCGGTGGACGCGTTCGAGCCGGGCGCCCGACTGCCGCAGCGGGTGGACGCGGTGATCGAGACGGTCGGCGCCGCCACCTGGTCGCACTCGATCAAGTCCCTGCGGCCCGGCGGGACCCTCGTCATCTCGGGCGCGACGAGCGGCGACCGCCCGGCGCACGCGGAGCTGACCCGCATCTTCTTCCTGGAGCTGAAGGTGGTCGGCTCGACCATGGGCTCGAAGGACGAGCTGGAGGACCTGCTGTCCTTCTGCGCGGCCACGGGCCTGCGGCCGGTCATCGACGAGGTGCTGCCGCTGGACCGGGCGCGCGAGGGCTTCGAGAAGCTCGCGTCCGGAGACCTCTTCGGCAAGGTGGTCCTGACGGTCTGACGGCCCGACTCCCGCGCCTCGCACCGGACACCGCGCGTCAACTGGGGTTGACGCCCTCCTGCATGTCAACCTACATTGACACGCATGACCGAAGCGACCGATCTCGCCGAACGGGCCGGCGACCGTGACCCGCGTGTGGGCCTGCGTGCCGTGGCCGCCCTCCGAAGGCTGCTGGAGCAGCTGGAGGCCGTACAGGTACGCAGTGCCCGCGCGCAGGGCTGGTCCTGGCAGGAGATCGCGGCCGAGCTGGGTGTCACCCGGCAGGCCGTGCACAAGAAGCACGGGAGGCTTTGATGTTCGAACGCTTCACGACCGACGCCCGCACCACGGTGACGGGCGCCGTGGCCGAGGCCCGACGGGCCGGGGCCGCCACGGTCACCGAGGAGCACCTGCTGCTCGCCCTGCTCGCGCAGGGCGCGCTGGATCCGCTCGGCGTGGACCGGGCGGCGGTGGCCGCGGGCCTCGCCGAGGCCCGGCGCCGGGGCGGCATGACCCGGGCCGACGAAGAGGCGCTGGCCGGTCTCGGGATCGACCTCACCGAGATCGTCACCCGGATCGAGGAGACCCACGGCGAGGGCGCCCTGTCGACCGCCACGCCCCGCAGGCGGGGCCTGGGCGCCTCGCTCCGCTCGGCCCTCGGCCGCCCGGAGTCGGACAACCGGCACGTCCCCTTCACCCAGGGCGCGAAGAAGACCCTGGAGCAGTCCCTGCGGATCGCGCTGGGGCGGGGGGACCGCCACATCGGCACCGCCCACCTGTTGCTGGCCCTGCTCTCCCGCCCGGGCGCGGTCGCCGAGGTCCTCACGGACCACGGGGTCACCCTCGCCGGCGCCGAACGGGCTCTGGCGGCCTGAGGACGGCTAGGTCGTCTCTTTCGGATCTTGTCGGCACCGGCAAGATCCGAAAGAGACGACCTACGCCGGGTCCGGACGGAGTTCCGCCGTGACCCGGGTCGCCGCGACGGCCAGGTGCGCGCGGGCCTCGGCCAACTGAGCCGGGCTCACCCCGTGATCGCGGGCCGCGTCGCGGATCTCGTCGCGGAAGCGGTCCAACAGCCGGTCCAGGTCGCGGATCGGGTCCGCGGTCGGGGCCAGGTCCTCGGCCCAGGTGGAGCCCACGTCCGAGGCCGCGGTCGAGGCGCCGGGAGCGGAGGCGGGGGTGCCGGCTCCGAGCCAGGCCCCGGCCAGGCCGCCCAGGACGCCGCTCGACTTCGCGAACTGCTCCTGGAGCTGGCTCGCGATGCGCTGGACCTCCTCGCGGGCCCGTTCCTGGGCCTCCTTGGCCTGGCGGCGGGCCTGGTGGGCCTCCTCGCGGGCCCGGCGGCTCTCGTCCTTCGCCCGCCGCGCCTGCTCCTTCCACTCCGCCTTCGCCTTGCGGAGCTCCTCCTTGGCGGCCTTCCAGCCCTCGTCGTCGACGCGGGTCGTCGTGGCGGAGGCGGCGGCGGCGCGCATCTCGCGCCGCAGGTCACCCGCCGCGCCCCGGACGTCGTCGCGCATCTCGGCGGCCAGTTCGGAGACCGAGTCGCGGATCTCCAGTTCCAGGTCGGCCAGTTCACCGCCGCGGTCGGCGAGTTCGGCGCGACCGGCCTCGGTGATGGAGTACACCTTGCGCCCGCCCTCCGTGGCGTACGTGACGAGCCCCTCGGCCTCCAGCTTCGCCAGCCGCGGGTACACGGTGCCCGCGGAGGGTGCGTACAGCCCCTGGAAGCGCTCCTCCAGGAGCCGGATCACCTCGTACCCGTGACGCGGGGCCTCGTCCAGCAGCTTGAGGAGGTAGAGGCGGAGGCGGCCGTGGGCGAAGACGGGCGGCATGTCAGAGCACCTTCTTGTCGAGCGCGAGGGGGGCGGCGGTGTCGGCGGTGTCGCCGGCCGGGCGGCGCAGCAGCGCGATGGCGCCGGAGACGGTGGTGGCGCGCAGGGTGCCGGTGCCGGCTCCGAGCGTGCCGGTGATCCGCTTGGCGCCGAACTGGCCGGACACCCGCAGGTCCTCGAAGGCGTTGGAGACGCCACCGGTGGCGGTGTTGGCCTCGACCCGCGCGTCGGCCGGGTGCGGCAGGCGGATCGCCACCTGGCCCGAGACCGAGTTCAGGGAGATGTCGACCGGGCTGGGCGCGGTCGGGTCCAGTGCCAGGTCGATGAGCATGTCGCCGCTGACTGAGTCGGCCCGTACGTTGCCGCCCGCGCCGTCGACCACCGTCAGGCCGCCGGAGACCGAGTGGAAGCCGAGTTCACCGGTGACGGACTGGGCCTCGACGCCGCCGGAGACGGTGTGCACCTTGACCTTGCCGGAGAGGCCGACCAGCGTCGTGTCACCGGAGACGCCGTTGACGTCGGTGTCGGCGGCGATGCCGGAGACGAAGGCGGTGGCGCTGACCGCGGCCAGTTGCACGGAGGTGGAGGCGGGCACCGTGAGGGTGACCGTGACGGACCGCTCCCAGGCCTTGCGCCCGGCGCCGCCGGACCACGACTTCCAGGGCTTGCTGTCGAACCATTCCCGGAAGCCCTGGGAACCGTTCCAGGGGAGGTCCTCGTAGGAGAGGGTGAGGACGCCGGCCTCGTGGACGACGTGCAGCGGTGGGCCGTCGACCTCGGCGACCTCCAGGCGGGCGGGCCCCTCGTCGGAGGCGACGACGTTCACGGTCCCGCCGACGACACGGACACGGAGTTCGGTCACCGGCTGCTCGAAGGTGAGCTTCTGCGGTTCGGCGACGGACCACGTCATCTGCTCTGCCATGGTGCTGATCCTCCTCGTGCGTTCACGGACCGGACTCGACGCACGCAACATATCGCGTCTTGTGAGTAACACGATATATCGCGGTCAAGGGAAGTCAAGCGCATCCCTGAAATCCCCATTTTGCGATGATCTGCCCCGTTTTCCAGGCATGCGGAGTCGGCGCGTGCGGCGTGCGCGGCGCGCGGGGCGGGGTGGAGCGGGTCGGGGGTGCGGGCGCGGACGAAGAGGGCCGAGGCACGGCGGGATGCCGCAGCGCGGCCGGTCCCGTTCCGGCCGACAGGACTCAGGCCGCCAGGAGGGGGCTCGCGTGGTGGTGGAGCCAGGCCCGGTACGGCGGGGTGCGCAAGGCGGCTTCGCGATAGGCCGCGCGGAGGTCCTCGTACACCTCGGCGTGCGTGCCCGGCAGGGTCGCCAGGAGCAGCCGGACCGCCAGCGGGTCCCCCGACAGCGGCCGGATGGCCATGTCGTCCCGGGGGCCGGAGGTCGGCTGGCAGGGGGCGACGGCCTCGCCGGAGACGATCAGCGAGGTCGCGGTGTGGTAGTCGGCGTGCAGCACGGGCGGGTCCACCCCGGCTCCGGCGAAGACCCGCCGCAGGCCGTCCCATTCGCCGTCCACGGACGGGTCGACGGTCCAGCGGTCGGCGGCCAGGTCACGTAATTCCACCACCGGCCGGCGCGCGGCGGGATGGTCCCGGGACATGGACACGAACTGCGGTTCGCGCTCCATCAGCACGTGCAGTTCCAGGCCGGGCGGCACCCGCAGCGGACTGCCCTCGACCTCGTGGACGAACGCCACGTCGAGCTGGCCCGACGCCACCATCCGCAGCAGCGCGTTGGCCGACACGTCGACCACCAGGGAGGTCTCGGTCTCCGGCGAGCGCCGGTGCAGCCGGCGCAGCCAGCCCGGCAGCGCCCGGCTGGCGGTCGAGCCGATCCGGAGCCGGGGACCGTGGGCGGCGGCGCGCGCCTCGGCCACCAGCGCCGCCATCTCGGCGAGCAGCGGTCTCGCCCGTCCGAGCACGGTACGGCCGAATGGCGTGGGACGACATCCGGTCCGTTCGCGCAGGAACAGTTCCCCTTCCAGGGCCCGTTCGATACGGCGCAGTTGGGTCGTCAGCGAGGGCTGGCTCACGCCGAGTTGCCGCGCCGCCTTGTGCAGGCTGCCGGCGTCCGCGATGGCACACAGTGCGCGCAGGTGCCTCACCTCGAGCTCCATGACCCGAGAGTAGGGCGGGCGGACGGCGCCGCACCAGCCGCTGATAGCCCCCCGAATCCCGCCATTCTCACGCTAGTTGACCTACCGAAAACTTCCCGATAGCCCGGCGTTATCGATGGCTGACATCATCCGCCGGCCCCTTCCGCTCCCGCAGACTCCGGTACCGAACGACCCACCCCCCACACCGGATGAGTAGGAGCCCCCCACATGCGCCACTCCCGTAAGTCCATGCTGGCCGCCGGCATCGGCCTCGGCCTGGCCGCCGCCCTGGCCTCGGTCGCCCCCACCGCGAGCGCCGCCCCGGCGCCCGTCGGCACCACCGCGAGCTACGCCGCGTACGAGCGTTCGCAGGAGAACGACGCCGCGACGAAGGCCTTCTTCCAGGCCGTGCGGGCTTCGGTGGCCGAGCAGCGCGCCGCGAACCCGGGCGCCCTCGCGGTGACCGTCACGTACAACACCCGCAGCGCCCCGAGCTTCCGCAGCCAGATAGCCCGCTCCACCCAGATCTGGAACAGCTCGGTGAGCAACGTCAGACTGCAGGAGGTGTCCTCCGGCGGGAACTTCTCGTACCGCGAGGGCAACGACTCGCGCGGCTCGTACGCGAGCACCGACGGGCACGGCCGGGGCTACATCTTCCTGGACTACCGGCAGAACCAGCAGTACGACTCCACCCGCGTGACCGCGCACGAGACCGGCCACGTGCTGGGTCTGCCGGACCACTACTCCGGCCCGTGCAGCGAGCTGATGTCGGGCGGCGGACCGGGCACCTCGTGCACCAACCCCAACCCGAACTCCGCCGAGCGCTCGCGCGTCAACCAGCTCTGGGCCAACGGCCTCGTCGCCTCCGGCCTCGGCACCAAGGGCTAGGTCGACCCCGGCAAGATCCGAAAGAGCCGGCCCAGGTCGCTTCCGCTAGACCTCCCTGGGGACGTATGTGGGGCAGTCCGGGTTCCTACAGGAGCCCGGGCCCCACTGCGGCACGAAGATCCCGAGGGACTTGCGCCGTCGGACCACCGTGTCCACGGAAAGCCCGCAGGCCGGGCACGACTGCTGTTCGTGCCCGGCCTGCGGGGCCACCGTCTCGTGCGTGCGCTGCTGCTCTTGACCGGCCATACCTCAACGGTAGGCCGGTTTCGCGCGTTCGGCGGGGCGGCGCCGGCGGCGACCGTTCCTCACGCCCGCGGCTTGCGCCACATCGGCCACATCAGGGGCCCCTCCGGCAGGCGTACCGCCGTCCCCGTGAACTCCCAGCCGAGCCGTTCGTACAGCCCCTTGCTGCGCTCGCTGCTCGCCTCCAGGTACGCCGGCAGCCCCTCGCGGTCGCAGCGCTCCAGCACCGGGCGCATCAGCTCCGTGCCCAGGCCCTCGCCCTGCCGGTCGGGCGCGACGGCGATCATCAGCAGGTACTCGTGCTCCTCGGACGTCGGGTGCACCTCGCCGGTCAGCCGGCCCACCAGCTCGCACCGCTCGTTGTCGGGGTCGGCCACCGCCCGCATCCTCGCCGGGACCTCGTCCTCGCCCTCCGGTTCGCCCGCCGGGATCCGCAGCCACAGCGCCGCCGCCGAACCGTCGACCGCGTAGTCGATCCGCCCGTCGGCCAGCGCGACGTCCACGAAGACGCCCAGGAACCTCCCGTGCACCGCCGCCCGGTGCCCCGGATCCGGGAAGACCCATGTGCTCACGGGGTCGTCACGGAAGGCCTCGTCGAGCAGCCGCGCCACCGCGTCCCGGTCCGACCGATCCGCCTGACGTATCTCCAGCACCACTGGACCCACCCCTCACTCGCCTGTCAACGACTGCGGGTGATCCTAGAGTTGGCCCGAACGGCCCGGAAGGCGCGGCCGCGACCGCGCGCGCGAAAAGGCCTGTTCCCCCGCCGTGCGGCGGGGGAACAGGCCTCGCTCTGCTCGCGTGCGCGACCGCGCGTGCGCGGCCCGGCCGACCTACCGGGTGCGCCGGGTGACGAACTCCGCCAGCGCCAGCAACCCGCCCGCCGCCCCCAGGTCCGGGACGGCCCTGGAGAGCTGCTGCACGGCCCGGCCCATCCGGTCGGCGGCGTGGGCCTGCGCCCAGTCCCGCCCCCCGGCCCGGTCCACGGCGTCGGCCGCCGCGCGCACGTCGTCCCCGGTCATGGGGCCCGCGTACAGCGCGGCCAGTTCCTCACCCGCCGCAGTGCCCGAGGTGAGGGCGGCCACGACCGGGAGGGACTTCTTGCGGGCGATCAGATCGGCCCCGGCGGGCTTGCCGGTGTGCCCCGGGTCCCCCCAGATGCCGATCAGGTCGTCGATCAGCTGGAAGGCCAGACCGGCCTCCCTGCCGAAGGCGTCCATCGCGTCGACCTCGTCCGGGCCGGCCCCCGCGTACAGCGCCCCCAGCGCGCACGCGCAGCCCAGCAGGGCCCCGGTCTTGGCCGTCGCCATCGTCAGGCTCTCGTCGAGCGAGACGTCCCCGCGCCGCTCGAACGCGCAGTCCGCCTGCTGCCCGGCGCACAGCTCGATCACGCAGGCCGAGAGCCGGGCCGCGGCCGCCGGGGCGGCCGGGTGCGGATCCTCGGCCAGCAGCTTCAGCGCGAGCGACATCATCGCGTCGCCCGTGATGATGGCGTCCGGCATCCCGAACACGGTCCAGGCCGTGGCCCGGCCGCGCCGCCGGACGTCCTTGTCGATGACGTCGTCGTGCAGCAGCGTGAAGTTGTGCGCCAACTCCACGGCGACGGCCGGCCGCACGGTGTCCCCGGCCTCCACGCCCGCCCCCTGGAGGGCCTGCGCCGAGGCGAGGACGAGCGCGGGCCTGATGGCCTTGCCCGCGTTCCCCGCGGCCGGGCTGCCGTCCGCGTGTTCCCAGCCGAAGTGGTACATCGCCACGCGCCGCATCCCCGCGGGCAGGCTCTCGATCGTCCGGCGCAGCTCCGGGTTGACCGTTTCTTTCGTCCGCTCCAGCAGGGCCGCGGCCTCGTGGCCCTCGCCGGTGGTGATCGCCTCAGTGGTCGCCATCGCGCTCCCCCGTACTCCCCCGTCGCCGTTCGGCCGGGCCTCTCATCAGTGCCGGCGGGCGATCTCGACGTTCTCCAGCACGCCGAGCGCGTCCGGCACGAGCACCGCGGCGGAGAAGTAGGTGGTGACCAGGTACGAGATGATCGCCTGCTCGCTGATGCCCATGAAGCGGACCGACGTGCTCGGCTCGATCTCGTCCGGGATCCCCGGCTGGTGCAGACCGATCACGCCCGACTCGTCCTCGCCGGTGCGCATGCAGAGGATCGAGGTGGTCCGGGCGTCGCTGATCGGGATCTTGTTGGACGGGAAGATCGGCACCCCGCGCCAGGACGGCACCCGGTGCCCGCCGATCTCGATCGACTCCGGGTACAGCCCGCGCTTGTTGCACTCGCGGCCGAAGGCGGCGATGGCCTTGGGGTGCGCGAGGAAGAGCTTGGATCCGCGCCGCATGCTGAGCAGCTGGTCCATGTCGTCGGGGCTGGGCGCGCCGTCGTGCGGCTGGATGCGCTGGTCGTAGTCGGCGTTGTGGAGGAGGCCGAAGTCGCGGTTGTTGAGCATCTCGTGCTCCTGGCGCTCGCGCAGCGCCTCGACCGTGAGCCGCAACTGCTGCTCGGTCTGGTTCATCGGCTGGTTGTAGAGGTCGGCGACGCGGGTGTGCACGCGCAGAACCGTTTGGGCGATGGAGAGTTCGTACTCGCGCGGCCTGGCCTCGTAGTCGACGAAGGTGCCGGGCAGCACGGCCTCGCCCTCGTGGCCGGCGGAGAGGTCGATCGCGGCCTCGCCGTACTTGTTGGTCCGCTGGGCGGGCAGGGCCCGGACCGCGTCCACATGCGCCCGCAGCGAGTCGACCCGGTCGGCGAGGAGCTGGAAGTCCTGGCGGGAGAGGACGAGCGCGGTGCCGGAGGTGGCGGCGCGGGCGGTGTACTCCCAGATGGCCTCCTCGTCGACGAGGGCGTCCTCGCCGAAGTAGGCGCCGTCGGCGACGGTCTGCAGGACGGCGTCGTCGCCGTAGGGGCCGGTGCCGATCTGGTCGACGCGGCCGTGGGCGAGCAGGAACACCCTGTCGGCGGGGCTGCCGAAGGAGGTGAGCTCCTGGCCGGCCTCGAAGTCGATCTGGTGGCACCGGGCGGCGAGTTCGGTCAGGACGTCGATGTCCTCGTACTCGCGCAGCAGCGGGAGCTCGCCGAGTTCGGCGGGGATCACCTGGACCTGGGTGCCGGTCTTGATGAACTCCACCCGGCCGTCACCGACTGAGTAGCTGAGCCGCCGGTTGACCCGGTACGTACCGCCCTGCACGGACACCCACGGGAGCATCTTGAGCAACCACCGGGAGGTGATCTCCTGCATCTGCGGCGCGGACTTGGTCGTGGTTGCCAAGTTCCGCGCGGCCGAGGTCCCGAGACTGCGCTGCGGTGCCTGGACTTCGGATTCGGAACCTGCCTGGACCGACATGTGTTTCCCTTTCGATCACTCCATGGATCTGCGGGATCAGCCTTCCAGTGCACAGCGTGGTGAGACCATTACACAAAAGGGTGGGACTACTCCGTATGGGGTGTGGGCACTCTGATGAGTCCCTTTCTCCCCTCCAGCCCCTCTGACCCCCCTGGTTTCAGCCATCCACGGCCCTCCCGCCGCCTAACTTGCATCAGAAATTCAAGTTTTCTACGGTGGAGTCATGCGGCTGACCCGATTCACCGATCTGGCGCTCCGCGTCCTGATGCGTCTGGCCGTCGAGGACACGGACCTCCCCACCACGCGCGACGTCGCGGCGACCATGGAGGTCCCGTACACCCACACCGCGAAGGTGGTGGCCAGGCTGCAACACCTCGGCCTGGTCGAGGCGCGGCGCGGCCGGGGAGGGGGGCTCGCCCTGACCGGCGCCGGCCGCGCCGCCTCGGTGGGCGCGGTGGTGCGCGAGCTGGAGGGCGTGGGCGACGTGGTGGACTGCGAGGGCGCCGTCCCGTGCCCGCTGCGGAGCGCCTGCCTCCTGCGGGGCGCGCTGCGTCGGGCCCAGGAGGCCTTCTTCGCCGCACTGGACCCGCTCACGGTGAACGACCTGGTCGCGGCCCCCACCGGACCGCTGCTGCTGGGCATTTCGGGCGGACCGCCCGGTCGGGGCGGGGGCCCCGCCGACTGAGGCGCGGGTGGCCGGTTCCGAGCGGCCGCGACCCCGCCCACGCCACACCCGAGGGCCCTTCGAACACGTCTCCGCATCACTCCGGAGGCCCTCGCGCCCTTTAATTGGTATCCAATAGTCCATTTACAGAGGAGCTCCCCGATGCTGTCCGAGAAGTCGACCGCGACCGTCCGCGCCACCCTGCCCGCCGTGGGAGCGGCCGTCGGCGACATCGCGGAACTCTTCTACGCGAAGTTGTTCGCCGCCCACCCGGCCCTGCTCCGCGACCTGTTCAACCGCGGCAACCAGAAGGCCGGACTGCAACAGCAGGCCCTGGCCGGCTCCATCGCCGCGTTCGCCGGCCACCTCGTCCGGCACTCCGACACCCGGCCCGACGTGATGCTCGGCCGCATCGCCCACAAGCACGCCTCGCTCGGCATCACCCGCGACCAGTACGCGATCGTCCACCGGCACCTGTTCGAGTCCATCGCGGAGGTCCTCGGGGAGGCCGTCACGCCCGAGGTCGCCAAGGCCTGGGACGAGGTCTACTGGCTGATGGCGGGCGCCCTCATCGCCATCGAGGAACGGCTGTACGCCGAGCAGCGGGTCGTCGCGGGCGACGCCTGGCGCCCGTGGACGGTCGTCCGCCGCGTCGAGGAGACCGTCGACTGCACCACCTTCCACCTGGTCCCGGCCGACGGGGCGCCCGCGCCCGGCTTCAAGCCGGGCCAGTACGTCTCCGTCCAGGTCGAACTCCCGGACGGCGCGCGCCAGATCCGCCAGTACAGCCTCGCCTCGTCGCCCGGCTCCCCGGTCCGCGCGATCACCGTCAAGCGGGTCCACGGGCCGGCCGCGGCGGGCCCGGACGGGGAGGTCTCCCACCACCTGCACGCCGCGGTCCGCGTCGGCGACACACTGAGCGTCTCGGTCCCGTACGGCGACCTGGTGCTCCAGGACCCGACCTCGCCCGTACTGCTGGCCTCGGCCGGGATCGGCTGTACGCCGATGCTGTCGATGCTGGAGCACCTCGCCGAGACCGGGCACGACGCCCCGGTGACCGTCCTGCACGCCGACCGCTCCCCCGCCGACCACGCCCTGCGGGGCGACCACCGGGCCCTGACGCACAAGCTCGCGGACGCCTCGGCCCGATTCTGGTACGAGACCGGCCACGAGGACGCCGCGGCCGACGACGGGGTCGGCCGGCTCGACCTCTCCGACGTCCCGGTGGCCCCGGGCACCCACGCCTACCTGTGCGGACCGCTGCCTTTCATGCGGGCGGTCCGCGAACAACTGCTGGGCAAGGGCGTGCCGGCGGCGGACATCCACTACGAGGTCTTCGGCCCCGACCTGTGGCTCGCCTCCGCGTGACGTCCGGAGTCGGTGGGGCGCCAGGGGCGGGCGGGACCTCCGGGAATGTCCGGATTCGATCGCTCGCCGTACGAACGCGCTAGCCGCGGAAGGACTCCCTCCACTACACCGGAACGTGATGGACCGGACACGAAAGGTGACCGCTCCCTCACGCACGGAAGGAGGCGTCCATGTCCGCACCCATGTCCGCAGACCGTTTCCTCACCCAATTGCGCAACGAGGGACTGCGCGTCGTCGAGGTCGGCGCCTGGCGCACCCACAACCGCAACCACAAGGGGCCCTGGGGGCCGGTCAACGGGGTGATGATCCATCACACCGTCACGCAGGGCACCGCGTACACCGTCCGGCTCTGCCGGGACGGCGACGAGGCCCTGCCCGGCCCGCTCTGCCACGGCGTGATCACCAAGGACGGCCGGGTCCACCTGGTCGGCTACGGCCGCGCCAACCACGCGGGCTCCGGCGACTCCGACGTCCTGGCCGCGGTCATCGCCGAGAAGCGGCTCCCCCCGGACCACACCGCGAACACCGACGGCAACCGACACTTCTACGGCTTCGAGTGCGAGAACCTCGGCGACGGCAAGGACCCCTGGCCCGCAGTGCAGCTCGACGCCATGGTCCGGGCGGCCGCGGCCGTCTGCCGCTTCCACGGTTGGACCGAGCGCTCGGTGATCGGCCACCTCGAATGGCAGCCGGGCAAGATCGACCCCAAGGGGTTCACGATGACGTGGTTCCGCGAACGCGTGGCGGACCGCCTCAAATGACCACCCCACCCCGAGTCGCCCCCTGACACCCCCGCCCCGGCGGCGCCGTCCCCTATCCCCGTCGGCGTCCGCCGGGACCCGCGCCGGGGGGCCGCGCGGGCGCCCGACCTCCTCCGGCGCGGCCACCGTCACCGGCGACAATGAGCAGGTGGACAGCCCCGTGGATCCCCGTTCCCTGCTCCGGCCCCGGCCGCCGTCGCCGCTGGTCGAGGCGTCGGACGGGCGGTTCGAGCGGCACGGCGTGCGGTTGGTGCTCAAGCGGGACGACCTCGTGCACCCCGAGCTGCCGGGGAACAAGTGGCGCAAGCTCGCGCCGAACCTGCGGGCGGCCCTGGACGGGGGGTTCCCGGCGCTGGTGACCTTCGGCGGGGCCTACTCCAACCACCTGCGGGCCACCGCCGCCGCCGGGCGGTTGCTCGGGTTGGCGACGGTCGGGGTGGTCCGGGGCGACGAGTTGGCCGGCCGGCCGTTGAACCCGTCGCTGGCCCGTTGCACGGCCGACGGGATGCGGCTGCACTTCACGTCCCGGTCGGAGTACCGCCGCAAGGCCGAACCGGGCACCCTGGCCCGGCTGCTCGCCGCGGCGGGCGCGCAGGGCGCGTACGTGATCCCCGAAGGCGGCAGCAACGCCCTCGCCCTGTCGGGCTGCGCCGAGCTGGGCCGCGAGCTGCGCGGCGCGGCCGACGTGGTGGCGGTCGCCTGCGGCACCGGCGGCACCCTGGCGGGCCTGGCGGCGGGACTGGCCCCCGGCCAGCGGGCGTGGGGCGTACCGGTGCTCGCGGGTGGCTTCCTGGGGGCGGAGATACGTTCCCTCCAGCGGGCCGCGTTCGGGGGCCCGGCCGGCGACTGGACCCTGGCCGAGGGCTTCGACCACGGCGGCTACGCGAAGGTCCCGGCGGAGCTGGAGGCGTTCGCGGTGGGCTTCGAGCGCCGCCACGGGGTCCCCGTGGAGCGCGTCTACGTCGCGAAGTTGCTCTGGGCGCTGACCGCCCTGACGGAGTCCGGCACGTTCCCCCGCGGCACCACCCTCGCGGCCGTCGTCACCGGCCGCCCCTGATCCCGCCGCCCGGGAGTGACGGCCTCCCCGACCCCGACCCCCGACCCGCCGCCCCGGCCCCCGCACCCGACCCGGACCCCGGCCCGCCGCCCCGCGTCGGCTGCCGTCAGGCCAGGCCCGCCGCGCCCGGGATCAGGAGGAGTCCTCCCGGTAGGCCGCCGCCTCCTCCAGGTCCAGCCTGCGCAGCAACGCCCGCAGCATCTCGTCGTCGATCCGCCGCTGGTCCCGCAGCGTCACGAACACCTCCCGCTCGGCCTCGATCATCTCGCCGGCCAGCCGCCGGTAGACGTCGTCCGCCGACTCGCCCGTGACCGCGTTGACCTCGCCGAGCCGTTCCCACACCGCGTTGCGCCGCCGCTCCAGCACCGTGCGCAGCCGGTCCGCGAGCGGCGGCGGGAGCGCGTTCGCCGGGTCGGCGAGCAGTTCGTCGAGCCGCTCCTCGGCCGACCGCGACGCCTCGCTCTGCGCCTGCGCCTCGGCCAGCGTCTCGGCCTGCGCGTCCCTCGGCGGCAACTTCAGCAGGCGGATCAGCGGGGGCAGCGTCAGTCCCTGGACCACCAGGGTCCCGATGACGGTGGTGAAGGTCAGGAACAGGATCAGGTTGCGGTGCGGCACGCTCAGCGGGACCGAGAAGGCGATGGCCAGCGAGACCACACCGCGCATGCCCGCCCACCCCACGATGACGGGCGCCTTCCAGTTGGTCTCCGGTTCCCGCTCGCGGATCCGCTCGGACAGCACCCGCGGCAGGAAGGTCGCCGGGAACACCCAGACGAACCGGGCCACGACCACGGCCAGGAACACCGCCAGCGCGTACCAGGCCGCGTCGCCGCCCGCGTACTCGTCGAGCCCCTTGAGGACCACCGGCAGTTGGAGCCCGATCAGCGCGAAGACCACCGACTCCAGGACGAAGGAGATCACCTTCCACACCGCGGCCTCCTGCAGCCGGGTGGCGAAGTCGACCTGCCAGTTGCGGTGTCCGAGGTACAGCGCGACGACGACCACGGCGAGCACGCCGGACGCGTGCACCCGTTCGGCCGCCGCGTACGCCACGAAGGGGATCAGCAGCGACAGGGTGTTCTGGAGCAGCGGGTCCCGCAGCGACCTGCGCAGCAGGTGGATGGGCACCATCAGCAGGAGGCCCATGCCGACGCCGCCCACCGAGGCCAGCAGGAACTCGACGATCCCGCCCGCCCAGCCGGCACTGACGCCGACCGCGGCCGCCAGGGCCACCTTGTAGGCGGTGATGGCAGTGGCGTCGTTCACCAGGGACTCGCCCTGGAGGATCGTCGTGATCCGGTTCGGCAGGCCGAGCTTGCGGGCGATCGCGGTGGCGGCCACGGCGTCCGGCGGCGCGACGACCGCGCCCAGCACCAGCGCCACCGGCAGCGACAGACCGGGAACGAGCAGGTAGGCCGCGTACCCGACGGCGAGCGTCGCGAAGAGCACGTACCCGACGGACAGTAGGGCGATGGGACGCGCGTTGGCCCGCAGGTCCAGGTAGGAACTCTCCATGGCGGCGGTGTGCAGCAGCGGAGGGAGCAGCAGCGGCAGCACGATGTGCGGGTCGAGCGTGTACGACGGCACGCCCGGGATGTACGACGCCAGCAGACCGGCCGCGACGAGCAGCAGCGGAGCCGACACGGACGTCCGACGGGCCAACCCCGCGACCACCGCGCTGCCCGCGACCAGCGCCACCAGCGGCAATACCTCCATCGAAGACCCATCCTCTTCAGTCCGCGGGCGTCCGCACCTCAGTACGCTGGCCATCATGAGCGAGTGCACCCACGTTGCCGAACTGCCGCGCCCCGAGCCCATCCCCCTTGCCCAGACCTGTCCCGAATGTCTGGCACTGGGCAGCCACCCCGTGCAGCTGCGGATGTGTCTGGCGTGCGGTCACGTGGCCTGCTGTGATTCCTCCCCCTTCCGGCACGCCACGGCACACCACCACCAGACGGGTCATCCGATGATGCGCAGCTTCGAACCGGGCGAGACCTGGCGGTGGTGTTTTGTCGACGGTTCGATCGTCTGAGGCGGGGTAGGTCAACCCTCCGCCGGTTCCCCTGATTTGGGCCCGCAGACCCCTAGCCACTGTCCGTACCCATGGACTTACCATCGGTCACCGGCCTGCGGACGTGGGTACTCCGGGCAGGTGTCACACGGGGTGCCGCGACACGATCGCCCGGATCGCGATAGCGTCACCGGCGAACAGAGCTCGTACCACCTTGGAGGTGAGGGTGTCCCACATCGCAGGCGAGCCCGGGACTCAGGACTTCGTGGAAGTCCGGCTGCCGGCTGCGGGTGCCTACCTGTCGGTGCTGCGAACGGCCACGGCCGGTCTCGCCGCACGTTTGGACTTCACCCTCGACGAGATCGAGGACCTCCGCATCGCGGTGGACGAAGCCTGCGCGATCCTGCTCCAGCAGGCCGTGCCCGGCTCCGTCCTCAGTTGCGTCTTCCGGCTGGTGGACGACTCGCTGGAGGTCACGGTCTCCGCACCGACCACCGACGGGCGCGCACCGGAGCGGGACACGTTCGCGTGGACGGTCCTGTCGGCGCTGGCCGGCAAGGTCGAGGCGACGGTCGAGGAGGACCGGACAGTGAGCATCAGCCTCTACAAACAGCGCGGCGCGGGACCAGGACCGGCGTGAGCGGCGGGGAGATCCCGGTGCGGGGCGGGGATCGGCCCCGGGTACGACACGAGGTCGACGGCGGCATCCCGGAGCAGCTGCACGCCCGGCCGCACCCGGCCGACGCGGATGCGGAAGACGGCTTTTTGGACTCGGCGGAGCGACGGGCGGGCCCTGTGAGCGAGAACCAGCACGAAGAACCACAACCAGCACAGCCACCGCCGGCCGCTGCCACGGCCCCGATGGCACCGGCGGCGCACGTGCCGCTGCCGGATCCGCGCGACCGCAGCGGCGCCCGGGCCCTCTTCTTCGAGCTGCGGGAACTGCCCGACGGCTCGCCGGAGCGGGCCGAACTGCGCAACCGGCTGGTCCGGATGCACCTGCCGCTGGTCGAGCACCTGGCACGGCGGTTCCGCAACCGCGGCGAGCCGCTGGACGACCTGACCCAGGTGGCGACCATCGGCCTGATCAAGTCGGTGGACCGGTTCGACCCGGACCGCGGCGTCGAGTTCTCGACGTACGCCACGCCCACGGTCGTCGGCGAGATCAAGCGCCACTTCCGTGACAAGGGCTGGGCGGTGCGGGTGCCGCGGCGCCTTCAGGAGCTGCGGCTCTCGCTGACCACGGCCACGGCGGAACTCTCGCAGCAGCACGGCCGCTCCCCCACCGTGCACGAGTTGGCCGAACGGCTCGGCATCTCCGAGGAGGAGGTGTTGGAGGGGCTGGAATCGGCCAATGCCTACAGCACGCTCTCCCTGGACGTCCCCGACACCGACGACGAGTCGCCGGCGGTGGCGGACACCCTGGGTTCGGAGGACGAGGCGCTGGAGGGCGTCGAATACCGCGAGTCCCTCAAGCCGCTGCTGGAAGGACTGCCGCCGCGGGAGAAGCGGATCCTGCTGCTGCGATTCTTCGGCAACATGACCCAGTCGCAGATCGCGCAGGAGGTCGGCATCTCCCAGATGCACGTCTCCCGCCTGCTGGCCCGCACCCTGGCCCAGCTCCGCGAGAAGCTCCTCGTCGAGGAGTAGGACGTACGGGAAGCAGGACGTACGGGAAGTGGACGTACGGAAAGTAGGACGTACCGGTTATCGGGTCTGTTCCCCAGGCCCGATACCAAGCGCTTCGGTGGCCGTCGGGTTCACCAGCAGCGCCCCCACGGCCACGGCCGTGAGCGCCAGCGCCACCGCGGCGGCGACCATCGCCCCGCCCGTGGTCCACAGGGTCCAGGCGACCGGCATCGCCATCAGCTGGGTGATCAGCGCCGGGCCGCGGCTCCAGCGGCGGCCCAGGCGCAGCCCGCGCGCCGCGATCAGCGGGAGCGCGGCGAGCGCGAGCAGGGTCACACCCCCGGTCTCGGCCTGCTGCGGGGAGTCGGGGTCGCCGGCGATGCCCACGTACAGCATGTAGACGCCGAGGCCGGCGAGCGCCAGGCCCTCCAGCGCGGTGAGCACGGCGGCGGCCGTCAGCCGACCGGGCAGCGCGACGGGCGACGGCGCGGGCGAGGGGGCGGGAACGTTCGAGGTCGGCTTCTTACTCACCCCAGCAGGGTAGCCGCGCCCCGCCGGCCCCGGAGGGGACGGGCAGTAGGGGCCTCCCGCGGAGGGGTGGGTAGGCTGGCGCTCATGCGTGCACTTCTCGTGGCCAACCCAGCAGCGACGACGACCAGTGCGCGCACCCGTGACGTATTGACCCACGCCCTGGCCAGCGAGATGAAGCTGGAGGCGGTGACCACCGAGTACCGGGGGCACGCGCGGGACCTCGGGCGCAGGGCGGCCCACGAGGGTGTCGACCTCGTGGTGGCCCTGGGCGGGGACGGCACCGTCAACGAGGTGGTCAACGGACTGCTGCACAACGGGCCCGATCCGGACCGGCTGCCCCGGCTCGCGGTGGTCCCCGGCGGATCCACGAACGTGTTCGCCCGCGCGCTCGGCCTGCCGAACGACGCGGTCGAGGCGACCGGCGCCCTGCTCGACGCGCTCCGCGAGGAACGCGAACGGACGGTCGGCCTCGGTCTGGCGGCCGGCACCCCGGGCACGGAGGACGAGTCGGTCCCGGCGCGCTGGTTCACCTTCTGCGCGGGCTTCGGCTTCGACGCGGGTGTGGTGGGGCGGGTGGAGCAGCAGCGGGAACGCGGCAAGCGTTCGACGCACGCCCTCTACGTGCGACAGCTCATGCGTCAGTTCTGGGACGAGCCGAACCGCAGGCACGGCACGGTCACGCTGGAGCGCCCCGGCGCGGATCCGGTGACGGATCTGGTGCTGTCGATAGTCTGCAACACCTCGCCGTGGACGTATCTGGGCAATCGTCCGCTTTACGCGTCCCCGGAGGCGTCGTTCGATACCGCGCTTGACGTACTGGCGCTCGATCGTTTGTCAACTCCGGCGGTCGCCAGGTACGCCACACAGCTCCTGACCTCGACTCCTGAACGCGGGCCGCACGGCAAGCATGCGGTGTCTCTGCACGATCTGACCGACTTCACCTTGCATTCGAAGGTTCCGCTCCCGTTCCAGATGGACGGCGACCACCTCGGACTGCGCACCAGCGTTCGGTTCACAGGCGTACGCCGTGCACTGCGTGTGATTGTGTGAGTGGAAGGGCCTAAAGTCCTTTCACTCGAACGTATACACGCCGGTCCACCCCCAGGAACTAGGGCTGTGACCTAGTAGACACCGACGAATCCAAAAAAACTTTCCGGAAGGGGTTGTATCCCCGTCCGAGGTTTGCGAATCTCTACATGGCGATCGGGACAGCCCGCAGAACCCGGCACCCACACAGATCGCCAGAACCCCTCCACGAATCTCGGACCCCACCAGGCAACTGGGGGTCGGCCCTTCCCTCACGGGGGGATTCGTGAAAGCGTTCACATTCACAAGCAACCTGCCCGCAATACAAGGAGATGGAGCAGCCATGGACTGGCGTCACAACGCCGTTTGTCGTGAGGAAGACCCGGAACTCTTCTTCCCCATCGGCAACACCGGTCCTGCGCTGCTGCAGATCGAGGAAGCCAAGGCCGTCTGCCGCCGCTGCCCCGTGATGGAGCAGTGCCTGCAGTGGGCGCTCGAGTCCGGTCAGGACTCCGGTGTCTGGGGCGGTCTCAGCGAGGACGAGCGCCGCGCGATGAAGCGCCGCGCCGCTCGCAATCGGGCGCGGAACGCCACCGCCTGACATCGACTTTCGAGCCTCGAGCCGCAGCGCGTAGTAACCGTATAAGCGCTCAGCAACGTGCTCTTGAGCCCCGGACCGAGAACCTTCGGTCCGGGGCTCAGTGCTGTGCGGGGTGCGAAGCCACACCGGAACCGTCACGCAGGGTGACGTTCCGGCTGCTACTCGCTGCTACTTCTGCGGGCTGGCCGGTATGTCGAGGACGACCCGGGTGCCGCGCGGTTCGACCCGGATCATGTCGAACGTGCCGCCGAGTTCACCCTCCACGAGGGTGCGTACGATCTGCAGCCCGAGGTTGCCGGCCCGCTGCGGGTCGAAGCCCTCGGGCAGGCCGCACCCGTCGTCGAGCACCGTGATCAACAGTCGGGCGTCGGCCCGCCCGGAGCCGGAGCGCGCGGCGGACACCTCGACGGTGCCTCCCTCGCCCTGGACGAAGGCGTGCTCCAGGGCGTTCTGCAGGATCTCGGTCAGCACCATCGCCAGCGGGGTCGCGACCTCGGCGTCGAGGATCCCGAACCGACCGGTGCGCCGGCAGGCCACCCTGCCGGGCGAGATCTCGGCGACCATCGCGATCACCCGGTCGGCGATCTCGTCGAACTCGACGCGCTCGTCCAGGTTCTGAGAGAGCGTCTCGTGCACGATCGCGATCGACCCGACGCGGCGCACCGCCTCGTTGAGGGCCTCCCGGCCCTGCGGGGAATCCATCCGACGGGCCTGGAGCCGCAAGAGCGCGGCCACCGTCTGGAGGTTGTTCTTCACCCGGTGATGGATCTCCCGGATGGTGGCGTCCTTGGTGATCAATTCACGTTCGCGACGACGCAGTTCCGTCACGTCACGGCACAGCACCAGGGAACCGATCCGGGTGCCCTTGGGCTTGAGCGGGATGGCCCTCAGCTGGATGACGCCGCCGTTGCCCTCGACCTCGGTCTCCCGGGGGGCCCAGCCGCTGGCGAGTTTGACCAGGGCCTCGTCCACCGGACCGCGGGAGGGGGCGAGTTCGGCGGTGGCGTTGCCCAGGTGCTGGCCGACCAGGTCGGAGGCGAGGCCGAGCCGGTGGTAGGCGGAGAGCGCGTTCGGGGACGCGTAGGTGACCACCCCGTCGGCGTCGAGGCGGATCAGGCCGTCCCCGACGCGCGGGGAGGCGTCCATGTCCACCTGCTGGCCGGGGTACGGGAAGGAGCCCGCCGCGATCATCTGGGCCAGGTCGGAGGCGGACTGGAGGTAGGTCAGCTCCAGCCGGCTCGGTGTACGGACCGTGAGCAGGTTGGTGTTGCGGGCGATCACTCCCAGTACCCGCCCCTCGCGGCGGACGGGGATCGACTCGACGCGGACCGGGACCTCCTCGCGCCACTCCGGGTCGCCCTCGCGCACGATCCGACCCTCGTCGAGCGCCGCGTCGAGAAGCGGGCGCCGGCCGCGCGGAACCAGGTGTCCGACCATGTCGTCCTGGTAGGAGGTCGGCCCCGTGTTCGGGCGCATCTGCGCGACCGACACGTACCGGGTGCCGTCGAGGGTGGGCACCCACAGCACGAGGTCGGCGAAGGAGAGGTCGGAGAGCAGCTGCCACTCGGAAACCAGCAGGTGCAGCCACTCCAGGTCGGTTTCACCGAGAGCGGTGTGCTGGCGTACGAGGTCGTTCATGGAGGGCACGTGGCGAGCGTACCCCGGGTATGGCCATGACTTTCCCCACGGCTCTTACCCAGGAGTACCCACGAGGGGCCCGATCCGCGTACTGTTGGAGGAAGTGACGGGTTGGATACCCCCGTCATTGGATGGACAGAACAGAATGGTCTAGTCCACAATTGACTTATGCTTCCGCCCTCCCCGCACAGGAGGACGGATCGAGGTAACCCGCGCGCTCTGCCCTGACCGCGCAGGCTCCTCCCACCGGCCGGAGGGAACCGCACACCCGCCGGCCGTAAGTACTCCGGGCTACGGTGCCGGGCGGGTCGAGGGTCCCGTCCTGCACCGTGGCCCAGAGGAATTCCAGGGCCGCAGAGCCCCATTTCCCGCAATTCCCCGCCGCGTCCGCGCGAGCCGTGACATTTCCGCGCCCCTTTTTCCCGGGCCACCCCTTCACGCGATGATCGCGGGCGCCCGCGAAGCGCCATCTCGCACACCCTCTCCCCCGCACCGTCACGCTCCGTGTTCGCCTGGAACGGGTCGCCGAGCGCCCGCGGCGAGGCGGCGCCCCCGACGGCTTCCGGGAGGCCGCGGGAAGGGGACGGGATCACCATGGAAAGAGGGGAGGCGACCCGCCGGGAAGGGGTCCGTTCTGTTAGATTGGTCTATACCACACCACCTCTCCAGATCGGCAGGCCCCGCGTGGAAGTTGTCATCGTCCCGGACGCCAAGGCAGGCGGCGAGCTCATCGCGGAGGCCATGGCCGCCCTGGTCCGCCGCAAGCCCGACGCCCTGCTGGGCGTGGCGACCGGCTCTACCCCGCTGCCCATCTACGAGGCCCTCGCGGCCAAGGTCGAGGCCGGCCTGGTCGACGCCTCGAAGGCCCGCGTCTGCCAGCTCGACGAGTACGTCGGCCTGCCGGCGGGCCACCCCGAGTCCTACCGCGCGGTCGTGCTCCGCGAGGTCGTCGCACCCCTCGGGCTCACCGAGTCCTCGTTCATGGGTCCGGACGGGTCCGCCGAGGACGTCCAGGCGGCCTGTGTGGCCTACGACGAGGCCCTGGCGGCCGCCGGCGGCGTGGACCTCCAGCTGCTCGGCATCGGCACGGACGGGCACATCGGCTTCAACGAGCCCTGCTCCAGCCTCGCCTCCCGCACCCGGATCAAGACGCTGACGGAGCAGACCCGCGTGGACAACGCGCGGTTCTTCGACAACGACATGGACCAGGTCCCGCACCACGTCATCACCCAGGGCATCGGCACCATCCTCGACGCCCGCCACCTGGTCCTGCTGGCCACCGGCGAGGGCAAGGCCGAGGCCGTCGCGCAGACGGTCGAGGGGCCGCTGTCCGCGCTCGTACCGGCGTCCGCGCTCCAGCTGCACCGGCACGCCACGGTCGTCGTGGACGAGGCCGCCGCGTCCAAGCTGAAGCTGGCGGAGTACTTCCGCCACACGTACGCCAACAAGCCCTCCTGGCAGGGTCTGTAGCCGACGGCCGTGAAGGGCCGGGCCTCCCCGACGGGGCGGCCCGGCCCTTCCGCGTACCCGGGACGCCGGACGCCCCCGGACGCGAGGGAGCCGGGCACCCCCGTGACGGGTACCCGGCTCCCCGGCTTACGGCGGCTGGTGCTGTGACCGGAAAGGTTCACCGTGTCACGGCGCCCGGCACGGCACTAGACGCCCGCGATGACCTCCGCGGCCGCCCGCCCGCACACCCGCGAGGCGCCGTGCGTCGCGATGTACAGCGCCCCGCGCGGCTCGGCGCGCGGCAGGCCCATCTCGACCACCACCGTGTCGGGGCGGGCCGCGACCAGCGCGTCCAGGACCTCGATCATCCACGGGTGCCGGTGCGCGTCCCGGACGACCGCGACGACGGTGCGGTCCCCCGCCGCCGCCAGGACGTCCCCGGCGCCGGTCCCCTGCGGGTACACGCCCGACCGGGTGCCGGGGAGCAACGCGGCCAGTTCCGCCGCCACGCCCCACGGGGTCTCGTCGCCCACCGCGATGTTCGCGACGGGTGCGAGCGTGGCGACGTACGGGGCGCCGACGGGAGTCGACGAACCGCTGACGACCACCGCCCTGCGGGCCGCCGTCAGGCCGATGTCGGGCGTGCTCCCCTCCGGCGCGCCCGACGTGGTGACGGCGGCCCGGGATCGCCGGGTCCACTCGGCGAGGGCGCGGACCCGGGCGGCGGCGTCGGCGAGCCGCTCCTCGGGGAGCGTGCCCTCGCGGACGGCGGCGACCAGCGCGTCGCGCAGGGCGAGCACGGTCGCCTCGTCGGCGAGTCCGCCGCCGACGCAGATCGCGTCGGCGCCCGCGGCGATCGCCAGGACCGAGCCGCGCTCGATGCCGTAGGTGCCGGCGATGGCGTGCATCTCCATGCCGTCGGTGACGATCAGGCCCTCGTAGCCGAGTTCCTTGCGCAGCAGCCCGGTCAGGATGCGCGGGCTGAGCGTGGCCGGGCGGGTCGGGTCGAGGGCGGGCACCAGGATGTGCGCGCTCATGACGGCCTTCGTGCCGGCCTCGATGGCGGCCCTGAACGGCACGAGTTCACGCGCCGCCAGGGTGTCGAGGTCCACGTCGATGCGGGGCAGCGCGTGGTGCGAGTCGACGTTGGTGTCGCCGTGGCCCGGGAAGTGCTTGGTGCAGGCGGCGACGCCGGCGGCCTGGAGGCCCTCGACGTACGCGGCGGTGTGGCGGGCGGCGAGGTCGGTGTCGGCGCCGAAGGACCGTACGCCGATGACCGGGTTGTCCGGATTGGAGTTGACGTCGGCGGAGGGCGCCCAGTTCAGGTTGACCCCGCACTCGGCGAGCCGGCGACCCAGCTCCCGGGCGACGTCCCGGGTCAGCCCGGTGTCGTCGACGGCGCCGAGGGCCAGGTTGCCGGGGAAGGACGAGCCGCCCCGGACCTCCAGGCGGGTGACGTCGCCGCCCTCCTCGTCGATGGCGACGAGCACGTCGTCGCGCTCGGCGCGCAGTTGTGCGGTCAGCGCGGAGAGCTGGTCGGGCGAGGTGATGTTGCGGCCGAAGAGGCCGACGGCGGTGAGGCCTTCGCCGACCCGGCGCAGCAGCCAGGCGGGGGCGGTGGTGCCCTCGAAGCCGGGCTGGAGCACCGCGAGGGCGTCCCGGGTGAGGGTGTCGGTGTGGTGCGCAAGGACAGTCATGGGCCGTTATCCCTTCACGGCGCCGGCGGTGAGACCCGCGGCCATCTTGCGCTGGACGATGAGGAAGAGCACGACGATCGGGATCGCCATCATGGTGGAGCCGGCCATCATGGGCGCGAACTCGGTGCCGTTCTTGGTGGTGAAGTTGCCGAGCCAGACGGTGGCGGTCTGGTTCTGCTGGCTCATCAGCATCAGTGCGTAGAGGTACTCGTTCCACGCCTGGATGAACCCGTAGACCGAGGTGGCGACCATGCCGGGGGCGAGCAGCGGGAAGACCACGCGCAGGAAGGCTCCGGTCGGCGTGCAGCCGTCGACCTGGGCGGCCTCCTCCAGTTCCTTCGGGATGTTGACGATGAAGCCGCGCAGCGTCCACACGGTGAAGGGAAGGATGAACGTCAGATACGTGACGATCAGGCCGGTGAGCTTGTCGTACTGACCGAGGTCGTTGAGGAGCAGGAAGACCGGGATGATCATCGCGACGAGCGGGATCATCTGGACGGCGAGGATGCCGACGATCACGACCTTGCGGCCGCGGAACGCGAAGCGGGAGATAGCCAGCGCGGCCAGCATGCCGACGACGATGCCGATGGACACGACGACGAGCGAGACGATCATGCTTCGGCCGACGGGGCCCCAGAAGTCCGAGATCTCCAGCGCACGCCGGAAGTTGGCCAGGGTGAAGGTGCGCGGGAAGAAGTGGGGGTTGGGGTCGATGGCGTCCTTGGCCGGCTTGAAGGCCGTGTTCAGCATCCAGTAGACCGGGAAGCCGACGGTGGCGAAGACCACGAGGCCGATGAGGTTCCAGCCGAGCTTCGACTTCGCCCTCGGCTTGTTCTGCTTGCGGCGGGCGACGGGCGGGGTCGCGGTGGTCGAGGTCACTCCACCTCTCCGATCTTGAGCATCTGGCGCATGTAGACGGCGACCACTCCGAGCAGCAGCAGGACGGTCACGAGGGCGATCGCGGAGCCGCCCGAGTAGTCGTTGACCACGAAGGCCTGCTGGTAGGAGTAGGTGGTCAGCAGCTGGAACTCGGCCTCGGGGTTGCCGTTGCGCATCACGAAGACCTGCGGGAAGACGCCCATGTCCCAGATGACCGAGAGGGTCGTCAGCATCACGATGATCGGTTTCAGGATCGGCAGGGTGACGTGGCGGAACACGCCCCACGCGCCGGCGCCGTCGAGGCGCGCGGCCTCCTCCAGCTCCTTGGGCACCTGGGTCAGGCCCGCGCTGAGGGTGATGACGACGAAGGGCACCGCCCCCCAGACCACCAGCAGCATGATGACCGCGAGGCCTTGGGGGCCGCTGGCGAACCAGTTGTGCCCGATCATGTCGACGCCGGGCAGCTTGCTCATCAGGTAGTTGAGGACGCCGTAGTCGGCGTCGAAGAGCCACTTGAAGACGGCGGTGGCGACGATGATCGGCATGCCCCAGCTCGCCACGAGGGCGATGCTGATGAGCGCCTTGACGAAGCCGGACACCTTCTGGAGCAGCAGCGCGATCAGCATGCCGATGACCATCGTCAGGACGACGGCGCCGGCCGCGAAGACGGCGGTGCGCAGGACGACGGTCCAGAAGACCCCGTCGCCGAGGATCTTCGTGAAGTTGTCGAGCCCGACGAACTCGGCGTCCTTGAAGCCCCAGAGTTCGGACTTGCCGAAGCTCTGGAAGGAGAGGGACACGAGTCTGAAGAGCGGGTACCCCATGACGAGGACGATGACCAGGAGGCACGGGGCGAGCAGCAGCCACGGGGTCGCGCCGGAACCCTTGCGGGTCGGCTTCCCCGGCTTGCCCGTACTTCCCGTCCCGATTCCAACGGAGGTGTTCTGCTTCGCCGGCGGCAGGTCGGCGGTGGTTGTCTGTGCGGCACTCATCGCGCGCTCCTCGGGGGTCCCTCTCTTGACGGGCAGCAGGGCCCCGCCGATGTGGCGGGGCCCTGCCGGCTACAGGTCACTTGGTGTTGATGACCTTGTCGATCTCGGCGTCGGCGGCCTTGGCCGCGTCCTCGACCGACTTCTTGCCGGTGCCGATCTCCTGGAGCAGGGTCTGCAGGAGCTTGGCCTTCTCGACCTGGCCCCAGCCCGGGGCGGTCGGCACGAACCAGGAGGACTCGGCGGCGGTGGCCGCGACCTGCGTCGCCGGGGCGGACTTCAGCGGGCCGAGGTCCGTCTTGTTGTTGGGCAGGTTGCCCTTGGCGATCAGGCCCTTCTGGCCCTGGGCACCGGTGAAGGCGTTGATCCACTCGGAGGCGATGTCCTTGGCCTTGGACTTGGCCGGGACCGCGAGGTCGGAGCCGCCGAGGAAGACCGGGAGGTTCTTGCCGTTCGGGCCGGGCTGGACGAAGTTCTCCAGCTTGTCCTTCAGGCCGCCGACCTTGTCGTTCTTCGGGTCGGCCGCGGTGGCGCCCTCCCAGGCGGCCGCGAAGATGGCGGCGGAGTTGCCCTGGGCGAAGACGACCGGGCGGTCGGACTCGTCCTTGGTCTTGTCCGCGTGCATGTACTTGTCGAGGAGCTCCTTGTACTGCTTGAGCCCCTTCAGCGACTCGGGGGAGGACAGGGTGCCCTTCCACTTGTCGCCGTCCTTCTTGGCGATGGCGCCGCCGGCGTCGTAGACGTAGGACATCGCGGCGTACCAGTCGGGCGACGGCTGGTACAGGGCGCTGAACTTGTCGCCCTTGGCAGCCTGGATCTTGTCCAGCGCGCCGGTGTACTCGGCCCAGGTCTTGGGGGCGGCGGTGACGCCGGCCTCGGCGGCCAGGTCCTTGCGCCAGGTGCCGACACGACCACCGGCGTAGTACGGGACGCCGTACGTCTTGCCGTCGTAGGTCACGGACTCCTTGAGGGCGTCCAGCCAGGCGGAGGAGTTGTCGAACTTCGACGGGTCCACCTCGGAGAAGGCTCCGGTCGACATGTAGCCGATCATCTCGGAGTTGCCCATCTCGACGACGTCCGGCGCCTTGTCCGTGGCGAGCACGGCGTCCAGCTTGGCGTTCTTGTCCGGCCAGCCGTAGTACTCGTGCTTGACGGTGAGACCGGGGTGCTTCGCGACGACCGCGTCGTCGGCCGCCTTCACCAGCTCCGGCCAGTTGTTCTGGGCGTCGACCGTCAGCCAGACGGTCAACTCCTTGGCGTCGGACGCCTTGTCGGCAGTGTTGCCGCTCTTGTCGTCCGAGCCACCGCACGCCGCCAGGCCGATAACCATGCCCGCGACTCCAACCGCCGCGATGAGCTTGCGCTTCACGCCACCCT
Source organism: Streptomyces sp. H27-H5 (assembly GCF_026627505.1). Lineage (GTDB taxonomy): Bacteria > Actinomycetota > Actinomycetes > Streptomycetales > Streptomycetaceae > Streptomyces. Next base: position 45,666 of record NZ_JAPNLK010000010.1, on the reverse strand, counting down.
CCTCAGGGATGCCTTCATGCACTTCCCTTGCCCGCCGCGGCGACATACGCGAAGTACTGCACGTGGGGCCGGGATCCGATCCATATTGGTTTAGACCAGTAACCGGAGCTTGGCCTAGACCTTTAGGGGTGTCAAGGGTCTAATGAGCGGGTGATCGGTCCGTTATCGGACCGACACCTGGGGGAGGGAGAAGGCCTGTCCTCCCGCTCGTGTCACGATGTGACCGCACATATGGAGGAGCCGGTGACGGCAGCGAAACTGGAGTCGGGAAGGCGGGCGGCGATGGCCACCGAAGGGGCGACCACGGAGCCGGAAGGCGGGGCGGCCACTCGCACGGCGCGGGTGCCCAAGTACTACCGACTCAAGCGGCACTTGCTCGACATGACCGAGACGCTCCCCCCGGGCACACCGGTACCGCCGGAGCGCACGCTGGCGGCCGAGTTCGACACCTCGCGGACCACGGTCCGCCAGGCCCTGCAGGAACTCGTCGTCGAGGGCCGGCTGGAACGCATCCAGGGCAAGGGCACCTTCGTGGCCAAGCCCAAGGTCTCCCAACCGCTCCAACTCTCCTCGTACACCGAGGACATGAGGGCCCAGGGGCTGGAGCCCACCTCCCAGCTGCTCGACATCGGCTACGTGACGGCCGACGACACGCTCGCCGGACTGCTCAAGATCACCACCGGTGGACGGGTGCTGCGCATCGAGCGACTGCGCCTGGCGAGCGGCGAGCCGATGGCCATCGAGACCACCCACCTGTCGGCCAAGCGCTTCCCCGCGCTGCGCCGTTCGCTGGCCAAGTACACCTCTCTCTACACCGCCCTCGCGGAGGTGTACGACGTACGGCTCGCGGAGGCCGAGGAGACCATCGAGACCTCGCTGGCCACCCCGCGCGAGGCCGGACTGCTCGGCACCGACGTCGGCCTGCCGATGCTGATGCTCTCCCGGCACTCGCTGGACGCCGATGGCGAACCGGTCGAATGGGTACGTTCGGTGTATCGCGGCGACCGTTATAAATTCGTCGCCCGCCTTCAGCGACCTGCCCTCTGATCAACGGTTGACTCCTGATCGACCCCCGGTGGACGCTCGTACCGCTATACGGACGGGGGCTTACGTTCATCGGTCGGGCCCCCGTAGATTCCCTGCGCTCAAGCAGTGATCAACGAGGGGACGACGATCATGGCGGAACCGGAAGCAACAGGTACACAACGGGACACGGCGGGAGCCTCGTCAGGGGGGCTCTCGCCGAAGTCGATCGCCGTCTGGGTGCTCGTCGGTCTCATCGGCGCGATCGGCTGGGGCGTACTGGCCCTCTCCCGGGGCGAGGAGATCTCGGCCGCGTGGCTGCTCGCCGCCGCCCTCGGCTCGTACGCCATCGGCTACCGCTTCTACGCGCGCTTCATCGCGAACCGCGTACTGAAGGTGGACAAGACCCGGGCGACCCCGGCCGAACGCCTTGACAACGGTGTCGACTTCCACCCCACCGACCGCCGCGTGCTCTTCGGTCACCACTTCGCCGCCGTCGCCGGCGCGGGCCCGCTGGTCGGCCCGGTGCTCGCCTCGCAGATGGGCTACCTGCCCGGCACGATCTGGATCGTGGCGGGCGTGATCTTCGCCGGCGCGGTCCAGGACATGGTCACGCTCTTCTTCTCGACCCGGCGCAACGGCCGTTCGCTCGGGCAGATGGCCCGTGACGAGATCGGCCCGGTGGGCGGAGCCGCCGCACTGGTCGCCGTGTTCGCCATCATGATCATCCTGCTCGCCGTGCTGGCACTGGTCATCGTCAACGCCCTGGCGGACTCCCCCTGGGGTGTCTTCTCCATCGGCATGACCATCCCCATCGCCCTGTTCATGGGCTTCTACCTGCGCGTGCTGCGCCCCGGGCGCGTCACCGAGGTCTCCCTGATCGGCGTCGCCCTGCTGCTGCTCGCCATCGTCTCGGGCGGCTGGGTGGCGGACTCCTCGCTCGCCGAGTTCTTCACCCTCGACAAGCAGACCCTCGTCATCTGGATGGTCGCGTACGGCTTCGTGGCGTCGGTGCTGCCGGTGTGGATGCTGCTCGCGCCCCGCGACTACCTCTCCACCTTCATGAAGGTCGGCACCATCGCGCTGCTCGCGGTGGGCGTGGTCATCGCCATGCCGATGCTGAAGATGCCCGCGGTGACCGAGTTCGCCTCGCGCGGCGACGGGCCGGTCTTCGCCGGTTCGATGTTCCCCTTCGTGTTCATCACCATCGCCTGCGGCGCGCTGTCGGGCTTCCACTCCCTGGTCTCCTCGGGCACCACCCCGAAGATGATCCAGAAGGAGACCCAGGTCCAGGTCATCGGCTACGGCGCGATGCTCACCGAGTCCTTCGTCGCCGTCATGGCGGTGATCGCAGCCTGCATCATCGAGCCCGGGCTGTTCTTCGCGGTCAACTCCCCCGCCGGCGTGGTCGGCACCACCGTCGAGACCGCCTCGCAGGCGGTGACGAACTTCGGTTTCGCCATCTCCCCGGAGGCCCTCGCCCAGGCGGCGAAGGACGTGGAGGAGACCAGCCTGCTGTCACGGACGGGCGGCGCGCCGACGTTCGCACTCGGAATGTCGGAGATCTTCTCGTCGGTCATCGGCGGGGCCGGCATGAAGGCGTTCTGGTACCACTTCGCCATCATGTTCGAGGCGCTGTTCATCCTGACCACCGTCGACGCGGGCACCCGGGTCGGCCGGTTCATGCTCCAGGACACCCTCGGCAACGTGCACAAGTCCTTCAAGGACGTCAGCTGGAAGCCGGGCGTGTGGATCGCGAGCGCGGCGGTCGTCGGTGGCTGGGGCTACTTCCTGTGGGTCGGCGTCAGTGACCCGCTGGGTGGCATCAACCAGCTCTTCCCGCTGTTCGGCATCGCGAACCAGCTCCTCGCGGCGGTGGCCTTGGCCGTCTGCACCACGCTGCTGATCAAGTCGGGCCGGCTGAAGTGGGCCTGGGTGACGGGCGTCCCGCTGGCCTGGGACGTGGCGGTCACCCTCACCGCCAGCTACCAGAAGATCTTCTCCGACAACCCGAAGATCGGATTCTTCGCGCAGCGGGACCTGTACCAGGACGGCATCGAGGCCGGGAAGGTGCTCAAGCCCGCCAAGAACATGGGCGAGATGCACACCGTGGTCACCAACGCCACGGTGGACGGCGTCCTGTCGGTGCTGTTCGCGGTCCTGATCATCATCGTGCTGCTGGACGCGGCCCGGACCTGCGTCAAGGCCGTCCGCAAGCCGGAGACCGTCACCCTCACCGAGACCCCGTGGACCGAGTCGAAGATCGTCGCCCCGGCCGGGCTGATCGCCACCCCCGAGGAACGGGCGGAACTCGCCGCGGCGGGCCTCGACTCCGGCGGCGGCAAGACCCGGGAACCGGTCGCGTGAGACGCCTCGCGGCCGTGCGCGGGGCGTGGGAGAAGACCCGCTTCTACGTCCGGGAGTTCTCCGGCGAGGCCGCGTACGACCGGTACGTCGCGCACGCCCGCGCGCACGACGCGGACGCCGAGGTCATGACGCGGCGCGCCTTCGAGCGGGCCCGCACGGACGCCCGCGAGGCCGACCCGCGCGAGGGCTTCCGCTGCTGCTGACCCCGTCCGGGGCCTTCGAAGGGCCGCCGCGTTCCCCCCGGGGAACCCGGCGGCCCTTTCGCGTGCCCGTCCGCACCCGGGTGTACGCGCTCGGCCTGCCCGTCCGTACACGGGCTTACGCACTCGGCGTTCCCGTCCGTGGACACGCGCGACCCCTCGCACGGCCGTCCGACACACTCGACGGCATGGACATCGTGATCAGGGCGGCCGCGGCCGCCGAATACGAAGAGCTCGGCGAGATCACCGCGCGGGCCTACCTGGACGACGGGCTGCTGGACTTCAACGAGGACGACTCCTACCTGAACGTGCTGCGCGACGTGGCCGGCCGGGCCGCCTCCGGGGAGGTGCTCGTCGCGGACCACGACGGCACGGTCCTCGGCGGGGTGACGTTCGCCTCGAACGCGAGCCCACTGGCCGACATCGCCGGCCCGGGCGAAGCGGAGTTCCGGATGCTGGCCGTCGCCCGCGCGGCGCGCGGGCGCGGTGCGGGCGAGGCCCTGGTGCGGGCGTGCATGGCCCGGGCGAGGGCCCTGGAGGGCGTGACGCACCTGGTGTTGTCCACCCAGAGGTCGATGGCGGGGGCGCACAGGCTCTACGAGCGCCTCGGCTTCACCCGAACACCAGAACGAGACTGGGCCCCGATCCCGGGCCTCACCCTCCTGACCTACCGTCTGGAGCTGTAACCACGCCGACACAACATGTGGGGGGTCACGCATCCACCCGCCCCCACATGTATGCTCGTGCTCGCTGTCGTCGCAGGGGAATCCGGTGCGAATCCGGAACTGTCCCGCAACGGTGTGAAGTGCACCCTTTCGTGCAACTACAAGTCCGAGGACCTGTCGACAGCGCGCCCGGCTCGACCGAACCGGGTGCAGACACGTCCGGGCCCCGCGGTTGGGCCGGTGGACGCCATGCGGTGCACGTACCGCCCGCCCTGTCCGGGCCGGAGCGTGCCAGGTCCGCATGCGCCCGCTCGCGCCCGCGCCGTCGGTGTTCCCGGAGCCGAGCAAGGGAGAGCTCCCCCCGTGACCATCGCGCCCTCCGCACCGCGCGCAGAGTCCGTTCCGTCCGAGTCCGCGATCGAGACCGCGATCACGTCCGGGGGACCCGGGGCCGCGCTGCTGCGCACCCTGACCGAGCTGACGGCCAACCTCCCCGACACCGACCCCGGCCGGGTCGCCGCCGCCGCGCTCCGCGGCCGCAGCTCCGCCTCCGACGAGGCCGAACTGCGCGGGCTGGCCACCGAGGCCGCCGCCGGTCTGATCTCCGAGGACCCGGCGTACTCCCGGCTGGCCGCGCGCCTGCTGACGCTGGCCGTCCGTGACGAGGCCGCGGGCCAGGGGTCCACCTCCTTCTCCGCCTCCGTCGAGGTCGGCCACCGCGAGGGCCTGATCGCCGACCGCACGGCCGAGTTCGTGGCGACCCACGCGAGCCGGCTGAACGCGCTGGTCGAGCACGCGCTCGCCGAGGGCGCGGACGACCGCTTCGGTTTCTTCGGCCTGCGCACCCTGCACAGCCGCTACCTGCTGCGCCACCCGATCACCCGCCAGGTCATCGAGACCCCGCAGTACTTCATGCTGCGCGTGGCGTGTGGTCTCGCGGAGAACGAGACGGTCCAGGCCGTCGAGGAAGTGGCCTCGCTCTACCGGCTGATGAGCCGCCTCGACTACCTGCCGTCCTCCCCGACCCTCTTCAACTCCGGCACCCGGCACCCGCAGATGTCCTCCTGCTACCTGCTGGACTCCCCGCTGGACGAGCTCGACTCGATCTACGACCGCTACCACCAGGTCGCGCGCCTGTCGAAGCACGCCGGCGGCATCGGCCTGTCGTACTCCCGCATCCGCGCCCGCGGTTCGCTGATCCGCGGCACCAACGGCCACTCCAACGGCATCGTGCCGTTCCTGAAGACCCTCGACGCCTCCGTCGCGGCCGTGAACCAGGGCGGCCGGCGCAAGGGCGCCGCCGCCGTCTACCTGGAGACCTGGCACGCGGACATCGAGGAGTTCCTGGAGCTGCGCGACAACACCGGCGAGGACCAGCGCCGTACGCACAACCTGAACCTGGCCCACTGGGTGCCGGACGAGTTCATGCGCCGCGTCAACGCCGACTCCGACTGGTCGCTGTTCTCCCCGGCCGACGTCCCCGAGCTGGTGGACCTGTGGGGCGACGAGTTCGACGCCGCCTACCGCAAGGCCGAGGCGGACGGCCTGGCCCGCAAGACGATGTCCGCCCGGGAGCTGTACGGCCGGATGATGCGCACCCTCGCGCAGACCGGCCAGGGCTGGATGACGTTCAAGGACGCCTCCAACCGCACGGCGAACCAGACCGCGGAGCCGGGCACGGTCGTCCACTCCTCGAACCTCTGCACCGAGATCATCGAGGTCACCAACGACGGCGAGACGGCCGTCTGCAACCTCGGTTCGGTCAACCTCGGCGCGTTCGTCGTCGACGGCGACATCGACTGGGAGCGGCTGGACTCGACCGTCCACACCGCCGTGACCTTCCTCGACCGCGTGGTGGACATCAACTTCTACCCGACCGAGCAGGCCGGCCGTTCCAACGCCCGCTGGCGTCCGGTGGGTCTGGGCGCGATGGGCCTCCAGGACGTCTTCTTCCAGCTCCGGCTGCCCTTCGACTCCCCCGAGGCGCGGGCGCTGTCCACGAAGCTCTCCGAGCGGATCATGCTGGCCGCGTACGAGGCCTCCTGCGACCTCGCCGAGCGCAACGGCCCGCTCCCGGCCTGGGAGCAGACCCGCACCGCCCGCGGCGTCCTGCACCCGGACCACTACGACACCGAGCTGAACTGGCCGGAGCGCTGGGAGGCGCTGCGCGCCCGGGTCGCGACCTCCGGCATGCGCAACTCGCTGCTCCTCGCGATCGCCCCGACCGCGACGATCGCCTCGATCGCGGGTGTGTACGAGTGCATCGAGCCCCAGGTCTCCAACCTCTTCAAGCGCGAGACGCTCAGCGGTGAGTTCCTCCAGGTGAACGCCTACCTGGTGGCCGAGCTGAAGCGGCTCGGCGTGTGGGACGCCCAGTCCCGCGAGGCGCTGCGCGAGGCCAGCGGCTCGGTGCAGGGCTTCGGTTGGATCCCGGCCGAGGTGCGCGAGCTGTACCGCACGGCGTGGGAGATCCCGCAGCGCGGCCTGATCGACATGGCGGCGGCTCGTACGCCGTTCCTCGACCAGTCGCAGTCGCTGAACCTGTTCCTGGAGACGCCGACCATCGGGAAGCTGTCCTCGATGTACTCGTACGCCTGGAAGCAGGGCCTGAAGACCACGTACTACCTGCGCTCGCGCCCGGCGACGAAGATCGCCCGCGCCGCGTCCGGCTCCGCCGTCCCGGCGGCGGCCACCCCGCTTCCGCAGGCCGTCGACGCCGACGCGCTGGCCTGCTCCCTTGAGAACCCCGAGTCCTGCGAGGCCTGCCAGTAATGAGCTCCAACGAGAACAAGAACCTCCTGGACCCGGGCTTCGAGCTCACGCTCCGCCCGATGCGCTACCCGGACTTCTACGAGCGCTACCGCGACGCGATCAAGAACACGTGGACGGTCGAAGAGGTCGACCTCCATTCGGACGTCGCGGACCTCGCGAAGCTGACCCCGTCGGAGCAGCACATGATCGGCCGCCTGGTCGCGTTCTTCGCGACGGGTGACTCGATCGTCTCGAACAACCTCGTGCTGACCCTGTACAAGCACATCAACTCCCCGGAGGCGCGCCTGTACCTGTCGCGCCAGCTGTTCGAGGAGGCCGTGCACGTCCAGTTCTACCTGACGCTGCTCGACACCTACCTGCCCAACCCGGACGACCGGGCGGCCGCGTTCGACGCGGTCGAGGAGATCCCCTCGATCCGCGAGAAGGCGCAGTTCTGCTTCAAGTGGATGGACTCGGTCGAGAAGATCGACCGGCTGGAGACGGCCGCCGACCGGCGCCGCTTCCTGCTGAACCTCATCTGCTTCGCGGCGTGCATCGAGGGCCTGTTCTTCTACGGCGCCTTCGCATACGTGTACTGGTTCCGCTCGCGCGGCCTGCTGCACGGTCTGGCCACCGGCACCAACTGGGTGTTCCGTGACGAGACCATGCACATGAACTTCGCGTTCGAGGTCGTCGACACGGTCCGCAAGGAGGAGCCGGAGCTCTTCGACGACGCCCTCCGGCAGCAGGTCACCGACATGCTGAAGGAGGCCGTCGAGGCGGAGCTGCAGTTCGGCCGCGACCTGTGCGGTGACGGCCTGCCGGGCATGAACACCGAGTCGATGCGCGAGTACCTGGAGTGCGTCGCGGACCAGCGTCTGGTGCGCCTGGGCTTCCCGCCGGTGTACGGCTCGCAGAACCCGTTCTCGTTCATGGAGCTCCAGGGCGTCCAGGAGCTGACGAACTTCTTCGAGCGCCGCCCGTCGGCCTATCAGGTCGCGGTCGAGGGCACCGTCGACCTGGACGAGGACTTCTGAGTCCCCTTCCCCACACGGCCGTACGGCTTGGCAGCGCCCCCGCCCACGGGGTGGACCCCCCGGATTCCCGGGGGTCCCGGGCGGGGGCGCTGCCGTGTTTCCCAGGCGGCCTCCTCCCGCTCGCGGGCGGCGCGCAGTTGCCGGTCGACACGGCGTTCGAGGAGGAGTCCGTGGAGAGCCGGGCCCGCGAGGAGGCCTGCGACGGCGAGGACGACGAGGTGGTTCAGCAGTGTGTTCACGCCTCCACTCTCGCGAGGCCGGCGAAATCCCGACAGTGGCAGGACCGTCATGGAAGTGCGAATTACTGCCACACTGGGGGCATGCTGACCAATGTGGCCGTGGCCCTCGCCAACGGTGTCGCCCCCTTCGAACTGGGCATCTTCTGCGAGGTCTTCGGACTCGACCGCAGCGACATGGGGCTGCCGGTCTACGACTTCGCCGTGTGCGCCGCGGAGGACCGGCGGTCCACCACCGGCGATGGACACTTCGACATCGTGGTCCCGCACGGGTTGGAGCGGCTGGAGAGCGCGGACCTGATCTGCCTGCCGGCCGACCGCCTGGCCCCGACCCGGGAGTACCCCGAGGAACTGCTGGAGGCCCTGCGCCGGGCCGTGGACCGGGGGGCACGGCTGCTCAGCGTGTGCAGCGGGGCCTTCCTGCTCGGCGCGGCCGGACTGCTCGACGGGCGGCGCTGCACCACCCACTGGATGCACGCCCCGGCCCTGGCCCGCCGCTTCCCGAAGGCCATCGTGGACCCCGACGTGCTCTACGTGGACGAGGGCTCGGTGATCACCGCCGCGGGCACCGCCTCGGGCATCGACGCCTGCCTGCACGTCGTGCGCCAGGAACACGGCGCCGAGGTGGCCAACACCATCGCCCGGCGGATGGTCGTGCCTCCCCACCGGGACGGCGGCCAGGCCCAGTTCATCCAGCGTCCGCTGCCCCGCACCTCCTGCGACACGGTCGGGGAGGTCATCGCCTGGATGGCACGCCACCTGGACGAGGAGATCACGGTCGAGCAGCTCGCGGAGCGCGCGCACATGGCCCCGCGCACCTTCGCCCGCCGCTTCCAGCAGGAGACCGGCTCCACTCCGTACCAGTGGGTGCTGCGCCAACGCGTTCTGCTGGCGCAGGAGTTGCTGGAGTCCTCCGACGAGACCATCGACGCCATCGCGGGCCGCTGCGGCTTCGGCAACGCGGCAGCGCTGCGCCACCACTTCCTGCGGGCCCTGGGCACCACGCCGAACTCGTTCCGGCGCGCCTTCCGGGGCCCGCAGGCCGTGGCGTAGGTCCTGTCGCCAAAGCGGCGCGACTTCGACGACAGGGCCCGGGGCGGCTCAGGCGTTCGGGACGACCTCGTAGCGCGGGGTGCCCTCGTCCATCTGTCGCAGGGCGTCCTTGCGGTCGCGCTTCGAGAGGCGGTCGATGTACAGGTACCCGTACAGGTGGTCCGTCTCGTGCTGGAGGCAGCGCGCGAAGTAGCCGGTGCCCCGGACCTTGATCGGGTTGCCCTGCGCGTCCTGGCCGGTGACCTCGGCGTAGTCCGGGCGGGCCAGCGAGGCGTAGGCGGTCGGGACCGACAGGCAGCCCTCGTTGGAGTCGTCCAGCACGCGGGCGCCGACCGGCAGCTCGACCAGCTTCGGGTTGACGACGACACCGGTGTGCCGCTTGCCGTCGTCGTCCGGGCAGTCGTAGACGAAGACCTTGGCGTCCACGCCGATCTGGTTCGCGGCCAGGCCCACGCCCTCGGCGGTCTTCTGGCTGGCGAACATGTCGTCGATCAGCCGGGCCAGTTCGTCGCCGAACTCGGTGACGTCCTTGCACTCCCGGTGCAGGACCGGATTGCCGACCACCGTGATGGGGCGGGAGGTGCCGCGCTCACGGTAGGCGAGCTCGCGCGCCTCACAGTCCGCCGTGTCCACGACGTAGCCCTCTTCGTCGACCGGGACAACCTGGTTCTCCTGCTGCGCCATGTCCGCCGTACGCCTTCCGTAAGTCCGCCGAGTCACCGATGTGACCCGTACAGCCTACGGCCCCGACTCAGCAGACTTCCTCCAGATCCCGCCACTCGCGACTGTCCGGGCTGTCCGCCACCCAGCCGTCGAGCAGCCCGCGCACCAGACCGGCCGGCGCCGCGATGCCGCACTCGCGCTCGGGGACCCACAGGGAGCCGGAACCGGCGGTGCGGTGGCCCAGCGGGCCGGGATGGCCGGGTTCGCTGTGATCGTGCGGGTCCGGGTGCTGCTCGTCGCCCTCGTCGCTCGGCATCGCGCTCTCGGAGCACGTCCGGCACAGCAGCCGCACCGACGAGGACCAGTCCTCGGCGGCGAAGCCCGCGTCGGAGGCCAGCTGCTCCAAGGCGTCGCGGTCGGCCTCGGTGGCCGCCTCCAGCAGCACCACCCAGGTCGGCACCGGCGAGGGCGCCCACAGCTCGATCTCGTCGAAGACGGGGTAGGAGGGGCCGGCGGCGGTGATCCGCTCGCCGTGCGGCACCCCGTCGTGCAGGACGACCTCGCCCCAGCGCCGCCCGGAGGACGGCAGCGGGATCGAGAGGACCTCGATCCGGGCCGGATCGAGCCTCCGCCCCCAGACGACCTCGGCCTCGCCCTCGGGCGAGAGCCGCACGGCGGCGCTGCCCAGTTCCATGCCGACGGGCTCGCCGGCGCCGCTCGTGCCGTGCGGGTCCCCGGGGACCTTCAGGCCGTACGCCTGCCAGGCCCGGCGGGCCAGCGGCCAGTCCTGGAGCGCGGTCGCGGCGATGCCGACGTTCCACCAGTCCGGGGCGCCCGTCTCGCGGTCCAACAGGGCCACCGCGCGCAGCCCCGCGGCCCGCGCCTGCTCCCAGTCGTGCCGGAACTTGTGCAGCAGGGCCAGGTTGAACCAGGACTCGGACAACCAGGGCTCCAGGTCGGCCGCTCTGGTCAGCAGCGCGCCCGCGTCCTCGTACCGCCCGTCGCCGATCAGCGTGAACGCGCGGTCGGTGGCCTGCCGCCACGAGGCGGAGGGCCGATGCCGTACCTTCCCGAAGATCCTCACGATTCCCGCCTGCCGGTCCAACGGTGCAGCCTTGCGGACACCCTCACGGACACTCTCACTCGCATCCAACCATGCCCACTCGGACGGCCGCTCATTACCCATGGGTTACCCAGGCGGGACGGGAACGACTCGGGCACGTCCGCCCCTGGCCAGAACCCTCGCCAGAGACTCCACGACCTCCGGCTGGTAGTCGTGCCCGGTGCCCAGCCGCAGACGCTCCAGGGCGGCCAGTGAGCCGCCCGGGTGACCGCTCGCGCCGCACAGGTCGTCGTAGGCGTTCACCGCGCGCACGATGCGGGCGGCGACCGGCTGCTCACGGTACGGATCGGCCTGCCGCTCCACGACCACCGCGACCTCCGTCGGCACCCCCGTCTGCCGCGCCACCTCCCCGCCCAGCCCGGCGATCCGGCGGGCCTCGGCAGCGGGCAGCCCGGCGGTCGCCCCGGCCGGGACCGGGTCGACGAGGGACAGCTGCCCGATGTCGTGCATCAGGGCGGCGTACTCCAGCACCGTGAGCTCCCGCTCGGACAGCCCCAGCTCCCGCCCGACGGCGCAGCTCAGCGCCGCCACCCGCAGGGAGTGGCCCGGGCGGGTGTACCCGGCGATCTCGGTGGCCCGGGCGAGGGAGGTGATGGTCTCGCGGTACGTGGTGCGGATCGCGGTGATCCGGTGGAAGGACAGCTGGGTGAGCAGCAGCGGCACGCTGAAGACGGGCAGGGCCCACACCCCGGCCACGGCCACGGCCAGCGCCATGACCAGGCCGGTCGCGCAGATCGCCGAGCCGATCCCGGCGAGCGCGCGCAGCTCGTCGCGCAGCAGGGGCCCGTACGGCCGGCCGGTGCGGGACGCGCCGAGCGCGGCGGCGAGGACGGCGTCGCACAGGGCCGTCAGGCCGAGCAGGAGCAGCAGGAAGAGCACGAGGTACGGGCCTTCGCCGACGCTGCCCTCCAGGCGGGCGGAGTGGTGGAGCGGCTGGAAACAGGCGGCGGCGAAGCCGACCGTGAGCACCTGGCGGGCCACGTGGTCGAGGGCGGGTCCGCGGCCCCGCGCCACGTGCGGCACGAGCCCGACGAGGGCGGCGGCGAGCACGACGGCGACGGTCTGGAGGGCCCCGTGGTGGGTGGGGTGCCCGGCGTTCTGGCCGAGCAGGGCGTACGCGAGGGCTCCGGCGGAGCCGAGGGGCGCGGGCCGGCGGTCCTCGGCGGTGAGGTTCCCGGCGGCGTCCCTGTGGTCGCGGCGGGCGAGTTCCCCGACGGCGACGAGTCCGCCGAAGGCGAGGGCGACGCCGGTGTCGGCGAGGCCGTGCCACAGGGTGTGGCCCAGGGCCACGAGGGTGAGCAGGGCGGCGGCGGCGCGTACCGCCGGGGCGGTCGGCCCCCTCACGGGCCGGTTCCGGGTCGGGGCCCGGGGCGGGGCCCTGGTCGGGGTCCGGAGCGGGGTCCGGTTCGGGGTCCGGTTTGGGGTCCGGGGCCCGGGCCGGTTCCCGTCCCGGTCGCGGGGCGCACCCGGGACGTCCGGCCGTCGGGGGCCCGCCCGGGTTCCGGGGCGTTGTCCCGGGACCGGCCCGGCGGGCCCGGTTCCGCGGGGGCCGCCGACGGGCCGCCCTGGGTCGGCAGCCCGGGCAGCGTGCCCTCGGCGGAGCCACCCGGACCACCCGGAGCGCCCGGCCCGTCGCCGATGACCTGGAGGTCGTCGTCGGAGGTGACCATCGGATGCCAGCCCTGGCGCCCGATCGCGCCGACCAGGGCGCGCACCATCGCCGGGTCGAACTGTGTCCCCGCGCACCGCTCCAGCTCCGCGAGCGCGACCGGCACCGGCCGCGCCCTGCTGTACGAGCGTGTCGACGTCATGGCGTCGAAGGAGTCGGCCACGGCCACCACGCGCGCGGACACCGGGATCTGCTCGCCGCGCAGTCCGTACGGGTAGCCCGACCCGTCGACCCGCTCGTGGTGGTGGAGGATCGCCGCGCGGGCCTCCCCGAGGAAGCCGATGCCGCGCACCATCTCGTGCCCGTACTCGGGGTGCAGTTCGATGATCCTGCGTTCCTCGGGGGTCAACGGCCCGTCCTTGCGCAGGAGTCGGGTCGGCACGCCGAGTTTGCCCACGTCGTGCAGGATGCCGGCGATACGGACGACTTCCATCCGGTCGTCCGCCATCCCCAGCTCGCGGGCGATCATCGCCGAGGCCTGACCGACCCGTTCGCTGTGACCGCGCGTGTAGCGGTCCTTGATGTCCACGGCCTGTACCAGCGCGCGGATCGTGGCCTGGTGGGCGGTGCGCTCGCGGTGGTACTGGGCGAAGACCCAGCAGGAGATGTACATCGGCAGCAGGACCAGCAGGGCGGCGGGCAGTCCGTACGGGCTGCGCCACATGACGGCCATCATCAGCCCGGCCAGCCCGTGCACGCAGTGCGGGGCCAGGGAGCGGACCGACAGCCCGGCCCGGACGGTGGCCGGTGGCCGCCGCTCGGCGGCCACGAGGATCGCCCCGTCGAGGAGGGCGAGGACCAGGCAGAAGACGACGGCGGCGACCGCCGCGGGAAGCAGGAGGTAGGGGAAGTCGGCGACCCAGGCGATCGGATCGGCGCCCGCCGCACCGCCGGCGGACGGCCCGGGGACCGCGCTCGCGACCGGTCCCCGCCCGTCGAGCGCGGCCGGTCCGCCGAGCAGCCCGTACGCGCGTCCCGCCGCCCAGGCGGCCGTCGCCTGCTGCGCCGCGTGCCAGACCCGGCGCACCCCCACCGGTCGCCGGACCACCGGTCCGGCCAGGGCTCCGGGCACGGCCACGAGCGCGGCGGCGCAGGGCGGGAGCAGGAAGACGGCGGCCAGCACGACGGGGAAGAAGGTGCCGATGCCCTCGGGCACCCGGCCGGCGAGGCGCGGGCAGATCCGCACCCCCTCACAGCCGAGGTAGAGCGCGGCGAGCAGCGAGACGGTCGGCCACGGGGTGTCGGAGCGCAGGGCGGCCGGCAGGACGCACACCGAGGCGCCGAGGACCGCGCACACGACGAGGACGCGCGCCGCCGGCGGAAGTACCCGCATGGCGCTCTCCTCCCCCTGGGCCGTGCACGGCGGGCACCGGAGCGGACCGGTACCGGAAGGGGAGAATAGGTGGGGCCCCACGCGAAGTGGGCCACATTTTCACATTGTGCCGTGCGGGTGCCCCCGGATTAGCACCTTCGAGTGAACGAAGTGAACGACCGGGGGCGGTTGTTCGGAAAGGCGCGGCCGGCGAATCCCGGCCGGCGGGGTAACGAAACGCTTTCGGCTAACCCGTCGCGGGGTCGGCCGTGACGTCGTGGTCGGGCACGGCCTGTCCCGAACGGATCAGCTCGATCCGTCCCATCACCTTCGAGCGCAGATCGGTCGGCACGTCGTCCGAACCGCAGCAGCGCTTGACCAGCTTCTTCACGGCCTGTTCGAGGCCGTACTTCTCAAGACAGGGATTGCACTCGCCGAAGTGTGTCTCGAACTTCGTGCAGTCGCTGTCGGGCATCTCGTGGTCCAGGAACTCGTAAAGGTGATCCAGGACCTCGGCGCACTCCGTCTCGTGCGGCTCTCCGCAGCTCATGAGCCCGAGCCTTTCAGGTCGTTCGACTCTCCAGCGCCGGCGGGGACCAGCCCGCGCTCACGGGCGTAGTCCTCCAGCATTCCGCGGAGTTGACGGCGCCCACGGTGCAGTCGGGACATGACCGTGCCGATGGGTGTACCCATGATGTCCGCGATCTCCTTGTACGCAAAGCCCTCTACGTCGGCGAGATAGACCGCGATGCGGAACTCCTCCGGAATGGCCTGGAGTGCTTCCTTCACATCCGAATCGGGCAGGTGGTCGAGCGCCTGCGATTCGGCGGACCGAAGGCCCGTCGACATGTGCGACTCGGCGCGCGCCAGCTGCCAGTCCTCGATCTCCTCCGCCGCACTGCGCTGCGGTTCGCGCTGCTTCTTGCGATAGGAGTTGATGAACGTGTTCGTCAGGATGCGGTAGAGCCATGCCTTGAGGTTGGTGCCCTCGCGGAACTGGTGGAACGACGCGTACGCCTTCGCGTACGTCTCTTGGACCAGGTCCTCGGCGTCGGCCGGGTTGCGCGTCATGCGCAGCGCGGCGGAGTACATCTGGTCGAGGTAGCCGAGGGCGTCCCGCTCGAAGCGCGCGTTGCGCTCCGGGGTCGTCTCCTCCGCGTGGCCTTCGTCGGTCCCGGCGACAGGACCCACCTCCTCCGACAGCGTGGCGGCTCCGAAAGCGGATCCGCTCGAATCGGAGAATAGTCGACCTTCCCGGCCCTCCGCCGCCCGAAGCGTCCCGCGCTTGGGGGCAGGCAGCACCGTCCAGTCCAGGTCAGCGGCCTGCGGACGGTTCTGGCTGATGACCTGGGTCATGCGCTCCCTCTCCTCCGACGAACTTCCCGTACGTACCGACATTCGGCACAACAGAAGGCCCGGGCCCGGCATTCCCGGGGCCTGTGGGGCGTTCCCGGATCCGTCAGGTCGACTCGGCGGGGCGCGTGAGCCGGATCACGCGGGAATGTGTCAGGTCGGGCCCGTGGAGCGCGCCGGCAGCCGTGCGAGGGCTCACAGCGGCAGTCGTCCGAGCCATCCCGCGACGGCCCCGGTGATCGCGTCGAGGGTCTCGTCCTGGGTCCGGTCGGCCCTCTTCGGCACGGCGAACCCGTGGTCGCCGTGCTCCACCGCGACGAGTTCGTACGGATCGTCCCCGACCGGCTCGGGAAACTCCTCGGGCCGGCCGAAAGGATCCCGGCCGCCTTGGACCACCAGAGTGGGCCGCCCGGCGCCCAGCAGCTCCTCGGCGCGGGACTTCTCGGGCCGGCCCGGCGGGTGCAGCGGGAACGCCAGCGCCAGCACCCCGGCCGCGCCCAGTTCGACGGCGGTCCGGCAGGCGACCCTGGCCCCCGCGCTGCGACCGCCGGCCACCACGGGCAGTCCGGGCCGCGTCAGCGCCGGCCACAGCCCGCGCCAGCCCTCGTCGAGCACCTTGGGCGCGGCGGCGACCTTCTTCCCGGCGACCCGCCAGGGCTGTTCGACCAGGGCCACGGTGATCCCGCGGGCCGGCAGGTCGGCGGCCAGCGCCCGCAGGTCCCGTGCCTCGATCCCGCCGCCGGCGCCGTGGCTCACGGCGAGCACGAGCCGGGTCTTCCCGGCCGTGGCGGGGTGCCAGGTGATGCGGGCCTCGCCCGCCGGGGTGGGGGCGCTCTCGGTACGCGTGGTCATGCGCCCCATCCTGCCCGGGTCAGAAGAGGGTCTCCTCCTCCGGCGCGGCCAGTTCCTCCAGCAGCTCGGGGCCGTTGTTGCGCACGTTGCTGACGGACGTGGACACCGGGTACGCCCGCATCAGCCCGCCGGGCGGCGGCGCGAGCAGCGCCTGGAGCTCGTCGGGGTCGGTGCGCGCCGGGTCCAGCCAGGGGTCCCACTTGTCCGGGGTCAGCATCAGCGGCATGCGGGGGTGGATCTCGGAGAGCGACCGGGGCCCGTCGGCGGGGGCCACGCCCAGCGGCCCCGTCTCGGCCTCGGTGGTGATGACCGAGCAGGTCACCCACCAGGCCGCCGGATGCTCGTCGGGCAGGGTCCGGTCCCGCCAGAACTCGTAGAGCCCGGCCATGGCGAAGACGGCGCCGTCGGAGGGCAGCACGAAGTAGGGCTGCTTGCGGGCCCGCTTCTTCTTCCCCTCGACCTCCAGCTGCCGCTCGTCGTGGGCGGTGACCCACTCGTAGTAGCCGTCGGCGGGGACGATGCAGCGGCGCTGGGCGAAGGGGCGGCGGAAGGACGGCTTCTCCGCGAGGGTCTCGGCGCGGGCGTTGATCATCCGGGCCGCGCCCTCGGGGTTCTTGGCCCAGGAGGGGACCAGCCCCCACTTCACCACCCGCAGCTGTCGAACCGGACGCGGGCTCGGCGCGTCCTTCAAGGGACGGTCGAGGACGATGTGGACCTCTTTCGTCGGCGCCACGTTCCAGTCGGGTGCCAGGGCCTCCTCGGGCTCCCACTTCTCGACGCCGAAGATCCCCGCCAGATCCTCCGGCGCCCGACTCGCTGCATACCTTCCGCACATGCCTGCAACACTGCCACGACACCCGCCCACCACCGCAAGGAGTCCGCCACTCCATGGACAGCATCACGACGGCCGGTCTCTGGGACCGGCTCACCGGCATACAGCCCGAGCCCGAGCTGTGGCTGGTGATCGCGACCGGGGTCGTCGCCCTGGCCGCCGTGGCGCCCCGCCCGGTGTGGCGGATCTCCCGCAACGCGATCACCATCGCGCACGAGGGCGGTCACGGGTTGCTCGCGCTGCTGACCGGGCGTCGGCTCGACGGGATCCGGCTGCACTCGGACACCAGCGGGGTCACCGTCAGCCGGGGCAGGCCGACCGGGCTCGGCATGGTCCTGACGGCGGCCGCCGGGTACACGGCGCCCTCGCTGCTGGGCCTCGGCGGGGCCGCGCTGCTGTCGGCGCACCGGATCACGCTGCTGCTGTGGGCGGCCACCGCGCTGCTGGTGGCGCTGCTGGTGATGATCCGGAACGCGTACGGGCTGCTGACGGTGGTGCTGACCGGCGCCGGCTTCGTCCTGGTGTCCTGGCTGGCCCCGGCCGAGGTCCAGGCGATGTTCGCGTACGGGGTGGTGTGGTTCCTGCTGCTGGGCGGGGTCCGGCCGGTGTTCGAGCTCCAGGCCAAGCGGAGGAACGGTGGAGCCCCGGACTCGGACGCGGACCAGCTCGGTCGGCTCACGCACGTGCACCCGGTCGTCTGGCTGCTGATGTTCCACGCCGTGGCGCTGTGTTCGCTGATCGGCGGCGGGCGCTGGCTTCTCGCCCTCTGAGACGGGGACGACGACCGGCCGGCGATCAAGATCCGGGTACGGGTGGAGCCACTAAAGTGGAGACCATGACCGAGACCCCCGCGCTCCACGCCCTCTGGCCCGCTCCGCTCGCGGACGGCACCGTCCACGCCACCGTCACCGTGCCGGGTTCCAAATCGGTCACCAACCGGGCCCTGGTGCTCGCCGCGCTCGCCTCCGAGCCGGGCTGGGTGCGCCGCCCACTGCGCTCGCGCGACTCGCAGCTGATGTCGGACGCCCTGCGCGCGATGGGCGTCGGCATTGAGGAGACCATCTCCTCCAGCTCCGCCGACGGTGACAGCGGCGAGGCGTGGCGGGTCATCCCGGCCGCGCTGCACGGCCCGGCCACCGTCGACGTCGGCAACGCGGGCACGGTCATGCGCTTCCTGCCGCCCGTGGCCACCCTGGCCGGCGGCGACATCCGCTTCGACGGCGACCCGCGTTCCTACGAGCGCCCGCTGGGCGAGGTCATCAACGCGCTGCGCGTCCTCGGGGCCCGCATCGACGACGACGGCCGGGGCGCGCTGCCCCTGACCGTCCAGGGCGGCGGGGCCCTGGAGGGCGGCACGGTCGAGATCGACGCCTCCAACTCCTCCCAGTTCGTCTCCGCGCTGCTGCTGTCCGCGCCGCGGTTCAACCAGGGCGTCGAGGTCCGGCACGTCGGTTCGACGCTGCCGTCGATGCCGCACATCCGGATGACGGTGGAGATGCTGCGCGCGGCGGGCGCCCAGGTGGACACCCCGGAGGCCGGCGGCGAGAAGGACGTGTGGCGGGTCGCGCCCGGCGCGCTCCTGGGCCGCGACATGGTCGTGGAGCCCGACCTGTCCAACGCGCAGCCCTTCATGGCGGCGGCGCTGATCACCGGTGGCACGGTCACCATCCCCGACTGGCCGCACCGCACCACGCAGCCCGGTGACGCGCTGCGCCGCATCTTCACGGAGATGGGCGGTTCCTGCGAGCTCACCGACGCGGGTCTGGTCTTCACCGGCACCGGGAAGATTCACGGCATCGACGTGGACCTGGGCGAGGTCGGCGAGCTGACCCCGGGCATCGCGGCGGTGGCCGCGCTGGCCGACTCCGAGTCGATCCTGCGCGGTGTCCGGCACCTGCGGCTGCACGAGACGGACCGGCTGGCCGCGCTGACCGCCGAGATCAACGGGCTCGGCGGCGACGTCACCGAGACCGCCGACGGTCTGCACATCCGCCCGCGCCCGCTGCACGGCGGTGTCTTCCACACGTACGACGACCACCGGATGGCCACCGCGGGCGCCGTGATCGGTCTGGCGGTGGAGGGCGTGCTGATCGAGAACGTGGCGACGACCGCGAAGACCCTGCCGGACTTCCCCAAGATGTGGACAGACATGCTCGCGGGAGCGGGAGCGTAGGGCCCGTCATGCGCAGGTACGGCAAGAACACCGACGAGGACGACATCCGCTCCCGCCCGAACCGCAAGGGCAATCGGCCGCGTACGACCATCCGCCCCAAGCACGAGGACGCCTCGGAGGGCTTCGTCCTGACCGTGGACCGCGGCCGGCTGACCTGCCTGGTCGAGGACCGCGCGGTGCACGCGATGAAGGCGCGCGAGCTCGGCCGCAAGGCGGCGGTGGTCGGCGACAAGGTCTGGATCGTCGGTGACCTGTCCGGCAAGAAGGACACCCTCGCCCGGATCGTGCGGATCGAGGAGCGCAGGTCCGTCCTGCGGCGCACCGCGGACGACGACGACCCGTACGAGCGGGTGGTCGTCGCGAACGCGGACCAGCTGGCCATCGTCACGGCGCTGGCCGATCCGGAGCCGCGGCCCCGGATGATCGACCGCTGCCTGGTGGCCGCGTACGACGCCGGGCTGGAGCCGCTGCTGGTGCTCACCAAGTCCGACCTGACGTCCGCCGACAAGATCCTGGAGATCTACTCGACGTTCGGCCTGAACTACGTGGTCACCAACCGCGAGGAGCTGGCGACGGGTGACGCGGCGGAGCGGGTGCGCGAGCGTCTGAACGGCCGGATCACGGCCTTCGTCGGCCACTCGGGCGTCGGCAAGACCACCCTGGTCAACTCGCTCGTCGCGGCGGACCGGCGGCGCGCCACCGGCCACGTGAACGCGGTGACCGGCCGCGGCCGGCACACCACCACCTCGGCGCTGGCGCTGCCGCTGCCCTCGGGCGACGGCTGGGTGATCGACACTCCGGGCGTGCGCTCGTTCGGTCTGCACCACGTGGACCCGTCCCGGGTGATCCTGGCCTTCCCGGAGCTGGTGCCCGGTACCGAGGGGTGTCCGCGCGCGTGCAGCCACGACGAGCCGGACTGCGCGCTCGACAAGTGGGTGGAGGACGGCCACGCGGACCCGGCGCGGCTGTACTCGCTGCGCCGGCTGCTGGAGACGCGGGAGCGCCGCGAGGGCGACTGAGCCGATCGGCGGCCCGGCCGTCCGGCGGCGGGCCGGGTTTGTGGGAGCACCGGTCGGGATAAATGCTTGTTCGCACCAAGTGACGCGATGTCACATGACGCGGGGAGGCGTACGCCATGGCGTGGCTGCTGGTCGTGGTCGCCGGGTTCCTGGAGACGGGCTTCGCGGTGTGCCTCAAGCTGTCCCACGGTTTCACCCGTCTGTGGCCGACCATCGCCTTCGCCTGTTTCGCGCTCGGCAGCTTCGGCCTGCTGACGCTCGCGCTGAAGAAGCTCGACGTGGGTCCGGCGTACGCGGTGTGGACGGGCATCGGGGCCGCCGGGACCGCGATCTACGGCATGGTCTTCCTGGGCGACCTGGTGTCCACCCTCAAGCTCGTCTCGATCTCGCTGGTCATCCTCGGCGTCATCGGGCTTCAGCTGTCCGGTTCGGCGCACTGACCAGGCGCAGCAGTTCCCCGGTGCCCGACTCCTCCCCCGGGGCGATCACGTAGGACAGTGCGAGCCGTACGACGAGTTCGCACCGCCCCGCCGTTTCCGGCGTGAGCGCGGCGGACGCCCGGTCGCGGACCGCGCGGATCAGTTCGCCGGGACCGAGCGCGGGGACGCCCGGCCGGGACCCGCGTCCGGGCGGCGCGGGCAGGTTCCCGTTCCACGAGCCGGTCAGCAGGGCCTGGACCAGGGGGCGCGCGCGGGCGGCCCGTACGGTCCATTCGGCCACTCCCGCGAGCCGGTCGGCGGTGCCCGCCTGGACGGCCAGGGTCCGGTCCACGCCGTCGAGGTACCAGTCGGCCTCGCGGCGGACCAGGGCCCGGCCCAGGCCGGCCTTGCCGCCGAACTCGTTGTAGAGGGTCTGTCGGGACACCCCGGCGGCGGCCGCCACGTCGACCATCCGCACGGCGGGCCAGGGGCGGGCGGACAGCGCCGCTCCGGCCGCTTCCAGCAAGGATTCCCGGGCCGCCGGCATCGACGCCTCCCCCGATTGGCTCACCCGATTGGCTCTCCGGCCAGAGTTGACGGGTCGACAGATCCTGTCAAGGGCGCGTCTCGGCCGTACCGTGGACGGCGTTCGCCGGGCCGCGACAGTCTCGCTACTGTTCGACCATGCCCGAGTATGACGATGACCTCCGCCTTGCCCTTGAACTCGCCGACGCGGCGGACGCCGCCACGATGCAGCGGTTCCGAGCCCTCGACCTGCTGGTCGAGACGAAGCCGGACATGACCCCGGTGAGCGAGGCCGACAAGGCCGCCGAGGAGATCGTCCGGGCCGGGATCCTGGCCGCCCGCCCCGGCGACGCGATCCTGGGCGAGGAGTACGGGCTCCAGGGCGAGGGGCCGCGCCGTTGGGTCGTGGACCCCATCGACGGCACCAAGAACTACGTGCGCGGGGTTCCGGTCTGGGCGACCCTGATCTCCCTGATGGCACAGGACCCCGACGACGCCGACGGCGCCTTCCGTCCCGTGGTCGGCGTGGTCTCCGCGCCGGCGCTGGGCCGCCGCTGGTGGGCGGCGCAGGGCGGTGGCGCCTTCGCGGGCGGCGCCCTGGGCGAGACCACGCGGCTCGGGGTGTCGAAGGTCGCGACCCTGGATGACGCCTCCTTCGCCTACTCCTCGCTGACCGGCTGGGAGGAGCAGGGCCGGCTGCCCGGCTTCCTGGACCTGTCGCGCGCCTGCTGGCGCACCCGCGGCTACGGCGACTTCTGGCCCTACATGATGGTCGCGGAGGGTTCGCTCGACCTGTGCGCGGAGCCGGAGCTGAGCCTGTGGGACATGGCCGCCCTGGCGGTCGTGGTGGAGGAGGCGGGCGGCCGCTTCACCGATCTGGACGGGGTCGAGGGCGTGCACGGCGGGAACGCCGCCGCCTCGAACGGGCTGCTCCACGCGGAGATGCTGGCGCACCTGCGTCCGCGCGCCTGACTCAAGGCGCCGGGGTGCGGGTGGCCGGGTCCCGGACCCCTGGGGCCCACGCGAACGAGGTCCGGGCGCGTTCCGCGCCGGCGGATGCGCCCGGGCGTGCGGAACGCGCCCTCTTGATGACCCTCCGTGTTCGTGGGAATCTGAGGGTCCCCCCGCTTGTGCGCTTGTGAAGGGTTTCTCGAAGTGCGACCGCACGGCCTTCACCTCGCGCACCCACCCGAGCGGGGGATCACCAGGAGGTGGCTCCCTTCATGCTCGTCCGTGACGCCATGAGCACCGTGATCCTCACCCTCGGACCCGCGCACTCCCTCCGTCAGGCGGCCTGCCTGATGTCCGGCCGGCGCGTGGGCGCGGCCGTCGTACTCGACCCCGAGCACAGTGGAATCGGCATCCTGACCGAGCGCGACATCCTCAACTCGATCGGCGCGGGACACGATCCCGACCGTGAGTCCGTGGGTGCGCACACCACCAACAACGTCGTGTTCTGTACCCCGGAGGCGACCGTGCAGGAGGCCGCCGAGGCCATGGCGCACGGCGGTTTCCGGCATCTGATCGTGCTGGAGGACGGCGGCCCCGTGGGCATCGTGTCCGTCCGTGACGTCATCCGCTGCTGGGCGCCGGTCCGACGCAGCGCCGTACCGGCGTAGGTCCAGGGGCCGGGGCCGCGCCGGCCCGGGCTTCTTCGGCGGTACGCCGACGGGCCGGCCCTCCCGAGGGAGCGCCGGCCCGTCTTTCGCCACGACAAGCGGTGCGTCAGCCGCGAAGGGCCTGGACCGCGGCTTCCAGCCGCTTGCCGAAGTCGCCGTCCGCCTGGCGGAAGTTGTTGATCGCGCGCTCGACGATGTCCTCGCGCGAGACCTTGGCGATGAACCCGGACAGGTTCTCGATCAGCCGGGTCTTCTCGTCCTCCGAGTAGAGGCGGTAGAGGTTGCCGGCCTGGACGAAGTCGTTGTCCTCGCTGTGCACCGCGGCCGGGTGGTTGCCCGTGCCGCCCGTGAGGGGAACCGACTGCCACAGCGGGCGGTCGATCTGGTGCGGGCCGCCGAAGCTGTTCGGCTCGTAGTTCTTCGCGCCCTTGTGGCGACCGTCGTACAGGTGGCCGTCGCGGGAGTGGGTGCGCGCCTCGGTGGCGTGCGGGCGGTTCACCGGCAGGTGGTCGGCGTTGATGCCGACGCGGTAGCGGTGGGCGTCGCCGTAGCCGAAGAGACGGCCCTGGAGCATCTTGTCCGGAGAGGGACCGATGCCGGGGACGAAGTGGGCCGGGCTGAAGATGCTCTGCTCGACCTCGGCGAAGACGTTCTCCGGGTTGCGGTTGAGCTCCAGCTTGCCGATCTCGATCAGCGGGTAGTCCGCGTGCGGCCACACCTTGGTGAGGTCGAACGGGTTGAAGCGGTACCCGGCCGCCTCGGCCGCGGGCATGATCTGGACCTGCACGGTCCAGGACGGGAAGTCGCCGCGCTCGATGGCCTCGCGCAGGTCGCGCTGGTGCGAGTCGGGGTCCTCGCCGGCGAGCCGGTTGGCCTCGTCCTGGGTGAGGTTCTTGATGCCCTGGTCGGTCTTGAAGTGGTACTTGACCCAGAAGACCTCGCCGGCCTCGTTGTTCCACTGGAACGTGTGCGAGCCGAAGCCGTTCATGTGGCGGTAGGACGCCGGGATGCCGCGGTCGCCGAAGAGCCAGGTGACCTGGTGGGTCGACTCGGGGCTCAGGCCCCAGAAGTCCCACACGTTGTCGGCTTCCTGCGAGCCCGTGTACGGGTCGCGCTTCTGGGTGTGGATGAAGTCGGGGAACTTGATGGCGTCCTTGATGAAGAACACCGGGGTGTTGTTGCCGACGAGGTCGTAGTTGCCCTCTTCGGTGTAGAACTTCAGCGCCCAGCCGCGGGGGTCGCGCACCGCGTCGGCGCTGCCGAGGTTGCCCGCGACGGTGGAGAAGCGCAGGAACGTCTCGGTCTCCTTGCCGACCTCGGACAGGAACTTCGCCCGGGTCCACTGCGAGACGTCGCGGGTGAGCGTGAAGGTGCCGTAGGCGCCGGCGCCGCGGGCGTGCACCACGCGCTCCGGGATCCGCTCGCGGTTGAAGTGCGCGAGCTTCTCCAGCAGGAGCTGGTCCTGGACCAGGACGGGGCCGCCGATGCCGGCGGTCTCGCTGTTCTGGTTGTCGGCGACCGGAGCTCCGGCCTCCGTGGTGAGCGGTCCCTGCGTCACGTGCGCCTCCTGCGTCATTCCTGCCTCGTCCTGCCCTCGACCCGACCTCGGGCCGTGCCGTACTCGATCCTACGATGGACTTTGTCTAAGTCAAGCAGGAATCCAATCTCGCACTCGTTCGGGAGTTACACGGAGTCCCCTCGCTGTTAGGCTGGCGTCCATGAGTGACCTGCTGCAACGACTCCGCGGACGCGGATGGCGCATGACCGCACAGCGGCGTGTCGTGGCCGAGGTGCTCGACGGTGACCACGTTCACCTGACGGCAGACGAGGTGCACGCGCGTGCCGTGACCAGGCTGCCGGAGATCTCCCGGGCGACCGTCTACAACACCTTGGGCGAGCTCGTGTCCCTCGGCGAGGTCCTGGAGGTGTCCACGGATCGCCGCGCCAAGCGGTACGACCCGAACGCGCACCAGCCGCACCACCACCTGGTGTGCGCCCGCTGCGGCGCGATCCGCGACGTCCACCCGGCCGGCGACCCGCTGGCCGACCTCCCCGACGGCGAACGCTTCGGCTTCACGGTCTCCGCCGTCGAGGTGACGTACCGAGGGGTCTGCCCGAACTGCGCGGTCGCCTGACCCCCGCCACGAATGACACGAAGGGCCCGGAAGCATGATGCTTCCGGGCCCTTCTCGTGGCGCGCTTTCCATCCGGAAACGACCGAAGGCCCGGATCCAGGGGATCCGGGCCTTCGGTCTTCAGTAGCGGGGACAGGATTTGAACCTGCGACCTCTGGGTTATGAGCCCAGCGAGCTACCGAGCTGCTCCACCCCGCGTCGGTAAACCTGACTTTACGGGAGGGCCCCCGGCAGATGCAAATCCGTTAACCGGCCAGTCCTCGCAGCGGGAGAGCGGTGAGGGTGTCGACCACCTCGTCGTCGTCGAGCGGGACCCCTGCGGTCATCGCCGCGTAGCCGAGCATCGAGATCATCGACCCCATGGCCGCCGCGACCAGACCGGGGTCTCCGGGAAGCGGGCGGCCCTGCTCGCGCATGTACTCCAGGTGCCGACGCAGCGGGTCCGTCTCCCGCGTCAGCCGCTCCCAGGCTCGCCCCGCCGCCGGGGGCTCGGCCATGGACTTCTGGAAGAGGGCCACCACGACGGGCAGGTGGTCCCGGAAGACCCCCAGCTGACGGCGACGTGCGTGCGGAGCTGTGCGGGATCGGCGAGATCGTGTTCCCGCGGATGCTCCTCGGCCCCCACGGCCGCGTCGACCTGGTCCCCCATGTCCGCGAGCAGCGCCTGGAGCAGCTCCTCCTTGCCGGCGAAGTGCGACTCCAAGACCCCCGGCACCCTGCAACGCCGCGTCAACGACGCCCTGATGCCCCTGTTCTTCCGCCACGCGTACGCGCGCTCGACGTCATGGCTCTACCGCTGACCCCCGAGCGGCGCCTCTCGGCCGTCCCGGGTCAGGCCGAGAGTTCCTCCGCCAGCGCGTCCCGCAGCCTGGCGGCCCGTTCCGAGACCTCCGCCGGCCCCAGCTCCATGGCCCGCACGCACCACTTCTGCCCCTCCGTCAGGTCGCCCTGACGCGCGGCCAGCAGTCCCAGCCGCAGCGCGGCCCGGCCGTGTCCGGACACGGCCGCCCGCGTCCACCACAGCGCCGCCTCCGGCTCGTTGCCCTCCCGTGCCAGCAACAGCCCCAGGTTGAAGGCCCCGTTGCGGGAGCCGGCCTCGGCCGCCTCCCGGTACCACCGCGCCGCCATCGCGAGGTCACCCCGCGCGGCGGCCAGCATCCCGACGCGCACCTGCGCCCGCCGGTGCCCGTGCTCGGCGGCCCGCTCGTACCACTCCTCGCTCTCGGTGCGCGCGGCGCCGCCCGCGGACTCGCCGAGGGCCGGCGGCTCCGGCGGCGGGGCCAGCGACTCCAGCAGCGAGGCCAGCCGGAACGCGGCCTCCGCGCTGCCGCCGCCCGCCGCGCAGCGCAGGTGGCGTTCGGCGGCGCGCTCCTCGCCGTCCCGCACGAGGGCGATGCCGACCTGGAGCGCGGCGTCGGTGTGTCCCGCCGACGCGGCCCGCTCGTACCACTTCAGCGCCGTGCGGTCCTCGTCCCGACCGGCGAAGAGGATGCCCAGGTTGAAGGCGGCGTCCACGCTGCCCGCCTCCGCCGCCTTGGAGAACCAGGGCTCGGCGCCCTCGGTGTCGCCGCCCTGCAACAGCAGGATGGCGAGCGCGTTGGCCGCCTCGCGGTGGCCCGCGTACGCCGCGCGCCGGTACCACTGCTCGGCCTGCGCGGTCCGCTCCTGTGCGGCGCACAGCAAAGCAAGGTTGTACGCCCCGTTCTGGTCGCCCGCGTCCATGGCGGCCCGGTACCACTTCTCGGCCGTCTGGGTCTCGCCGCGCGCGGCGTGCAGCGCGCCCAGCGCGTTGGCGGCGTTGCCGTCGCCGTCCTGGGCGGCACGGTTCCACCACGCGGCCGCGCTGTCCTCGTCGCCGGCGTCGCGCAGCAGGAACCCCAGGGCGCAGGCGGCTCGGGCCTCGCCCTGCTTGGCGGAGGTCAGGTACCAGCGCCCGGCCTCCTTGAGTTCCCCGCGCGCCTCCAGCAACGCGCCCAGGTGCAGGGCGGCCCGGCGGTGTCCGCGCGCGGCGGCCTGCCGGTACCACTGCTCGGCCTCGGCGGGGTCGCCCTTGCGCAGGTGTCGCGCCAGTCGGTACGCGGCTTCGCGGTGCCCCTGCTCGGCAGCCGCGCGGAACCAGCGCTCGACGCCGCGGTCCCCACGGTGCTCCAGCAGGTCGGCCAGTCCGTACGCGCCCAGGGCATGGCCGGATTCCGCCGCCTGGCGCAGCCAGTACTCGGCGGCGGGCTCGTCGCCCCGCTCCCGGTAGTAGCGGCCGAGAGCGTGCGCGGCGGGTGCGGATCCGGCCACGGCGGCGACGCGCCACCAGCCGGCGGCCTCCTCGGGGTAGCCCCGCTGGTGCAGCAGTACGCCGAGGTTGTTGGCGGCGGCCCGGTCGCCCTCGCCGGTGGCTCCGCGCAGGTAGGGCTCGGCCCCGGCGAGGTCGCCGCGGCGCAGCAGCAGCGCCCCGAGCACGCTCATGGCGCCGGGGTCGCCCTTGTCGGCGGCCACCCGGTGCCGGGCTTCGAGCTCGGCGTCACTGGCCACGTCGGCTTCGCCGAAGGCTTCGTCCGCGAAATCCGCATCGGTCAGTGCGGTCTGCGCGTTAACGGTGCGAGCCGCCTCAACGGCTCCCGTGCCCGGCTCGGCCTCCGCCCTCACAAACCGCCCTGTCTCCAGCAGAGTTGACCTGTCCCCCATAAATCCCATCGTCGCATCACCTGCTACCCGCGTACACCTGGTATGTCGCAGCCAGTGAGGTCACTACAGCGTTTTGTCGACATGCCCACAGAGAGACAAGTCAAACACGCTCCTGCCCCAACTCACCCGCCCCAGCGACCCCGTGTCCGTCACGCGTTCGTCACGCGTCATGTCCGCGCCCCTTCGCGGACATGACGAAGGCCCGGATCCCATGGGATCCGGGCCTTCGTTTTCAGTAGCGGGGACAGGATTTGAACCTGCGACCTCTGGGTTATGAGCCCAGCGAGCTACCGAGCTGCTCCACCCCGCGTCGGTAAAACCACAGTAGCACGACGCGGGACGGAGCCATTACCAAGTGATCGTCAGCCTCCGGACTTGGGAGCCGTGAGCTTCGCCTCGGCGTCGATCGCCCGCTGAAGCGCCGCCTTGATGTCCTCCTGGGCCTTGCCGAACGCCGTCCAGTCACCGGACTGGCGGGCCTTCTCGGCCGCCTCGATGGCCTTCTGTGCGTCCGACAGCGCCGCCTTGACCGTCGGGTCCTGGGCGGTCGGCGGGGTGACGGTGCCTTCGCCCGGCGGCTTCTCCGGGGTCACGGGCACGGTCGGCGCCTCGGCCCCGAAGACGACGTTCAGTGCCTTCTCCAGCGTGTCCTCGAAGGCCGTCTGGCCGCCGTAGGTCACCAGCACCTTGCGCAGCAGCGGGTACTTCAGCCCGGAACTGCGGACGTACACCGGCTCCACGTAGAGCATTCCGCCGTCGAGCGGCACCGCGAGCAGGTTTCCGTACTCGACCTCGGAGTCACCACCGCGCAGCAGGCGGATCGACTCGGCGATCTTCGGTTCGGACTGGAACTTGCTCTGCACCTGCTTGGGCCCGTCGACCGGCTTGCTGGTCGGCAGCTTCAGGATTCTGATCTTGCCGTAGTCCGGGGTGCCCGGATCGGCGTTGACCGCCATGTAGGCGCTCAGGTTGTCGCGCTCGTTCGGCGTGAACGTCGTGGTGAGCGAGAAGACCTGGTCCTTCTCCTTCTGGTCCGGCATCTTCATCGACAGGTAGTACGGCGGAAGCGCCGTGCCCGCCTTGACGGTCGGGTCGTCCGGGACGGCCCAGGCCTCACTGCCGCTGAGGAAGGTCTGCGGGTCCGTGACGTGGTAGCGGGTGAGCAGCTCGCGCTGGACCTTGAAGAGGTCCTGCGGGTAGCGCAGGTGGTCCATGAGCGCCTTGGGGATCTCGCTCTTGGCCTTGACCGTGCCCGGGAACGCCTTCATCCAGGTCTTGAGGACCGGGTCTTCCTTGTCCCACTGGTACAGGTCGACCGTGCCGTCGTACGCATCGACGGTCGCCTTCACCGAGTTGCGGATGTAGTTGACCTGGTTCTCCTGGGCGACCACCGCGCGCTGGCTGTTGGTCAGCGAGTCCGCGGTGCTCTGGCCCAGCGTGGTGCGCGAGGCGTACGGGTAGCCGTTGGTCGTCGTGTAGGCGTCGACGATCCACTTGATCCGGCCGTCGACGACCGCCGGGTACGGCGCCCCGTCGATGGTCAGCCACGGCGCGACGGCCTCGACGCGCTCCTTGGGCGTGCGGTGGTACAGGATCCGCGAGCCCTCGCCGATGGCCCCGGAGTACAGGATCTGCGGCTCGTTGAAGGAGAGCGCGTAGGCCGCACGGTTGACCGGGTTGTCGAGATTGACCCCGGAGTCGCCCTTGTAGCTCGTCTCCTTCTCGCCCTTGTCGTCCGAGTAGTCGAGCTCCTTCTGCGGTCCGCCGACGATCGAGTACTGCTTCGTCATCTCGCCGTAGTAGATGCGCTGCTCGAAGTCCGTGCCGAACATGCCCTTGGAGGGCAGGTCGGACTGGGTGAAGTCGGGGGCGCCCTGGTCACCGACGGTGGTGCCCTTGGCCGCGACGACGCCGTAGCCGTGGGTGTACTTGAAGTGGTCGTTGATCCAGTTGTTCTTCGGGATGCCGCCGATGTTCAGCTCGCGCAGGCCGATGACCGTGTCCTGGCCGTTGTACCGGTCCACGGCGAGCGTGGACGGGAAGCCGTAGTAGCCCTTGACCTGCTGGAGCTGCTGGAAGGCCGGCGAGACGATGTTCGGGTCGAGGAGACGGACGCTGGCCGTGGTGTCCGCGGTCTGGCGCAGCTTGGTCTTGTCCTCGGTCTGCGGTACGCCCGGGTAGTCCTTGACCTCGGACTGGGCGATCCCGTAGGCGTCGCGCGTCGCCTTGATGTTCTTCTGGACGTACGGCGATTCCTTGGCCTGCTCGTTCGGCTGGACCTGGAACTTCTGCACGATCGCCGGGTACAGCCCGCCGATCAGGATCGCCGAGAGGACCATCAGGCCGAAGCCGATGACCGGCAGCTGCCAGGTCCGGCGCCACAGGGTGGCGAAGAACAGGACCGCGCAGATCGCGGCGATGGCGACGAGGATCGTCTTGGCCGGGAGGTACGCGTTGGCGTCGACGTAGCGCAGGCCGGTCCAGTTGTCGGCGGCCTTGAAGTCGCTGGACTTCACGGCGAGGCCGTACCGGTCGAGCCAGTACGCGATCGCCTTGAACGTCACGAAGAGGCCGAGCAGCACCGACAGGTGCCCGGTGGCCGCGGCGGTGGCCCGGGCGCCGGGGCTGGTGACGCGCAGTCCGCCGTACAGGTAGTGCACGACGGCGGCGGCGATCACCGACAGGACGATCGCGGCGAAGCCGAAGCCGAGCAGGAAGCGGTACCAGGGCAGGTCGAAGGTGTAGAACGACACGTCCAGGCCGAATTGGGGGTCCTTCTGTCCGAAGGGCACCCCGTTCACGTACATGAGCCAGGTCTTCCACTGGCCGGCCGCCGAGGCGCCGGCGATCAGGCCGACGATGGCGGCGATGCCCAGGAGCAGCCACTTCTTGTACGGTGCGACGCTCATGCGGTAGCGGTCGAGGCTCTGCTGCTCCATCGACATCGCGCTGAGCGGCGGCCGCAGCCGGTGGGCCAGCCAGATGTTGAAGCCGACGGCACCCGCCATCAGCAGGCCGAAGACGGCGAAGAGGCCGACCTTGGTCCACAGGGTGGTGGTGAAGACCGTGGAGTACTTGACGGACCGGAACCAGAGCCAGTCGGTCCAGAAGCCCGCGAACATGATGAACAACATGGCCAGGACGGCCAGGACGCCCAAGGTCATCAATAGAGTCCGGGCACGCCGGGACGGGCGGCCGACTCTCATCCGTGGCCCGGAAGGGCCTCCGCCGCGGTCCGGCATCTGGAAAGCCAAGGTGCGCACCTCTGAAAGTCGCTGGGTCTGGTCATCAACGGGGCCCCCGATCGTAGAGCCCACTCATGCAACTTACTGAGGCTTTAGTCAGTTCCCGGTATCGGGTGGAAAGGAGGCAGGATGTTGTCCATGTCCAACCTTTCTCCTTCCGCCGGCACCCCGATGGCCGCCTCCCCGCTGACGCGCGCCGTCCTCGAGATCGACGAGTACGCCTCCACCCTCGGCTGGGACAAGCCGGCCCGGCTGTTCGCCCTGGTCGACACCGCCAAGCTGCGCAAGCAGGAGCCGGGCCTCGCCCGTCAGCTGGGCCTCGACCAGGACGACGCGGGCAAGAGCCAGCTCACCCCGATCGAACAGGACCAGGTGCCGGCGGGGACCCCGCTGGACAAGTTCCTGGGGACCATCGCCTGGCCCGCCGCGATCGTCGGCTGCGCGCTGACCGTGGAGCGTCT
This sequence comes from Streptomyces sp. H27-H5, assembly GCF_026627505.1. Classification (GTDB taxonomy): domain Bacteria; phylum Actinomycetota; class Actinomycetes; order Streptomycetales; family Streptomycetaceae; genus Streptomyces. The sequence continues at coordinate 14,255 of NZ_JAPNLK010000010.1, read as the reverse complement.
GATGCTGCCGCCGTCGGCGGAGGCCTCCGTCCCGGAGGGGCTCGGCGACAAGCAGCTGGCCAAGTGGGTCGCCGGGCATCCGGACCGGCAGGAGGTGCGGCTGACCGTGGGTGTCCTGCGGGACGGGTCGCGGGAGTCGGCCGTCCGGCTGCGCGAGAAGGACTCGTCGACCGAGGTGCTGACGGGCGCGACCCTGGTGCCGGGGCTGGCCGAGGCACTGGCCGCGACCTTCCTGGACTGACCGGACCCGGACCGGCCCGTGCCGGACCCGGATCGTCGCTCGCGGGGTTCTTCGGGGGCCGGTCAGGGCTTGCCGCACTGCGGCAGCCCTGCCGTCTCCCCCTTGGAGATCTTCTCCAGCGCCTTGGCGGCGTCGTCGATGGTGGACACCTTCACCAGCGTGAGCCCATCGGGCACGTGGGAGGAGGCGGCGGCGCAGTTGTCGGCCGGGGTCAGGAAGTACTCGGCGCCGGCCTGGCGGGCGCCGATGGTCTTCATCTGGATGCCGCCGATCGGGCCGACCTTGCCGTCGTCGTCGATGGTGCCGGTGCCGGCGACGAACTTCCCGCCGGTCAGGTTCTCGGGGGTCAGCTTGTCGACGATGCCGAGCGCGAACATGAGACCGGCGCTCGGACCGCCGACGTCGGCGAGGTTGATGTCGATGGGGAACGGGAAGGTGTGGTCGATCCCGGCCCGGATCCCGACGATGGCGTGACCGTCGTCCTCGGCCTTGCCCGTGGTGACCTTGATCTTGGCGGTGGCGCCGGGCTCGCGGTTGCCCTTCTCCGCCTCCGCCATCTCCTTCGCGGGGACGACGACGAACTCGACGGGCTCCCCGACCTTGTGCTTGGTGACGAGCCTGGCCACGTCGGCGGCCTCGGCCACGGGGGTGCCGTCCACGGACTTGATCACGTCGCCGGCGTGCAGGATGCCCTCGGCGGGGCCGCCCTTGACCACGGAGGACACGATGACGTGCGGGGTGACCGGGATCTTCAGCTGCTTGAGCGCCGCGACCTTGGCGCTCTCCTGGGACTGGCTGAACTCCTCGGCGTTCTCCTGCGTGGACTGCTTCTCCGTCTTCCCGTTCGGGTAGAGGTTCTCGTGCGGCACCACGATGTTGTCGCCGGACAGCCACCCGTACGCCGCTTCCAGCAGGTTCATGTCGTAGTCCGCGCCGGTGACCCGGACGGTCGTCATGTTGAGGTGACCGCTGGTGGGGTAGGTCTTGTGCCCCGAGATGCTGAGCACCGGCTCGCCGCGCGAGTCCCCGAGCGTGTTCACCGTGGGACCCGGGCTCATCTCGGCGTACGGGACCTTCAGGAACACCCCTGCGCAGAGCAGCGCGAACAGGACGAGGGTGGAGGCGAGCATCGTCGCGGTGCGGCGTGGCATGGATCGACAGTACGGGACGCCCCTGGCAGGCGGCCCGTGGGGCCGGGCCGTACGGGGTCGTGCGCGGGAACTCTCAGGCGATTCTCAGGGACTCACGGGACGCCTCAGACGGCGTCGGAACCGGAGTGCACCTCCGCCTTCGTCCTGGTGTGGTCGGTCTTGTCCATGACCTCGCGGAACCTCGCGTAGCCGGCCAGCTCGGATATGTCGCCGGATGTCCGGTCGCGAGCCGCCCAGCTGCCCCATATCGCCGCTCCGATGGCGGCGAACAGCGGAATCAGCAACCACGCCAATGATGCCATGGACGTGCCTCCCTGCCCCGAAAGTACGTGTCGTTGGTGGCTTCAACGCTCGTGCCCGGAAAGGGGTTACGCAAATCGGGGGCGTGTTGCGCGGCCGAACGGGTGCGAGGTTACCCCCTTGCGGAGGCGGCCCCGCCGCCGGGGGTGTACCGGGGGGTGTGGGCGCGCGCGGAAGGGCTCAGCAGGCGCCGACCCACTCCTCGGTGCCGTCCGCGAACGTCTGGTGCTTCCAGATCGGCACCTCGTGCTTGAGGTCGTCGATCAGCATCCGGCAGGCCTCGAAGGCCTCGCCGCGGTGCGGGCAGGACACGGCGACGACGACCGCGAGGTCGCCCACGGACAGGTCGCCGACGCGGTGGACGGCCGCGAGGGCGCGGACCGGGAACTTGGCCACGACGCGCTCGGCGACGCGGCGCATCTCGGCCTCCGCCGTCGGGTGGCAGGAGTAGCCGAGGGAGTCCACGTCCGCTCCGCTGTCGTGGTTGCGCACGGTGCCGACGAAGAGGGTCGTGCCGCCCGTCGCGTCGTCGCCGACGGCCTGGAAGACCTCGTCGATCGAGAGCGGGGTCTCACGGATTTCGAGCAGGCGGATCGGGTCCGGAGCGGCCTGCTCGCCGGGGTGGTCGAAGTGCGGATCCATACAGCCATCGTGCACCACGGTTTTCGGATCGCGGTAGAGCCGATTCGACCGGCTGTACGACCCGCCCGTATGGAGCCTTCTACAGGAAGCACGGCCCGGCCCGCTCTCGACCGGGGCCGAGCGCCCGCCCCGGGCCGGGGCGGGGCGCGCGTCGGCCCGGCTGCTCAGATCCCCCGGCGCTTGCGGGCGCGGCGGACCGCGGCGGCCGCGCCGAGGAGGGCGACGGTCGCGCCGGCGGCGCCGGCGGCCGTGGCGGCGTCCTTGCGGCCCAGGCGACGGCCCGCGACGGTGTGCCGGCCCGCGACCTCCTGGAGCAGTTCGGCGAGCACTTCCTCGTTGGTCCAGCGGGGCCGCCAGCCGGCCGCGTGCAGCCCGCTGACGCTGACCACCCACGGGTGCATCGTGTAGGCGAGGTCGCCGGCCGGGGACGGCGTCAGGCCGATCCGGTGGAGTCGGGCCGCGGCGCCCAAGGCGACCGCCGAGGGCAGCTCCATGCGGCGGATGCCGCTCAGCTCCTCGACCTCCTCCTGCTCCAGCCAGCCCTCGCAGCCGACCGCCAGCTCGCCCTCGACCTTCTCCAGCGCCGCGTACTCCAGGGCGCTGACCAGGTCCTCGACGTGGCAGAACTGCCAGGTGGGCCGGGATCCCGCGACCACGAGCAGGCGCGGGGACTCGAAGTACCGGGTCAGCGCCGTGTCGGTGCCTCCGACCAGGACCGCGGGGCGTACCACGGTGACGTTCAGCCCGGGGTGCGCGCGGGGGGCCCGGCGGCCGAGCCGCTCGATCTCCAGCAGGTCGCCGACGCCGGTGGCCTCGGCGGTGGCCCGCAGCTCGGCGTCCTCGGTCAGCGGGATGTCGTTGTCCGGGAGCGCCCCGTAGACCATGGCGGAGGTGCACAGCACGACCCGGTGCACCCCGGCCGCGGCGGCGGCCGTCAGGACGGTCTGGGTTCCGCGCACGTTGTAGGCGGTGCGGGCCGCCGGGTCCGTTTCCAAGTCGAGGTCGAGCGCGAGGTGGACGACGACGTCCGCGCCGCGCAGCTTCTCGGCGATCGCGGGGTCCCGTACGTCCAGGACGTGCCACTGCGCGGCGGCGCAGTCGCCGCGCCGCTCGTCGATCGCGACGACGTGCTTGACCTCGTCGGATTCGACGAGGCGGGCCACCAGGGCGGCGCCGACGCCCGACGCGGCACCCGTCACGGCGATCACGGGGTTGTGTCGGCGGGGGGCGGGCTCGTTTCGCGTCTGGCGAACGCCAGGGGCGCTGTCACCGTGCTCAGGGCTGTCTTCGGCGTCCTGCGGCGCGCGGCTGTGCTTGTCCGAAAGCTGCGGATCCGGGGAACTCACCAGGCGTCTCCAGCGGTTGTCTTCAGTAGGGACGCACCGTGACGCGTACCTACCAGGTGATGTCCATCCTGCCGCAGCCCAGGAGTCGGCGGAGCACCGAGCCCGGAAGCGGGCGGGGTGTCTACGCTGGGTGGTGTTGTCGGACCATTGCCGTCGGCTCCCGCCGGCGGCCCTACGAGCCGAGGAAACCCCGTGAGCGACACCCCATTCGGATTCGGCCTTCCGCCGGAGGAGCCGGAGAACGGCGACGAAGGCAAGAAGAAGGGCAACGAGGGCGGTCAGGGCGGCCCGGCGAATCCGTTCGGGTTCCCCGGCATGGGCCTGCCGGGCGCCGGCGGCCCGGGCGGTGCGGACAACCCGTTCGCCTCGATGTTCGGTGCCATGAATCCGAACGACCTCGGCGCGGCCTTCCAGCAGCTCGGCCAGATGCTGAGCTACGAGGGCGGCCCCGTGAACTGGGACATGGCCAAGGACATCGCCCGCCAGACCGTCGCGCAGGGCACCGCCGACGGGGTGAAGGACACCAGCGTCGGCGTCGCCGAGAAGTCGGCGGTCCAAGAGGCCGTACGCCTGGCCGACCTGTGGCTGGATGGGGTGACCTCGCTGCCGTCGGGCGCGAACACGGCGGTGGCGTGGAGCCGCGCCGAGTGGGTCGAGGCGACCCTCCCGGTGTGGAAGGAGCTCGTGGACCCGGTCGCCGAGCGCGTCGGGGCGGCCATGGGCGGGGTGCTGCCCGAGGAGATGCAGGCCATGGCGGGCCCGCTGCTCGGCATGATGCGTTCCATGGGCGGCGCCATGTTCGGCCAGCAGATCGGGCAGGCGGTGGGCGTGCTCGCGGGCGAGGTCGTCGGCTCGACCGACATCGGGCTCCCGCTGGGCCCGACCGGCAAGGCCGCCCTGCTGCCGCTGAACATCGAGGGCTTCGGCAAGGACCTGGGCGTGCCGGCCGAAGAGGTCAGGCTGTACCTGGCGCTGCGCGAGGCGGCGCACGCGCGCCTGTTCGCGCACGTGCCGTGGCTGCGCTCGCACCTGTTCGGGGCGGTCGAGGGCTACGCCCGCGGCATCAAGGTCGACACCTCGAAGCTGGAGGACGTGGTCGGCCAGCTCGACCCGTCGAATCCGGAGCAGTTGCAGGAGGCCCTCGCGGGCGGCATGTTCCAGCCGCAGGACACCCCGGAGCAGAAGGCGGCCCTGGCGCGCCTGGAGACGGCGCTCGCGCTGGTCGAGGGCTGGGTCGACGCGGTGGTGCACGAGGCCGCCAAGCCCCGTCTGACCTCGGCGGACGCCATGCGCGAGACGATGCGCCGGCGGCGCGCCTCCGGCGGTCCGGCCGAGCAGACCTTCGCCACGCTGATCGGGCTGGAGCTGCGTCCGCGCCGGCTGCGCGACGCCTCGCGGCTGTGGGCCTCGCTCACCGACGCGCGGGGTGTGGACGGCCGCGACGGGCTGTGGGAGCACCCGGACATGCTGCCGACGGCCTCCGACCTGGACGACCCGGACGGGTTCGTGCACCGCGAGCAGCTGGACTTCTCGGAGATCGACAAGATGCTCGGCGAGGCCGCCGAGAAGCGTGATCAGGGCGACAAGGGCGAGGGCGAAGAGAAGAAGTGAGCCTGTACGACGACGCGGTCGCGGTCCTGAAGGACCTCGCGCCGACCGATGAGCAGCAGAGCGGGTTGCGGGACCTCTACCTGGAGCACCTCGCCGCCCACCCCGACGGGGTCTACAAGCCCTGCCGGGCCGGACACGTCACGGGCAGCGCGCTGGTGATCGACCCGGTGCGGGGGCGCGTCCTGCTCACCCTGCACAAGAAGCTGGGCATGTGGCTCCAGATGGGTGGTCACTGCGAGCCCGGTGACGCCACCCTCGCGGAGGTGGCGTTGCGCGAGGCCGTCGAGGAGTCGGGGATCGCCGGCGGGCTGACCCTGCTGCCGGGCGGGCCCGTGCGGCTGGACCGGCATCCGATCCCGGAGCCCTGCAACTGGCACCTGGACGTGCAGTACGCGGCGCTGGCCCCGGCCGACGCGGTCGCGGAGATCAGCGAGGAGTCGCTGGACCTGCGCTGGTTCCCGTACGCGGAGGTCGCGGCGGTGGCCGACGCCTCGGTCGTGCGGCTGATGGAAGCGAGCCTGGCGCGTCTCTGAGACGGCCGGGAGGGCATGCGCAAGGGGCGGGTCCCTCGGGACCCGCCCCTTGCGGCGTCAGGCGTGGTGTACCGCGCCGCTCTCGCGCGCCGTGCCGTGGCTCGGATCAGTTCCAGGCGTTGTTCTGGTTCTGGCTGTGGGCGCCCTGCTGGCCCATGCCGAACTGGGCCGCGGCGCCCTGACCGATCTGGGCGTTCTGCGGCGGCAGTGCCTCGCTGGGCTGCACGAGGGCGAAGCCGGTGCCGAGGAAGCTGAGTTCCCAGCCCTCGCCGGTGTTGCCGCGGCGCCGCCAGACTCCGGTGGAGTGCGTCTGGGCCTGCATCTGCACCCGCAGCGAGGTGGACCAGGCGACGATCGCGTCGGCGTCCGCGTTGACGTACTTGTCGGGCGTGACCTGCATCATCAGCGGCTGGCCGGAGGTCATCAGGGCGACCTTGCCGCGGCCGCTGATGTTGAGCTGGTACTTGCCGGAGCCGGAGATCCCGTACTGGCTGTCCACCGCGATGGCCTCGGTGTGCAGGGTGGAGTCCAGCGCCAGCACGTAGCTGCTGTCGACGGTGAGACCGTCCCGGTCCACGTCCACGACGTGCACGTACTGGGCCAGGTTGGCCAGGTAGACCGTGCCCTGTCCGGAGCAGCGCATCAGGTCCAGGCCCTCGCCGGTGCGGGCGCGGGCGGTGCGCTGGGTGGTGCTCTGGTACTCGCCGTCGAAGTCGACGATCCCCTGGTAGGCGACCATCGCGCCCTTGCGGGCGAGGACGTCGTCGGTGCCGCTCAGGGAGACCCGCAGGAGTTGCGGGTTCTGGACGGTGTACCGCTCCTCGGACTGCGTCTCGGCGTGGGCGAAAAGTGCGCTCTGCATGATGTGTCCGCTCCCCCTCAGCCCCGGGTCCGGAGCCGGTCGGTGCTGTCCTCGCTGGGCTGTACCACGACGATTCCCTGGCCGGAGAAGGCCATCTGGTAGGCCTCACCGCTGCCCCGGCCGATCATCGACGAGGCCTTGAAGCTGCGCTTCCCCTTGACCTTCAGGTTCGGGGACCAGGCGACGAGCGCGTCGGGGTCCACGTACGTCTCGTCGTCGCCGCGACCGCAGTCGACGACGATCGGGGTGCCGCGGGAGGTGATGGCCACCCAGCCGGTGCCGGAGACCTGCACGTTGAACAGGCCCTGGCCGGCGAACTTGGCCATGCCCTTGACCCGCTCGACGCCCCACTGGAGGTGGGCGTCGAACGCGAGCAGGTTGGTGCCGTTGACGGAGAGGGCGTCGTTGTTCAGGTTGATGACGACGACGTCCGCGCCGTAGTCGGCGAGGTAGAGCAGACCGTCGCCGGTGCACTTCATCAGCGGGGCGCCCTCGCCGGTGATCCACTGCGAGGCCATCTGGCGGACGGCGGGCGGGTTGGGCTCGTACTGGACGAAGCCCTCGTACGCGACCATCGATCCGGTGCGCGCGAACAGGTCCTGGCCGCTCTGCATGGCGACCTTGAGCATGGCTCGACCGTGGTTCTCCATGCGGGCCGTGACGGGGGTCGGGGCGTATCCCGCGAGTTGCTGGTTCATGGCGTTCATGACGGGCTCCCTCAGACCTCGTACGGCTGGACGACGATGAAGTTGCCGGGTGCGCCGCGGAACTGGAGGTTCACGGTCTCCCCGCTGTGGCCCGGATAGGCGGTGCGGCGCAGCCGGACCTGGCTGGAGATGATCACCTGCGAGGCGGCGGACCAGGCGACGATGGCGTTGCTGTCCGCGAAGGTGGTCGGGGTGACGGGCAGGACGACCGGGACGCCCTGCGTCTTGACGATCACCGTGCCGCTGCCCTGGAACTGCATCGTGAACAGGGCGCCGCCGGGGATGCCGTGGCCCTCGATGCGACGGACCTCGTGCTGGAGGGACTCGTCGAAGGCGAGGACGTTCTCCGCGGAGACGCAGATGCCGTCGCCCTGGAGCTCGATGGCGTGCAGGTGGGCGCCGTTCTCGGCGAGGAAGACCTGGCCGCGACCGGTGCAGCGCATCAGCTGCATCTCCTGGCCGGTGGCGTTGCCGACGATGCGGCCGGCGAACCCGGCTCCCTTGTAGCTGAAGTCGACCTTGCCCTGGTAGAGCACCATGCTGCCCTGACGGGCGAGGACGGCCTGGCCGCCCATGGACAGGTCCACCCGCATGAGCTGCTGGTTCTGCGGGGTCCAGCGGGTGCCGGTGGGGGCTTCCTTGTACGGCTGGAGCGCGGCGGCGAGGCCGTGTCCGGCGGCGGCCGGCTGGGGCTGCTGCGCGTACTGGGGCGGCTGCTGACCGAAGGCCGGCTGACCGCCGTACGGGGGTGCCTGCTGTCCGGGGACCTGGCCGTACGAGGGCTGCTGCCCGTAGGGAGCGGGGGCAGGGGCCGGCGGCGGCACCTGGGCGCCGTAGCCGGGCTGCTGTCCCGGGACCTGACCGTACGAGGGGGTTCCGGGCTGCTGCGGGGGGTGGGGCGGCTGACCGTACGGCGCGGTGGGCTGCGTCGTGAGGGGTCCGACCATCGTCGGGGCCGAGTGCACCGGCTGCTGCGGGGCGCCGGCCGGGGTGCCGAACGACGGCGCGGGGGCGGGAGCCTGGGCGGGTGCGGGTGCCAGGGCCTGGGCGGGAGCACCGAAGGCGGGCGCGGGGGCCTGCGCCTGCGGCGGCGGGGCGAACCCGGGCGTGCCCGCGGGCTGGGCCGGGGCCTGCTGCTGCGGCTCCTCGTCCTCGGCCACCTCGCCGCCGAAGTTCTTCAGCAGTGCGGCGAGTCCGCCGTCGAAGCCCTGTCCGACGGCGGCGAAGCGCCACACGTCCTTGAGGTAGAAATCGCCGATCATCAGGGCGCGTTCGGTGCTGAATTCCGCGCCCGTGAACGAGTAGCGGACGACTTCCTCACCGCCGGCCACGATCCGGATGTAGCCCGGGCCGATCTGCGACATCTGCCCGGGGCCGTCGATGGAGGCGGCGAAGGACAGCTTGTGGATGTTCTGCGGGATCCGGTCGAGAGTCACCCGGAAGGATTCGCTGTCGCCCGCTTGCGTGCCGAGCTGCTGAATGGACTCTTCCGGCGACTTCGGCTGGTTGTAGAAAACGAAGTAGCGATCGTCCGAGAGCTGCTCGTTCGCATCGAGGCCGAAGCAACTGATGTCGATGGCAAGCCCGGGCCCGGCGATCTGGACGCCCACGTACAGATCGGTGCCCGCTGTCAGATCGCTGATCTTGGCCTTGTGGCCGCGTTGGAATTCCCTGGCCATACGTCCGACCGTCCCCCATCCCGACTGTGAATGCAGTGCCGCAGGCTAACGGCTGCCGCTCAGGCTAACGGCTTCCGCCGACATCCAGCCAAGTCGGTACCGACCCGGTACACATCACGCCCTGTCACGCCATGATCATTCGTCCCGCGCTCCGGGAACCGCGGGAAGGCGCTCGGCCGCGACCACTCCCTCCAGGTATCCGCGGGCCCGTTCGGTCTTCGGGTACGCCTCCAGCAGGTGCCAGAAGCGCGGGCCGTGACCGGGGACGAGGAGGTGCGCCAGCTCGTGCAGCAGTACGTAGTCGACGACGTACTCGGGCATGCCCTGGAGGCGGTGGGAGAGGCGGATGCTGCCCTCGGCGGGGGTGCAGGAACCCCAGCGGGTGTTCTGGTTGGTGACCCAACGGACCGAGCGGGGGCGGGCGCGGCCGTCGAAGTACTGCTCGGACAAACGCTCGGCGCGTTCGGTCAGTTCCGTGTCGCCGAGGGTGCGTTTGCTTTCCTGGGCGGCGAGCTTGTCGAGCATGACGCCCACCCAGCGCTGCTCCTCCGCCTCCGACATCCGGGCAGGGATCAGGACGACCGTCCGGTCACCCTCACGGTATGCGGAAACGGTCCTGCGGCGGCGCGCGCTCCGGCGGACTTCGACGGCGCGCTGCGAGGGATCGGCGGACACGCCAGCACGGTACCCGCTCGTCATGGCGGAAGTCCCGCTCGTCCGCGCTTCGAACATGATCGATTCGCCGTCGATATCAGAAACGCCCTCTGCGCCCCTTACGCGCATGAACACCCCTTTTCTCCATCTCATATGCCTAATACCCCTTGCCTGTGGACAAACTCACGCACCGATTCCCGGGGACGGGCAATGTTGTTGCGGACGGAGGCGGAAGACCGCTTCGGGGGCTTTCGGGGACCCCGGGGCTCGGGTGCTCGCGGAATCGGGGGGCTCGGGCCTCGGCGAATCGGGAGCCTCGGGGCTCGGGGCTCGGGGACGGAAACGAGGGGACGGCCATGTATCCGAAGGTGAAGCCGGCGCTGGCGAGGGCCTGGCGGGATCTACAGACGGTGCAGTTCGGGGTGACTCCCGCGCATGCGGTGGTGCTCGGCCCGGTGGACACGGCCACCGGGGCGTTCATGGACCGGATCGACGGGACACGGGGGATCGATCTGCTGCGTGCGGAGGGCGCGGCGATGGGGTTGTCGGAGGGTCGGGTGGACGAGTTGATCCGACGGTTGGCGGGGGCCGGGCTGTTGGACGACGCGACCGTGGGTGGGCCCCGGGCCCAGGCGGTGCGTCGGAGGCCCGAGAGCCTGGAGCGGCTCGGGCCCGATCTCGCCTCGCTCTCGCTGGTGCGTCGGGAGCCGGGTGGGGACTTGCGGGCGGTCGCGGCCCGGCGGGCGATACGGGTCCAGGTGCGCGGGAGCGGGCGGGTGGGCGCGGTGATCGCGGCCGTGCTCGCGGGGGCCGGGGTGGGGCGGGTCGAGGTCCTCGACGGGGGTCGGGTCCAGCCGGCCGATGTGGCGCCGGGCGGGTTGGGGTCCGGGAGTGTGGGCCGGTTGCGGGCGGAGGCCGCGGGGGCGCTCGTGCGGGCGGCTGCCCCGGGGCGCGCTCCCCGCGCCGGGGAGGCGGAGGGGCCGGAGCCGGCGCTTTCCCTGGTGGTCGTCGCTCCCCGGGACGGGCTCCAGGCGTGGGCCCCCGATCCGGAGACGGCCGCGGACTGGGTGGCCACGGGCACCCCGCATCTGTACGCGGGGGTGTTGGAGGGCACGGGGCTGGTCGGGCCGCTGGTGCTGCCGGGGGCCACGGCCTGCGCGGGCTGCATGGAACGCGACCGGATCGATCGGGATCCGGCCTGGCCCAGGATGCTGGTGCAGTGGCGGTCGGCGCATCGCAGGCGCGCCACGGCGGCCTGCGACCTGGGGTTGGCCTCGGCGGTGGCGGGGTTGGCGGCCGGGCACGCCCTGTCCTTCCTCGACGGACGTCTGCCCGCCTCGACGGGAGCCCGATGGGAGGCCGCGTTACCGGGCCTGAGCTGGGAGCCCTCCGAGGTTCGCCCTCATGTGGACTGCCCGTGCTCCGCCGCCGGGGTCGCGGAGGCGACGCCGACGACGGCGGGCGCCGGCCGGGGCGGTGTGGCCGTGTCGGGAAGGGGGCGGGGAGGATCGGGCTGAGGAGGCCGCGGGGGGTCATGACAGGATGCGTTTGGTCTGCCTCAGGGGGCGCGCCCCTGAACCGCCGCTCGCGGCACGGCTGTCTGGGAACTGGAGGGGCGTATGTCTGATCTTCCCCGGAAGGCGGTCACTCGTACCGTCAAGCTGGCCGCGCTGCCACTGGGCTTCGCGGGTCGGGCCACCTGGGGGCTGGGAAAGCGGATCGGGGGCAAGTCGGCGGAGATCGTCGCGCGGGAGCTCCAGCAGCGCACCGCCGATCAGCTGTTCCGGACGCTCGGCGAGCTGAAGGGCGGGGCGATGAAGTTCGGTCAGGCCCTGTCCGTCTTCGAGTCGGCCCTGCCCGAGGAGATCGCCGGCCCCTACCGGGCGGCGCTCACCAAGCTCCAGGAGGCGGCCCCGCCGCTGCCGGCGGCCCGGGTGCACCAGGTGCTCGCGGAGCGGCTCGGCGAGGACTGGCGCGACTTGTTCGAGGAGTTCGAGGACACGCCCGCGGCGGCCGCCTCGATCGGTCAGGTGCACCGTGCGGTGTGGCACGACGGCCGTCAGGTGGCGGTGAAGGTGCAGTACCCGGGAGCCGGCGAGGCGTTGCTGTCGGATCTCAGGCAACTGAGCCGGTTCGCGGGGCTGTTGGGGCCGCTGATTCCGGGCATGGACATCAAGCCGCTGATCACCGAACTGCGTGACCGGGTCTCGGAGGAGTTGGACTACGAGCTGGAGGCCGAGGCGCAGCGGACGCACGCGGACGCCTTCGACGGCGACGAGGACGTGGTCGTGCCGGACGTCGTGCACCAGGGCGACGAGGTGCTGGTGACCGAGTGGATGGACGGGACCCCGCTGTCGGAGGTGATAGCGGACGGCACGCAGGAGGAGCGGGACCGTGCCGGGCAGTTGCTGGCCCGGTTCCTCTTCTCCGGGCCGGCGCGCACCGGGCTGTTGCACGCCGATCCGCATCCCGGGAACTTCCGGCTGATAGCGGGCGAGGACGGCCGGATGCGGTTGGGCGTACTGGACTTCGGGACGGTCGATCGCCTTCCGGGTGGCTGGCCCAAGCCCATCGGTCGGTCGCTGCGGCTGACGCTGGGCGGTGACGCCGAGGGGGTCTACGAGCACCTGCGCGCCGAGGGGTTCGTGAAGGAGTCCATCGAGCTGGACCCGGAGGCGGTGCTCGACTATCTGGAGCCCCTGCTCGAACCGGTCGAGGCCGACGAGTTCACCTTCACCCGCCCGTGGCTGCGCGGCCAGGCGGCACGGATCGCCGATCCCCGCTCCCCCGCGCACCAGTTGGGACGACAGATCAATCTGCCGCCGTCGTACCTGCTCATCCACCGGGTCACGTTGAGCACCCTCGGCGTGCTGTGCCAGTTGGGTGCGACGGTGCGGCTCCGCGAGGAACTGGAGTCCTGGCTCCCGGGGTTCCTGCCCGAGGACCTGGAACCCGAGCGGGCACCCGAGGCGGATCGCGGAGCGGATCGCGAGAAGGACCTCGCGAAGGATGGCGAGCGGGGGAAGTAGTGCGCCCGGCGGTGGCCGGGCGGAGGGGCCGGGGCCTCGGCTGGAGGGTTTCGGGCGGCGGGGCCTCGGGTGGCGCCGCCGGTCACCACCAGGAGGAGTCGAGCCGGCCTTCGATCGCCCGGAGGTTGGCGCGGGCGCATGCGACGCAGAAGTACTGCCTGGTCCCGTTCTCCACGGAGCAGGTCCAGGTGGGCGGCGCGCCGTCCGGGGCGTCGGCACCGCACCCCGCGCAGACGACGGGCTGGGCCTCGGGTCCCGGCGGGGTGGGGCGGGGAGTCGGCTGGTCCACCCGCAGACGATATCCCCGCCGGGGGTGGGCGCGCTCCGCAACGCCCCGGGGGGACCGGTCCTTTCGGACCGGTCCCCCCGGGTGCTGTTCCTTCGGTGCTCAGTTCATGACGGCCATGGCGAGGGCCCGCCGGGCGCGCATCGAAACGCGCTCGGCTCGGCGCTGCATGCGCCGGGCGGCGACCAGGCGCAGGGCGTGACGCTCGGCGTCCGCCTCACGCATGCGGTCGTCCATATGGGCACGAGCCATGGCTTCTGGGATGAGTTGCATTTCGCGGGTCCTGTTCTGACGCGAGGTGATCGCGCCTGCGGTGATGAAGTCTGCGGTGGCGGAGCCGTGCGGCTGCTCGCTCGTGGTGGTGTGGGTGGACATGAGGGCCTGCTTCAAGGGGTCGCGCGTCAGGGGGCGGTCGATGGTGCCGATGGCGGTCATGCCGCGACAACCGGGTTCTTGCGCGGGCGACCGCGGGGCCGCTTCCGGGCGACGACGACGCCCTGGACGAACAGCTCGCCTCCCCAGACGCCCCAGGGCTCGCGGCGCTCCTTCGCGCCGGCGAGGCAGGCCTCGACCAGCGGGCAGGTGCCGCAGAGCGACTTGGCGTACTCGACGTCGGCCGGGGACTCGGCGAAGAAGACCTCGGGGTCGAAGGTACGGCAGGGGACGGGGACGCCGAGGTTCTCGATGGCGTCGTCGAGCGCGGTCAGCGCGGTGAGGGGAGTCAAGGTGGAGTCCTCCGGGACTGCGGGCGGGGAGATCGTTTGGGTCTGCGGTACGGACGGGGCGTGCGCTTCGAGTTGCACGGTGGTTTCTTCCTCGTCTTGGTTGACTAGTGCAGCGCGTCGCAGGTCCTTTGCCGGTTGGGCGTGGCTGGATTGGTGACGCTGTGTGAGCGCGCAGGCATCCTGCGGGAAGCGGTCCTCGGACGACCCGGCTTCGGTCCGGCACACGGTGGGCCGGGGTCGGGTTGCGCCGCCATCGCCTGGTTGAGGCTACTCGCGGATCGGTGTCAGCAAGCTGTGAGCGCGGTGGCCCAGGTCCACATCCGGAATGGCCGTTCCGTCGGCGTAGGCCCGGGTGCGTCCGCCTAGTGCGGCCGACAATCCGGAGCGCTCGGTGAGCCAGGCCGCCAGATCCGGGACGAGGCCAAGGACGACCAGTGCGTAGTCGCTGGTGTAGTAGTCGCGGATGTGCGCGGCCAGCAGGGCGATCCG
>NZ_JAPNLK010000109.1 GCF_026627505.1 Streptomyces sp. H27-H5 | reverse complement strand
AGAAAGAACCTCGGAGAACCCGCCACCGGGACGGCCACCCGGGATACCGGCCTGCCCGAATCCGGAAACCCACCACAAAAGCAATCACACCGCGTGATCAAAGATCACGCGGTGGATCGAGGTTGAGCTGCGACAGGACCCGGGCGTACAGGGGGGTCGCCGACTGGGCGGCGACTTCGTTGCGGCCGTGCTCGGCGAGGAGGCGCGCGGCTTCCCGCTCGGTGAGTCCGGTGGGCTTCTGCAAGGTGGCGGGTGCCTGGCTGGCCGCGGGCGCGGACATCAGGCCCCTTGCGGGACGGGGACCGTGACGACCGGGCAGTGGGCCCGGTGCAGCAGTCCGTGGACGACGGAACCGAGCCGCATGCCCGTGTAGCCCCCGTTTCCCCGTCGGCCCAAAACCAGCGCCAGGGCGTGTTCGGCCGCCTTCGCGAGCTCCTCGACCGGGTGACCTGCCAGCACTTCATGGGTGAGTGCGACGTCCGGGTACTTACCCGGCCAGCCGGCGACGGTCTCGGACAGCATGCGGCGCTGCGCCTGGAGACCGGCGTTCTTATCCTGGAACGAGAGGAGGGGCTGGTGCCACACCGAGATGGCCCGCAGGGCGCACCCTCGTATGCTCGCTTCCTCGAAGGCGACGGCCAGCGCCGCCCTCGACGACTCGCTGCCGTCGACCGCGACCACCATGTACGGCGGCTGTTGGCTGGCATGTTCGGCGTCGCCGACCACGACCACCGGGCAGTGCGCCTGCGCGACCACGGGCACCACCAGGGAACCGGCACTGAGGAACTCCTCCGTGCGGCTGAGGTGTCGTGACCCGAGCACCACCATGGGGGCCCTTCGGGACAGCTGACCGAGGGCGGGCGCCGGGAACCCGTCGAGCAGGTGGGTGGACAGTTCAAGATCCGGGTGCCGCGAGCGCGCCCACGCGGCAGCCGCTTCGAGGGTCTCCGCTCCGGACCGGCGCAAGTCAATGCGATTCGCGGTCCCGTCGACGTGCTGCGTGTCGTGTTGCGGCGGCACCGCCAGTGCCAGAGCCAGTCCGAGCGCCCGGCGGTGCGCCTCGTCGGCGGCCCAGGCCAGAGCCATGTGCCAGTCCCTGACCGGGTCGATGCCGACGACGATCTCACGGCCTGTCATATTCGTCATCACGACTCACTCCCCTGGTTATTGACCTGCCGCGGAATGAGCAGCACGGGACACGACGCATGGTGCAGGAGACTGTGGCTCACGTGCCCCAGCGTGCGGCCGATGTAGCCCGGCGATCGCCTCCCGCCGACGACCAGCAGGTCCGCGCCCTGCGAGGCCTCGGCCAGTACACCGGCCACCGAGAAGCTCTTCTCCAGGTCGGCGTCCACGGTCAGATCCGGGAACTCCTCGCGGATCAGTTCGGCCATGACCGACAGGCGGTGGGCATGCCGGTCGCTGATCTCCTCGACGTCGTCGAGCATGCTCACGACGTCGCCCACGGACTCCAGCAGGTTCCAGACGTGCAGCAGCCGCAGCGATGCCTTGCGCAGCTCTGCCTCGCACGCGGCGTACCGGACGCAGTCGAGGTCGTGTTCGTCGCGGACGCCGGCCAGCACGCTGCCCGTCTCGACTCCCGGGTCCGTACCCCGCACCACGGCGAACGGGGTGGTGGCACTGGCGGCGGCCTTGAGTCCGACGGAGCCGAGCATCAGCGAGGTGAACCCGCCGAGACCGCGGTTGCCGACGACGATCGTGCCGTGGACGCCGGCAGCCCGGCGGAGGCTGGGTACGGCTGGGCTGCGGCTGAATTCCGTGGTGACGTGCAGACCGGGATGGAGATCCGCAACGGCCGCGGCGGTGTCATCGAGGAGTTCGCGGCCCGCTGCGCGGATCCGTTCGATGGTTTCCACCGATGCGTAGACGGCTCTGTTGTCCGTGTCGGCGGCGTGGACGATGTGCAGGGCCTTCCCCCGCCGTGCGGCTTCCGCTGCGGCCCACAGGGCGGCCCCGCGTGCGGGGTCCGACCCGTCGACGCCGACGATGACCGTCCCGAGTTCCGGACCGGCGGTGGTGCCTTCCATGGCTTCTCCTGATCGAGGGCGATCGTGCTTCTCCTCCCACGCTGGCATCGCGGATGCGTGGACGGCGAGGGCCATGGAGGCCAGGACGAGGGCCGACTGGTCCCTCCCTCACTCCCGGGACCGGCGCAGGCCCCCGTAGACGGACCCGGTCGGCCCCCGTACAGGACCGTTCGGCCCTCGATACGGGCGTCGGTCCGGCGGATGGTGGCTGGTACGGGTGGTGCACACCAGCCCTCTACGCCCCCGCATGACGACGTACAGGAGGTCCGCTCGTGAAGCACACCCAGGTCGGCGAGGTGATGACGGCCGCAGTCATCTCGATTGATCGTTCGACGACGTTCCGGGAGATCGTCAAGCTCCTCGCCGCCTACGACATCACCGGACTGCCCGTCGTGGACGAGGACGACCGGGTGGTCGGCGTCGTCTCCGAGAGCGACCTGATCGCCCGCACGGCCCGGACGGCCGCGGACATCATGTCGGCTCCCGCCGTCACGGTCCGCGCGCAGGAGAGCGTCGCCGAGGCCGGACAGCTGATGACACGACGGGGCGTGGAACGCCTTCCGGTCACCGACGGGGAAGAGCGTCTCATCGGCATCGTCTCCAGGCGTGACCTCCTGCGCGTCTTCCTGCGCCCCGATGCCGAGATCCGGCGGCACGTGAGCGAGGACGTGCTCTCCGACACCATCGGAGCGCCCACCGGGGCGGTGGACGTCCACGTCCTGGACGGCGTCGTGACCCTCACTGGCCGACTGGAACGGCAGAGCCAGATTGCTCTCGCCCTGCGACTCGCAGCCCGACTGGACGGCGTCGTCGCCGTCGTGGACGAGCTCACCGCCCGCACGGACGACTCCCGACTGATCCCACCGGAGCGCGGAGCGCACCCCATCACCTGGTGACAGCGAAGTGCTCCGCCCAGCCTGAGGAGGCCACCTTCATGAACCACCACGTAACCGTCGGAGTCGACGGCACCCCCGAAAGCCTCGCCGCTGCCCGCTGGGCAGCCCGCGAGGCCACGCTCCGGCAGGCACCCCTGCGGATCGTCCACGCCGAGGACTGGTCCTCCGCCGCGCTGGTACCTGAGCTGGATCCCGGGACGCGCGACCGCTGGGCCGATGAGGTCCTGGCATCCGCCACCGACGAGTTGAAGCAGGCGTATCCCCGCCTGGAGATCTCCACCCGCCGCCTCTCGGGAAGGCCTGCCACAGCCCTGGCGGCAGAGGCCCAGGGCGCCGGCCTGCTGGTCCTCGGCTCCCGCGGGCTGGGCAGTGTGGTCGGCTTCGTCGTCGGCTCCGTGGGCCTGTCCACCCTCGCGGCCAGCGAAACACCCGTCGTCCTTGTACGGGCGGATGAGGGCACGGAGAACGCTGCCCCCACCGCGTACGGCGAGATCGTCGTAGGTGTCGACATCCACCAGGCCTGCGACAGGGTCCTGGCCTTCGCCTTTGAGGAAGCCTCACGCCGCGAGTGCGTCCTGAGGGCAGTGCACGGCTGGAAGCTCCCTTCAGCATCCGGATACTCACCCGTCCTCAATCCCTCGGTCGCCCGTGAGGTCGACCGCACCGTCGCCCAGATGCTCGACGACATGCTCATGCCGTGGCGACTGAAGTTCCCGGACGTGCGGCTCGAGGAGAAGACGCTCATCGGACCAGCGGGACGCGAGCTCGTCCAGGCCGCCTCGGACGCGGACCTCGTCGTCATCGGACGCCGCATCCGCCGCTCCTACCTGGGCACCCACCTCGGCGCCGTCGCCCACGCCGTACTCCACCACACGGCTGCGCCGGTCGCCGTACTCGCCCACGACTGACAGCCCACCAGAGCCGCACCGGTACCTCGCCACTCCCGGCAAGGAGCCCTGCCGGGGACATGCATGACCGCTTTCCGAGGAGGACCTGTGAAGCGCGTGAGCGTCAAGGTGACAGCGGAGCTGGACCCCCGCCTCTCCCGCTGGCTGTGGCTGGTCAAGTGGATCCTGGCGATCCCCCACTGCATCGTGCTGTTCTTCCTGTGGATCGCCTTCCTCGTGGTCAGCATCATCGCCTTCTTCGCCATCCTCTTCACGGAGCGCTACCCCCGGTCCCTGTTCGACTTCAACGTCGGCGTGCTCCGATGGTCCTGGCGGGTCTCGTATCACGCCTACGGCACGCTGGGCACCGACCGCTACCCGCCCTTCCGACTCGACCTGGGCGGTGCAGAGCCGCCGCGCATCCCGGACGTCGCCCGGTAAGGGCCGGTCGGCTCAACGACGTTCCGCTCGGCCCCTCTCGGAAGCGGTGGCCGGGGCGGAGTCTGGAACTCACACGTCAATTGAGGGAGATGGGCACCATGGCCAACCTTGTGACCGCCGGCCTCGACGGCTCGCGCGAAAGTGTCGCGGCGGCCCGATGGGCCGCGCACGAAGCAGACCTCCGAGGGGTGCCCCTGGCCCTGGTCCACGTCGAGGAGTGGCTGGAGCGGCCCCCTCTCGCCGTCGCGACCACCGAAGTCCAGCGCGAGTGGGCGGAGGCCCTGCTGCGCGAGGCCTCCGAGGAGATCAAGGGGCTGTACCCGAACCTGGAGATCACCTCCCGCCGGCTGTCGGGGATCCCGGCCACGGCCCTGGCCCACGCGGCCGCCTCTTCGGACATGCTGGTGCTGGGTTCCCGAGGGCTCGGCGGCATCGCCGGATTCATCCTCGGGTCCATCAGTGCCGGGGCCATTGCCGCAACCGATCAGCCGGTCGTTCTCGTCCGGGCACCACACGATGAGGCAAAGCCTGCCGAGGGGCGCGGTACCGACGGCCCGATCGTGACGGGAGTGGACATCGGGCGCCCCTGTGACGCGCTGCTCTCCTTCGCCTTCGACGAGGCGGCACGCCGCGGGTGCGCCCTGCGGGTCCTCCACGCCTGGGCACCGCCGCCCGTCGTCGGCTCCGGCTACAGCTACGGTCTCGATCTCGACGTTCAGGAGGAGATCGGTCGGGGGATCGCCACGGCCGTGGACGAGATGATCCGCCCCTGGTGCGAGAAGTACCCCTCGGTGACCGTCGCCCCCGAGGTGTTCATCGGCCAGTCCGCGATCCAGCTCGTGGACGCCTCCAAGGGTGCCGCGCTGGTCGTGGTCGGCAGGCGCATCCGGCGCTCCGCCTACGGCACCCACATCGGCGGGATCGCACACGCCGTCCTGCACCACGCCGCCGCGCCCGTCGCCGTCATCGCCCACGGGTGAAGGCACCGGTGTTCCCCGCTCGTGTCAGGTGTGCGCGAGCTTACGAGTGCGCCGCCGCAGGCGGCGCAGTTCGTCGGTGCCCCAGACCAGGACGGGGAAGACCGCGATGAGGGCGACCACGTCGAGGGGCAGGGCGGCGGTGCCGAAGAGGCCCTGCAGGGGCGGCACATAGACCAGGGCCGCCGTGAAGACGAGTTCGAAGGCGATGCCGGCCAGGAGCAGCGGGTTGGTGAAGAACCCAATGGCACGCAGTGCCGCGTGGTCGGTGCGGGCGGCCACCGCCGTGCCGACCTGGCATGACGATACCGGCGAAGGTGGCGGTCGTCGCGGTGACGTAGGCGTGGTGCAGTGGGGTTCCCGGGCCGGTGGGGTCTCCGGGGTGCCAGCCGGCCCGCCACAGCACGTAGAAGAACGCGGTCATGGCCAGGACGGCGGAGACGGTGCCGAGGTAGCCCCAGCTGCGGATGAGCATGTCCCTGGAGATGACGCCCTGGGAGCTCGGCCTGGGCGGTCGGCTCATACTGCCCGGCTCGGCGCGTTCGCGGCCCAGGGCCAGCGCCGGAAGGGTCTCGGTTCCGAGGTCGATGGCCAGGATCTGCAGGACGGTGAGGGGAAGCGGGATCTAGCCGCCCGAGAGGGGAGCCGCATTTTGTTCTGGGTGAGGGTGCCGGTCTTGTCGGTGCAGATGACGTTGGTGGATCCCAGGGTCTCCACGGCGCTGAGTCGCTTGACGACCGCCCCTTGGCGTGCCAGAAGGCGCACTCCGACGGCGAGGGCGAGCGTGATGGTCGGCAGCAGTCCTTCGGGCACGTTGGCGACGAGGAGTCCGATGGCGAACATCAGCGCGTCGGTCAACGGCAGGCCCACGGCGACGCCCAGGACCAGGAACAGCGCGCCCATCGCGACCGCGACGGCGGCGATGAGCCAGGCGACCTTCTTGACCTGATGCTCCAACGGGCTCGGGTCCCGTCGCGTGCGCTGGCTGGGAGCGGCGATGCGCCCGAGTTCGGTGCGGTCGCCAGTGGCGAAGACCATCGCCCGGGCCTGGCCGGCGGTGCAAGTCGTGCCGCTGAAGACGAGGTTGGGTTCCTGCAGGAGCGGTGAGCCCGCGGTTCCCGGCCCGGCGATGCGCTGGGCCGGGGTGGACTCCCCCCCGTCAGCATGGACAGGTCGACTTCGAGGCCACCATCGACGAGTCGGACGTCGGCGGGGACTTTGTCGCCCTCGTCGAGAGCGATGATGTCGCCCGGCACCAGGGTGCGGGCTTCCGTCTGCCGGGATTTGCCGTCTCGGATCACCATCGCGTGTTCGGGAAGGTACTTGGCGAGGGTTTCCACCGCCTGCTCGGCCTGGCGCTCCTGGAGCAAGGCGAAGGCGGCATTGACGAGGACGATGGCGACGATCGCGATCCCGAGGACGCGGATGTCAGCGACGAACGCCATGGCCGCCGCGGCCCACAACAACAGGGCCAACGGGTGCACCAGGTGACGTACCAGCTCGCGCCCCAGAGAGGTGTGGCCCTTGCGCCGGACCTCGTTGGGCCCGTAGACGGCGAGCCGGCGTTCCGCCTCCGCGTGGACAGCCCGTCCGCTCCGGTGTCGAGCTCCCGGCGCAGCAACGGCAGCGGTTCGCTCGGATCGCGCGGTGTGGAAGGCGCCCCTCCCTGGGGAGGGAGATGGCCGGTGGGGCCTCAGTCATCGTCGACTCCTGATTCAGTGGGCAGCCGTCCAGACCAGCCGGGTTCCACTCGTTTCCAGTCCCGCTCCCACACGGACAGGCTGTGAGCTTCAACGGTCCGAAGTCTCAGGTGGACGACCGCGGCGGCTGTGAGTGCGATCAGGGCGGCGACAGTGCCGCCAACGGTTATGGCTGCGAAGGCGCCCTCAGCCTCGGACCGAGGGCCCCGAGCCGTACCGCCGGCGTCGTCCACCCAGATGACGACGGGGCGGCCCGCAGGAGTCCTGGGCGGCACCTCGACGAGACCGGCGTGCCGAGTGACCGTGGGATATTGCCAGACGGCCTGCGCGACGGCCTCGGTGACGCCGCCGGTCCACTCGTCGGGTGCGTGTTTGGCGGCCCCAACCGTCGTGGCCGTGATCCGGTGCAGGCGTTCGGCCTCAGACCGTGCCGTGCGACTGTCGGCGTTCCACACGGCCATCCCGCTCACCACCGCGCTGAGAACGGCGAAGAGAACCGACAGCCCGAGGCCAACGAGCCACCGCGCCCGCGTCCGGTCAGCCGGCCGGCGCAGCGGATTGGGCGATGTTCCGTGAACCATGGCGGGCCTCCGGCCGGGAGTGTTCTCGTCCAACGGGTCAGTCGGCAGTGGCGAGCTCGGCACCGATGTGATGCGCCCAGGCCTGGATGCGCTCCGGGTTGCGGAAGTCTCCGCCCTTGCCTGCGCGTACGAGGGACCGGGCGATCAGGCCGGGCGTACCCGCCGTGAGGCTGCCGCCGAACGTGATGTGATCGCGGGCGCCGAGCCGCCGCATCTGCCGGGCGGCCGCCCGCACCGGCGGGACGTCGTTCCGATCGGCGGAGGAGTCGACCGGCCCGCTGCTGAACAGCCAGACGGGACGGCGCTTCAGATGCCGGGCGTTGCGCTTCGCACAGCGCCGAGCCCGGCCGTTCCACCGCCCCGCATAGAGGGAGCCGCCGATCACTACCCCGTCGTAGCCGCGGACGTCCGTGACCTCGCCGGCCGGGACCACCAGAACATCGATCCCGTCTTCGCGCAGCGACGTTCCGATTTGCTCCGCGATCCCGGCGGTCGCACCGTGCTTGCTTCCGTAGGCGACCAGAACCCGTTTCACACTCATGCGTCTCCTCCTTCGGTCGTTCCTGCGAGCCCGTACGTGGTGCGTCGGGGTGCTTTCCACTGTCCGCTCGGAGACCGCACGGTCCGTAGGGGCCACTGGGGCCCGGTAGGGGCCGTTCGGCCCTCTCGGTTCGGTCCACCATGGGGGACTTCCGTGGTGCGGGATCAGTCCGATGGGAGTCGGAACCAGTGCTCGTCTCCGGCCGCCGCCACGACGGCCTGTTCCCCTGGCAGCACGAGGTTCACGGGACCCTCAAGGGATTCCGGCACGGCGATGCCAAGCCTGCCGGGCAGCAGCCGGATGCGGACGCCGCGGTGTCCCCGGTGGCAGAGCGTGAAGGAGACGGGCTCGATCTCCCGTAGGGGAACGGGATCGACGTACAGGCCGGCGGGGCCGGTCTCCAGGCCTGTGACACCACGCTCCGCGAGGTCGAGGGTGCCGGCCATGGCGCCCAAGTGGATCCCCTCGCCGGTGGTCCCGCCCTGGATGTCCGTCACATCGCCCAGGAGCGCCTCCTCGCAGTACTTCCAGGCATCCGGATTCTTCTGGCGGGCCAGCACCCAGCCATGGACGAGGCTGCTGAGCGTCGATCCGTGGCTGGTGCGCGGCAGATAGTACGCGACGGTCGCCCGCCACACCGCCTCGTCGAGCCGGTAGCCGAGCCGGGCGAAGAGCCCGTACAGCTCGACGGGCCGGAACAGGTAGCCGAGCATGACCACGTCGGCCTGTTTCGATGCCTGGTAGCGGTTGACCGTGTCCCCTTCGGCTTCCAGGATCCGGTCGAGCCGACGGATGTCGCCGTACTGGGCGCGGTAGGCCGCCCAGTCCAGCTCGGCCAGGTCTCCGTATCCCTCGAACTGGCTGATGACGCCACGGTGGAACGGCACATACAGGCGGCGGGACACCTCTTCCCAGTGCTCCAGCGCGGCGCGGTCCAGGGCGAGGCTGCCGGTCAGCTCCGTCCGGCGTGCGGGGGGCAGCTCGTCGAGCAGTTCGAGTCCCTGCTGGATGACCCAGGCGGCCATCACGTTGGTATAGGCGTTGTCGTCGATTCCCGGGTTCGTCGCATCCGGGTAGGCGTCATGGTATTCGTCCGGGCCGAGCACACCGCGGATGCGGTACCGCTTTCGTTCGGGGTCGTAGACGGCGGCGCCGACCCAGAAGGCGGCTATCTCCAGGAGGAGTTCGGCGCCAGGGCCGTGGAGGAATCCCGTATCCCCGGTGGCGCGGTCGTACCGGCAGACGTTCAGGGCTATGGCGGAGCCGACGTGGTGCTGCAGGTGTGAGTGGTCGGGCAGCCAGCGGCCGGAGCGGGGGTTGAGGTGCAGGGCCTGGCTCTCCTCCTGTCCCGAACTTCCGCTCTGCCACGGGAACATGGCCCCGCTCTGACCGGCTCGCCGGGCAGCGTCGCGGGCGACCGGTAGCCGTCGGTGCCGGTACATGAGCAGGGCCCGCGCGACTTCAGGGAAGTGCAAGGTGATGTAGGGAATGACGAAGAGTTCGTCCCAGAAGACGTGGCCGCGGTAGGCCTCACCGTGCAGCCCGCGCGCGGGAACGCCCACGTCCAGCTCGGCGGTGTGCGGGGAGAGCGTCTGGAGCACGTGGAAGAGGTGCAGCCGCAGGATCCGGCCCTTCTCCCCCGAGACGCTCAGTTCGCCTTCTTCCCAGAGCCGTTCCCAGGCCGAGTGCTGTGTCGCGAGCAGTACCGGGAATCCAGGTGCCTGTGAGGCATGTTCGATCGCGCGCTCCACGAGGTCCCCGGCGGGCCGGTCGAGGGAGGTGTACAGGGCTGCTGTCTTCACCACCGTCGCGGATCGCCGGGGGGCGACGGGCAGCCGGAACGTCTGCACCGTTCCGGCTGCTGTGCGGCTCGTGACGACGGGTGCGCCGGGTCGGGTGACCGTCCTGGCCGCAAGGGCGATGTCGATACGGGAGGAGGTGGTGCGGCAGGCGACCCAGGCGAGGCCGTGCGGTGCGAAGCCCGTCCGGTGATCCGTGAGGTGGTGGCCGTCGAGCCCGCTGTAGCGATCTACGCCCGCATTGGTCACCGCTCCGTCGAGCCCTGATTCCACTTCGACCAGGCCGCTCCAGCCGTACGCCCGGAACGTGGTCCGCTGCGCTGCCAGGAACGGGTCCCCCATGTGCACGATGCGGACGTGGGTGACGCCGAGGCGGCGGCCCTGGCCGTCCTGGAAGAGCATGTGCCGGGTGAGCGTCCCCTGGCGCAGGTCGAGCACCACCTTGTAGTGCAGCATCCCCGGGTCGTCGGGCGTCAGCCAGTCCCCCGCGAGTCCGCCGTCGGCGATGCAGCGGTACCGCAGCGCCGTCCAGTTGGGGAGGTTGACCGTGTCTTCGTTGTCCACCTGCTGGCCGGCCACGTGCGAGGTGAGCCGGTTGTAGCAGCCGGCAGCGTAGGTGGCGGGGTAGTGGACCGGGCCCGCCACGGTCTCGGGGGCGGCGCCGCGTGTGGCGAACCTGCCGTTACCCAGGGTGCAGAGAGCTTCGACGAGCCGCTCCGTCTTGGCCTCGTAGCAGCCGTACTCCCACGTCCACGAGGCGGTCACAGACCTGCCCCGCAGACGTAGTCGGTGACGGTGAGGAGTTGGCCGGCGACCAGGTCCGCCCCTCGTTCTCGCAGTGCCCGCGCGGTGGTGGGGCTCGTCGTCCTGTCAAGGCCGATGACGAGGCCGAAGTGGCCGCGCCGTCCTGCTTCGACACCCGAGAGGGCGTCTTCCACCACCGCGCAGCGGGCGGGGTCCACCCCGATCCGCGCGGCCGCATCGAGGAACAGGGCGGGATCAGGCTTGCCCGCCAGTCCCAGTTCGGCAGCGTCCGTGCCGTCCACCACCACGTCGAAGAAGCTTCGGAGGGAGGCTGATCCGAGGAGCGGCCTGGCGTGTCGGGACGCAGATACGGCGGCGCAGCACACGCCGTGCGCCCGCAGCCGGGTCAGCGCCGGAGCGACATCGGCGAAGGCCTCGACGGCCCCGGCTTCCAGTGTGCGGACGAACTCCCTCTCCTTGCGCGCCGCAACCGCCCAGACCGTGTCGTCGCCCGGTGCGCTGTCGGGGCTCCCGATCGGCAATTCGATGCCACGGGAGGTGAGGAAGGAGTTGGCCCCGTCCAGCCGGGGCTTGCCGTCGACCCACTGCCGGTACTCACGGTCCGCGTCGAAGGGCGGCTGCCGCCCGTTCCCGGACGCGGCCCAGGCTTCCAGACAGGCGTCGAAGGCGGTCTTCCAGGCCGCGGCGTGCAGCAGTGCCGAGTCGAGGAGGACGCCGTCGGTGTCGAACACGACAGCATGCAGCGCCGTCACGCGGATCGCGCGCGGCGGCCGCTGATCCGGGTGGGGGTGATGGACATCCAGTGCGTGCGGGGTCCGCCAGCCCAGGGGAGCGAGCGGCCGACCGAGAACAGGTGGCTGACGCGCGCGCCGTCCGTGACGCCGGACAGTTCGCCGACGGCCATGACGCTCCAGCCCTCGCGCATCGCGTCGTCGATGTGGTCGACTTCGAAGGCGACCTCGGTCCCGGCTGCCTCGGCGAGCCGGGAGTTGGCCGCTGTGCGGAACGCGATCTCGTCTCCCACGACGACGTAGTTGACGGGAAAGACGGCAAGTCCTTCCAGGCCGGAGAATCCGATCCTGCCGATGCCGTGGGTGGAGATCAGGCGGTGGCATTCGGGCTCGCTCAGCACCGTCAGCTCGGAATCCCGCATCGCGGTCCCCATGCCGGGGGGACTGTCGGTCGTTCTCCCGGTCAGCTCGGAGACAGTGGTCCCCAGGCCGTCCGCGAGACTCACGAGCATGCTCATGCTCGGCGACGCCGCCCGCTCCTCCACGTAGGCGATGTACGACGCGGCCGCCCCGCAGCTTTCCGCCAGTTCCTCACGCGTGATTCCCAGCTCTTCGCGGCGGGCGGTCACACGCCGTCCGAGGTCGCCGCGGGCAGCGGGAACCTTGATTGGGGACGTACCTGCTATGGCCTCTCCCATGATCGTCACACCCTTGCAGTTGGTAGCCGGTACAGGAACTTCGCAACGCACTCGGCGTCCAACCTCAGGCTGTACCCGCCACCGGTGCACGCACAGGGCCGGACGGTCCCCTACGGGGGCCGGTCGGGCCCATTCGGCCCACACGCGCTCCCCTGAACTGCGGCCCGAGATCCTGGCACGGGGTGTGGGCGCCATCAGCCCGCAGGTCCGTTCCGTCACTGTGCAGGAGATCCGCTATCGCTGTCCGCTTCCGGAACCAGTCGGCGGTGGAGTTCCGTGGTCATCGCGTGGATGGCACGCGTCAGTTCCGTATTGGTCTTGAGTTCCAGCTCCTGCTCGACGAAGTCGTGGTCGGCCTTTGCCTGCTGGAACGCCGCCTGCCGGTTCTGGCCGATCATCACGAACGTCGACAGGAAGATCGCCTCCAGGGAAACGGCGAGCGTCAGCATCGGCCAGGGATTGGCCTCCACGAACAGCATCCAGAGGGTGAAGGCGACCGCGTGGAGATAGACGAACGGCATGGAGCCGGCGAACCTCGTGATCGCGTCGGCGACGCGCAGCTGGACATCGGCGGCCCGGTTCGTACGGTGTGCGACGACCACCGGATGGTGCCGCGCCTCTGCCTCCGTGTCGGCCTCAACCTTTGTTCCCTTCACCTGCCTGCCTCCTCGGGACGAGCGCCCTGACACGCTCCTGTGCCCCGCACCGTCTCAAACCATCCACCGTTCCCGGCGTACCGCCAGGGCCCGCCGTCAGCCGGGGCAGCGGGCCCTGCCGGTACGCCTGCCCACACTCCACCCCCGGCCGCCGGCACAGAAGGGGCCGACCGGCCCCCATACGGGGGCCGCACCTGCCCTTCCTTCCCCCGGCCCCGCGGGAGCACGGTTCGGATATCGCCTCAGCCGACGCATGCCGCAGCCCGCGGTTCGAAGGAGCACTGATGACCACCACGTACCGGATCGCGGAGCTGGACGCGCACTGGCGCGCCGCGAACTACCTGGCCGCCGGCCAGATCTACCTCCTGGACAACCCCCTGCTCACGGAACCGCTGCGGCCGGAGCACATCAAACCCAGACTGCTCGGCCACTGGGGCACCGCACCCGGCCTGAACCTCGTCCACACCCACCTGAACCGGGTGATCAAGGAGCGCTCCCTGGATGCCCTGTGCGTGTGGGGGCCCGGCCACGGCGGGGCCGCCGTGCTCGCCAACTCCTGGCTGGAGGGCACGTACAGCGAGACCTACCCCGACATCGGCCGCGACGCGGACGGGATGCGCAAGCTGTTCCGCCAGTTCTCCTTCCCCGGAGGCGTACCGAGTCACGTCGCGCCGGAAACGCCCGGGTCCATCCATGAGGGCGGCGAGCTCGGCTACTCGCTGGCCCACGCGTACGGGGCCGCGTTCGACCATCCCGGGCTGCTGGTGGCCTGCGTCATCGGCGACGGTGAGGCGGAGACCGGGCCACTGGCAGCCTCCTGGCACTCCAACAAGTTCCTGGACCCGGTCCACGACGGCGTCGTCCTGCCGGTCCTGCACCTCAACGGATACAAGATCGCCAACCCGACCGTGCTCTCACGAATCCCCGAGGCGGAGCTCGACGCCCTGCTGCGCGGCTACGGGCACGACCCCCTTTACGTCTCCGGCAGTGACCCGGCCCTCGTCCACCCGGCCATGGCCCGAGCCATGGACCAGGCCCTCGACCGCATTCGCGCCATCCAGCAGGAGGCGCGGGCCGCGGGCACGGATCCGGGCGCCGAGCGCGCACGCTGGCCGATGATCGTCCTGCGTACTCCCAAGGGCTGGACCGGCCCCGAGACCGTCGACGGCCAACCCGTCGAGGGCACCTGGCGCGCGCACCAAGTGCCGCTCGCAGGGGTCCGCGAGGACCCCGAACACCTGAAGCAGCTGGAAGGCTGGATGCGCTCCTACCGACCGGAGGAGCTCTTCGGCTCCGAGGGCCGTCCGGCGTCCTCCGTGCTGGCCTGCGTACCGGAGGGTGAGCGCCGCCTGGGCGCCAGCCCGTACGCCAACGGCGGCCGGCTGCTGCGTTCGCTCCCGCTGCCCGGGCTCGACGCGTGGGCCGTCCCCGTGGAGAAGCCGGGTAGCACCCTGCACGAGCCGACCCGCGTCCTGGGCCGCTACCTCGCACAGGTCATGAGGGACACGGCCGGAAGGCGGGATTTCCGGGTCGTCGGGCCGGACGAGACCGCGAGCAACCACCTCGACGACCTGTACGACGTGACGGGCAAGGCCTGGCAGGGCCTGACGGAGCCCACCGACCGGAATCTCTCCCGCGACGGCCGGGTCATGGAGATCCTCTCCGAGCACGTCTGCCAGGGCTGGCTGGAGGGATACCTGCTCACCGGCCGCCACGGTCTCTTGTCCACGTACGAGGCCTTCGCCCACATCGTCGACTCCATGGTCGGCCAGCACATCAAATGGCTGAAGAGCGCCCGCGAGCTGACCTGGCGCGCGCCCGTCGCCTCCCTCAACTACCTGCTCACCTCGCACGTCTGGCGCCAGGACAGCAACGGCTTCTCCCACCAGGACCCCGGATTCGTCGACCACGTCCTCAACAAGAGCCCGGACGTCGTACGGGTGTACCTGCCGCCGGACGCCAACACCCTCCTCGTGGTGGCCGATCATGTCCTGCGCAGCCGCGACCAGGTGAACGTGATCGTCGCGGGCAAGCAGCCCTGCTTCGACTGGCTGCCCATCGCCGAGGCCCGCGCGCACGTGGCGCGCGGCGCCGGTGTCTGGGAGTGGGCGGGGACCGACGACGGCTCCCGCGAGCCGGACGTCGTGCTCGGCTGCGCCGGCGACGTACCCACCATGGAGGTCCTCGCGGCTGCGTCCCTGCTCCGCGAACACCTCCCCACGCTGGCCGTCCGGGTCGTTAACGTCGTCGACATCGCCCGGCTGATGCCCCACGAAGAGCACCCGCACGGCATGACCGACACCGAGTACAACGCCCTCTTCACCACCGACAAGCCCGTGATCTTCGCCTACCACGGCTATCCGTGGCTCATTCACCGCCTCGCCTACCGCCGGACCGGCCACGCACAGCTCCACGTCCGCGGATACAAGGAGTCCGGCACGACCACCACCCCCTTCGACATGGTCGTCCGCAACGACCTCGACCGGTACCGGCTCGTCATGGACGTCATCGACCGCGTCCCCGGCCTCGCCGGCCGCGCCGAGGGCCTGCGGCAGAGCATGACCGACCAGCGGATCCGCCACCACGACTGGATCCGCCTCCACGGAACCGACCTGCCCGAGGTCGCCGACTGGTCCTGGCCCTACTGATCGCCGCCCGGGTCCGGGAGGCGGGGGCCGCCTGGGTCCGGGAGGGTACCGAACGGCCCTTCCCGGCCGCCCGCCACCGGCGGAGGGTGGAGATGGACCTCGAACGGAGAACCGCCATGAGCACCTCTTCCCCCCACCGGCTCACCTCCTCCCCCAACCGCTTCGACCACGCACTCTCCCCGGAGCACCGCGGCAGCCTGCTGGCCCTCGCCCACGAAGCGGACTTCCCCGCCGGCGCGCGCCTGTTCAACCAAGGTGGGCACACCAGCCACTTCTGGGTCATCCGGTCGGGGAACGTCGGGATGGACGTGCACGTACCCGGCCGGCAGGCCGCGGTGGTCGAGACCGTCGGTCCGGGCGAGCTGGTCGGCTGGTCCTGGCTGTTCCGCCCCTACACCTGGCACTTCGGCGCCGAAGCCATGACACCGGTACGCACCGACGAGTTCGACGCCGCCGCCGTGCGCGAGCTGATGGACACCGACCCCGCGCTCGCCTCCGAGATGTGGCAGTGGGTGGGTCAGGTGCTCGCCCACCGGCTCGTCTCTGCCCAGATCCGGCTCCTCGACCTTTACGCGCCCCACGGCAGCGGAAGCCACATCTGAGATGATCGACCCGAGACCTATCCCAACCCGAGGGTGTGGCGTGGATGTCCGATGCACCAACTGCAGGCCCGGCCCCCACCCGAGTGTTCCTCCTCGACGACCACGAGGTCGTCAGGCGCGGCCTGCACGACCTGCTGGACTCCGAGCCCGACATCCAGGTGGTCGGCGAGGCCGCGACGGCCGCCCAGGCTCTGGCCCGGGGGCCCGCGCTGAAGCCGGATGTCGCGGTGCTCGACGTACGGCTGCCCGACAGCGACGGCATCACCGTCTGTCGTGAGCTGCGCTCGCGCATGCCGGATCTCGCCTGCCTCATGCTGACGTCCTTCGACGACGAGGACGCCCTGCTCGACGCCATCATGGCCGGCGCCGCCGGGTACGTCCTGAAACAGATCAAGGGCTCCGACCTGGTCGCCGCCATTCGCACGGTGGCGACCGGTCAGTCGATGCTCGACCCGGCGACGACGGCCCGCCTGATGCGCTCGCTCCGGGACCCGGGCGGCACGAAACCTCAGGAGGATCAGCGGTTGACGGTCCTCTCCGAGCGCGAGCGCGCCGTGCTGGAGCTGATCGGCGAAGGCCTCACCAACCGTCAGATCGGCAAACGGCTCTTCCTGTCCGAGAAGACGGTCAAGAACCACATCTCCCGGCTGCTCGCCAAGCTGGGGGTCGAACGCCGCGTCCAGGCAGCCGTGATCGCCGCCGAGGTCCGCGAGCGCGACGAAACCGGTCGCTGACGCCCGTACTCACCGGGGAGGAGCGAGCGGGATCCGCCAGTCCAGCCGGGTTCCGTCACCGTCCGGGCGCGGGGAGAGGGACAGTCCGCCCCCGTGGGCCTCGGCGCGCTCCGCGAGGTTGCGCAGCCCGCTCCGACGGCCGCCCTCCGCGACACCCACGCCGTCGTCACTGACCGTCACGGTCAGCACGCCTTCCGTCAGGACGATCCCGACCTCCGCGCGAGCCGCCCGGGCGTGCCGGGCCACATTGGTCAGGGCCTCGACGAGGACGGCGACCACTTCGTCGGCGACCGGGGCCGGCACGCCGGTGTCGATTAGGCCCTCCATGCGCAGGACGGGCGAGAATCCGAGCAGCGCTGCCGCCTCGCCCACGGCCCGTACCGCGCGGACCCGGAGTCTCGGCGTGCCGCCCGCCGTCTCGTGGTCGCGGAGTCCGAAAATGGTCGTACGGATGATCTTGATGGTCTCGTCCAGGTCGTCGATCGACCGGCCCAGCCGCTCGGACGCCTCGGGATGCTTCACGAAACGCTGGGCGCTCTGCAGGGTCATCCCCGTCGCGAAGAGCCGCTGAATCGCGAGATCGTGCAGGTCGCGGGCGATCCGGTCGCGGTCTTCGAGCAGGCTCACCTGTTCACCGTCCCGGCGCCGGTCGGCCAGCTCCAAGGCCAGGGCGGCCTGACCCGCGAAGCCGGGCAGGGGCGCCACCTCGGTCGCGGCGAACGCCCGCCGGCCGGTACGCCGCGCCAGCATCAGTACACCCCGTAGCTTCGCCCGGGTGCCCACGGTGACGGCCACGGCCGGCCCGAAGCCCGTCCAGACGTCCGGCTGCGCCGCCATCCGGGTGTCGGTGGCCACATCCGCCAAGGTGACAAGTCCGTCCCGCGCCATGCCAGGCCCGGCCAGAATCCCCTCGCCGCCGGGCAAGACGATCCCGCGATGCGCTTCGGCGCCTTCCCCCAGGGCCAGCGAGCCGCGCAGCTCTCCGCTGGGCCCCACCTGGTAGAACACGCACATTTCCGCCGAGATGATGTCCCGGGCCCGCTCAAGCATGCCTTCCAGTACTTCTATCTCGGAGGAGCCGGACAGCAGCGCGCTCGTGAAGTCGGAGCCGGCAGCCTGCCAGCGCTCCCGGAGGCGCACCTCCTCGTACAGGCGAGCGTTGTCGATGGCCACTCCCGCGGCGACCGCGAGGGTCGACAAGACTCCTTCATCCTCGGCGTCGAAGTCCGTGCCGCCTCGCTTCTCCGTCAGGTAGAGGTTGCCGAACACCTCGTCCCGGACCCGGATCGGTACGCCGAGGAAGGAGCGCATCGGCGGGTGGTGTTCCGGAAAGCCGGCGGAAGCGGCATGCTCCGAGAGGTCTCCCAGGCGCAGTGGCCGCGGGTGCCTGATCAGCTCGCCCAGCAGTCCGTGGCCGGTGGGTAGGGTACCGATCCGCGTCCGGAGTTGGTCACTGATGCCCACCGGGATGAACTCGGCGAGTTTTTCGTCGTCCCCGACCACGCCCAGCGCGCCGTACTCCGCGTCCACGAGGACGACAGCGGCCTCCACGATTCCGCGCAGAACCTGGGCCAGGTCCAGCTCCTGCCCCAGCGACATGACCGCCTTCAACAGGCCCGTGAGACGGTCACGGGTGCCCCGCGCGTCATGGATCTCTGCCTGAAGCGCGTCCAGCCTCGGCTGCGGAATCGGGCTCGTCGGCGCATCGCGATCGTCCCCGACCATGGACACCTCCGACGGTATCGAGGGGCTCTGCGCACCAGCCCGGCCTTCAGCGTAATCCCCCGCCCGTCGGCCGGTCATGGTCGGAGCCCTGGGGGACGGGCATGAGGGGTAGGACCGTAGCGAATCCGGCCAGGCTGCTGCCCAAGCCGGGGCGCGGTGGCCTCTTCACGCGTTCGGGACGGTGATGACAGGGCCTCCCACCACGACGACGGGACAATGAGCCTGCGCGGTGACGGGCAACACGACGGAACAGCCGCTGAAGATCTCCTCGGGCCGGGTCAGGTGCCTGGAACCGAGGACGATCATGCGGGCATGTCTGGACGTCCCGCAGAGCACGGGTGCCGGGTACCGTCGCGCAGGGCGGTGGCCAATTCCGTCCCGGGGTGGCGTTCACGGGCCCAGACCGCGGCTTCTTCGAGGGCCTCCGAGCTGGCCTGGCGTACGGCGTTGTGCTCCGCGGTGTCGTCGACGACGCGCTCGGTGTCGTGGGGCGAGGGCACGGCCAGAACGAGACGGAGCCGTACGTTTCGGCGGTGTGCCTCGTCGGCGGCCCAGGCGAGGGGCAGGAGCCACCCTCCGGCGGGATCGATCCCCACCGCGATGTCCCGCCCTTCCGCGATGTCCGTCATGACGCGTCGCCCCCCTGCTCCTCATCGTGCCGCGGAATGAGCTCCACGGGGCAGTGCGAGTGGTGCAGGAGACTGTGCGTGGTACGTCCCAGGGTGGGTCCGAAGTACCCGGGCGACCGCCGTCCTCCCATGACGAGCAGGTCCGCATGACGTGATGCCTCGACCAGGACCGAGGCCACGGACACGCTCTTCTCCGCGTCGGTGTTCACCGTCAACGCGGGAAACTCCTCGCGTACGCGGTCGGCGACGGACTTCAGACTGCGGATGTGGCGGCCGGCGAATTCGTCGACGTCGTCGAGCATGGTGACGGCGGTTCCGGCGTACTGGAGTATGTTCCACACGGTCAGCAGGCGCAGCGTTGCTTTGCGCAGCTCTGCTTCACGGGCGGCATATCGCGCGCATTCGAAGTCGTACTCGTCTCGAACCCCGGCCAGCACCACTCCGTTCTCGGCAAGATCTTCACTGCCGCGCACCACGATGACGGGGGTCGTCGCAGCTGCCGCGATCCTCAGACCGACCGAACCCAGCCGCAGAGACTCGAAACCACCCATTCCGCGGTGTCCGACGACCGTGGCGCCGTACTTGGCTCCCACCCGGTGCAGACCGGAGACGGGGTCCCGGCGGCTGTACTCCCGAGTGACGTGGAGAGCCGGGAATCGCTCCGAGACCGTAGTGGCCGTGACCTCCAACAGGTCACGGCCCTCCGCGCGGACGCGTTCGATGATCTCCGCCGACAGGTAGAAGGTCCGGTCGGCGGTATCGCCCGCGTAGAAGATGTGAAGGGTGCTGTCGCGTCGGGACGCCTCGGCGGCGGCCCACAGTGCCGCGCTCAGCGCGGTGCTCGATCCGTCGACACCGACGACGACCGAGCCGAGGTCCGGACGGTGTGTGGTGGAGCCTTCCATGGCTTCCTCCTCTGTGCAACGGCGTCGGGGGTGCTTCGGGTGCATTCACACTGTCACTCGGACCGGCGCGAGGAATGGGCCGCAGGGGGCAGTCATGGGACCGAAGGTCCCTCCTCCGTCGCGCACCGATTCACCGACCTCACCCGGCCGGGACCGGTCAGCCCGGCAGAGGGCCCGTTCGGCCCTCGCACTGTGGGCGGACGCGGCGGATGGTGGCTGGTGAGGGCGCTCCACACGGTGCGCTCACCGGCCGGAGCCGACAGGAGGGCCGCAGATGAAGCATGCCAAAGTCGGCTTCCTCATGACCGACGAGGTCATCTCGGTCGTCGGGCGCACTCCGTCCGCGGACGTGGCCGCGCTGCTCGCCGAACACGACATCAGCGGAGTGCCTGTCGTGGACGCGGACGAGCGCGTCATCGGGGTCGTTTCGCAGACCGATCTGCTCGTTCAGGACCACCTCACCGCTCAAGACGTGATGACCGCGCCGGCCGTCACGGTCCACGCCGAACAGACCGTCACCGAGGCCGCCCGCCTCATCACCCGACGCGGCGTGACGCGGCTGCCGGTCGTCGACGAGGAGGACCGTCTGGTCGGCATCGTGACCCGACGGGACCTGCTGCGCGTGTTCCTCCGCCCGGACCACGAGATTCGCCGCGTGCTGGTCGAGGACGTGCTGGCGGACACGATGGGTGTCGCAGCCGACGCCGTGAACGTGCGTGTCGTGGACGGGATCGTCACCCTGGACGGCCGACTGGCCCAAAGCAGCCAGATTCCCGTCGCGCTCCGGCTCGCCGGACAGTTGGACGGTGTGGTCGGGGTCATTAACCAGCTCACGGCCCACTCCCACGATGCCCGCACCCCCACCGCGCCTGCGGACCGCAGCGCCGAAGACGTACCCCGCTGACACAGGCTGTGGACCGTTCGGCCCCTGCCCGCCCCACCCACACCGCGCGAGCATGGAAGCGAGTCAGGCTCGCCGCACCCGATCCCAACGGTGCCGAGCCCTGCAGACGGACCCGGGTCATCCCCTTGCTCCGCCAACGCACTTCGTGAGGAGCACCTTCATGAAAGTCCTGATCTTCACGCTGATAGCCCTGGCCGCGGTTGCCCTGATCGGGCTGACGATGGCCCTGAAGATCGTCAAACAGTACGAGCAGGGCGTGCTGTTCCGCTTCGGCCGGCTCATCGGCACGCGCGCGCCGGGCCTACGGGCGATCGTGCCGTTCGCGGACGTCCTGCACCGGGTGTCCCTGCGGATCGTCACCATGCCCATCCAGTCCCAGGGCATCATCACCCGGGACAACGTCAGCGTCGACGTTTCCGCGGTCGCCTACTTCCGCGTGGTCGACGCCGAGAAGTCGGTCATCGCGATCGAGAACGTGGGCGCCGCCATCAACCAGATCGCACAGACCACCCTGCGCAAGGTCGTCGGGCAGCACACCCTCGACGAGACCCTCTCGGAGACCGACCGCATCAATCTCGGCATCCGCGAGATCCTCGACGTCACCACCGCCGAATGGGGCGTCGAAGTCACCCTCGTCGAACTGAAGGACATCCAGCTGCCCGACAGCATGAAGCGCGCGATGGCCCGCCAGGCCGAAGCCGAAAGGGAGAAGAGGGCCAAAATCATCAACGCGGAGGGCGAATCGATGGCCGCCGCGGCACTCGGCGACGCTTCCGACACGATGATGGCCCACCCCCTCGCCCTGCAACTGCGCAACCTGCAGAGCCTCGTGGAGATCGGCGTCGACAAGAACACCACCGTGGTCTTCCCCGCCCCGCTCATGAGCACCATCGGCGAACTCGGCGCATTCCTCGCCCGAGAGACCTCGGCCGCCGGCGCGGCCGCTCCGGTCCAGGCACCGCCCGCGACGGAACTCGCCGCGAAGATTCCCGCCCCGCCCCTGCCCAACGGAGCGGCCAAGACCGTGTAACCGACGGTTGGCACCGCCGTGCGGAGGGCATTTCCTCCGCACGGCGACGTGGCGCTCCGTGGTCGTCAGGTCTTCTGGATGCGCGACGGGTTCGACACGACCAGGTCCTCGTGGCGCGGCCCGCCCAGCACGACCTTCAGCGCGCCCGTCTCACCGGCGCGGGAGAACACCTCGTACGCCTCCTCCATCTGCCCCAGCTCGAAACGATGCGTGACCAGCGACGAGGTCGGCAGCCGACCCGCCGCCAGCATGCGCAGCAGCATCGGCGTGCAGCTGGTGTCCACGAGCCCGGTGGTGATGGTCACGTCCTTGATCCATAGGTCTTCGAGGTGCAGGGTCGCGGGTTTGCCGTGGACGCCGATGTTCGCGACCCGGCCGCCCGGACGGACCATGCGGGTGCACATCTCGAAGGTCTCGGGCACGCCGACGGCCTCCATCACGACATCCGCGCCGAGACCGTCGGTCAGGGCGCCCACGAGCGCTTCCGGTTCCTCGCCGGCGCTCACGACCGCGTCCGCCCCCAACTCGCGCGCCGTCGCCAGCCGCGACGGATCGAGGTCCACGGCGATGACGCGGGCCGGTGAGTACAGCCGTGCCGTGGCGATGGCCGCGAGTCCTACCGGGCCGGCCCCAACCACGACCACGGTGTCCCCGGGCCGCACGTTGCCGTTCAGCACTCCCACCTCGTAGGAGGTGGGGAAGATGTCCGCGAGCAGAACGGCATCGGCGCTGTCGACCGTGCTCGGCAGCGGGTACACGGAAAGATCCGCGAAAGGCACGCGGACGTACTCGGCCTGCGTCCCGTCGATGCTGTGGCCGAGTACCCAGCCGCCGCCCCCTAGTGCTGCACCGCGAAAGTTCGTGGAGGGGGGTTGGGCCGGTCAGGCCGGGCTGCCGAGGTAGAGGGTGCCGGCGCAGGTAAGGCAGTCCTCGGGACTGCCGATGGGGAGGCCGGTGGGGA
>NZ_JAPNLK010000108.1 GCF_026627505.1 Streptomyces sp. H27-H5 | reverse complement strand
GGCCGGAGGAGCGGCAGAGCTGGGAGGGGCCGGGGGGTCAGGAGAGGGCGGGGCGGCGGTGGGGGATGCCTGTGGGGACGGCGCGGCGGCGGGGGGCGGTGGTGCCCGTCCAGCAGGTGCCGCGGCGGGCGAGGAGGCGGTGGAGCCACAGTTCCATGGAGACGAGTTCGGCGAGTCCGTCCAGCGGGACCGGCCGGCCGTCGGCCGCGTCGAGCAGGGCCTGGCGGACGACGCGGGCCTCGATCAGGCCCGCGTCCGCCAGCAGCGGGGTGGCGAAGAGGGCGAGCAGGTCGGGCAGGGCGGCGCGCAGGCCGAGTCGGGTCGCGGTCTCGTTGGGGGCGTGGGCGGTGACGCCCCAGCCGGGCGGGAGTTCGCGTACTCCGGCGGAGGACAGGACGCTGCGCAGGATCGTGGCGCGGGCGCCGGGTTGGACCCGCAGGGACTCGGGGAGGGCGCGGGCGGCCCGTACGACCTGGTTGTCGAGGAACGGGGCGTGCAGGCGTTGGCTGCGTACCTCGACGGCCTGCTCGAAGACCCGGTGGTCGGCGGCGTGTCGGGCGAGGACGGCGCGGGCGCGGGCCTCGCCGGGGCGCAGGGACAGGGGTGGGCGCCCCGCGGCGGCGGTGAGTCGGATCGCGACCTCGGCGAGGGCTTCGCCGGTGAGCCAGCCCGCGGCGGGGCCGGGGCGGGACCAGGTCAGGGCGGCGAGGGAGGCGTCGACGGGGGTGAGCGCGCCGGCCGAGGGGGCTCCGTCGCGCAGTCGGGCGGCGGCGGCTTCCATGCCCGCGCGGTACGGGGTGCGGGCGAGGCGGCGGGCGGCGGAGTAGACGGTGAGCGGGACGAACAGGGACTCGCCGGCGGCGGAGCGGGCGAGGGCGGCGACGGGGCGCAAGAGGTGGCGTCTGCGGCGGTCCATCAGGAGGTCGGCGAGGCGGGCGGGGTGGGCGTCGAGGACCTGGCGGGCTCCGTGACCGGTGAAGTGGTCGGCGGAGCCGGCGGCGAGTCTGCGGCGTTCGCGGGCGGCGAAGACGAGGGAGGGGCCGGGTTCGTCGGTGAGCGGGCCGTCGAGTTCGGCGTACGGGAGGGCTTCCTCGGCGGCAGCGACGACGACGTGGTGGAGGCGGGGGTCGGCGGCGATGGCGTGGGCGCGTTCGAGTTCGCCCTCGCGGCCCTGGGGGGTGGCGAGGTCGTTGAAGGTGACGGCGAGGAGGCGTTCGCCGGATTGCCGCAGGACGGAGCCCGGGGAGCCGGGGAGGCCGGCGGCGAGGAGGGCGAGGGTCGCGGAGGCGCTGCCGCCGGAGAGGTCGGCGCCGACGCCCGGTGCGGGGGCGCCGCGGGCGGCGCGGCGGTCGGCGGGTCCCATTCCGGGCACGGGGCCGGGGTCGGGGAGCAGGGTGTCGGGGGCATGGCGGGGCGCCGTGAGCCGGGCGCGCACCGCGTCGACCAATGCTTCGCGCACGCCCTCCACGGCGCGCTCGGGGTCGGCTTCAGGGGCGGCCACGGCGAGGGAGGCCACGGATTCGTAGCCGGTGATCTCGCGGGAGCCCTCGCGCAGGATCAGGGTGTGGCCGGGCGGGATGCGTCGAACGCCGACGTACGGTGTGCCGTCGCCCAGTGCCTCGGGGCTGTCGGGGCAGGCCAGGAGGGCGGCGAGGTGGCCGATGTCGAGCTGCGCCTCGATGAGGTCGGCGAGCGGGAGCGCGGCGGTGGCGTACGCGGTGCCGCCCGCCCAGGGCGTGTAGAAGACGGGGCGGGCGCCGGCGAGGTCGCCGAGGACGGTGATGCGGCGGCCGGCCTGGACGACGGCGGTGTAGCTGCCGGACCACTGGGTGAGGTGGCGCAGGGCGCCGCCGCGGGCGGCGTACAGGGCGCGGCGCAGTTCGGCGTCGGTGGCTCCGCAGCAGCCGAGGACGGCGAGCCGGGTGAAGGGGTCGGCGGGGTCGGCGGTGACGGTGCGGATCTCGTCGGGGCGCCAGTCCCCGACGGCCCAGAGGGGGTCGGGGTCGCCCCACAGGAGTTGGGCGCCGACGGGTTGGACGGTGCGTTCGGCATCCTGGGCGGCGGGGTCGTCGGGGTGGGCCGCGTCGGCGATGCCGCCCTGCGGGGGGTCCGCGTAGGCGGTTCCGTAGGGGGGGCCGTCGGCGCCGGGTCGGTGCGAGGACCCGTACGCGGAACCGGAAACGCCCTGGCCGGAGACGCGTCCGGCCGTGCCGAAGCTCGCGGCGATACTGCTCCACCCGACCAACCAGCGCACGCCGCCGCCTCCCCAGCCTGTGGGCACATGACCGGGGCACGTACAGCGTGGTCGGCGTGCGGGCGCGACCGTACGGACCCCGGGTGGCTCGGGGTCCATGCTGCCACGAGACAGGCGTGCGAGAGGGGTTAAGGGGGGCGCACATGCAAACGAACACGCCCCCGTCACGCGGTATTTGGCGTTCCGTGCCCGGCGTCCCATAGGTCGGTTTCGGCCATTCTTCGGCCGTACTGGTTCCCCGCGCGGCCCGGCTTCCCGGGGCGCGGCCCGGGAGGCGGCATCCACCCCCCGAACCGTTCCGCCACCCGCGGGGATTGAGGCAGCGGCGTCCCCCGGCCCACCCGATCCACACGGCGGGCCGACCCACGCACCGCACATCGAATCGCCGGGCCCGGGGGGCAGCCAGAGCGCACGGCCGGGCGCACGGCCACACGGACGGAGCACGCGCTGACACGTGCGCCCCGGGTGTGGGCCCCACCCTGACTGTGCGTACGGACAACAATCCCGCCATACGGAAGGGGAGGCCTTAACGCTTGGGAGGCGGGGAACTACGCTGGGTTTACGAAATGCCGGGCGCCTATGCCCCGGCGGCGTCTGCGTTCCGCGTGTGACGAGGGGTGGCGCATGTCCAGGGAGCTCCGCGAGCCCAATGAGAAGCTCGGCGCCGTCCTCGCCCTCGCGGGCATCAGCAACGCGGGGCTGGCCCGGCGGGTGAACGACCTCGGCGCACAGCGCGGCCTGACGCTTCGGTACGACAAGACGTCGGTGGCCCGTTGGGTGTCCAAGGGGATGGTGCCGCAGGGCGCGGCCCCGCATCTGATCGCCGCCGCGATCGGGGCGAAGCTGGGGCGGCCGGTGCCGCTGCACGAGATCGGGCTGGCGGACGCCGACCCGGCGCCGGAGGTCGGTCTGGCCTTCCCCCGCGACGTGGGGGCGGCGGTGCGGTCGGCCACGGATCTGTACCGGCTCGATCTCGCGGGCCGGCGGGGCGGTGGCGGGATCTGGCAGTCGTTGGCCGGCTCCTTCGCCGTGTCCGCGTACGCGACGCCCGCTTCGCGCTGGCTGATATCCCCCGCCGACAGTTCCGTCGCGCGGGAGCCGGGGGCCGGTCCGGGCGGGTCGCAGGCGCGGGATCTCCCGACGGAGGCGCCGTCCTCCGGGGGCCCGTCGTCCGTCCCGTCCAAGGCCTCCGCTCCGCCGTCCGATGTGGTCCCGCGGATCCCGGAGACCCCGCGCGTCGCGTCCGCGCCGCGCACCGCGCACGCACCGCGCGAACCGGGCGGTGCGACGAAGGGGGCCTCGGCACTGACGGAGGCGGTCCCGCAGCGCGTGGGCCACAGCGACGTCACCAAGCTGCGCGAGGCCGCCGAGGACGCGCGCCGCTGGGACTCCAAGTACGGAGGCGGTGACTGGCGTTCCTCGATGGTCCCGGAGTGCCTGCGGGTGGACGCGGCGCCGCTGCTGCTCGGCTCGTACACCGACGAGGTGGGGCGGGCGCTGTTCGGTGCCACCGCCGAACTGACCAGGCTGGCCGGGTGGATGGCCTTCGACACCGGTCAGCAGGAGGCGGCCCAGCGCTACTACATCCAGGCGCTGAGACTCGCCCGGGCCGCCGCGGACGTGCCGCTCGGCGGGTACGTGCTGGCCTCGATGTCCCTCCAGGCCACCTACCGGGACTTCCCGGACGAGGGCGTGGACCTGGCCCAGGCCGCCGTCGAGCGCAACCGCGGCCTCGCGACGGCCCGCACCATGAGCTTCTTCCGCCTCGTCGAGGCCCGGGCGCACGCGAAGGCCGGCGACCCGGTGGCCGCCGGGGCGGCGCTGCGGGCGTCCGAGGGCTGGCTGGAGCGGGCCCGGGAGGGCGACGCGGATCCGACCTGGCTGGGTTTCTACTCGTACGACCGGTTCGCGGCGGATGCGGCGGAATGTTACCGAGACCTCAAACTCCCCCGGCAGGTCCGCCGCTTCACCGAGCAGGCGCTGTCCCGCCCGACCGAGGAGTACGTGCGCTCGCACGGCCTGCGCCTGGTGGTGAGCGCGGTCGCGGAGCTGGAGTCGGGCAACCTCGACGCGGCGTGCGCGGCCGGTACCCGGGCAGTAGAGGTCGCGGGACGGATCTCTTCCGCGCGGACGAACGAGTACGTACGGGACCTGCTGCACCGGCTGGAACCGTACGGGGACGAACCGCGTGTCGTGGAGCTGCGCGAACGGGCCCGGCCGCTGCTGGTCGCCCCCGCGTAGCCACGTTGTCGGTGGCGGGGTGCAGTATGCAGGGGTGGGAGGTGTCAGCGTGGGCGGCGGCGTGGACTGCGATGTGCTGGTGATCGGCGGCGGAATCGTCGGCCTGTCGACCGCGCATGCCTTGGCGCGGCTGGCCCCGGGGACCCGGGTGGTCGTCCTGGAGAAGGAGCCCGGCCCGGCCCGACACCAGACGGGTCGCAACAGCGGTGTGATCCACAGCGGCATCTACTACCGGCCCGGCTCGCTGAAGGCGCGCTTCGCGGTCGGCGGGGCCGCCGAGATGGTCAAGTTCTGCGCGGAGCACGGGATCGCGCACGAGGTGACGGGCAAGCTGATCGTCGCCACGGAGCGGTCCGAGCTGCCGCGGCTGCACGCGCTGGTCCAGCGGGGCCGGGAGAACGGCATCCCCGTGCGGGAGCTGGGCCCGGCCCAGATCTCGGAGTACGAGCCGGAGGTGCGCGGGCTGGCCGCGATCCATGTCGGCACGACCGGGATCGTGGACTACGGGCAGGTCGCGGCGCAGCTGGCGGAGTCCTCCGGGGCGGAGATCGTCTACGGCGGCGCGGTCGACCTGATCTCGCGACGTTCCGGCGGGGTCGCGGTGCGCACCACGTCGGGCACGGTGGTGCGGACGCGGGTGCTGGTGAACTGCGCCGGGCTGCAGTGCGACCGCATCGCGCGGCTGGCCGGCGACGACCCGGGGATGCGGATCGTCCCGTTCCGGGGCGAGTACTACGACCTGGCGCGGCCGTCGCTGGTCCGGGGGCTGGTCTATCCGGTGCCGGACCCGGCGTTCCCCTTCCTCGGGGTGCACCTGACCCGGGGCATCGGCGGTGGGGTCCACGTCGGCCCGAACGCGGTGCCGGCGCTCGCGCGGGAGGGGTACGGGTGGGGCGTGGTCCGGCCGCGGGACCTCGCCGACGAGCTCGCCTGGCCGGGGTCGTGGCGGATGGCCGCGCGGCACTGGCGGTACGGCGCGGGCGAGATCCGGCGGTCGCTGTCGAGACGGGCGTTCACCGAGGCCGTGCGGCGGCTGCTGCCGGCGGTGGAGGCCTCGGACCTGGTCCCGGCCTCGGCCGGGGTGCGGGCGCAGGCCGTCCTGCGCGACGGGACGCTCGTGGACGACTTCCTGATCCGGGAGGCGCCGCGCACGGTCCACGTCCTCAACGCCCCGTCGCCGGCCGCGACCGCGTCGCTCCCGATCGGGCGCGAGGTGGCCCGGCGCGCCCTGGCCACCCTGCACACGGCCTGACCGACCCGCCCCGGCGGCCGACCCGCGCCGGCCGGGGATCCGACACGGCGCCCTGGCGAGCCCGACCGAGCCGACGGCCTGACCGGCCCGACGGGCCGGGAACGGGCGGCGGGGAGGGCTGGGTCGTAGAATCGGCGCATTGTGTCTGAGCCCATGAATCCCCAGTCGCCGAGCGCCCCCGAGGGCGGCGCCACGTACACGCCTCCCAAGTGGCGCACCGAGCCCCGCTTCCCGGACGGGCCCGCGCCCGACCCGGCGGGCTCGCACCACGAGCGCCGGATCCGCAGCTTCCAGCCGCGCCGCAGCCGGGTGACCACCGGGCAGGGCGAGGCCTTGAAACGGCTCTGGGGCACCTGGGGGTTGGACATCGACGGGCACGAGGTCCTCGACCTCGAGGCGATGTTCGACGGGCTGCCGGTGGTCCTGGAGATCGGCTTCGGGATGGGCGAGGCGACCGCGCAGATGGCCGCCGCCGACCCGGACACCGGGATCCTCGCCGCCGACGTGCACACCCCCGGCCAGGGCAACCTGCTCGCGCTCGCTGAGCGGGGCGGCATGACCAACGTCCGCGTCGCCAACGGCGACGCGATCATCCTCCTTCGCGAGATGCTGCCGCCGGACTCCCTCGCCGGGCTGCGCGTGTACTTCCCGGACCCCTGGCCCAAGGCCCGCCACCACAAGCGGCGCCTGATCCAGCCCGAGTTCCTCGATCTGGCCGCCACCCGCCTGGCGCCCGGCGCGGTGCTGCACTGCGCGACCGACTGGGAGCCGTACGCCGAGCAAATGCTCGAAGTCCTCACCGCGCACCCGCGGTTCGAGAACACCCGTGCGGACGGCGGCTACGCGCCCCGCCCCGACTTCCGACCGCTCACC
This sequence comes from Streptomyces sp. H27-H5, assembly GCF_026627505.1. Classification (GTDB taxonomy): domain Bacteria; phylum Actinomycetota; class Actinomycetes; order Streptomycetales; family Streptomycetaceae; genus Streptomyces. Next base: position 16,903 of record NZ_JAPNLK010000108.1, on the reverse strand, counting down.
CGCTTCGAGGGCCAGGGCCTGGACAAGGGGCACGTCGTACACGACTTGCTCTTCCGTCGCTCGGAGAACTGACAACGTCACTCCGTGTGTCAGAGCCGCTCGCTAGGGTGATGACGTGTATCGAGCGCTCGCGGATGTGCTCGCACGTCCGTCGGGCCGCGCCCGTGCGTGCGTGCTCGTCGTGCTGCTCGCCGTGCCCGGGGTCGCGATCCTCGAACTCGTCCGGGAGCAGACCGGCACACCCGGTTTCTTCGTGGGGTTCGGTCTCGCCCTGCTGCCGGTACCGCCGCTCATGGCGGCGTTCCGGTGGTCGGGGCGGGCCGCGCCCGGCCCGTGGCGGCAGTCGCTGTTCTGCTTCGGCTGGGGGGCCTGGACCGCGGCGCTGATCGCCATACTGGCCAACAGCTTCGCCACCCAGTGGATCGCCGCGGCCACCGCCGACCCCACCGACGCCGATCAGCTCGGCTCGGTGGCCATCGCCCCGGTCGTCGAGGAGAGCGCCAAGGCGGCCGCGCTGGTGCTGGTGCTCGTCTTCCGAAGACGCCGGCTCGCCGGGCCGGCCGACGGCTTCGCGCTCGCCGGGTTCACCGCCACGGGCTTCGCCTTCACCGAGAACATCCTGTACCTGGGCAACGCCTTCGACGACGACCTGTCCAGCGGCACCGGCGTGCTCGACTCCCTCACGGCGGCGACCTTCTTCGTACGGATCGTCCTGTCGCCCTTCGCGCACCCGCTGTTCACGGTGCTCACCGGCCTCGGTCTCGGCGCCGGGCTGCTGCGCTCGCGCCGGTCGGCGCGGATCGGGCTGCCGCTGCTCGGGCTGGCCTGCGCGATGGCCCTGCACGCGCTGTGGAACAGCTCGTCCGAGTTCGGGGAGTACGGGTTCTACGTGGTCTACGGCTGCGTGATGGTCCCGGCGTTCGGGCTGCTGCTGTGGCTCGCCGTGCGGACCCGGCGTCGACTGCTGCGGGCCGTCGCCGCCGAACTCGCGGTGTACGCCGCCGCCGGCTGGCTCGGTCGGGCGGAGGTACCGGCCCTGGCGTCGATGCCGGCCCGGTCGCTGGCCCGCGCCCTGGCCCGGCGCAGCGGTGGCCGCGCGGCCGGCCGGACCGTCGCCCGGTACCAGTCGGACGCCGCGGCGCTCGCCCTGCTGCGCCACCGCGCCCGCCGGGGCGGCCCGGGCCGGGAGCCGGACTTCGCGCGGCGGGAGCGGGAGTTGCTCGGAAGGATGTGGTTGCGCCGGGCCACGGCGGCGCCCGCCCTCGCGCGGGCGGCGGTGATGGAGGACCTGCTTCCGCCGTGGTTCGACCCGGTCCCGGCCTCGGGCCGGGCGACGCTGACCGCGGTACCGGCGCCGAGGCGCGTGGAGGAGAGGCGGCCCGCGGCCGACGTCAGGCGCTGAGGCCCGTGCAGCCCCAAGGGGTCCTTGGGCGGGGGTCGGGAGCCCGGAGGGCGGGTCAGACGTTGAGGCCCTTGGAGTTCAGCCAGGCGAGCGGGTCCATCGTGGAGCCGCCCTGGCGGACTTCGAGGTGGAGGTGGGCTCCGGTGACGTTGCCGGTGGCGCCGACGCGGCCGATGGTGTCGCCCGCGCCCACGGACCCGGAGGTCACCGACATCGAGGACAGGTGGCAGTACCAGATCTCGGTGCCGTCATCGAGCTGGAGCACGATCCGGTAGCCGTACGCCCCGGAGTAGCCGGCCGAAGTGATCTTCCCGCTGCCCACGGCCTTGACCGGGGTACCGGTCGGGGCCGCGAAGTCGAGACCGGTGTGGTGGCCGGAGGACCACATGGAGCCGGAGTCGCCGTAGTGCGAGGTGAGCGTGTAGGCGGAGGTCGGCAGGACGAAGTCGCCGGAGGCCTGCGCGGGGCGTTCCGCCTCGGCCTTGGCCGCCTCGGCGGCTTCGGCGGCCGCCTTCTCGGCCGCGGCCCGGGCCTTCTCGGCCTTCTCGGCCTGCTCCGCCTTCTCGGCGGCCGCCTTCTCGGCCGCCTCCCGCTTGGCCTTGGCCTCCTGGGCGGCGGTTTCCTGCGCGGCGCGCTCGGCGTCCGCCCTGAGTCGGGCGTCGTCGTCGTGCACCCGGGTCTCCGCCTGCTGGAGGATGCGGTTCAGCAGCGCCTCGCCGGCGTCGGCCTGGCCCTGGGTCCGCTCTCCCCCGCCGACCTGCTGCGGGATGCTCGCGGTCCGCGCGGCCTGCACGGTCTCGTCTGCGGCGCCGGAGGCGTGGTCGTCGTCGCCCAACAGGTCCGGGAACGAGGGCATGGTGATGGCCACTTGGGGGCGGTCCTGCGCGGTGGCAATGCCGCCCGCGCCGACGGCGGCGATGACGCCGACACCGAGCACGGTCGAGCTGCGGGCCAGTCCGCCGCGCGGCTTGAGGACGCGGTGCTTGCCGCGGAGCGGCCGGGCCGAGTCCTCGGTCGGGTTCCACTCGCCCCAGGCGCCCGCCGTGGGCGACTCCTGGATGTCGACGCCGTTTTGGGCAGGCGAGTTGGAGGCCACGGGGGCACACTCCTCAAAGCAGGGGAACGCGCGCGGCGCCGTCTCTTGCGACGGCTGGGACGACCGCGCTGCGTTATCGAACGGTAATAGACGCGGGGGAGTGATTCCAAGCTGTTGCGATTGATCGTTAACACCAATCGGCCACTGTCTGAACAGCCTTGGCCTGGACATTGAGCCCGATAGTGATCAACTCGGGCAAAAATCGATGCACACCCCCATCACTTCAGCCACAGTGGCGAAGTGACGACTTGTCAGGTGCTTAACGGAGCGCGCCACTTCGGGCACGGACCGTCACCGTGAGGTCTTCACGTCGGATCCTCGCGGCTGACCACCGGAACCGTCCGACGACGCTCCGGCTGCCCCTGCGCCGGGCGGCCCACCGCCAGCAGCGCCATGTCGTCGGTCGCGCCGCCGCCCGTGTGTCGGCGCACATCGCTGTTGAGCGCGTCGAGCAGTTCGTCCGGTCCGGGGAAGACCCTCCCCCGCAGCCGGCCCGCCGGGTCGTAGAACCTCCCCTCCGCGTCCCGGGCCTCCGTCAACCCGTCCGTGTACAGCAGCAGCGTGCCGCCCTGGGGGAACGGCCATTCCTCTGCCCGGTCGGGCGAGGGCGCGCCCAGGCCCATGCCCAGCGGCAGCGCGCGCACCGCCGGCGTGAGCACCACCAGCGCCCCGTCGGGATACAGCAGCAACGGCTCGGGATGGCCCCGGTTGACGAGCCGCAGCACCGCGGAACCCCTCGGGACCTCGCCGAGCACACACGTCGTGAACCCCTCCACCGCGTCCAGGCTGTCGCGCCGCATCCCCTCCCGGGCCAACGCGCGCTCCAGCCTCCGCGCGAGCGCCTCCAACGTCGGCTCGTACTCCGCCGCCTCCCGGAAGGCGCCCAACACCACCGCGACGGCCTCCACCGCGCCCAGCCCCTTGCCGCGCACGTCACCCACCACCAGCCGCACCCCGTACGGGGTCTCCTGGACGGCGTACAGGTCCCCGCCGATCAAGGCGTCCGCCTGCGCCGCCTCGTACGAGGCGGCGACGTACAACCCCCCGATCCGATCGGCGGGCGTCGGCAGCACGGCCCGCTGCGCGGCCTCCGCGATCCCGCGCGCCGAGGCGAGCTCCTTGCCGCTGCGCCGTACGACGCGGTTGATCAGGAGCGCCAACCCGGAGACGGTGACCACCGTCGCCAGCTCGGTCACCGACTCGGCCCGCCCACTGGTGCCGTTGTGGAGGTGCAGGGCGACGACCGCGAGGGAGGCGGCCAGGCCCGTCAGGAACGTCGTGCGCAGCGAGAACAGCGGCGCCGCGATCAGCGGGGCCGCGGAGAAGAACGGGGATCCCGTGAAACTCGGCGGCGTCACCAGGTCGAAGACGAACCCCAGGGCGATCAGGATCGCCGGCAGCACCCGGACCACCAGCCGGGACACTCCGCCCCCGGCACCGGTCGCACTCGCGTCCTCGCCCTGCCGGCCCAGCCCCACCACGCTGTCTCCTGCCGCCCGGTCCCTCGCACGGGTGCGGGCCACCGCCGCATCGCCCCTCAAGGCTGGCGTCGGGAAGGTCCGCGGGCGACCGGGCCGGGGCCGTACGGGTGACGAAAACACGGACGGCGGGTGAGCACGAAGGCGCGGCCGGAGTACGGCAACGACGAAGGCCCGGCCCCCCTGAGGGGACCGGGCCTTCGTACTGAGTAGCGGGGGCAGGATTTGAACCTACGACCTCTGGGTTATGAGCCCAGCGAGCTACCGAGCTGCTCCACCCCGCGTCGGTAAACACAACTCTACGTCATGTGGGGGACGGTCCCCGCCAATTAACCCCCCGGGGATCCCCTGGATCGCCATCACCGCAGGTCAGAGGCCTTGAGAACGGATCCGGGACGGCCCTCGGAGGGCCTCGCGCGGGCCCGCCCCGCCGGTGGGGAGCGCGCGCCGCGCCGGTCGGACGGGCCCTCACCGGGGCTCGGAGGCGGGCGGATCCGCCGCGTGCGCGCGCGAGCGAGGGTCGCCGACCACCGGTGGCGGGAAACCGCCGGGCCGCTCCGGTCGATACCCGATCGGCCTCGCGCCCCTCTGCGGCTATGCTCTGGGGTGAGCACGCCGAGGGCCATTAGCTCAATTGGCAGAGCAGCGGACTTTTAATCCGTTGGTTGTCGGTTCGAGTCCGACATGGCCTACAGCTCGCGGTCGGGGGTCACGCCTCCGACCTGGCACAGAGCGCCCCGTCTGGTTTCGGCCAGGCGGGGCGCTCCGTCGTTTCCGGGTGCTGCCGGGCGCAGTTGGCGCGTTGCGACGCTCCGGTACCGAACGGCCGCCCCGGGCCCGCAGCGTGACGCGCGCGGCCGTCGAGGGGCCTGCACAAGAACGGGACCGGGAACGGGAACGGCCCCCACCGCACCGGAGTGCCGTGGGGGCCGAGCCCGTGTCAGATGACGCTCAAACGTCAGCCGTTGCGCTTCCAGCGCGGCTTGTCGTCACGACGGCCGCCGAAGGAACCGGTCGAGCCGGTCGAACCGGTCGAACCGGAGCCGGAGGGACGGTTGTCGTCACGACGGCCGTAGGGGCGGTCGCCGGCGCCGCCGGAGCGGAAGCCACCGGACGGACGGTCGCCACCGGAACGGAAACCACCGGACGGACGGTCGCCACCGGAGCGGAAGCCGCCACGGTCGCCACCGCGGTCATCACGGTTGAAGCCGCCCGAGGGACGGTCGTCACGGCGGAAGCCGCCACGGTCGCCACCGCGGTCGTCACGGTTGAAGCCGCCCGAGGGACGGTCGCCACCGGAACGGAAGCCGCCACCACGGTTGTCGTCACGGCGGTCGCCACCGGAACGGAAACCACCGGACGGACGGTCGCCACCGGAGCGGAAGCCGCCACGGTCGCCACCGCGGTCATCACGGTTGAAGCCGCCCGAGGGACGGTCGTCGCGACGGAAGCCGCCACCACGGTTGTCATCGCGGCGGTCGCCACCGGAACGGAAACCACCGGAGGGACGGTCGCCACCGGAACGGAAGCCGCCACCACGGTTGTCGTCACGGCGGTCGCCACCGGAACGGGAACCACCGGACGGACGGTCGCCACCGGAGCGGAAGCCGCCACGGTCGCCACCGCGGTCACCGCGGTCGTCGCGACGGTTGTCACGACGGTTGTCACGACGCTCGAAGTTGCCGCGGTCGTCACGACGCTCGAAGGTGCGCTCCTGGACGACGGGCTCGGCCACGGCGGCCGCGACCTCGGCCTCGGCGGCCTCGACCACCTCGGCGACAGCGGCGTCCGGGTCCTCGCCACGCTCGCGGGCGGAGCGGGCGACGAGGCGGTCGGCCTCCTCGCGCAGCTCGCCGGCGCGGCGGGTCAGGCGCTCCAACTGCTTGGTGAGGTCGGCGACCTCACGCTCGGCCTGCTTGGCGGCGTTGTTCGCGGAGTCGGCCTGGACCTGCGTCAGCGAACGCGCGCCGGTGATCTCGGCGACCTCGGGGTCGAAGGCGCCGACGCCCTGGACGATGTGGCGCGAGGCGTCGACGCCCGCGTCCTCCATCAGGCGGAAGATCTGGCGACGCTGGTGCGGGAGCGCCAGCGACACGACGACACCGGACTTGCCGGCGCGGGCGGTACGGCCCGAGCGGTGCAGGTAGTCCTTGTGGTCGCCGGCCGGGTCCACGTTCAGGACCAGGTCGATGCCGTCGACGTGGATGCCGCGGGCGGCGACGTCGGTCGCGACGAGCGCGTTGACGTAGCCGTCCTTGAAGTCGGCGAGGACGCGGGTACGGGCGCCCTGCGTCATGCCGCCGTGCAGCGCGTCGGCCTTCACGCCGGACTCGATGAGCTGCTCGGCGATGCGGTCGGCGCCCAGCTGGGTGCGGACGAAGATGATCGTGCGGCCCTTGCGGGCGGCGATCGCGGCCGTGACGGGCGCCTTGTCCTTCGGCTTCACGACGAGGACGTGGTGGGTCATGGTCGTGACGTTGCCCTGCGCGCTGTCGACCTCGTGCGTGACGGGGTTCGTCAGGTAGCGCTTGACCAGAGTGCCGATCTCGTTCTCCATGGTGGCGGAGAAGAGCATGCGCTGGCCGCCGCCGGGGATCTGGTCGAGCAGCTCGGTGACCTCGGGCAGGAAGCCCAGGTCGGCCATCTGGTCGGCCTCGTCGAGGACCGCGACCTGGACGTTCGCCAGGGAGCAGGCACCGCGGTTGATGATGTCGCGCAGACGGCCCGGGGTGGCGACGAGGACGTCGACACCGCGCTCCAGAGCGAAGATCTGGTTGCTCATGGAGGTACCGCCGCAGACGACCTTCATCTTGAGGCCAAGCACGTCGCCGTAGGGCTGGAGGGCGTCCGCGACCTGCATCGCGAGCTCACGGGTCGGCGTGAGGATGATCGCGCGGGGCTTCTTCTTCTCGGTGTGACCGCCGGCCAGGGAGGCCAGGGTCGGCAGACCGAAGGAGAGGGTCTTGCCGGAGCCGGTGCGGCCTCGGCCGAGGATGTCCTTGCCGGCCAGGGCGTCCGGGATGGTCGCGGCCTGGATCGGGAAGGGGCTCGTGACGCCGTTCTGGGCGAGCTTGCGCACGATGCCGTCCGGCAGACCGAGGTCGCTGAAGGTGATGGTGGGTTCGGCGTCGGCCTCGTCGGCCACGTCGATGGACTGGTCGGTCACGTCGGCCTCAAGAGCCTCGATGATCTCGTTCGCCTCAGCGGCCTCGATGGCCTCGGTGACCGCGAGGGTCTCGGCGGTGACGATCTCGTTCGAGCCGTTCTCGGGCATGACGGTGCGGTCAGAACTGGAAATGGACATGCGAAATGCGAAACCTTCCGGAGTCTCGGCACGCGCCCAAACTCCGTGAATCGCAAATCGACCGCCTCAATGCGGTCAGCCACGGCTAGGGAGTACGCGCCACACGGCGCTCTTCGGATTCGGCGCCGGGCAATGGGATCAAACGATCTATAACCATACGCACCCTCCTGGGGGTCTGGCAAGTCACTGCCCCCAAGAGGCACCTGACCTGCGACGATCCCCGGAGGGCAGAGCCGGACAACCGCCGACCAACCTCCCCGATACGACTACCCGACGACCGGAGGACTGGGCTCCGGCTGGGGCGGCGTGGGCTCCGGGGTGGGCTGTGTCACAGGCGGTTCGGGAGTGGGTTCCACCACAGGCGGAGTGGGATTCGACCCTCCGGATCCACCGGCGGCCGCGCCGCCGCCGGAACCCGATCCCGACCCCGATCCCGTACCGGCGGAACCCGAGCCGCCCGAACCGGCGGCGCCACCGGCCGCCGAGCCCCCGCCCGTCGGCTGCTGCGGCCCCTGGCCACCCGCCCCGCCGCCCGGCCCGGCCGACGGCGAGGGAGCGCCCGGTTTGACGGGCGCTCCCGGGCTGGGTGAGGCCCCGGTCGCGCCGGAGGCCTTGCCCGGCTCGACGGCCTTGCCGTCGGGGGTGGTTCCCGTACCGTCCTTGGCGCCGTGGCCGTTGCCGTGGACGCCGGAACCCCGCCCGGAGACGGTGCCGCCGGCCGAGGCGGCGGCGTCCTTGGCGCCGACCGAGGCGGACGGGCCGGGTTTCGCGGCGTTCTCGCCGACGCTCATGCAGCCTGCCGATGCCGTCACCGCGAGCGCGGTGACGGCCAATCGGAGGGAAGCGGACAACTGGCGCACGGGTGGCACCTCCGGGACGGGGAGCAGCGGAGCGTTCCGCATGAGCGGGTCAATGTGCCCAACTCCCCGTACCCCGTAAGAGACACGCCCTCAGTCGAAGAGCCGGCCGGCCACCTGCGCGCCCAGGTGTACGGCGCCCAGCCCCACCAGCACCGACGCCAAGACGTTCGCCGCGGCGAGGAACCGGTCGCCGCGCTCGACCAGTCGCAGGGTCTCGTACAAGAACGTCGAGTACGTGCTGAGCGCCCCGCACAGTCCGGTGCCGAGCAGCAGGCCGAGCCGCGAGGAGGCCGCCCCGGCCAGCGTCGCCCCGGCCAGCGCCCCCAACACCAGGCAGGCGGCGGCGTTCACGACGAACGTGCCCCAGGGGAAGAGCGAGTCGTGGCGGCCGCGCACGGCCCGGTCGGTGAGGTACCGCAGCGGCGCCCCGACCACGGCGCCGGCCACCACCAGCAGCCAGTTCACGCCCGCCCCCGTTCCCGCAGCGCCGCCCGGGTCATCGCCGCACCGGCCCAGACCGCGCCCAGCGCGGCCACCACCGTCAGCCCGGCGTACGTCAGCGCGGTCCCCACGAGGCCCTCGTCGAGCAGCCCGGAGAACTCCAGGGCGTAGGTGGAGAAGGTGGTGAAGCCGCCGAGCACACCGACGCCCAGGAAGGGCCGCAGGAGCGGGTGCGGCGAGGTGCGGCCGTCCTCGGCGATCGCGGCCATGAGCACGCCGATCAGCGCGCAGCCCACGACGTTGACCCAGAAGGTGTCCCAGGGAAAGGTCCCGGGGGCCGCCGGCCACAGCAGGGCCGCGCCGTAGCGCGCCGAGGCGCCGATCGCCCCGCCGACCGCGACGGCCGCGAGGACCCGTCCCTGCGGTTCGGTGCTCCCGGGTGGATCGGCGTCGGGGTCGATCGACGCGGCGTCCTCGTCGGTGCCGGTCACCGGCTCACCCGTAGCCGAGGGCGTGCAGTCGCTCGTCGTCGATCCCGAAGTGGTGGGCGATCTCGTGGACCACGGTGACCTCCGTCTCCGCGACCACGCTCTCCCGGTCCTCGCACATCCGCAACGTGGGGTTGCGGTAGATCGTGATCCGGTCGGGCAGCACCCCGGCGTACCACTCGCCGCGGTCGGTGAGCGGGGTCCCCTCGTAGAGCCCGAGGAGCTCCGGATCGTCTGCGGGCGGTTCGTCCTCGACGAAGACCGCCACGTTGTCCATCAGCCGCGTGAGCTCCGGCGGAATCCGGTCCAAGGCCTCTGCGACGAGCTCTTCGAACTCCTCGCGCGTCATCTCCAGCACCCCGTCATTGTCGCTCCGGGGGAAACCGTTTTGGCGATAGCTCCCCGGATCCCATATGCTTCTCACGTCCCCGACGCGCTGCAAAGTGCCCGGCGGGCCTTTAGCCCTCATCGTCTAGTGGCCCAGGACGCCGCCCTTTCAAGGCGGTAGCACGGGTTCGAATCCCGTTGGGGGTACGCAAAACCGTGTGCGAGACTTGTCTCGCACATTGCAAGGACCTGTGGAGCAGTTGGTTAGCTCGCCACCCTGTCAAGGTGGAGGTCGCGGGTTCAAGTCCCGTCAGGTTCGCTGAAGCTCGTAAGAGTTTCGTGGCTGGGTAGCTCAGTTGGTACGAGCGATCGCCTGAAAAGCGATAGGTCGCCGGTTCGACCCCGGCCCCAGCCACAAGAAAGAAGGCCCCGTCCTCGGACGGGGCCTTCTTGCGTCACTCCTCCGTCACCTCCGCCACGTCCTTCACGTGCGCCTCGTCCTTCGCGCTCCGCACCGTGCGGCGCCACTGCGTCAGGGCGATCGCCCCCGCGGCGGCGGCGCCCAGGCCGAGCAGCGCCCAGTCCGGTACCGCGTCGGCGATCGAGCGGACCCGCTGCTCCACCGCGAACGAGTCGTCCACGTCCAGCAGTCCGGGCAGCGCGCTCGCCCCGTCGTAGATCAGGAACAGCGCGCCCAGGGTGATGAAGAACAGCCCCGACAGCACCGAGGTGGTGTGCAGCCCCAGCCGGCCCACCCGGATGGTCCGGCCGCGCAGCCAGCGCTTGCGGCCCAGCTCGAAGCGGTCCCACAGCAGGGCCAGCAGGAACAGGGGCGCGGCCATCCCGAAGGCGTAGACGGCCAGCAGCAGGCCGCCGTAGACCGGACTGCCGCTGACGGCGGCCACGGTCAGCACGCTGCCGAGGATCGGGCCGGCGCAGAATCCGGCCAGGCCGTAGACCGCGCCGAGCGCGTACACCGACAGCGCGGTGGTCGGCCGGATCCGTCCGGAAAGCTCCGCGATCCGCCGGGAGGCGAAGCCCAGGCCGAGGATCTGCGCGATCCCGAGCGCGATGATCAGCCAGCCGCCGACGAGGACGAGGGTCTCGCGGTTGCCGTGGAAGAAGCGGCCCGCGTACGAGCCGGCCGCGCCCAGCGGTACGAGGGTGCTCGCCAGGCCCGCGTAGAAGATCCCGGTGCGGGCCAGCAGCCGTGACGTGGAGTCGATCGAGTACGCGAAGAAGGCGGGCAGCAGCAGGGCGCTGCACGGGCTGAGCAGCGCGAGGAGGCCGCCCAGCAGGGCGGCCAGGTATCCGATGTCGGTCACTTCCGGGCCGCCGCCGCGGCGCGGGCGATGGCGGCCTCGAAGGCGTGGACGGGCTGCGCGCCGGCGAGGGGCTGCCCGTTGACCAGGAACGACGGGGTGGAGGTGACGCCGATGCGGTAGCCCTCCTCCTGGTCGGCGCGCACCGCCGCGGCGGCCTCCTCGCCGGCCATGTCCCGCTTGAAGCGCTCCAGGTCGGGCACCCCGGCCTCGCGGGCCAACTCGATCAGTCGGGCCTCGCCGAAGCCCTTCTCCTTGGCTCCGTCGGCGTAGGCCACCGAGTGGAACCGCTCGAAGCGGTCCTGTCGGCCCGCCGCCCAGGCGGCCTTGGCGGCGGCCTCGGACTCCGCGCCGAAGATCGGGAAGTTGCGCCACTCGATGCGCAGGGTGCCGGCCTCCACGTACTTCTTCACCAGTTCGGGTTCGGTGTCCCGGGCGAACTTGCCGCAGTAGCCGCACTTGAAGTCGGAGTACTCGATCAGTACGACGGGCGCGTCGGCGCGGCCGACGGCGAGCTTGTCGCCGGCGTCGCGGCGGGCGAGCTTCAGCAGCTCGGGGTTGGCCTGCGGCGCGGGCCGGGCGGAGGCGGAGGCCGCGTCGCCCGCGCCGCTCCGCTCCTCGGGGGCGGTGGCCTGCCAGGAGACCAGGCCGAGGGTGACGGCGGCGATCGCGACGCCGGCCGCGATCAGCAGGTGCCTGTGCGGGGAGGGCTTGCGGGAGGGCTTACGGGAGGAGGAGGGGGAAGGGGACATGCGGATGCTCCGGAGCTGCGAGTCGGGTGGAAGGACGGACCGGCGGGACGACCGGTCCTCCTAGACCCGCAACACGGACAGCTCCACGGGGCCCGGCGTCGATCGGTCGGGCCCGCGGACGAGGACCCGTACGGGTGTCGTCCGCCAGGCGGCCGGCTGCTCCGCCGCGACCCGGGCGGCCGGGGCGGCGTGCTGCGGGTCGCCGCAGCGGGGCGGCACGGCCGGGATCCTGCCGTGGTCCCCGCCGCCGGGAGCGCAGGACGGGCCCTGCCCGGAGCCCACCGAGGCGGCGGGCCGCGGTGTCGTGGCGGGGCGCGAAGAGGCGGCCGGCACTGGAGCGGCCGGTACGAGAGCGGTGGCCCGCGCGAAGGTCGTCGTCACGCCGGCGGCCTTCGGGGGGCCGCCCACGGCCGCCGTCGGCGGGAGCCCGGCGAACAGCACCGCCAGGAGGGCGCCCAGCAGGCACCACACTCCCCGGGCGCGGAACATGGCGGGCCTCTCACTCGTACGGCAGGCGGGTTCAGGTGATCTCGTCCCGAAATGGTACGGGGAGGGGGCACAAATGCGTTCGCCACCCTGCACTCCCGGGTGAGATCCTCGACCAGGTATGTCTACTTCCTTCGCCGCCCTGCAGACGCTTCTCGGTGAGATCTCCCTCCGCGACGCGCACCGCCTCGGCCGCCGCCTCGAGGGCGCCCGCCGTATCCGCAAGCCCGAGGCCAAGCAGGCCGTGCTCGACGAGATCGCCGCGGAGGCCGAGAAGGCCGCCGCGCGTCTGGCCGGCCGTGCCTCGCGCAAGCCGGAGATCACGTATCCCGAAAACCTTCCCGTCAGCCAGAAGAAGGACGAGATCGCCGAGGCGATACGCGACCACCAGGTCGTGATCGTCGCCGGCGAGACCGGTTCCGGCAAGACCACGCAGATCCCCAAGATCTGCATGGAACTGGGTCGCGGGGTCCGGGGCATGATCGGGCACACCCAGCCCCGCCGGATCGCCGCGCGCACGGTCGCGGAGCGGATCGCGGAGGAGCTGAAGTCCGAGATCGGGCAGACGGTCGGTTGGAAGGTCCGCTTCACCGACCAGGTGGATCAGGACGCGACCTTCGTCAAGCTGATGACGGACGGCATCCTGCTCGCGGAGATCCAGACGGACCGCGAGCTGCGCGCCTACGACACGATCATCATCGACGAGGCCCACGAGCGGTCGCTGAACATCGACTTCCTGCTCGGGTACCTGGCCACGCTGCTGCCCAAGCGCCCCGACCTCAAGGTCGTCATCACCTCGGCGACCATCGACCCGGAGCGGTTCTCGCGGCATTTCGGGGACGCGCCGATCGTCGAGGTCAGCGGACGCACGTATCCGGTGGAGGTCCGCTACCGCCCGCTCCTGGAGGAGGAGGGCGACGACTCCGACCGGGACCAGATCACGGCGATCTGCGAGGCCGTGGACGAGCTGCAGTCCGAGGGGCCGGGCGACGTCCTGGTCTTCCTCTCCGGCGAACGGGAGATCCGCGACACGGCGGACGCCCTGAACAAGCGCAACCTGCGGTTCACGGAAGTGCTGCCGCTCTACGCCCGTCTCTCGCACGCCGAGCAGCACCGGGTCTTCCAGCAGCACACGGGCCGCCGGATCGTCCTCGCGACGAACGTCGCCGAGACCTCGCTGACCGTCCCGGGCATCAAGTACGTGATCGACCCGGGCAACGCCCGGATCTCCCGCTACAGCCACCGCACCAAGGTCCAGCGGCTGCCCATCGAACGGATCTCGCAGGCCAGCGCCAACCAGCGCAAGGGCCGCTGCGGCCGTACGAGCGACGGCATCTGCATCCGGTTGTACTCCGAGGACGACTTCCTCTCCCGCCCCGAGTTCACGGACGCGGAGATCCTGCGCACCAACCTGGCCTCGGTCATCCTCCAGATGACCGCCGCCGGTCTCGGCGAGATCGAGAAGTTCCCCTTCATCGACCCGCCGGACCACCGCAACATCCGCGACGGTGTCCAGCTCCTCCAGGAACTCGGCGCCCTCGACCCGGCCGAGAAGGACCACACCAAGCGGCTCACCCCCATGGGCCGACAGCTGTCCCAGCTCCCGGTGGACCCGCGGCTGGCGCGCATGGTGGTGGAGGCGGACAAGAACAACTGCGTCCGCGAGGTCATGGTCATCGCGGCGGCGCTGTCCATCCAGGACCCGCGCGAGCGGCCCTCGGACAAGCAGACGCAGGCGGACCAGAACCACGCCCGCTTCAAGGACGAGACCAGTGACTTCCTCTCGTTCCTGAACATGTGGCGCTACGTGCGTGAGCAGCAGAAGGAGCGCGGCTCGTCCTCGTTCCGCCGGATGTGCAAGCAGGAGTACCTGAACTTCCTGCGGATCCGCGAGTGGCAGGACATCTACTCGCAGCTGCGCACGGTGGCGAAGTCGATGGGGATCCACGTCAACGAGGCGGACGCCCCCGAGCAGCACGTGCACATCTCGCTGCTGGCGGGTCTGCTGTCGCACATCGGCCTGAAGGACACCGACAAGAACGAGTACCTCGGCGCGCGGTCGGCCAAGTTCGCGATCTTCCCCGGGTCCTCGCTCTTCAAGAAGCAGCCCAAGTTCCTGATGTCGGCGGAACTGGTGGAGACCTCGCGGTTGTGGGCGCGGGTGAACGCCAAGGTGGAGCCCGAGTGGGTGGAGCCGCTGGCGCAGCACCTGATCAAGCGCACCTACAGCGAGCCGCACTGGGAGAAGGACCAGGCGGCCGTGATGGCGTACGAGAAGGTCACGCTGTACGGCGTGCCGATCGTCGCCCAGCGGAAGATCAACTACGGCCGGATCGACGCCGAGGTCTCGCGCGAGCTGTTCATTCGCAACGCCCTGGTCGAGGGTGACTGGCGCACGCACCACAAGTTCTACGCCGACAACCGCAAGCTCCTCACCGAGGTGGAGGAGCTGGAGAACCGGGCGCGGCGCCGCGACATCGTGGTGGACGACGAGACCCTCTTCGACTTCTACGACCAGCGGATCCCCGAGCACGTGGTCTCCGGGGCGCACTTCGACTCCTGGTGGAAGCACAAGAAGCGGGACGAGCCCGAACTGCTCGACTTCGAGCGCGAGATGCTCCTGACGGAGAAGGCGGCCGGGGTCACCAAGGCCGACTATCCGGACTCCTGGCTCCAGGGGCCGCTGAAGTTCCGGGTGACCTACCAGTTCGAGCCCGGCGCGGACGCGGACGGCGTGACCGTCCACATCCCGCTCCAGGTCCTGAACCAGGTCACCGAGGAGGGCTTCGACTGGCAGATCCCGGGCCTGCGGGAGGAGGTCGTCACGGAGCTGATCCGTTCCCTCCCGAAGCCGATCCGCCGGCACTACGTGCCCGCGCCGAACTTCGCGACGCGCTTCCTGGCCACGGCCCACCCGATGCAGGAGCCCCTGCACGTGACGCTGGCCCGGGAGCTGCACCGGATGGTCGGAGTGCCGGTGACCGCCGACGACTTCGACCTGAGCCGCATCCCGGACCATCTGAAGATCACCTTCCGGATCGTCGACGAGCGCCGCAAGAACCTCGCGGAGGACAAGGACCTGGAGGCCCTGCGGCTGAGGCTCAAGCCGAAGGCCCGCCAGGCCCTGTCCAAGGCCGCCGCGGCGACCGCCGAGCGGGCGGGCGGGGAGTCCGTCGAGCGTTCCGGGCTGACCGACTGGACCATCGGGACGCTGAGCAAGGTCTTCGAGACCCGGCGGGCGGGTCAGCCGGTGAAGGCGTACCCGGCGCTGGTGGACGCGGGTGCCAGCGTGTCCGTACGGCTCTTCGACACGGAGGCCGAACAGCGGCAGGCGATGTGGCTCGGCACCCGGCGGCTGATCCTGCTCAACATCCCGGTGAATCCGGCGAAGTTCGCCTCCGACAAGCTCACCAACCAGCAGAAGCTCGCCCTCTCGCGGAATCCTCACGGTTCCATCCAGGCGCTGTTCGACGACTGCGCGACGGCGGCCACCGACCGGCTGATCGCCGCCCACGGCGGCCCGGCCTGGGACGAGGCCGGCTTCCGCAAGCTCTTCGACGCGGTGCGAGCGGACCTGGTGGACACGACCGTGCGGACGGTGGACCAGGTGCAGCAGGTGCTGGCCGCCTGGCAGGCCTGTGAACGGCGCCTGAAGGCCACCAACAGCCTGGCCTTGATGGCGAACGTCCAGGACGCAAGGACGCAGCTGGCGGCGCTGATGCCGGCCGGCTTCGTGACGCTGACCGGGCTGAAGCGGCTGCCGGACCTGATGCGCTACCTGGTGGCGATCGACCGACGGCTCCAACAGATGCCGACGGGCGTCCAGCGCGACACCACGCGCATGGAGAAGGTCCACGAGATGCGGGACGAGTACCTGTGGCTGCTGGAGCAGCTGCCGAAGGGTCGGCCCGTTCCCGAGGCGGTCACCGAGATCCGGTGGATGATCGAGGAACTGCGCGTCAGCTACTTCGCGCACGCGCTCGGGACGGCGTATCCGATCTCCGACAAGCGCATCGTGAAGGCGGTGGATGCGGCCGCCCCCTGATCGGGTTCGACTGCACCCCCTGAGCTGTTGTACAGTCTGATTCGTAACCGCCCAGCGGCTACAAATCAAGGACCTGTGGAGCAGTTGGTTAGCTCGCCACCCTGTCAAGGTGGAGGTCGCGGGTTCAAGTCCCGTCAGGTTCGCAGAAACGTCAGGGCCCGTATCCCTCAGGGGATACGGGCCCTGACGCGTTGAGGGATCCATTCGGCGTTCGCCACCGGATCCATGTGCCGGTCCCTTCGGCGAGGAGCGGGACATCCGGGTGCCGCGTCGGGGCGGTTCGCCCGTCGAGCGCCTGAGGGGCCCGGGGTGGGTCGGAGGCTCGTGGATCACATCCGCGGCCCGAGAGGCGCGCAGAGGGGCCCTGGAGGCCTTTCCGGGGGCCGCAGCCGTCCCGTCCGGCCCCTCGACCCCCACCGGTCACGTTCCCGTCTCATCGCGTCGGCCCCCCTTGCCACGTCCCGCCGCGCTCTCGCGTCCGAGTGGGCGGCCGACGGCCGGCGTCGGACGAAATCCCCCGTCCGCATGACGCGCCCTGTCGCTCCCGTCCCCTTACGGGGTGCATTGCCGGGTATACAAGAGTGATCAGCTGTGACGGGTGTCACCACATGAGTTTTTGAGACTCGCACATTTATCGCAGTCATACGCCCGCTCGATTTTATATGTGCAATGGCACCCACCCCCGCAGGGCTCCCGGGAGCACCGCGCTTTCGCCGCCCTCCGGGCACAAAAAAGATCGCGCTGGACCCGGCGGAGTCCAGCGCGATCGAACAGCGGGTAACTGTTTAGGGGTTTCCGCTGGTTGTGGGCAGCATCCATGGCCGTCCGGCGAAGAGGTCGCGTAGGGCGGTGAGGGGGTTGATGCCGTGTTTGCGGACGGTGGAGATGTAGGAGCGGATCCG
>NZ_JAPNLK010000107.1 GCF_026627505.1 Streptomyces sp. H27-H5 | reverse complement strand
CCCTGCACGCCTACAGCGAGATCCAATCGATCGTCTGGCCGGGCTGAGGACCGGGCGGGGGCCGTCGCGGCGCGGCCCGGCCGGGTGCGCCCCCAGCCCCGCCGCGCCCCCCGCCCGCGCCGCCCACGGCGATCAGTCGGGCGACGTCGCCGCGGGCGGCGGCGATGTCGGCGCGGGTGTTGAGCAGGGCGTGCTCCATGGGGTGGAGCAGGGCGGGGTGCTGGCCGGCCAGGCCGCGGTCCACGAGCCGCTCGGCCTCGTCGAGTTCGTCGGCCCATTCGGCGACGGCCGCCGCCGTCCCCAGGAGGAACGGTTCGGCGAGCGGGTCGGAGGGTTGCGCGAGCAGGGCCCGTACGCGGTTCATGGCCTCGCCGGCCGAGATCAGCCCGGCCGTCGCCTCGTACCGCACGAGCAGGGCCCGGCTGGCGGTGCCGACGAGTTCGGGCGCGTACTCGCCGCTCTCGGAGAGCCGCCGGTAGGTCTCCTGACGGGTCACGAGGTCGGCGTCGGACAGCAGGGCGGTGGCGGTCTGCACGGTGCGGGTGAGTCCCGGGTGTCCGTCCAGGCTGCCTTCCGTGCGCCGCAGCACCTCCAGGGCGGTGGTGACCTCGCCGCGGCCGACCAGGGCCGTGCCGAGGGCGACGGCCGTGCGCACCCGGTCGCGGGGTGCGGCCGGGAGGTGTTGGGCCTCCGCCAGGCGTGCGATCGCCACGGCGCCGCCGGCGGAGGCGTACTCCAGCGAGCCCAGTTCGGTGAGCAGCCGCTGGCGCCGGTCGTCGGAGAGGGGTTCGTCGAGGGCGCGGCGCAGGTAGCCGGCGGCGTCGCCGGGGCGGGCGTCGTTCACCGCGACCGTCGCCGCGTCCTGGAGTACGCGCAGGGCCCAGGGCAGGCCGACGCCCGGAGTGCGCAGCAGGTGGGCGGCGACCGCCTCGACGCGTTCGCCGCGCCGCAGCATCGTCCTCGCGGCCACCAGGTGCGCGGCTTCCCGTCGTACGGTCGGCCAGCCGGTCAACACGGCGTCCCGCAGCAGTCGGTGGGCGTATCGGGGCAGGCCGGCGGGGTCCGGGCGCAGGAGTCCGATGCGGGTCATGGCGGTGAGCCAGCCGGTGACCCGGGCGGGATCGGCGCCGGCGGCCTCGGCCAGCACCCCGGCCACGTCCGGGACCACCGGTTCGGCGGCGTCCCCGGTCGGCCGGTTCTCCGTACGCGGCCAGGCCTCCTCCAGGGCCGCCAGGCAGCGGGCCACCTCGGCCGTCGCCGTACCCGCGCTGTCCAGCCACCAGGAGACGGCCGCCGGGTAGCTTCCGGGGTACAGCGCGGCGCAGGTCTCCGGCAGAGGCGGGAGCGCGTCCGGTGCGGGGCCGGCCGACTGCGGGCCGCCGAGGTCGTCGAGCAGGGCGTGGAGGAGCAGGGGGCTGCCCGCGGCCGCCCGTACGCACTGCGCCGTCCAGTCGGGTGCGGCCGTCGGCAGGGCGTCGAGGACGAGAGCGGCGGCGGCCGTGTCGCCGAGCGGGTCGATGGTGTGGGTGCGGACGAGGGACGGGGACAGGGGTTGGGCGAGCCCGGTGTGCCGGGGGTCGATGTCGTACTGGCTGCGTTCGCTCGCGACGACCAGGACCGGTAAGCGGTCGATGTGGCGTACCGCTTCCCGCAGCCAGCGGCGGGAGGGGGCGTCGGCCAGGTGGACGTCGTCGACCGCCAACAGGAGCGGGCCCTCGTCGGCGTACGCGCGCAGCAGCCGCCACAGGCGGGCGGCGCTCCCCCGGTCGTCCCGGTCGGGCGAGAGGTCGGTGAAGTCCGGTACGGATCCGAGGAGTTGCAGCACGGTGGCGAAGGGGACCCCGGTGTCCTCCGGGGAGCACCGTGCCCACAGCACGCGCAGACCCCGGCCCGCGGCGTCCTGAACGGCGGTCTCCAGCACGGAGGTACGGCCGGTTCCGGTGGCTCCCTGGAGCAGGACCAGGCCGCCGGAACCGGAGCGGGCCCGCTCCGTCTCGGCCGCGATCAGGGCCCGGGCGCGGTCGCGTTCACGGAGTGGCCTGGTCATCCGTGCCTCCTGTGGTGAAGGGTGTGCTTCGCCGTCGGGTGAGACGACGGAATCCGTGGCGCGGTGGCATGAAGTGGCGTACCTCACTGCCGGCCCCCCGGCCTGCCAGGATGCCGACGGGAACCGCTGTGACCCGCGGTGATGCCCGTCGAGGACGCCGGCCTCGTGGTGCTCGCGGGCGCGGTCTCGTGGTGCGGCCCGTGGTGCTCCACGATTGCGGTTCCCGTGGCGCCCGCAGAAGTGTGGAGGGTGCTCATCCGCTACCGGCCCGCGTTGCACTGCGGGCCGCTGAACAGGGGAAACGGTTGCTCAACTCACCCCGCATCACGACCACGTCCGCTCCCGGCACGAGCCGCGACGCAGGCTCCGGGGACCGGCGCGTCCCCGTGGCGGTGTCCGCCGCGGACCCGATCGGCCTCGCGGGAGCGGTCGCCCTGTTGCGCAGACACCCGGAGATCGAGCTGCGCGAGGAGTCCGGTCCGGACACGGTGGCCCTCCTCGTGGAGGACGCCCTCGACGAGGCGGCGTTGACCCGGTTGCGTCGGATCGTGCGCAGCGAGGGGGCGCGGGCCGTCCTCGTGGTGGGGGCGATGCGGGAGAACGAGCTGATGGACGTGGTGGAGTGCGGTGTCGGCGCGATCGTCTGGCGCCACGAGGCCACCGCCGAGCGGCTGGTGCAGGCGGTGCTGGCCGCGTCCCGCGGTGACGGCGACCTGCCCGCCGACCTGCTCGGCCGGCTCATCCACCAGGTGGGCACGCTGCACCGGGGCGCGGGAGGCCGGGCCGGCGCGCCGGCCCTCGGGCTGACGTCCCGTGAGGTGGACGTCCTGCGTCTGGTCTCCGAGGGCTTGGACACCGGTGAGATCGCGGGCAAGTTGTCCTACTCCGAACGGACCGTCAAGAACGTCATGCACGGCCTCACCACTCGGCTTCACCTGCGCAATCGGGCGCACGCCGTGGCGTTTGCCCTTCGGGAAGGCTACATCTGACCGTCCGGGCAATCGAACACGGCCGGGAGTGTCCGCGAGGGCAGGGCGGGCTGCCCGTCGTTCGTCCCCCGTGCCCCTGCGGGCCGGGCGGCCGTCCGGGGGACGATCGACGGTGGACGACGGGCCGGGTGGTAACGGCCGTGCGGGCGAGGCGAGAGTGCAGGCGTGATCCACGAGGTGGACGAGATGCTCAAGGGCCTCCTCGGCGGTGGGGCGTTGACGGGTTCGGGGATCGAGGTGGCCTTCGAGGCGCCGACGCGTGACTGGGCCGCCCGGCGCAACGCCCCGGTGGTCAACAGCTATCTGTACGACATCCGGGAGGACGTGGCCCGGCGTCAGCGCGGCCACATCGGGGTGCGGGACGAGCGGGACGTGGTCGTGCGGCGGAGCCGGCCGCCGCGCTGGTTCAGGCTGTCCTACCTGGTGACGGCGTGGACGAAGACCCCGCTGGACGAGCACCGGTTGCTGTCCGCCGTGCTCGCGACCCTGCTGCCCCGTGAGATGGTGCCGCCGGACGAACTGCCCGGCTCCCTGGGGACGCTGGGGCTGTCCGTGCCGCTGTCCGTGGCCGGCATCCAGACGGAGTCGCGGTCGCTCGCCGAGATCTGGTCCGCGCTCGGCGGTGAACTGAAGCCGTCCCTCGACCTGGTGGTGACCGTGCCCTTCCCGGCCTACCCCGATTACGACGCGGGGCCGCCGGTCACCGAGGGCGCGACGCTCCGGGTGGGCGGGATGGACGGCGACCCGGCGGTGTCCGAGGGCCGTTCGCACCGTCCCCATCAGGTGGCGGCCGCCCGGGCGGCGCGGACCGCCGGCAAGGATGCGGCCCCCCGCGCAGAGACCTCCCGCGGCGCGGACGCGCGGTGAGCGCGTCATACGCCGTCCCGGCGCCGAATGCGGGAACGGAAGCGGGGACGGAAACGGCGCCGGATGCGGGGACGGCCGGCGGCGGAGCACCGCCGCCCGGCGCCGTCGACGGGCCCGGCCGCGCCCTGCTCGCACGTCTCGACGGGCTGCGCGGGCGGGTGTCGGCGCTGGTCGAACGGCGGACCGCCGGCGATCCCACGGCCGACGATCCCCTGCGCGGCCTCTACCTGTCCGAGGAGGCGGTCCGCCATCTCCTCGGCTCCTGGCCCGCGGTGGCCGCGGGCGGGGCGGGATCCGACGCGGGCACCGGCCGGGCCGTGGGCGGGGAGGAGGCGTCGGGCCCCGGCGACCGGCTGGCCGCGCTGGCCGGCCGGACAGGCCTGACCGCGCTCGACGTCGCCGTCGTGCTCGTCGCCCTCGCTCCCGACGTCGACCGGACCTTCGAGCCGCTCTACGGCTACCTCAACGACGACGTGAGCAGACGCCGGGCCACCGTCGGCCTCGCCTTCGACCTGTGCGGGGTGCCCGCGCACTCCGCGGCGGCCCGGGCCCGGCTGCACGCCTCCGCGCCCCTCGCGGCCCTGGGCCTGCTGGAGGTCGACGAGCCCGAACGTCCCTTCCTGACGCGTTCGCTGCGCGTGCCCGATCGGCTGATCGGGCACCTCCTCGGCGACGACACACCGGACGCGGCGCTGCTCGACCTGCTGCACCCGATGCCCGAGCCGCTGCCCACCGACGCGGCCGCCGAGCAGTTCACCCACCGGCTCGCGGCCCTCCTGGAGTCCGGTCCCGCCGGCGTCTACCTGCGCGAACAGCGCGAGGGCGAGGGACTGGCCGCGTACGCCGCGGCCCTGCGCGCAGCGGGCCTGGACGGGCTGTGCTGCGCCGCCCCGGGTGAGCACGTCGCCGAGCTGCTGCGCGAGGCCCGTCTCAGCGGCCGGGCCGTCGTCGTGCCGGCGCTGCCCGAGCGGCCCGGCCCGCTGGTGCGTGCGCTCGCCGCGGCGCCGGACGTGACCGTGTTGCTGGCCGATCCCCGCCCGTACGACCCCCACTGGTGCCCGGAGGATCCCCTGGTCCTGGAGGCGCCGGGCCGCCGGGACGGCGGGACGGCCGCCTGGCGGGCCGCGCTGGGCGCGGACGCCGACGCGTTCGACCTGGCCGCGACGGTCGCCCCGTACCGCCTGGGCGGGGACCGCGTGCGGCGGGCCGCGCGGGCCGCGCACGCGCTGGCCGCCTTCGACGGCGGTGCGGTCACCGCCGCGCATGTGCGGCGCGCCGCGCGCCGCCAGTCGGCCTCGGGGCTGGAGAGCCACACCCGCCGCATCCGGCCGGCCGTGGACTGGACGGACCTGGTCCTGCCCGAAAGGCCCCTGGAACAGTTGCGCGAGCTGGCCCTGCGGGCCCGTCACCGCAGCCGGGTGCTCGGCGACTGGCGGCTCAGCGCGGGCGGTGGGCGGGGCCGGGGCGTCCTCGGGCTGTTCGCCGGAGAGTCCGGTACGGGCAAGACGTTGTCGGCGGAGGTGGTCGCGGCCGACCTCGGTCTCGATCTGTACGTGGTCCAGCTGTCGTCGGTCGTGAACAAGTACGTCGGCGAGACGGAGAAGAACCTGGAGCGGATCTTCACGGAGGCGGACCGCACCGACGCGGTGCTGCTCTTCGACGAGGCGGACGCCGTCTTCGGCAAGCGTTCCGAGGTCAAGGACGCGCACGACCGCTACGCCAACATGGAGAGCTCCTACCTGCTCCAGCGGCTGGAGTCGTTCGACGGCATCGCCCTGCTCACGACCAACCTGCGGGCGAACATCGACGAGGCGTTCACCCGGCGGCTGGACCTGGTGGTCGACTTCCCGTTCCCGGACCCCGGCCAGCGCCTCGCGCTGTGGCGGTACGGGCTGGCGCACGTGCCGTCCGTCGACGGCATCGACATGGCGCCGCTGGCCCGGGACTTCGAGCTGGCGGGCGGTTCGATCCGCAGTGCGGTGGTCACCGCCGCCTATCTCGCCGCCGGCCGCGGCGGCGAGGTGACGGCGGAGGACCTCCTGGAGGGGGCCCGGCGGGAGTACCGCAAGGCGGGGCGGCTGGTGCCGGGCGAGGGCGGCTGGTGATGCGGCGGCCGCCCCGGTCACCAGGCCCGGTGCCCAGGGCGGCCGCCCCGGGTGTCAGGCGGTCTTGGGGTGGATGATCTTCCACTCCTGGTTGCCGGTGTTGCTGCAGTCGGAGATGTTCAGCCGGTCCCCGGTGTTGACCCCGCCGTTCACGTTCAGGCACTTGTTGTTGCTGGCGAAGTTGCGGATCCAGTAGTCGCCGCTCTCCTGCTTCTCGATCCACCACAGCTGGTTGTCGGCGGTGGTGCCGACGCAGTGGAACTCGCCGATGCCGGTGCCGACGGGTCGGCCGCCGTACTCGCCGAGGTCCATGCAGAACTGGTCCGTGGTGTTGCGGATCTGGAAGAGCGGCTTTCCGCCGGGGCCGAGCTTCGGGTACTTCACCTCGAGGTTCCAGAGCTGGTTGTCCCCGGCGGTGCCGTCGCAGTTGGCTTGTTGGACGGCCGTGTTGATCGCGCCCTTCTCGCGGCCCGGCAGGTCGGCGCACTTGCGGGTGGCGGCGTTGCGCAGCAGGACCTTCTCGGCGGGCACCACGGGCGGCGGTCCCGCGGGCTTCGAGGGCTTCGGGGTGTCTCCTCCTCCTCCGCCGCCGCCGCCGTCGTCCTTGGGCTTCTCGGTCTTCGGCGGTTCCGGTTCGGCGCTGGGTGACGGCGGCGGGGGCGGTGGGGAGAGGGCCGGGGTGGGGGGCAGGACGGCGCCGACCTGCTCGGTGGCCTCGGTGGCCGCGGAGCGGACCTGCGGCTTGTAGGCGATCCAGATCATCACGAAGGCGACGCACAGGGCCAGGAAGAGCCCGAAGAAGGTCGCCAGCCAGCGCGGGAGGAAACCGCGCTGGACGTAGGTCCCCTCGACGTCCAGCGGCTCGACTCCGGAGCGGCGCACCGCCAGGGTGTAGGGCCGCTGCTCCTTGGAGCCGAACCAGATGATCTGCCGGGGCCGCAGGGTCGTATTGACGAACGCGGCCCTGCCGGGCTCGATCTGGACGTTCCCGGGGCGCAGTTCGTACGCGAGGTGGTCGCCGGTGTCGCTGCCCGCGACGGACGCCGTCACCTTGGTGTTGCCGAGGTTGTCGACCGCCAGCCTGGGGCGTCCGCGGAAGCGGCCCTTCACGATCGGCGGCACGAGTTCCGCGCGCACCTCGGTGAACGCGGTGATCGTCAGGTTCCCCTCCGGAACCGTCACGGCCTCGGGATGCTCGGTCGGCGTGATCCGCACCGCGTACGGGTTGGGACCGGCCGTGGCGTCGGGGGTCCGGGGTGGTGCGAACGTCAGCTCCACGGTCCCGGTGGTGCCCGGGAACAACCGCAAGGTCGCCGGCTCCGCCGTCATCCATGGCGCCACGTCGCCGACGGGCTCGAAGCGATACTCGTCGACCACGTCACCGGTGTTGCGCACGCGCAGCCGCACGCGCGTGCGGCTGCCGGGGTCGACGGTGACGGAGGCGGGTTCCAGCGAAGTCCAGAGGCTCACCCCCGGCACGCTAACCGCGCCCGCGCCTCCGGTCAGGAGCCGCAAGGGCAGACCTGGTTGCCCCGGCGTACCCCCGCACGCCCCGTCAGGACCGAGGCACCCGCTCGCCGTTGACGATCATGATGAACTGGGCGTAGGAGTCGGCGTTCATCAGGGCGCGCTGTCCCATGGCGTACCAGTTGGGCTGTCGGTCCGAGTCGTCGTTCTCCCCGGTGTACTCCCCCGGATCCCTCAGGGCACGCTTGCCGAGATTGGTCCTCTCCAGGTCCGCGGAGGCCTCGGGGAAGTCCTGGGCCAGGCTGTCGACGATGGTGTCCTGCGTCAGCTCCGCGTCGCGCGGGCTGTACTGGTAGTCCAGCGTGCCGGCGAACCGGTGGGTGGCCTCGTGGATGACGTACCAGGCGATCTGGCCGGCCTTGGTCAGGTGGATGGGGCCGGAGCGACCCGCGTCCGTGGTCGGCAGCGCCTCGCTCTTCTGCAGGTCCGGATTGGTCGCGCGGGAGATCCGCTCTCCCAGGGTGGGATCGACCCACCCCATGACCTCGGAGGGGACGCCGGTACCGGTGCCGACCAGGGCGATCTGCGCGCCCTGGGCGTCCAGGCCCGCCTGGATGCGCCGCACGACCTCGGCGACGCGGGGCAGGAACGCCGCGATCTGCCGGGGCGTCATGGCCCGCAGCGCCGGGAAGCCGGAGTGCAGTCCGCTCAGGAGCGCGCCGCTCGGGTTGTCTCCCGCGGACTTCAGGAGGGTGAGGGTAGAGGCGATGTACCTCTTGGCCGTGACCAGTTCGCGGCGGGCCTTCGACTCGCGCTCGGGGTAGTCGCGTTCCGGGATGGTGCCCTTCTTGGAGAAGGTCACGTTCCCGCTGCTGTGGACCTTGCCCGTCTGGTCGTCGTAGACGTCCGTGTGCCGCGGTGTGGTCCCCGGGGGGACGCCCAGTTGGGAGGAGGTGCGGATGTCCTGGTCGTCGTCCTTGTTGCGCCAGCGCGTCTCCCGCGTGTCGACGGCGTCCGTGTAGGTGCCGCCGGGTTCGAACTCCCAGAGGGTGCGCTGGACGGCCGGGGCGCCGGGGCTCGTGGCGTTCAGGGCGGTCTCGTTGCCCTCCTTCTCCTCCGTGGGCGCCCGCTGGGCGATGGACGGGGCGGTGCCGTGTCCTGCCGCGAAGGCGGCGCCGTCGGCCGTGGCCGCGCGTTCGGAGCCCTGCCCGGGGTCGGTCACGGCCATGCCGGCGCCGTTGTCGTGGCCCGTCTCGCGGATGCCCCGGAGGTTCTTGTCGAGGTGGCTGGTCTCGTGGGCGAGGATCTCGGTGTTCCCGACGGCTTTGGGGCCGAGCAGGATGTGGTTGCCGACGGTCACGGCGTGGGCGCCGAGGGCCGCGGTGGCGCGCTGGGCCGCCGGATTGTCGTGGACCTGCCCGGCGCCGAGGTGGTCGTTGCGGTAGAACGCCTTCGCCTTGCCGAGGAAGGAGTCGGGGAGCGGGCTGCTCGGCGTGGCCAGCGCGGCCCCGAGCAGACCGAGCTGCGACGCGGGCCCGGCGTCACGCTCCCCCTCGTGCTCATGCTCATGGCCGTGGTCGTGCTGCGCGGACTCCCGGCGCTGGACGGTCGGTTCCGTGTGCCCGCAGCCCGGGCCGTGCCGGTGCCTCTGCGCCTCGACGGCGCGGGCCACGGCCGCGTTCCCCGCCGCCCGGTGGAGGTTCAGCAGTCGCTGTACGGGCATGCTCGGCGGCACCGCCCGGCGGGAGGTGTCCCGTTTGTCCGACGACGGATTGCGTTGACCGTGCGCGCGCATGACGCTCTCTCTCGACTGTCCGGACGGCTGGCCATCCAGCCTTACCCGACCTCCCGGCCACCCCACAGGTCCGCGGGGGCAGACCTCGGGGCAGCCGGGACGGCCCCCGTCGTCCCGGCGTGCGTCCCTTGCCGCCACCGCTGCCTGGAGGGGCAGCGGCGGGGGCAACGACGGTGCCCCCACTCGGGTACCGGGGGACGTTTCGGCGGGCGCGGTCCTCGGGTCAAGGTGGAGTGTCCTGTCTCGTACCCGAGGAGAGCAGAGCATGCCGTCCTATTTGTCGCCCGGCGTCTACGTCGAGGAGGTGGCCAGCGGTTCGCGCCCGATCGAGGGAGTGGGCACGTCGGTGGCCGCGTTCGTCGGTCTGGCGCCGACCGGCCCGCTGAACGAGCCCACGCTGGTGACCAACTGGACTCAGTACGTCGCGGCCTTCGGCGACTTCACCGACGGCTATTACCTCGCGCACTCCCTCTACGGGTTCTTCAACAACGGCGGTTCGGCGGCGTACGTCGTGCGCGTCGGCGGCTCCGCCGAGGACGCCGCCGGCCAGGTCCAGGCGTCCGCGCCCGCCGCGGTCACCGGTGCGGCTCCTCGGGCCGCGCTGCCGGCCGCGGAGTCCCGTCCGCTCGGTACGTTCGCCGTGGCGGCCACCGCGGAGGGCAGCGGCGGCACGCTGTCCGTCGAGGTCGCAGACGCCGAGGGCGAGGGGCCCGCGGAGCGTTTCAAGCTGATCGTCAAGGACGGCGACAAGCCGGTCGAGACCTTCGACGTGAGCGCGAAGAAGGGCAACCGTTCCTACGTCGTCACGCAGGTCAAGGAGCGTTCCAAGCTCATCGCCGTGACCGAGGCCGCGCCTGCCGCGCAGTTGGCCCGTCCGGAGAACCAGACCGTGGCGCTGCCGGCGCCGCCGCCCGCGCCCGTCGAGCCGGCCGCTCCGGCCGGTCGCGCCGAGGGTTCCCACGCCGGCCCGGCGCAGTATCTCGGCGACTCCGCCGACCGCACGGGCTTCGGCGGTCTGGAGGCCGTGGACGAGATCTCCATGGTCGCCGTGCCCGACCTGATGGCCGCCTACCAGCGCGGTCTGATCGACCTGGAGGCCGTCAAGGCTGTCCAGCTCGGTCTGATCGCGCACTGCGAGCTGATGGGCGACCGGGTCGCCATCATCGACCCGCCGCCCGGCCTGAACGCCCGTGACATCCGGGTCTGGCGCCAGGAGACGGCCAACTACGACTCCAAGTACGCGGCCCTGTACTACCCCTGGATCAAGTCCTTCGACCCGGCGACCGGGCAGTCGCGCCTGGTCCCGCCGAGCGGGCACGTCGCCGGCATCTGGGCCCGCAACGACTCCGAGCGCGGTGTCCACAAGGCCCCCGCCAACGAGGTCGTCCGCGGCGCCGTCGATCTCGAACTCCAGATCACCCGCGGCGAGCAGGACCTGCTCAACCCGATCGGCGTGAACTGCATCCGGGCCTTCCCCGGCCGCGGCATCCGCGTCTGGGGTGCCCGCACCCTCTCCTCCGACCCGGCCTGGCGCTACCTGAACATCCGCCGGTACTTCAACTACCTGGAGGAGTCGATCCTGATCGGCACCCAGTGGGTGGTGTTCGAGCCGAACGACCACAACCTCTGGGCGCGCATCCGCCGCAACGTCTCGGCGTTCCTGGTCAACGAGTGGCGCAGCGGCGCCCTGTTCGGGCAGAGCCCCGAGCAGGCGTACTACGTCAAGTGTGACGAGGAGACGAACCCGCCGGAGTCGGTCGACCTCGGCCGGGTCATCTGCGAGATCGGCATCGCGCCGGTCAAGCCCGCCGAGTTCGTGATCTTCCGGCTGGCGCAGTTCTCCGGCGGCAACGGGGAGTTGGAGGAGTAACCGGGCGCGGAGCCCGCCTCCGCCAGCGTCTCCTCCCCGAGCCCCTCCCCTCCTCAGAAGGACAACGAACGCATGAGTCTCCAGCCGGGTGACGCCCTCACGTCACACAACTTCGGTCTCCAGATCGACGGGGTGATGGTCGAGTATCTCGCCGAGGTCAGCGGTCTCACCCTCGAACAGGACGTCATCACCTACCAGCAGAACAGCGCCCAGGGTCGGGCCGAGGTATCGCTGCTGCCGGGCGTTCAGAAGAACGGCCAGTGCACGGTCGTGCGCGGCATGACCCAGTCGGCGTCGTTCACGCAGTGGATCAACGACTCGATCCGCGGTCAGATGAGCACGGCCCGCAAGAACGCCTCCATCATCATGATGGACTTCCAGAACAACCCGGTGAAGCGCTACAACCTGCGCAACGCCTGGTGCAGCAAGATCGATGCGAGCACGGTGAAGGCCGGCGAGGCGGCGGCGCTGACCGAGACCGTCACCATCGTGTTCGAAGAACTGGTCATCGAGTAATGCGCCGTACGGCTGCCAAGGCTCCGGCCTCCATGGCGCCCCAGACCGCGGCGGCGGGGGCCGAGTTCCCCCGCTCGGCTCCCGCCGCCGCACCGGACCGCGGACCCGCCGGCCCGCCGATCGAGCAGGCCCCGAGGCAGTCCTTGCGTACCGAGTTCCCCTTCGAGCTGCCGCGCGGGTACGTCGACGACGCGGGCACCGTGCACC
The DNA here is from genome assembly GCF_026627505.1 of Streptomyces sp. H27-H5. Classification (GTDB taxonomy): domain Bacteria; phylum Actinomycetota; class Actinomycetes; order Streptomycetales; family Streptomycetaceae; genus Streptomyces. The sequence goes on along the minus strand of NZ_JAPNLK010000107.1, from coordinate 12,442 downwards.
GTGACGGTGTCATGCGGCTGTCCACGGCGCGCGACGAGCTGGTCCCGCTGCGGGACGTGCGCGTGCAGGAGAACCCGGCGTACCTCTCGGTGGTGCTGCTCGGCCGGGTCATCGTCCGGCTGGGCACGCTGTCGATGGTGCACGACGGGATCGTGGAGAACATGTTCGCGTCCGACCTGGCGTTCCTCCAGGACTTCTACCGCCAGATCAACGCGGAGGGCCACACCCGCGCGGCCGTGCAGTGCCCGCACTGCTCGGAGCCCTTCGAGGTGGAGCTCGGCGGGAGCCGCCTGGGGGAATCGTGACGTACGCGACCGACCGGCTGCACGAGGAGATCGCGTACGTCGCCTACCACTTCCACTGGGGTCCGGACGCGATCCTGGACCTGGAGCACCAGGATCGACGCCGGTACACCGAGCAGATCGCGTCCCTCGTGACGCGCGGCGCGCCGGAGGCTTGAGCACGTGGCATTCCTGGACCGGCTGTGGGGACGGCGGAGCGACGGCGGCACGGCGGCGCCCGGCGGCTCCCCGGCTCCGGACACCGAACGACCCTCGGGCCCGGCGTCCGCAGCGGCCCCCGGGGGCGCGGCTCCCGCGACCTCCGCGGCCCCCGTGGCCGTCGCCGCCTGGGCCGGCCTGCCGCCGATGCGGCGGATGACCGGTGACGCGCCGACGGGCGTCGCGGACACCGGTTTCGGCGGGCGCCTGCCGACCTGGCAGAACCCTTCGTTCACCCGGGTCTCCTCTCCCGCGGTGTTGAACCCCGCGGCGGGCGGCAGCCTGCTCTCGGGCGCGCTGACCGAGTCCGCCCGGCCTGTCGTGGGCCTCGGGCGGCCCGCCCCGGACCTGCCGTCGGGCCGTCCCGCCGGCGAGCCCGCCGCACGGACCGTGCCGGTGGCGCCATTGCGGGCGATCCCGCAGCGCATGGTGTCGGTGTCCCCCTCGGCGAGCGGGGCCGTCTCGGCTTCGTCGCCGTCGCCGGTATCCGCATCGGCATCGGTAAGCGAGGGGGCCCGGCCCGTCGGGTTCGTGCCGGCGGTGCCACTGTCCCCGACGCCTCCGGTACAGCGCTCGCTCGCCGACCGGCCGGCCCCGGCGCGGGCTCAGGCGCCCACGGCTGCGCGGGGGTCGGCTCGGGAGTCGGCGTCCGCCCCGGCGCGGACGGCGAATCGTGGTGTCCAGGTGACGCCCGTACAGCCGACTCCGCCCCGGACACGGCAACTCCTGGCCAAGGCGCCGCCCGCGCCCGCGGCCGGCCGACGGACGCTGCCCGCGACGCGCGGGACCACCCGTGCGCCGGCGTCGACGCCGACCGCGCAGGGCGCGGCAGCCTCGGCGGCTCCGGCGGCTCCGGCGGCTCCGGCGGCTCCGGCTGCCGATGACGACCGGGGTGACCTCGGCGCGTCCGCCGCTTCTTCCGCCTCCGCCTCCGCCTCCGCCTCCGCCTCCGCCTCCGACCCGAGTGTCGCGCCCGCCGTGCAGCGGGCCGCGACTCCCCACCCGGGCGGTCCTTCCGCTGCCGGGGACGCTGCACCCCCGGCGGCGTCCCCGGCCCCTTCGTCGTTCCCGGGGCGGTCGGCTTCCTCGGCTGGTGTGTCGTCCCCTGAGCGTTCGGCGTCCCCTGACCGTCCGGCGTCTCCTGACCGTCCGGCGTCTCCTGACCGTCCGGCGTCTCCTCCGCCGCCCTCGCCCCCGGCTCGTCCGTCGTCCCTCGGTGATTCCGCCGTTCCGGCCTCGCCGGCGGGCGAACCGCAGGTCACCCGGCCCCTGCGGGATCGTCCGGTACAGGGCGGTCCCGTGCAGGGCCGTCCGGTACGGGACACCCCTCCGCGTGCCCCGTCGGCGGAGCGCACGGGTCCGACTGCCGGGCGGGCGGGACTCGGCGCGCCCGTGCAGCGCAAGGCGGTGTCCGGAACCGAGGGTTCCGCGCCAAGAACCGATGTACCGAGCAGGTCGGGCGGGTCCGGCGGCCCGGGTGGGGCCGGTGTTCCGGGTGGGTCAGGCGTTCCGGGTACGCGGGGGTCGTCGGTGTCCGGGGCGGCGTCCGGGCAGCGTGCGGTGACACCGCAGGGCATGCCGCCCGCAGCGAAGGCGCCGCGTAGGAACACGCCCGGCGCGGGGGAGAAGTCGCCCGCGACCGGTGCCTCGGGATCCGCCGGGGAGGTCGCACCGCCCTCCCGCGCGCCGAAGTCCGGGGCAGCGACGTCACCGGCATCGCCGTCGCCCGCCTCGACCGGGAGGGCGCCGACGTCCGGGCCCGGTGCGCCCGTTCAGCGAGCGATACCCGCGCCCGGAGCGACACCACCCGCTCCGGCTGACGCTCGCCGCTCCCCCACCGTGCCCGACGGCCCGGCCACCGGGCCCACCGACCCGCGGAACGTCCGACCCCACACGCCCACGCCCATACCCGCCACGAGCGGTGGCCCGGCGGCCGGCCCCGACGCACCGACGACGCACGCCACTCCCCCGCAGGTACGGCCCACGGCCCCGGCGGGGCCAGACGCCACGGAGATGCCCCGACCGACTCCGCACACCACGCCCCGGGCCGGTACTCCCGTGTCGCCCGGAACTCCCGGCACCCCGCCCGTACAGCGCACGGCGGCCCCTGCCACGCCGCCGGCGACGTCACCCGCCGGAGCCGTTCCCGTGGCTCCGCGCGCCGACCGACCCGCCGACGCTTCCCTTCCGCCCCGGGCGCCCCGCCCGGAACAGCCGCCGGCCGTCCGGGCTTCCGCTGCCGCCCCGTCGCCCGGCGCCGGTCCCCCGGCTCCCCGTCCGGACACGGCGGCGCCGGCGGTGCAACGCGCCACGGCCCGCCCGGCCGCGGCCGCCAACGCACCGGCGCCCGTCGTCCGCCGCGCATCCGCGGCCGTACCCCCGTCGGCCCCCGGTCGGACGGGGTCGCAGCACGGACCCGTTGCCCCGAGCCCCGTACCGGAGTTCCCGACCCCCACAACGACCCCCACAACGACCCCGACAATGGCTCCTACCGCGGCTCCGACCACCGCCCCGCGCCCCCGTGCTTCCACCGGCTCCACGCCCGGGGGCCCGGTGCAGCGCCATGCCGCGCCTCCCCGTGCGGGGCTCGGTGCGCCCCTTCGGTCCCCTGCGCACTCCACACCCGAGGCCGCGGCGCCTACCGCCCCGATCGCCCCGACGGCGAGCACTGCGCACGTCACGGCACCGAGTCCGGCGACCGGCCGCGCACCCGTCCCCCCGCGCCCCGTCTCCCCGCACGCCTCCGCTTCCCAGCCGGCCGCCGGGCGACGTTCCCCCCTCGGCGCTCCCCTCCCGGCCGCGCCCGCGCAGAGGGCGCCGGTCGCCGCGCAGCAGCACCCCGGCTCCCGCGCCGGGGCTCCGGCTTCCCCGCCGATCCAGCGGGCCTCGGTACCGAACGCACCGAGCGCACCGAACACCCCAGGCGCACCGACCCTGCCGAGCTCTCCAGTCACGACAGTCCCACCCGTCACACCCGTCATGCCCATCGCACCGAGCACTCCGGTCACACCGGTCGCGGCCTTTCCTCCGATCGCCCCGCCCCCGGTGACGCAGCCGCCTCCGGCCCTCCCCTCACCCGCGCCCCCGTCCCCCGCACGGCCCGCGTCGGCCCTTCCCCGTACCGGCGCCGCGCTCCCCGTCCAACGGGCCGTCCCCGTGCGGGGTGTTCCCCTGCGCCGGCCGTCCGTGTCCGGCGCGGGCGCCGCGGCGCGCGGTCCGCTGCCCGTGGCGCCGCTGACTCCGCCGCCCGCGGCCGCGCCCGTGGCATTGGGCGCGGCCCGGCCGGCCGGGATGCCGGCCGGGGGTTCGTCGCCGTCCGGGCCCGCGGTCCAGCGCTTTCCCTCCTTCGGCTTCGGCTCGACCTCCACTTCCGGTTCGGGTTCCGGCAGGTCCATCGGTGCGCTCGCGTCCGCCGCGGCGGCCACCGTGGCGTCGACGTGGGGGCATCACCGGCCGGCGTCGCAGCAGGCACGGCCGGCCGACCCGCCGCCGCCCTACGAGCCGCCCGGGGCGCACGGCGCGCCCCCGCCCGGTGGTCTTCCGGCTCACGGGGCGGCGGTCTCCCAGGGCAGCCCGCCGCCCGAGTACACCGCGGTGCCCGCCGGCGCGTTCGATCCGCGCGAGCTGACCGAGTTCCAGCTGGACGAGTTGGTGCACCGGATCATCGACCGGGTCACCCGCCTGGTCCGCACCGAACTGCGCATGGACCGCGAACGGATCGGCAGACTCCGCGATCCGCGCGCCTGACGGACCGCCGAAGCACCCGCCGAAGAACCCGCCCGGGCCCGAGCCGGCCGCCCGTGACCCGGTCCACCGCCCGCCCCCACCGCAGAACGACAGAAAGGCCCACCTCGGATGCCGCGCCAGGACCCCGGGTCCACCATCTGGTTCACCCTCACCATCGACGGCGAGAGCCTCGGGTACTTCAACGGGTGCCAAGGCCTGTCGTCGCAGGTGGAGGTCGAGCACCGCCAGGAGGGCGGCAACAACGGCTTCGTGTGGCACCTGCCCACCCGGGTCACGTTCTCCACCATCCGGCTGACCCGGCCGCTCACTCCGGACACGGCGAAGGTCGCCAAGTGGATCTCGTCGGTCCAGACCGGGATCAAGCGGCCCACCGCCCAGATCGCGGCGCTGCGGGCCGACGGCTCGCTCGTGGCCCGCTGGGGGCTCATCGACGTCCTGCCGGTGAGCTGGGAGGGCCCCACCCTCGATCCCGCGAGCCCCGCCGTGGCCACGGAGGTCCTGGAGATCGCCCACCACGGGTTCACGGACTGACGGCGCGGCAGAGCGGATAGGAGCACACCCATGGCCACGAGCAGCAAGGGCGCCGGCAAGAGCCTGGTGCGCGCGACGCTGGCGATCCACGAGCCTCCGGTCGGGACGAGTACGACGCCCGGGGCGCTGATGAGGACGTTCGGTTTCGAGTTCAATCCGGCGCAGTTGTCGCTGAGCCAGCGCGCGCAGTGGAAGGCGACGCCGACGATGGCCGTGCGCAACGGCTCCAAGCCGGAGTTCATGGGCGCGGAGCCGCGCGAGATGACGTTGGAGATCTTCCTGGACTCCTCGACCGCGCCGACCGGCAACACGGTGTTGAAGAAGGTCGAGTCGCTGTTGGGGTGTTGCGAGGTGACGGCGAAGAGCATCGCGGCCGACCAGCCGTCGCCGCCGTGGGTGGTGTTCGAGTGGGGGTCGTTCTCCACGGCCCGGTTCGTGGCGTACGTGGGTTCCGTCGAGGCGTCGTACAGCCTCTTCGGCACCACGGGCGTGCCCATCCGAGCCACCTGTCAGGTGCACCTGGTGGAGATCCCGGGGAAGACGAAGGGCCAGAACCCGACGTCCGGCGCGCTCACCGCGCAGCGCGTGCACCGGGTGGTGGCCGGGGACTCGTTGCAGTCGTTGGCGTGGCGGGAGTACGGCACGGCCACCGTGTGGCGGGCGATCGCCGAGATCAACGGCATCGACGACCCGTCCCGGTTGCCGTCGGGCACCGAACTGGTGCTGCCCGCGCCCGAGGAGGTGTCCAGCTGATGGTGCAGCCCGCGTTCTCCAGCATCATGCAGGTGCGGATCGGCTCCGCGAAGCTTCCCGACGACATCGCCCCGCTGCTCGTGGAGGGTTGGGTCGACCAGGGCGTCGGCGTGCCCGCCGCGTTCCGGTTGACGTTCCGCGACCCGTACCGTCTGGTGCTCGGCAAGCTCGGCGTCACCTTCGGCACGAGGGTGGTCCTCACGCCGATCGCCGACGGCCAGGGTGGTGGCAAGCCCCTCCTGACCGGCGAGGTCACCGCGTTGGAGGCGGACTACGACGGCACCGGGAGCTTCACCGTGATCCGCGGCTACGACCTCGGGCACCGGATGATGCGCCAACGTCGTGTCGTCGCCTACCGCAATCAGAAGGCCTCCGACATCGCCCGCAAGCTCGCCGCCATGGACGGCGTGCCGATCGGGCGGATCCAGCCGACGAAGGGCATGTACGGCTTCATCTCCCAGTCCAACGTCACCGATTGGGACTTCCTGTCGCGGCTCGCCGACGAGAACAACATGGTGATGTCCCTGGACCCGAAGGGGAAGTTCCGGTTCGTCACGCCGACCCCGTCGGCGGGCGGGCCGTCCCCGCAGACCGACGGTGACAAGAGTCCCTTCGTGCTCCAGGCCGGCCACGACATCCTCCGGTTGCGGGCGGCGGTCACCGCCGCCGACCAGGTGGGCACGGTCGAGTCGCGCGGCTGGAACGTCACCACGAAGAAGAAGATCGTCGAGACGGCGCCGGTCACCACCGATCCGGGCATCTCGATCGGCCTCACGCCGGGGCAGGCGGCCGGGAAGTTCGCGTCGGCGCGGCTCGTCGAGACCGCCACGCCGTACGACCGGCAGGACGAGGTGCAGAACGCCGCCAAGGCCCTCGCCGCCGACGTCACCTCGTCGTTCGCGGAGCTGGAGGTCGCCGTGTACGGCAATCCCGAGCTGCGGCCGGGGGTGCCCGTGGCCCTCGGCGACGTGGGCAAGCCCTTCGAGGGCAAGTACACCGTCACCTCCGCGCGGCACGTCTTCGGCGACGGCCGGCACTACGAGTCCTGGATCACGGTGAGCGGACGCCAGTGGCGCTCTCTGTACGGGCTGGCGTCGAGCGGGGGCGGCGCGGACGCCGCGAGCGCGGCCCGGCTGCCCGGTGTCGCGAACGCCATCGTCACCGACGTGCAGGACCCGCTGAAGCAGGGGCGGGTCAAACTCCAGTTCCCGTGGCTGGACGACACGTACGTGAGCGACTGGGCCCGCAGCGTGCAGTCGGGAGGTGTGGGCGGTGGCGGCATCTTCCCCATGGACGTCGGCGACGAGGTGCTGGTCGGCTTCGACCGGGGCGCGCTGGACCACCCGTTCGTGATCGGCGGTCTGTACAACGGGCGGGACCTGCCGTCCCGGGTCGACGACGTGCCGCTGCACGACGGGCTGAAGAGGAAGGCGGCCCGGCACACCGTGTCCGACCGGCAGGCCAACCGCATCGACCTGCTCAGCCAGCGGACCGGCCGGCGCAGGCAGGGTGTCCGCATCGCCAGCGGTGACGACCGGTTGACCATCAACCTCGACCGCACCAAGACGGAGATCACCGTCGACAGCCAGGGGTCGGTGACGATCAAGGGCGGGCGCTCGGTGTCCGTCGAGGCCGGAACCGACCTGACGCTCAGCGCCCGGCGCCGGCTCTCCATCAAGAGCGGCGGCATCCTCGACATCCAGGGCCGCGGCATCGTCAACCTCCGGTCGCTCGCGGGCGCGGTGACCATCGACGCGATGGGCGCGCTCAACCTCAAGTCCCTGGGCGCCGCCATGATCTCCTCCGGCGGCACGGTCCAGGTCAACTCCATCGCCAACGTCGGCATCCGCGCCGTCCGGCTCGACCTCCAGGGCCTCGTCTTCGTCAACACCGTGAAGTACCCCCTCCCCGCATGACCGGACGACCGCACCGGCGCACCCGCGCCGTCGCCAGAAGGAAGAGGCAGGTGGCCCCCTGATGGCCGAACAGTTCATCGGCTCCGGCTGGGCGTTCCCGATGCGCATCGGCCCCACCGGGGGCATCGCGCTGGTCAGTGGCGAACGCGAGGTCGAGGAGGCCATCCGGCTCGTCCTGGCCACCGCCCCGGGCGAGCGGCCGATGCGCCCGGAGTTCGGCTGCGCCATCCACGACCTCGTCTTCGCCCCGGTCAACGAGCAGACCGCGGGACGCATCCAGCACGAGGTGTACGTGAGCCTGGACCGCTGGGAACCCCGGATCGAGGTCCACGACGTGGAGGTCTCCGCCGGGGGCGACCAGAGCGTCCTGTTCATCGACGTCCGGTACTCCGTGCGCGGGACCAACAATCCGCGCAGCCTCGTCTTCCCCTTCTACGTCATCCCCTCCCACGACGAGCCGGGCGCGCCGGGCTCCTTGGAAAGCGACCTCTGATGTCCCTGCCCTCCCCCAACCTCGACGACCGGCGCTTCCAGCAGTTCGTCGACGACGCCAAGCGCTACATCCAGCAGCGCGCCCCGGAGTGGACCGACCACAACGTCTCCGACCCCGGCGTCACGCTCGTCGAGACGGTCGCGCACATGGCGGACCAGATCGTGTACCGGCTCAACCGCGTCCCCGAGAAGAACCACCTCGCCTTCCTCGACCTGGTGGGCATCACGCTGTTCCCGCCCTCCGCGGCGCGCACTGACGTCACGTTCTGGCTGTCCGCGCCCCAGGAGGACGTGATCCTGGTCCCGGCCGGTGCCGAGGTCGCCACGCTGCGCACCGAGCGGGAGGACGCCGTCGTCTTCGCCACCGAGCGCGACCTGGCCGTCGTCCCGTGCGCGCTGTCCCACCTGGTGGTGCAGCAGCAGGGGCAGCCCGTCGTGGACCGCACCACGGACCTCGTCGAGGGCAAGGACGTGCTGTGCTTCGCCGAGGCCCCGCAGCCCGGGGACTGCATGCTGATCGGGCTGAGCGCGGCGGTCCCGCACTGCGCGCTCGCGCTGGAGCTCGACAGCCGTGTCGACGGCGTCGGTGTCGATCCCCGTCAGCCGCCGCTGCTGTGGGAGGCCTGGACCGAGGACGGCTGGCAGCCCTGCGAGATGGACCGGGACGGCACCGGTGGTCTCAACCGGCCCGGCGACGTGGTCCTGCACCTGCCCGCCGGTCACGTGCTCTCGCGCAACGGCGGGCACGAGGCCGGCTGGGTCCGCTGCCGCGTCACCGACCCACTGCCGGGCCAGCCCTTCTACACCACCTCGCCGAGCATCCGCTCCGTCGAGGCGTACACCATCGGTGGCACCACCCGCGCCGTGCACGCCGAGACCGTCCACGACGAGGCCCTCGGCGAGGCCACCGGGCTGCCCGGTCAGCGGCTGCGGCTGATCCACGCCCCGGTCGTGGCCGACGATCCGCCGCTGCTCCTGCAGACCGCCGCCGACGACGGCTGGCAGGACTGGCAGGTGGTCCCGCACTTCGCCGCGTCCCGGCCCGGCGACCATCACGTCACCCTGGAGGCCGCGACGGGCGAGATCGCCTTCGGCCCGGCCGTCCGCGAACCGGACGGGTCGCTGCGCCAGTACGGGGCCGTCGCCCCCAAGGGCGCCGTCGTGCGCGCCCATCGCTACCGCACCGGAGGCGGGCGCGGCGGCAATGTGGCGCGCGGCGCCGTCCAGGTGCTGCGCACCTCCATCCCGTACGTGGCCGAGGTCGTCAACCGGGAGGCGGCGCGCGGCGGCGTCGACGGCGAGACGGTCGAGGAGGCCAAGCTGCGGGCGCCGATCACGCTCCGCGCCCAGGACCGTGCCGTCACCCTGCGGGACTACGAGGAGCTCGCGCGCCGCGCCGCTCCCGAGACCGCGCGCATCACCTGCCTGGAGGGCGAGGAGGGCACGCACGGCGCCTACGCGGTCCGCGTCCTCGTCGTCCCGCAGGCCGTGCCCGACCCGGGCGGGCGGCTGCGGTTCGAGCAACTCGTACCCGATGACGCCCTGTTGGGTCGGATCACGCGTCACCTCGACGAGCGCCGTCTCATCGGCACCCGACTGGCCGTCGGCCCGCCGTACTACCAGGGCGTCACGGTCGTGGCCACCGTGCACGCCTTCCGCGGCGTCGACACCGACCGGGTGCGCCGCCAGGCGCACGACGCGCTCTACCGCCACCTCGATCCGCTGACCGGCGGCGCGGACGGGCAGGGTTGGCCGTTCGGCCGCCCCGTGCAGACCGGCGAGGTGTTCGCGGTCCTCCAGCGGGTCCCCGGAGTGGAACTCGTCGACGAGGTCGTGCTGCACCCCGCCGACCCCCTCACCGGCAAGCGCGGCAACGCGACCGACCGCATCGACCTGGAGCGGCCCTCGCTGGTCTTCTCGTTCGACCACCGCGTCCGGGTGATCGGGGACGGCGGGTGACGGCCACTCCCTACCGGGGCTCCGTCGACGGCCTCGGCTCCTCGCTCCCGCTGGGCACGATGCTCCCCGCCGTCTTCGCCGACGACGACCTGGCCCAGCGGTTCGTCGGCGGACTCGACGACGTCATCGCGCCCATCCTGAACGTTCTGGACTGCCTGGACACCTACTTCGACCCGGCGCTGACCCCGGTCGACTTCGCCCTGTGGCTCGGCACCTGGGTGGGCGCCGAGACCGACGGCGGCGAGCCCGAGCCCCGGCTGCGGGCCGCCGTGGCGGCGGCCGTCGCGCTGCACCGCATCCGCGGCACCCGCCGCGGCCTCGCGGAGGCGGTACGGCTGGCGTTCGGCGTGGTACCCGAGATCACCGAGAGCGGCGCCGCCGACTGGAACGCCCGCCCCCTCGGCCCCTTCCCCGGTGACCCGCGCCCGCGTCTGCACGTCACCCTCCGGCTGCCCGACCCCACTCCGGCCGACTTCCACCGCCTGGACTCCCTCGTGGCCGCCGCCCGTCCCGCCCACATGCCCTACGCGGTCGAGGTGACCGCCACCGAAAGGACCCCGGAGACATGAGCACGCAGAACTGCGCCGAGTGCGGAACGCGCGCAGAACCGGGCCAGTCGTTCTGCGACGCGTGCGGCGCCGTGCTGAGCTGGGACCAGGGCGCCCGCGCCGCACGCCCCGCCGGCCCGTCGTCCCACCAGCGCGGCCCCGCCGCGGACGCGGCGCGGACCCCGCACGAGGCTGCCCGGACGACGGGCGGCTCGGACACCGCGACGCCCGAGCACGCCGGTACGTCCGCCGGCACGTCCGTCGGCACCATGGGCGCCGCCCGTGCGGAACGGGCGGCGCGCGCCGCCGGCCGCGCCGCCGGACCCGGCCCGGCATCCGCCACCGGCGGTTCGCGGGGCCCTGCCCCTGAGTCGGAGGAGACCGACGGCCGTGAGACCGGCGGGCGTTCGGATGTCACGGGAACGCCGGTGGCCGCCGGCGGTACGGGGCCGGGGTCGTCGTCCGGAGCCACCGGGGCACCCGGGACCGCGGCGTCGTCCGCGGCGGCGGGGGCGCCCGGCGACCCCGGTGTGCCCGACGCGCCCGGCCACCCCGCATCGGAGCGGCGTGCCGAGGAGTCGGAACGATCCGGGTCGCCGGCGCGCCCGGGCGAGTGCGCGGGCGCGGAGCCGGCCGGCCCGGCCCCGGCCGCCGACGGCGGGCGCCCCGCCGGGCCCGGCGGGGACCGCCCGGACCGCCCGGGCACTCCGTCGCCGCAGGACACGGCGGCCACCGCCCCGACCCCGCACGCGCTGAGCGACACCATGTCCGACCGGGCACGCTCCCTCCTGGTGCCCGTGGCGGACGCGGAGGCGCCGGACCCCGCGCCGGCGGCCGTCGCACCCGTCCTGCCCGGCAGGCCGGACGCCGAACGGCCCGCCGTACGCGCCCCGGGACCGCAGCCCGGCATCGTGGGCGGGCCGCCGTGCCGGTGGTGCGCGACGCCCAACCGTCCCGACCGCCACTACTGCGTGCGCTGCGCGATGCCGCTGGCCGAGAGCGCCGAGGCCGCCGCATCGGGACGGGCGCCCTGGTGGCGCCGGCTCTTCGCCGGGCGGCGCCGCGAGACGCCGTGGGCGGGCGACCGTCCCCGGCTGCGCCGGGTGTTCGACCGCATCGGCACCTGGATCACCCTCGCCGTCGTGGTGACCCTGGCGATCCTCGGCCTCGTGTACCTGCCCGACGGCGTGCAGGCCACCCGGGACCACTTCGCGAAGCGCGCCCCCGTGGCCCCCGACCGGATCACGGCCTCCCGCTCGTACCCCGAGCACAAGCCGGAGCTCGCCTTCGACAAGCGCAGCAACACCTGGTGGGGTCCCGGCGTCTCGCAGTCCGGCCAGGGCGAGTGGATCGAGGCCACGTTCAGCGAGCCGACCCGGCTGCTGGACCTGATCATCACCCCGGGCGTCTCCGCGAAGGCCGAAAAGATCGGCGAATCCGCCCTGCCGCACCGCGTCACGGCGACGATCACCGGGAAGGACGGCAAGGTGACCACGCGCCCGCTGACCCTGGATCAGGGGGCGGGCGGTCAGCGGCGTGCGTTCCGCGTCGGCGAGGTCACGAAGGTCCGCTTCACCATCGACACGGCGCACGCGGTCTCCGCCGACAAGCAGGTGGCCATCACGGAGATCGAGTTCTTCGGCCCGTCGAACGCCAACCGCTGACGTGTCCCGGGGAGGCGGCGAAACGATGCCGCCGCCCCGGGGCCCGTCGGCCGGAGCGGGTGGGGCGGGTGCCGACCGCAGGCCGGCCGGCGGGCGCCCGTCAACGGTTGCGTCCCGGCCGGTCCGGCCCGAGGGGAAGAGGTGGACGAGGTTGTCCGGGGTGCGGGATCAAGCCATCGTTCCCGCACCCGATCGGCCCATCAGCACCTAGTGCTGCTCCGCGAAAGTTCGTGGAGGGGGGTTCAGGCTTCCTGGAGGGGGCTGGCGGCGTAGGTCCACTTGAAGGGGCGGGCGGTCTCGTTCCGTTTGATCATGTAGTCGTCCATCTTGGC
>NZ_JAPNLK010000106.1 GCF_026627505.1 Streptomyces sp. H27-H5 | reverse complement strand
GCCAAGATGGACGACTACATGATCAAACGGAACGAGACCGCCCGCCCCTTCAAGTGGACCTACGCCGCCAGCCCCCTCCAGGAAGCCTGAACCCCCCTCCACGAACTTTCGCGGAGCAGCACTAGCGCCTCCGCCCGCGCCGGGTCCGTCCGCAGCGCCGCCTCGTACTGGCCCAGCGCCTCCGCCGCGTCGCCCCGCTCCCACAGCAGCTCCCCGAGCCGGAACAGCACGTACGCCTTCTCCGCCGGGGTCTTCGCCGCGCCCCCCGCGTGCTCCAACGCCACCACCGCGTCCTCGCGCCAGCCGCGGTCCCGGTACACCTGCGAGGCCCGCAGGTTCGAGGCCAGCCCCGAGTGGAGCTCCTCCAACCGCTCCAGCGCCTTCTGCGCGGCCTTGTAGTCGCCCAGGCCCGTGTACGCGTCCACGAGCACCGGGTACGCAGACCACCGCCGCGGCGCCTGGGCCCGCACCAGCTCGCCCCACTTCTTGCCGGTCCCGAAGTCCCGGCGCGCGTTGGCGAGCGAGCCCATGCCCGTCATGGCGTCGAAGTTGCCCTGCTCGGCGGGCCGCAGCTCCAGCGACCGCTTGAGGGCCTTCTCCGACCTCGGGTACCAGGCCGTGTCGGCCGTGCGCCGACCCTGCTCCAGGTACGCGGACCCCAGGACGGCCCAGGAGGCCACGTCGTCCGGGTGCCTGGTGACCTGCTTCTCCCGGTCCGCGACCAGCGCCGTCAGGTCCACCGCCGCCGCCGGGGTGCCCAGGCCGACCGCGGACGCGGCCCGCTCGCTGGGCCCCGGGGGGCGGGCGTCGTCACCGGTTCGGGCCGGTCGGATCAGCAGGGCCCCGGCGATCAGGACCACGGCGACCGCGGCCGCCACGAGCGTCTTGCGGCCGGTGAAGGTCACGGGCGGCGCGGGCTGCTGCGCTTCCTCGTCGATACGGTCCATGTGCTCACTGTGCGTCAATATGAAGAGTTCGCCGAGGTGTCCGAAGAGGGTCGCGGCCGTGTTCACACCGATGGCCCCGGGTGCCACGCTGACCCCATGGACGAAGACCTCTCCACCCGACTCCGTACCCGCCTCCTCGAAGGCCTTCCCGCGGAGGCGCTCCTCACCGACCCCGCGGTGACCGCCTCCTACAGCACGGACATGGCGAGCTTCTGCGCCGCCGGCACCCCGGCCGCCGTCGTCCTGCCCCGGACCGTGGAACAGGTGCAGCACGTCCTGCGCACCGCCACCGCCCTGCGCGTCCCCGTGGTCCCCCAGGGCGCCCGCACGGGCCTGTCCGGGGCCGCCAACGCCTCCGACGGCTGCATCGTGCTGTCCCTGGTCAAGATGGATCGGATCCTGGAGATCTCCACCGTCGACCGGATCGCCGTGGTCGAGCCGGGCGTCGTCAACGCCGTCCTGTCCCGCGCCGTCGCCGAACACGGCCTGTACTACCCGCCCGACCCCTCCAGCTGGGAACAGTGCACCATCGGGGGCAACATCGGCACCGCCTCCGGCGGCCTGTGCTGCGTCAAGTACGGGGTCACCGCCGAGTACGTGCTGGGCCTCGACGTGGTGCTGGCCGACGGGCGGCTGCTGCGCACGGGCCGGCGCACCGCCAAGGGCGTCGCCGGCTACGACCTCACCCGGCTCTTCGTCGGCTCCGAGGGCAGCCTCGGCGTCGTGGTCCGGGCCGTTCTCGCGCTGCGCCCCGCGCCGCCCCGGCAGCTCGCGCTCGCCGCCGAGTTCCCCTCGGCCGCCGCGGCGTGCGCGGCCGTCTGCGCCGTCATGGAGGCCGGGCTGACGCCCTCGCTGCTGGAACTCATGGACCGCACGACCGTCCACGCCGTCAACGCCCTCGGCAAGATGGGCCTGCCCGAGACCACCGAGGCGCTGCTGCTCGCCGCCTTCGACACCCCGCACGCTCCCGAGGACCTCGCCGCGGTGGGAGAGCTGTGCACCGCCGCCGGGGCCACGGCCGTCGTGCCCGCCGAGGACGAGGCGGAGTCGGAACTGCTCCTCCAGGCCCGCCGCATGTCGTTGACCGCCCTGGAGACCCTGCGCCCCGCCACGATGATCGACGACGTGTGCGTGCCCCGTTCCCGGCTCGCCGAGATGCTGGACGGCACGGCCGGGATCGCCAGGTCGCACGGGCTGCTGATCGGGGTCTGCGCGCACGCGGGCGACGGCAACACCCACCCGGTGGTCTGCTTCGACCCCGCCGACGAGGACGAGGCCCGACGGGCCCGCGCGTCCTTCGACGCGATCATGGCGCTCGGTCTGGAACTGGGCGGGACGATCACCGGCGAGCACGGGGTCGGCGTCCTGAAGAAGGAGTGGCTCGCCCGGGAACTCGGGCCGGTGGGCCTGGAGGTCCAGCGCGGGGTCAAGCAGGCCTTCGACCCGCTGGGCCTGCTCAACCCCGGCAAGCTCTTCTGACCCGTCCGCCGATCCGTCGGGCGACCCGTCCGGCCGTCCGTACGGCGCTCCGTCGGGCGTCCCGGGCACCGATCCGTCGGGCGTCCCGCACGGCGCTCCGCCCGGGCGGCACGGTCCGCGGGGGACGGCCCGGGCGTCACAGGTCCCCGTCCGCCGACTCGTCCGAGGGCCACGGGTCGCGCAGCCACAGGTCGTCGGCCGGCGTGGGGGTGAGCAGCTCGGCCAGCGCCGCGTCCAGGCCGAGCCGCTCCGCCTCGCAGCCGGGCGGCACCTCGCGCAGGGTCCGCTCCAGCCAGGCGGAGACCGCGCCGGCCGGCGCCTCCAGCAGCGCGTCCCCGTCGGGGGAGCTCAACGCCATGCACAACACGGCCTTGTTGTCGATTTTCGTGGGCCAGATCCGGACGTCTCCGTGCCCGCACGGCCGGAACACCCCCTCGACGAGCAGCTCCCGCGCGAAGGTCCAGTTGACCGGGGTGTGCGAACCGGTGTGGAAGACGACGTGCACGGCGAACGGGTCGTCCGTCAGGTACAGAAGCCTGGCGGGGACGGGGATGCTGCGCTCCGGCGACAGGACCAGCTTCAGTTCCAACTCGCGCTCGATGACGGGGTGGTGCATGGCGGCCTCACTTCGGTGCGGTTCGACGCTTTCGGCGTGCGGGGCCGGGAGGGTCCCCACACCCGCAGAGAGCCGCCGGGGGCCCGGCTATGACGCGACTTCCGGGATCGCGCCGCAGATTGGCCGAAACCTGTCGACTGACCGAAAACGTTCGGATGGAGTGACGTTCGCTCGAAGGCTTGGATTCTCCCGTTACCGGACCTGTCGGGCCGGGGTTCTTGGCTATGGTCCTGCCCTGCACAAGCCTCAAGCCACGATCGGAGTTGGGGACATTGACGGCCTCCCCTGGTGACGGCGAGCACGCGGCCCGAGAGGGCTACTACCCCGATCCGTCCATCCCCGGGTTCGTCCGGTACTGGAACGGCTCCTCCTGGGTGCCCGGTACGAGCCGTCCCGCCCCCGCGGACGAGACGGGCCCCGTGTTCCTGGACCAGACCTCCGTGACCGAGGCGCTGCCCGAGCCCCGCCCGCACCCCCGCCCCCGGGCGCGCCCCGAACCGGCGTCGGAACCCGCGTCCGGGCCGGCCGCCGAGGCGGCCGGGTGGCAGGCCGATCCCGCGCACCAGGCCGGCTTCGGCGGCCCGCGCGACGTCCGGGTGTCCTGGGGCAACCGCGAGGACGTCACGCCCGAGCACGGGCCCGGGGCGCCCTCGACCCGGCCACCCGCCGTCGCGGCCGCTGAGCGGTTCCCCGCCCAGGCGTCGGCGGAAGGGGTGGGCATCCTGTCGGCCCGCTCGCCGGCGGCCCGGGTCGCGCCGTCCCCTCCGCCCACCCCGGCGCCCGCGCCGGAGCGGGAGCCCGCACCCGAGCCCGCACCCGAGCCCGCACCCGAGCCGGCGCCCGAGCCCGCTCCGGCCGCCGTCCGGCCGACCGTCCCCGAGACGGCCTGGCCCGCCGCGCCCGGGGGCGGCGGCCCCGGCTCGGGGCTCACCTCGTCCTGGCCCGAGGCCACCCCGGCCGACGCGGCCCCCCGTCCGCCCGAGGCGGGAGTGGCGGCAGCCCGGCGGTCCCCGGCGACCCCGAGGCTCCCCGCGGCCCCCGAAGCCCCCGTCAGAGCCGCCGGCGAGGCCACCCGGATCGCACCCCCGGCCGCCCGGGACGCGGTGGGCCCGGCGGCAGCCGCGACCCCGGCCCCGGCGCCCGTCCCGACCCCCGCGCCCGAACCCGCTCCGGCCCCGGTGATCACCGAGCCCCCGGCCGCGCCCCGGCGCACGGACCGGGCCGTCTTCGAGCGGATGGCACAACGAGCCGTACGCCCCGCCGGGTTCAGGCGCCGTCTGCTGGCCCGCGCCCTGGACTCGCTGGTGTACGCGGGCGTCGCGGCGGGCGCCGCCGTGCCCTTCGTGCCGGCCGTCACGGCCCACGTCGAGGCCAAGGTGCAGGCCGCGAGGGAGACCGGCCGCGCCACCACCGTCTGGCTGCTCGACGGCACCGTGGGCGGCTACCTGGCCCTCGTCCTGGCCGCCGTCCTGCTCTTCGGGGTCTTCTACGAGGCCCTCCCCACCGCCCGCTGGGGCCGCACCCCGGGCAAGAAGCTGTGCGGGGTCCGGGTCCTGGCCGTCGCCACCCTCCGCCCGCCCACCGTCGGCGCGGCCCTGCGCCGCTGGCTGGTGTGCGCGCTCCTCGGACTCCCGGGCGGCCTGCGCAGCCTGGGCGACCGCCCCCGCCGCCAGGCCTGGCACGACAAGGCGGCGAAGACATACGTGGCTCGCTGAAGCCCGTCGGCCGTCTCTGCGGATCCCGCCGGGCGCCCCCGCCGGGCCGGTAGCCCGAACGGACGCCGTCCCGTTGCGGGGCCGTCGCGCCCGGGTTCGACTCGGGCCATGAGCACCGACCAGCCGCCGCCTGGCCCGCCGCCCGAGGACGACCCGTTCCTCAAGAAGCCGCAGGAACCGACGCCTCCGTCGGGCGGGTCACCGTACGGATCGCCGCCGCCCGCCGGTGGCGGGGACCCGCCACCCTCCGGCCCGGGCGGCCCCGGCGCCGGCGGGGGCCCGCCCCCGCAGCCCCCGTACGGAGGCGGTCCCGGAGGCGGCGACCCGTACGGCATGCCGGATCCGCTCGCCGGGATGCCCCCGCTGGCCGACTTCGGCAAGCGGCTCGGCGCCCGCGTCATCGACCTGCTCATCGTCACGGTCCCGCTGTTCCTGATCCAACTGCCGTTCGGGAACCGCCGCTACATGGTCGACACGGACAAGGGCGAGGACGTCACCGAGGTCATCACCAAGTCCTACGGCGGCAGCGGTCTGATCTGGACGCTGATCTCGATCATCGCGTACGTCGGCTACGACTGGTGGTTCACCAAGAAGAACGGCCAGACCATCGGCAAGAAGTCGCTGGGCCTGCGTGTCGCGATGCTCAACGACGGCTCCGTGCCCACCTCCAACGCCTCCCTGGCCCGCGCCGCGGTGCTCTGGATCCCGACGCTGGTCTGCTGCTTCTGCCTCTGGCCGATCGCTCTCATCATCTCGATGCTCGTCGACAAGCCGTACAAGCAGGCCCTGCACGACAAGGTGGCCAAGACCGTGGTCGTCCGGTCGGGCTGAGGCGCGCGGGACCGCCGGGTCCCGCCCACGAACACCGCCGCGCGGGCGGCCGTCCCTCCGGGGAACGGCCGCCCGCGCGGGCATGCCCGGGCGCCGTGACACGGTGAACCCTTCCGGTCACAGCACTAGTGGTGCACGGGGTGTTCGGCAGCGGCCGCCCGGGGCTCAGGCACCCGGGCGGCCGCAGTCTCGTCCGCGGTGACCGCGGCGGCGTCCGCGGGCCGGCCGGCGGCGTGCCGGCCGCGGCGGCGGGGGATCGGCACGGTGAGGGCCACGAGCAGACCGAGGCCGAGGGCGGCCGCGGAGATGACCGCGACGCCGATGCCCGTGCTCGTCTGCGAGAGCAGCAGCATGGCGATCGTCGACACGACGACGGTGGCGGAACCGTAGGCGAGCTGTGCGGCAGTCGGACGCGGCATGGCGATTTCCGTCCTCAAGGGGGGAGGGGGAGTCGGCTCAACTCGGTCGCGCGTCAAGAGACTCTACGAGGGTGGATGCCCGAGGGGAACTGTCGGTAAGCGTCGCCTCACGCGGACGGGGTCCCGTACCGGTGCACGGGGGGCGCACGGGGTCATTCTCCGTTCATCCCCAAGGACGTTCCGAGGGTGCGAAGCGCGCCCTTCGCCCCCCTATGGCAGGGGAACGTCCGAATAGCGGAACTCCCTGACCGCATAGTGCAGTTGTAAGGAACAAGTCAAGGTCTGTCTTTTCTTGAGACTCTCCGGTCAAATGTCGTCACTTGAGACGCGCGCCGCGCGGAACCCCCCGCTCCTATGGAGACGTTCCGACCTACGTTGCGGCCGCGGGAGGGGAACGACATCAAGTGACCAGCAACTCCGCCAGAAGGCTCGCCCTGCGCACCGTCGCCATCGCCGTGACGATGGGGGCCACCGCGGCCACAGGCGCCTTCTTCACCGCCGCCCAGGCGGACGACCGTTGGGGCTCCCCCGCGGTCGACCGTCAGGATCCGTCCGCTCCCGCCAAGGAGCAGGTCAAGCACGACCTCGAAGGACCGTTCAGCAAGCAGCAGGCGCAGGCGCGCGAGGCAGCCCTCGACCAGGTGCTGTCCGGCAAGAAGAACGTCGAGCAGCGCGGCGCCTCCAAGGTCGTCAAGCTGGACGACAAGAAGTACGTCGAGCTCGGCCGCGAGAAGACCGACAAGATCTTCACGATCCTCGTCGAGTTCGGCGACCAGGTCGACAGCACGACCATGTTCGACCCGGACGGCCCGGGCGGCCCCAAGCCGCCCGCGCCCAAGTACGGCGGCACCCCCGGTCCGCTGCACAACCAGATCGCCCAGCCCGACCGCAAGCTGGACAACAGCACGGCCTGGCAGAAGGACTACAGCCAGAAGCACTTCCAGGACCTGTACTTCGGTACCGGTGCCGGCAAGAACTCGCTGAAGACCTACTACGAGAAGACCTCCTCGGGCCGTTACTCGGTCGACGGTCAGGTCGCGGACTGGGTCAAGATCCCGTACAACGAGGCCCGTTACGGCTCGAACTACTGCGGTCAGACCAACTGCGCCAACGTCTGGGACACCGTCAAGGACGGCGTGACCGCCTGGGCCGAGGCGCAGAAGAAGGCCGGCAAGACCGACGCCCAGATCAAGGCCCAGCTGGCGCAGTACGACCAGTGGGACCGCAACGACTTCGACGGCGACGGCAACTTCAACGAGCCCGACGGTTACATCGACCACTTCCAGATCGTCCACGCGGGCGAGGACGAGTCGGCCGGCGGCGGCGTGCAGGGCACCAACGCCCTGTGGGCACACCGCTGGTACGCCTACGGCACGGACGCCGGCAAGACCGGTCCGGCGAACAACAAGGCCGGCGGTACCCAGATCGGCAGCACCGGCATCTGGGTCGGCGACTACACGATGCAGCCCGAGAACGGCGGCCTCGGCGTCTTCGCGCACGAGTACGGCCACGACCTGGGCCTCCCGGACCTCTACGACACCTCCGGTGGCGGCGAGAACGGCGTCGGCTTCTGGTCCCTGATGTCGGCGGGCTCCTGGCTCGGCGCGGGCAAGGAGTCCATAGGCGACCTCCCGGGCGACATGACGGCCTGGGACAAGCTCCAGCTGGGCTGGCTGAACTACGGCGAGGCGAAGGCCGCGACGAAGTCCACCCACAAGCTGGGCGTCTCCGCGTACAACACCAAGGACAAGCAGGCGCTGGTCGTCGAGCTGCCGAAGAAGAAGGTCAAGACCGAGATCGTCGCTCCCGCCGAGGGTTCCTCGCAGTGGTGGAGCAACATGGGTGACGACCTCAAGAACACCCTGACCCGCTCGGTCGACCTGACCGGCAAGTCCTCCGCGGCCCTCTCCCTCAAGGGCTGGTGGGACATCGAGGCGGAGTACGACTTCCTGTACACCGAGGTGTCCACGGACGGCGGCGCCAACTGGACCGCCCTCGCCGGCACCGCCAACGGCACGGCCATCCCGGTCGACGCCGGCGGCAACCCCTCGCTGACCGGTGCCTCGGGCGCCTGGCAGAACCTGAACTACCCGCTGGACGCCTACGCGGGCAAGAAGGTCGACGTCCGCTTCCGCTACCAGACGGACGGCGGCGCGGGCGGCAAGGGCTTCACCGCCGACGCCGTCAACATCACCGCGGACGGCGCCACGCTGTTCACCGACGGCGCCGAGAACGGCGACAACGGCTGGACCGGCAAGGGCTTCTCGCGGGTCGGCGCCGACTTCACCAAGGAGTACGCGCAGTACTACCTGGCGGAGAACCGTCGCTACGTGTCCTCGGACGCCACGCTGAAGGTCGGTCCGTACAACTTCGGTTCGGCCGCCCGTCCCAAGTGGGTCGAGCACTACCCGTACCAGGACGGCCTGCTCATCTGGCAGTGGGACACCTCGCAGAAGGACAACAACACCAGCCAGCACCCGGGGCAGGGCCTGATCCTTCCGATCGACGCCAACGCCAAGCCCATGAAGTGGACCGACGGCACGCTGCTGCGGAACAAGATCCAGCCGTACGACGCGACGTTCAGCGCCTACTCGACGGACGCGTTCACGCTGCACAAGGCGGACCAGGAGCTCTTCATCAAGCCGAAGGCCGCCAACATGGTCTTCGACGACCACAAGGGCAAGTACTACTACGACGAGAACCCGACCGGCTCGGTGAAGGTCACTGACACCAACACCAAGATCAAGATCGCGAAGGAGACCTACGACGGTCTCCAGATGACGATCGAGGTCGGCCCCGCCGTCAAGTAATTCGGTAAAGCCGCAGGTCAAAGCATGATCGGCCGTCGCCCTCTAGCGGGCGGCGGCCGATCGCGTTTAGATGCGGGGGCTGAGTTTCTTATTGACGGGGGAGCTGAAGATCATGCCCGGTGGAGGTTTCGTCAGATTGCCAGGCGGCAGCGTGGTGGTCGCGCTCACGCTGCCGAGGCCGTCCGGTGAGGGCGGAAATGTCCGCGTGCTGGTGCACGCCGCGAACCGGGCCCGCGCCCTGACCAGGCTGCGGAACCTCGGCATGCGGGCCGTCTACCTGCGGGGCAACGACCAGGCCCCGACCCCGGACGAGGTGACCGCCGTCCTGCACCACCCCGACGGCCTGCTGTGGCGCTGCGCCCCCGACCGGGCGCAGGAACTCTGGCACCCGATACGAGCCCTCCTGGGCGGGTAGGCCGCGGCCCCGGCAAGATCCGGAAGGGACGGCCCGGTCCGGACCGCGAGGCGGGCCGGGGCGCCCGGGCAGGCCGCGCGGACCGGCCTCAGGCCGTCTCGCGCGGATCCTGCCGGAGCCGGGCCGCCTGGCCGCCCACCAGGGTCACACCGGCCGTGTGGAGCTCCTCCAGGGCCCGCGCGGCGGTGTGCGGGGACACGGCGGCCGTCAGGTCCAGCAGCACGCTGGTGGCGAAGCCGGCCCGCACCGCGTCGAGGGCGGTGGCCCGGACGCAGTGGTCGGTGGCGATGCCGACGACGTCGACCTCGGTGACGTGCCGCTCCCGCAGCCACTCGGCGAGGCCCGCGCCGTTCTCGTCCTGACCCTCGAACCCGCTGTACGCGGCCTCGTACGCCCCCTTGTCGAAGACGGCGGCGACGGCGCCCGACGCCACGGCGGGGGCGAAGTTCGGGTGGAACCCGACGCCCTCGGTGCCGGCGACGCAGTGCACGGGCCAGGAGGTCTCGTAATCCGGCTCGGCCGGCGGGCGGGCGAAGTGCGACCCCGGGTCGACGTGGTGGTCGCGGGTGGCGACGACGTGCCGGTAGCCGGGCGTGGCCTGCCCGATCAGCTCGGTGATCGCGGCGGCGACATCGGCCCCGCCCGTGACCGCGAGGCTGCCGCCCTCGCAGAAGTCGTTCTGTACGTCGACGACGATCAGTGCGCGGTGCATGTCGCGTGTCCTTAGGTCGATGTGATGTGCCGGTGCGCGTGGCTCTTCCCCCGCCCCACGCCTTCCCGAACCTGGGCCGTGAACGCGGCCGGGGCACGGTCGGCGGGACGGGGAGCGCCCCCGCGGGGCCGGCCCACCCCTCCCGTCGGGCCGCCTACGCGTACTCGGTCGGGATCACGGCCTCGCCGCGCGACAGCTGCGTCGCGGACAGCGGCAGCCGGCCCAGCACCGCCCGGTGCCGGTCCCGCACGGCCTCCAGCGGTTCGCGAGCCACCACCTCGCCGCCCTTGACCAGCTGGACGAGCAGCTGCCGGTCGGCCAGCGCCGCCGGCACCGGGCCGGTGCCCAGGACCTCGGCCTCGGCCACGCCGTCGGCGTCCGTGCGGCGGGCCGCCCACTTGCGGCCCCCGACCGACGTCTTGCCGCCCGAGGACTTCTTCGCCACGGGCGCCAGCGGCGCCTTCGGGTCCGCGGACGTCGCCCGCGCCACCAGCTTGTAGACCATCGAGCACGTCGGGTGCCCGCTGCCGGTCACCAGCTGCGTGCCGACGCCGTAGGCGTCCACCGGGGCGGCCGCCAGCGAGGCGATCGCGTACTCGTCCAGGTCCGAGGTGACCACGATCTTCGTCGAGGTGGCCCCCAGCTCGTCGAGCTGCTGCCGCACCCGGTGGGCGACCAGCAGCAGGTCGCCGGAGTCGATGCGCACCGCGCCGAGCCCGGTGCCGGCGACCTCCACGGCCGTCCGCACCGCCTCCTCGACGTCGTACGTGTCCACCAGCAGCGTCGTCCCGCTGCCCAGCGAGGCCACCTGCGCGGTGAAGGCGTCCCGCTCGTTGTCGTGCACCAGCGTGAAGGCGTGGGCGCTCGTGCCGACCGTCGGAATGCCGTACCGGAAGCCGGCCGCCAGGTCCGAGGTCGAGGTGAAGCCGCCGACGTAGGCGGCGCGCGAGGCCGCCACCGCCGCGAGTTCGTGCGTGCGCCGCGCGCCCATCTCGATGAGCGGCCGGTCGCCCGCCGCCGAGGACATCCGGGAGGCGGCGGCGGCGATCGCCGAGTCGTGGTTGAGGATCGAGAGGATCACGGTCTCCAGCAGCACGCACTCGGCGAAGCTGCCCTCCACCCGCAGGACCGGCGAGCCCGGGAAGTAGACCTCGCCCTCCGGGTAGCCCCAGATGTCGCCGGAGAAGCGGTACGAGGCCAGCCAGTCCAGCGTGCGCATGTCGACGGCGGCCCGCTCGCGCAGGAACTCCAGCACGGCGGCGTCGAAGCGGAAGTTCTCCACCGCGTCCAGTACCCGTCCGGTGCCCGCGACGACTCCGTAGCGACGCCCCTCGGGCAGCCGTCGGGTGAAGACCTCGAAGACCGAACGCCGGTCGGCGGCGCCGTTGGCCAGGGCGGCCTGCAACATCGTGAGCTCGTAATGGTCCGTGAAGAGCGCTGTCGACGGCACGTCCACCGGCAGGCCCAGGTCCGCAGGGTTCATGTCACGGATGCTAGCGCACATCTCGTCAAAGTGACGAGATGTGGGGGCCCGTTTGTGCGACGGGCCGGTCGCAGTGGCAGCATGGGACAAGTGAGTGTTGCTCCCGTAGAGATCGAACGCACCGAATCGGCTGAAGAGACCTTCGCGGTCCCGGAACCCGACGTCCCCTGGGTGACCCTGGTGCACAACGACCCGGTCAACCTCATGAGCTACGTGACGTACGTGTTCCAGGCGTACTTCGGCTATCCCAAGGACAAGGCGACCAAGCTGATGCTCGACGTCCACCGCAAGGGACGGGCCGTCGTCTCCAGCGGCACCCGCGAGGAGATGGAACGCGACGTGCAGGCCATGCACGGCTACGGCCTGTGGGCGACGCTCACCCAGGACCGCAACTGATGAGCGGCGCGTTCGAACCCGTGAAGGATGGCGAGGGCGCCGCCGTCGCGCTGGAGGAGATCGAGATCTCCATCCTGCGCTCCCTGGCCGTGCAACTGCTGGAGCTGATCGGCCCGGGTGAACCCGAGCCGGCCGCCGGCGCCGACCCGCTGGCCGTGCTCTTCGCCTCCGACGGCCCCACCGAGCCGCCGTCCGACCCGGCGCTGGCCCGGCTCTTCCCCGACGCGTACGGAGGTCCGGGCGCGGCGGAGCGGGGCGTGGATCCCGCCGAGCTGACCGCGCGGTCCGCGGAGTTCCGCCGCTTCACCGAGAACGACCTGCGCACCCGCAAGCGGGAGGACGCGCTGGCCGTCGTGCGCAGCCTGGACCGGCTCACCCCGGCCGGCGACGGCGCCGCGGTGCTGGAGCTGACCGGGGACCTGCGGCTGCGCTGGCTGGGGGCCCTCAACGACCTGAGGCTGACCATCGCGGCCCGCCTGGACATCACCGAGGACGACGAAAGCGCCGTGCTGTTCCGGCTGCCGGACGACGATCCGCGCAAGCCGATGGTGATGGCGTACCTCTGGCTGGGCGGCCTCCAGGAGACGCTCATCGAGACCCTCTGAAGCACGGAGCCGTTCGCTCAGCGGACGCTCAAATCCGGATAACGATCAGATCACCGCGATGCGGTGATCTGATCGCTTTAAGGGACCTGTGTCCCGATTTTTTTATGCCCCACGTCACATTTCTGCCGCTCCGGCACCCGTAAGCCCGTGATAAATCTTCACGACTGCCGACGGGGCGCCACCCATGTCCCCCGGCTCGCTTGAACCGGCTGATCGCCGGCGTGCAACTCCATCCGTATCCGGGGGGATCGAGGACCCGATCCGCAGCCTTTCGAAGGCGCGGGTCGGCGTGGAGAAAGGCGCACCAGACATGACCTCTGTGCAGGTCGAGCACGACAAGACGCCCGGCGAGGGCACCGGGGCCGAGGGCGGCGAGGGTTACCACCGCGCACTCGGCGCCCGCCAGATCCAGATGATCGCGATCGGCGGGGCCATCGGCACCGGCCTCTTCCTGGGAGCGGGCAAGGCCATCTCCAAGGCCGGCCCCAGCCTGATCCTGGCCTACGCCATCGCGGGCCTGGTCATCTTCTTCATCATGCGCGCCCTCGGCGAGCTGCTCATGTACCGCCCCGTGTCCGGGTCGTTCTCGGACTACGCCCGCGAGTTCCTCGGCCCCTTCTGGGGGTACGTGACCGGCTGGACGTACTGGCTGTTCTGGGTGGTCACCGGCATCACCGAGGTCACCGCGGCCGCGCAGTACATGTCGTACTGGACCCATGACAGCTTCCCGCAATGGGCGTACGCGCTGATCTTCACGGTCATCCTCTACGGCGCCAACCTGATCTCCGTGAAGCTCTTCGGTGAGCTGGAGTTCTGGTTCTCCATGGTCAAGGTCACCGCCATCGTCGGCATGATCCTGATCTGCGCCGGCATCCTCACCATCGGCTTCTCCGACGCCGCCGACACGGCGACCGTCACGAACCTGTGGAACGACGGCGGCTTCTTCCCCAAGGGCATCGGCGGCACGCTGATGAGCCTGCAGATCGTCATGTTCGCCTTCCTCGCGGTCGAGCTGGTCGGCGTCACCGCCGGCGAGTCCAAGAACCCCGAGAAGACCCTGCCCAAGGCCATCAACACCGTGCCGTGGCGCATCGCCGTCTTCTACGTCGGCGCGCTGATCATGATCCTGTCGGTCGTCCCGTGGCACGAGTTCCAGCCCGGTGTCAGCCCCTTCGTGGCCGCCTTCGAGAAGATGGGCCTCGGCGTCGGCGCCGCCATCGTCAACTTCGTCGTGCTGACCGCCGCCCTGTCGTCCTGCAACTCGGGCATGTACTCCACCGGCCGCATGCTGCGCGACCTCGCGCTCAACGGCCAGGGCCCGAAGTTCTTCACGAAGCTCACCAAGAGCGGCACCCCGCTCATCGGCACCACCTTCTCCGCCGCCCTGATGCTGGTCGGCGTCTGGATCAACTACGTCGCCCCGGGCAAGGCCTTCGACTACGTCGTCTCCTTCGCCACCATCTCGGGCATGTGGGCCTGGATCATGATCCTGGTCTGCCAGATCCGCTACCGCGCCAAGGCGGACCGCGGCCTGCTCCCGCAGTCCCCGTTCCGGGCGCCCGGCGCCCCGTACACGAGCTGGTTCGCGCTGCTCTTCATCGGCATGGTCATCGTGATGATGGGCGCCGACAAGGACGCGCGGGTCTCCCTGTACTGCGCCCCGCTGTGGGGCCTGATCCTGGGTGTCTCGTACCTGGTCATGAAGTCCCGCAACCCGTCGGGCGCCGCCTTCGACAAGAGCGCCGGGTCCACCCCGGCCGACGAGGTCTCGAAGGGCGCCTAGCCCCGCGGGCGGCCCTCCGGGGCCGCCGCCCGCCCCGCGGGTCCCGGCCGCCTGTCACGGCCGGGAACCGCGCCGGCCCCGCCGATCCGGGGCCTCGTGTCCGCCATTCGGGCCCGCTCGTACCACGCCTCGGTACGAGCGGGCCCGTCTGCTTATCCTGTCGCTCATGCTGACCCTCACCCAGACGCTGTACGACCGGATCGTGGAGCACGCCCGCAAGGACCACCCCGACGAGGCGTGCGGGATCGTGGCCGGCCCGGCGGGCGCCGGCCGCCCGGAGCGGTTCATCCCGATGCTGAACGCGGCCCGCTCGCCCACGTTCTACGAATTCGACTCCAAGGACCTGCTCAAGCTCTACCGCGAACTGGACGACCGCGACGAGGAACCCGCGATCGTCTACCACTCGCACACCGCGACCGAGGCCTACCCCTCGCGCACCGACGTCACCTACGCCAACGAGCCCGGAGCGCACTACGTGCTGGTCTCGACGGCCGACCAGGACGGGCTCGGAGAGTTCCAGTTCCGCTCGTACCGCATCGTCGACGGGGTGATCTCGGAGGAGGAAGTACGGGTCGTCGAGGCCTACTGACCAGTATGTGAGCGGTATCGGTCCACGATGCGGGATCACACTCCAAACGGGGGGCCGGGAATCGTTAACATGACCGCATGGTTTCCCATGACGTGAGCATCGAGACGCCCGGCAGGCTGCTGCTCGTGGCGCGGCTGCACGTCGACCTGTGCCGCCTCGCAAGCGCCATCTGTCCTGCTGCCTGAGCACCACAGCCCTGCCGCGCTGGGCCCCCACGCGCGTTTCCACTCTTCACGCTTAGACGACACTGGAGCCTGCCATGGCCATCGAGGTCCGCATCCCCACCATCCTCCGCACCTACACCGACGGCGAGAAGGCCGTCACCGGTGAGGGCAGCACCCTGGCCGACCTGTTCTCGGACCTGGAGACCCGCCACAAGGGCATCCAGGAGCGCATCGTCGACGCGTCCAAGGGCGGCGAGCTGCGCCGCTTCGTGAACGTCTACCTCAACGACGAGGACGTCCGCTTCCTCGCGGGCATCTCCACCGAGCTCAAGGACGGCGACAGCGTCACCATCCTCCCGGCCGTGGCCGGCGGCGCCAAGTAATGCGTTACGACTCCCCGCTCGCGGCCGTGGGCAACACGCCGCTGGTCCGGCTGCCCCGGCTCTCGCCCTCCGCCGACGTGCGGATCTGGGCGAAGCTGGAGGACCGGAACCCGACCGGCTCGATCAAGGACCGCCCCGCGCTCCACATGGTCGAGCAGGCCGAGAAGGACGGTCGGCTGTTCCCGGGCTGCACCATCCTGGAGCCCACCTCCGGCAACACGGGCATCTCGCTCGCCATGGCCGCGAAGCTCAAGGGCTACCGGATCGTGTGCGTCATGCCCGAGAACACCTCGCAGGAGCGCCGCGACCTCCTTCGGATGTGGGGAGCCGAGATCATCCCGTCCCCGGCGGCGGGCGGTTCGAACACCGCCGTGCGGGTGGCGAAGGAACTGGCGGCCGAGCACCCCGACTGGGTGATGCTCTACCAGTACGGGAACCCGGACAACGCGGGCGCCCACTACGCCACGACCGGCCCGGAGATCCTCGCCGACCTCCCGTCGATCACCCACTTCGTCGCGGGCCTGGGCACCACCGGCACCCTGATGGGCGTCGGCCGCTACCTGCGCGAGCACGTGCCCGGCGTCAGGATCGTCGCCGCGGAACCCCGCTACGACGACCTGGTCTACGGGCTGCGCAACCTCGACGAGGGCTTCGTCCCCGAGCTGTACGACGCCTCGGTGCTGACCACCCGCTTCTCGGTCGGCTCGGCCGACGCAGTCACCCGCACCCGGGAACTCCTGCGCGAGGAGGGCATCTTCGCGGGCGTCTCCACGGGCGCCGCCCTGCACGCGGCGATCGGCGTGGGCCGCAAGGCGGTCGCGGCCGGCGAGAGCGCCGACATCGTCTTCGTGGTCGCGGACGGCGGCTGGAAGTACCTGTCCACCGGCGTCTACACGGCCGAGACGACGGAGGAGGCCATCGAGGTCCTCCAGGGTCAGCTCTGGGCCTGAGCCCCACCGCGGCTCCGGCCCGAGCCCGACCGCACCGCCCGTGCCCGGCCCGGCCCGGCCCCGCCCCGCGGGGACGGGCTCGGCCCGGCGGGGTCGGCGGGATCTGCCCGGCGGGGCCGGCCGGCCGAGCCGGCCCGGAGCGGCTCCGCCAAGACCCGTACACTCTCCGCCCCCCGGATCGGGGGCGTCGTCGACGCGCCGCACCCGCACCGTCGACCCGTCATCCCGTCCCTCCGCCGAGTCCCCTGACCTCGTCCCACACCGTCGGGTCCACCACGCCCGACCGGTGGGCGAACTCCCACAGGGACACCTCCTGCGGCCGGTCCGCCTCCAGGAAGCTCTTGCGGCCCTGCGCCCCGACCACTCCCGGCGGCAACGGGATCACCCCCGCGCGCCGGTCGTCGTACTTGCGGGTGATCCACGCGACCCGTGCCCGCGCCGAACGGGCCCGGACGGACAACACCAGGCACGGCCGCCCGTCCGCCAGGGTCCACAGCTCACCCGGCCGCACCCGGGGCGGCGGCCCCGGACCGTGCGGCGTCGTACGGCTCCGCCCGACCCACCGGCCCGGCCCGGGGACCAGCACCAGCACGACCACGGCGACGACCACGGCGACGGCCGCGGCCACGGCGGGCCACCAGGACGTGTCCATGTTCCGACCGTAGTCTCGCGACGGCCCCCCGGCGCGGCGGCGGTGGCAACGTCCGTACCCGCCGTCGCTCCCCCGGGTGACAGCGCAGGTGATTCGCCCCACAACGGCCCGCCGCGGAGGAGCGACCGGACGTTTCGCGCCTTACGCTCGACCCACGCACGGCCCGCATTCCGTCCACGGACCGTCCACGGAGGTTCACGCTCCATGAAGCTCACCGTCGTCGGCTGCTCGGGGTCGTTCCCGTCCGCGGAATCGGCCTGTTCGAGCTACCTCGTCGAGGCCGACGGCTTCCGGCTGCTCCTCGACATGGGCAACGGTTCCCTCGGAGCCCTCCAGCGCCACTGCGGTCTCTACGACCTCGACGCGATCTTCCTGAGCCACCTGCACGCCGACCACTGCATCGACATGTGCGCGTACTTCGTCGCCCGCTACTACCGGCACGAGGGCGGTCGCTGCGGGACGATCCCCGTCTACGGACCCGAGGGCACCGAACAGCGGCTCACCACGGCGTACGAGGACGTGCCCGACGCGAACTCGATGAGCGAGGTCTTCGACTTCCGCACCCTGAAGTCCGGCAGCTTCGAGATCGGCCCGTTCCAGGTCCGCACCGAGAAGGTCTGCCACCCCGTCGACTCCTACGCCATCCGCGTCGAGCACGAGGGCCGCTCCCTCACCTACTCCGGGGACACCGGGACCTGCGCCGAGCTGGGCCTGTTGGCCGAGGGCGCCGACCTGTTCCTGTGCGAGGCCTCCTTCACGCACGGCAAGGAGGACATCCCGGACCTCCACCTCAACGGCCGCGAGGCCGGCGAGTACGCGCGCGGCGGCAAGGTCGGCCGGCTCGTCCTGACCCACGTGCCGCCGTGGACGGACGCCGAGCAGAACCTCGCCGACGCCCGCGCGGTCTACGACGGCCGGGTCGACCTCGCGCACCCGGGCGCCGTCTACGAGGTCTGACGCACCGGCGTCGTCGCGCGCCCACCCCGTACGATGAAGCCCCCGCCCTCCCTTCCGGGAGCGCGGGGGCTTCGTCGTACGGGGTGGCGCGGGGCCTACTTGGCCTCGGCCTTCTGCAGCTCGGCGAGCTCCTCGTCGGACTCGCGGCCCGGCGTCGGAAGGTTGAACTTGGTGATCGCGAAGCGGAAGACGAAGTAGTACAGGACCGCGAAGCAGAGGCCGACGGCGACCAGGCCCCACGGGTTGTTCGCGATGCCCAGGTTCAGCAGGAAGTCGACCGCGCCGGCGGAGAAGCCGAAGCCGTCCCGCATGCCCAGGGCCCAGGTGAGGGCCAGCGAGACACCGGTCAGGACCGCGTGGATCGCGTACAGCACCGGGGCGATGAACATGAAGGTGAACTCGATGGGCTCGGTCACACCGGTGACGAACGCGGTGAGCGCGAGGGAAAGCATCATGCCGCCGACGACCTTGCGGCGCTCGGGCCGGGCACAGTGGACGATCGCGAGACAGGCGGCCGGGAGGGCGAACATCATGATCGGGAAGAAGCCGGTCATGAACTGTCCGGCGCTCGGGTCACCGGCGAGGAAGCGGGCGATGTCACCGTGGACGGCACCGTTGGCGGTGTCGAAGGAACCGGCCTGGAACCACGGGAAGGAGTTCAGCAGGTGGTGCATGCCGATCGGGATGAGCGCACGGTTGGCGACACCGAAGATTCCCGCGCCGACGGCGCCGGAACCGGTCAGCCACTCACCGAAGTTGTGCAGACCCGTGCCGAGGACCGGCCAGATGAGACCGAAGACGATGCCCGTGACCAGACCCGCGAGGGCGGAGAGGATCGGGACGAGGCGGCGGCCGCCGAAGAAGCCCGCCCAGTCCGGCAGCTTGGTCCGGTAGAACTTCTGGTAGAGCAGCGCAGTGATGACACCCATCACGACACCGCCGAGCACGCCGGCGTTGACCGGGGCGTCGACGTTGACGATCTTGCCGCCGACGACCTTGGCGACCTTCGGCAGGTTGCCGTCGGTGAAGGTGGCGAGCACCTTCTGGAAGACCAGGTAGCCGGTGACCGCGGCGAGGGCGGTCGAGCCGTCCGACTTCTTCGCGAAGCCGATCGCGATGCCCACGGCGAACAGCAGCGCCATGTTGTCGAGGATCGCCCCACCACCGGCGGCCATGTAGCCGGCGATCTTGAGGATGAACGTCGGGAAGACGTCCTTGTCGCCGAGCATGTCGTCCGCGCCCAGGCGGAGCAGGAGTGCGCCTGCCGGCAGCACCGCGACGGGGAGCATGAGGCTCCGGCCGATGCGCTGCATGACGGCCATCACGCCAGCGCCCTTCTTCGTTTCCGCAGCGGTGGCTGTGGACATGGTCTTCCTCCAGTGGGCAAGGCGCCGCCCGGGGACATGGAAACGGGGGCTTGGCGGCGTCTCAGAAAGGGGGGACCCGGGGCCGGACAAGCCCTCATGGTCTACACCACTTAGTGGTGTAGACCAGTTGTAGCACGGTGAGGTCTACGTAAGGAACCCGTCATTTTCGTGGCCCGGACCACATGGGGGCACACGTGGCAAAAGCCCCCGGAAACCTGAGGGTCCGAGGGCCTTGACGTCCGGGACTTGAGCCCGTCCTGCGACTATATCCACTGTTTTGGCGAGGTCGTGCCACCGGCCGGCGCCGTCCGGCCCGTGACCGCCCGCGCGGGTTCCGTACGGTCGGGGCCCGCCGCTACGCCTTGGTGTTGTCCGCCTCCATCGCCTCGATCTCCTCATCCGTCTCCCGACCCGGCGTCGGGATGTCGAACTTCGTGATCGCGAAGCGGAAGACCGCGTAGTAGACGGCCGCGAACCCCAGGCCGATCGGGATGATCAGCCAGGGCTTCGTGGCGAGCCCCCAGTTGATGACGTAGTCGATCAGGCCGGCCGAGAAGCTGAAGCCGTCGTGGACGCCGAACGCCCACGTCACCGCCATCGAGACACCCGTCAGCAGCGCGTGGATCACGTAGAGCAGCGGCGCCACGAACAGGAACGAGTACTCCAGCGGCTCGGTGATGCCGGTGACGAAGGACGTCAGGGCCACCGACAGCATCAGGCCGCCGACCTCCTTGCGGCGGGCCGGCTTCGCGCAGTGCGTGATGGCGAGCGCCGCCGCCGGGAGCGCGAACATCATGATCGGGAAGAAGCCGGAGAGGAACTGTCCGGCGTTCGGGTCGCCCGCCAGGAACATGGCGATGTCGCCGTGGACCACCTGTCCGTCCGGCTTGGTGTAGCTGCCGAACTGGAACCACACCGGCACGTTCAGGAACTGGTGCAGGCCGATCACCAGCAGCGCGCGGTTCGCGACGCCGAAGATGCCCGCGCCCCACGAGCTCAGCCCCACCAGCCAGTCGGAGAAGCTCTCCAGCGCGTCACCGATCGGCGGCCAGATCCACAGGCAGATGACGGCGAACCCGATCGCGACGAACGCCATGATGATCGGGACCAGCCGCCGGCCGTTGAAGAAGCCCAACCAGTCGACCAGCTTCACCCGGTGGTAGCGCTGCCAGAACCAGGCCGACAACAGGCCCATCACGATGCCGCCGAAGACCCCGGGGTTCTGGAAGGTGTACTCGGCGAACGCGCCGTCGGCCCCCAGGCAACCGCCCCCGATGTCGCGGGTCCCCTCCGGGCAGGGCTGGGGGAAGGCGCGCAGCACGCTCCGGTAGACGAGGAAGCCCACGACCGAGGCCAGCGCGGTCGAGCCGTCCGCCTTCTTGGCCATGCCGATCGCGACGCCGATGCAGAAGAGGAGGGGGAGGCCCAGGTCGGCGTTGAGCAGGGAGCCGCCCGCGCTCGCCATCACCCTGGCCACGTCGTTCCAGCCGAGGCCCTCCGCGCCGAAGACATCGGGCTGGCCGAGCCGGTTGAGGATGCCCGCGGCGGGCAGCACGGCGATGGGCAGCTGGAGGCTCCGCCCCATCTTCTGCAACCCCTGGAACAGGCCGTTCCACCGCTGCTGTCGCGGTGCTGCCGCAGCGCTGCTCGTGCTCATCGGCGTCCTCCCTGACCGGCCCGTTTTGGCAGTCGCGCCACGTGCGGCACACTGGTGTAGACCACTTGTGATGCGATGGCATTTCCCCGCCCGGAGGGCAGGTTGATGTTGATCGTCATCATTCGGCAGATGCCGGGCACGCGCTCGTGTAGATGGGCCAACCGTGAGTTACCGTGACGAAGCGGATCTCCCGGATGGGCAGTCAGGCATCCGGCCGCCGAGACTCGTTCTTCGTAACACTCAGGGAGAAACACATGGCCACCAAGGCTGAGAAGATCGTCGCCGGGCTCGGCGGTATCGACAACATCGAAGAGGTCGAGGGCTGCATCACCCGCCTGCGCACCGAGGTCAAGGACCCGGGCCTGGTCGACGAGGTCGCGCTGAAGGCCGCCGGCGCCCACGGCGTCGTCAAGATGGGCACCGCGATCCAGGTCGTCATCGGCACCGACGCCGACCCGATCGCCGCCGACATCGAAGACATGATGTGAGCTGAGCCCACCCGCTCGGCACACCCGCGCGCGCACCCCGCGCCCGCACGATCAGGACCCCGTACCGGACCGACCCGGACGGGGTCTTCTCGTACCCCCGTACCGACTAGGCTCGCCACCATGTCTCGCATCGACGGCCGCACGCCCGAACAGCTCCGCCCGGTCACCATCGAACGCGGATGGAGCAAGCACGCAGAGGGCTCCGTCCTCATCTCCTTCGGCGACACCAAGGTCTTCTGCACCGCCTCCTTCACCGAAGGCGTCCCGCGCTGGCGCAAGGGAAGCGGCGAAGGCTGGGTCACCTCCGAGTACTCGATGCTGCCCCGCTCCACGAACACCCGCGGCGACCGCGAGTCCGTCCGCGGCAAGATCGGCGGCCGCACCCACGAGATCTCCCGCCTGATCGGCCGCTCGCTGCGCGCCGTCATCGACTACAAGGCCCTCGGCGAGAACACGATCGTCCTCGACTGCGACGTCCTCCAGGCCGACGGCGGCACCCGCACCGCCGCCATCACCGGCGCCTACGTCGCCCTCGCCGACGCCGTCGCCTGGGGCCAGAAGAAGAAGCTGATCAAGGCCGGCCGCAAGCCCCTCGTCGGCACCGTGGCCGCCGTCAGCGTCGGCATCGTCGACGGCGAACCCCTCCTCGACCTCTGCTACGAGGAGGACGTGCGCGCCGAGACCGACATGAACGTCGTCTGCACCGGCGACGGCCGCTTCGTCGAGGTCCAGGGCACCGCCGAGGGCGAGCCCTTCGACCGCAAGGAACTCAACGCCCTGCTCGACCTCGCCGCCGGCGGCTGCGCCGACCTCCAGGCCCTCCAGCTCGGCGCCCTGGAGCTCCAGACCCCCTGACGGCAACCGCCGGGCGTCGCCCGGCGTCTACGCGGATACGCGGGTACGGGCGCACGGTGTCACCATCGTGCGCCCGTCCACGTATCCGCGCATCCGGGTATCCGCGCCCCGTGGACCCGGGCATCCACGACTTCCGGGGGGACCCGCATGAAGCTCACGCCCAAGCCGAAGCACCGCATAGCCGCCGTCGCCATCGCGGCCGCCCTCGCCGTCCCGGCGCTCACCTCCTGCGACGCCATCTCCACCGCGATGGACTGTGCCAACACGGCCGTGGCCATCGCGGACAGCGCCAACGACCTCCAGCAGGCGGTCTCGCAGGCCGGCAACAGCCCGCAGGACGCGCAGAACGCGCTCAACAGCATCGACACCAACCTGAAGAAGATCGGCGACCAGACCGACAACGCCGACCTGGGCAAGGCCATCGACTCGATGACCACCGCCGTGAAGAACGTCCGCACCTCCATCGAGGGCGGCAACGTCAACCCCGACATCCAGCCGGTCGCCGACGCCGCCTCGGAGATCTCCAAGGTCTGCACCCCCGGCTGACCCGTCGCCGGGCGTCGGCGGGCGGCGCGGGATAATCGGCGCATGACGACCTCGCCGCGCCTGATCCTCGCCACCCGCAACGCGGGCAAGATCTCCGAACTCCACGCCATCCTGTCCGACGCCGGCCTGCCGCACGAGCTGGTCGGCGCGGACGCGTACCCGGAGATCCCCGACGTCAAGGAAACCGGCGTCACCTTCGCCGAGAACGCCCTGCTCAAGGCGCACGCCCTCGCCCGGGCCACCGGCCTGCCGGCCGTGGCCGACGACTCCGGCCTCTGCGTGGACGTCCTGAACGGCGCCCCCGGCATCTTCTCCGCCCGCTGGGCCGGCACCCACGGCGACGACCAGGCCAACCTGGACCTGCTCCTGGCCCAGATCGGGGACATCGCCGACGAGCACCGCGGCGCCCACTTCGCCTGCGCCGCCGCCCTCGCCCTCCCGGACGGCACCGAACGCGTCGTCGAGGGCCGGCTCCTGGGCACCCTGCGCCACACCCCGGCCGGCGCCGGCGGCTTCGGCTACGACCCGATCCTTGAGCCCTCGGGCGACACCCGTACCTGCGCGGAACTCACCGCGGCGGAGAAGAACGCCATCTCCCACCGGGGTCAGGCCTTCCGGGCGCTGGTCCCGGTGATCCGCGAACTGCTCGGGTAGCACGAAGGGCCTGTGGATCGCATGCGATGCACAGGCCCTCATGGGTGCGGCGGAAGGGATTCGAACCCTCAAGCCGTTTCACGGGCCACAGATCCTAAGTCTGCTGCGTCGCCGTTGCGCCACCGCCGCCGGCCGCCTGCCATGATAGCGGGCAGCCGGCGGCCCGGGCCGACAGGACCGGCCGATCGCACGGCGACGGCCTCCCCGGCGCCATGTGCCGGAGGTCGCCCGGCAGTTGGGGCGCCGCGGACGCGGGCCTCCGGAGCCGGATCAGATGCCCAGGTCCTTGATGATCTTGGCCACGTGGCCGGTGGCCTTGACGTTGTAGAAGGCCCGCTCGACCTTGCCGTCCTCGTCCACGACCACCGTCGAGCGGATGACCCCGGTGACCGTCTTGCCGTACAGCTTCTTCTCGCCGAAGGCCCCGTAAGCCGCCAGGACCTCCTTCGAGGGGTCGCCGACCAGGGTCACCTTCAGGTTCTCCTGCTCGCGGAACTTCGCCAGCTTCTCCGGCTTGTCGGGGGAGACGCCGATGACGTCGTAACCCGCCTGGGCCAGTGCGGCCAGATTGTCCGTGAAGTCGCACGCCTGCTTGGTGCAGCCCGGGGTCAGGGCGGCCGGATAGAAGTACACGATGACCTTGCGGCCCTTGTGGGAGGCAAGCGAGACCTCGTTGCCGTCCGCGTCGGGCAGGGTGAAGGCGGGGGCGGTGTCGCCCGGCTCAAGTCGCTCGCTCATGTCAGGAGTCTCCTCGGGAGGGGATCGGTACGGTCCGAGACTAAGTGGTCTGCGTCGTAAATCCTTCGGGGGTTGACGTCGGGCTTGGCGTGCGCTTGCCCGTGTCAGGTGTCGAGACCGGTGAGGTGGAGGTGGCAGGCGGTGTCGAGTGCGTCCTCGGGGGTG
>NZ_JAPNLK010000105.1 GCF_026627505.1 Streptomyces sp. H27-H5 | reverse complement strand
TCCGGCCACGACCGCGGCGACATCGACACAACAAGCCCCTCCCCGGCCGGACCCTACCGACACAGGAACAACCTGCCCACCCGCTCCCACCAGCACCCTCAGCCACACGAATTAACCATCAGGGTCCTCGCCGGCCGCAAACGGATCCGGCTGGCCGAGGCCGCCGAGGAAACCTTCGTCACCCTGGAGCCCGGCTACGGCCTGCGCCGCATCACCGACGACCTGTGCGCGGAGGCCGGGTTCACCCCGAAGGTCGCCTTCGAGGGGGAGGAGGCCGAGACCCTGCGCGGCCTCGTCGCGGCCGGCCTCGGCGTCGCCCTGCTGCCGCCGCCCGCCGTGGCCCGGCCGGGGGTGGTCGAACTGACGGTGACGGCGCCCCGCGCCGTCCGCGAGATCGGCGTCGCCTGGCTCGACGGACACCCCGACACGCCCCCGGTCGCGGAGTTCAAGCGCTTCCTGCTGTCCCGGCGCGGCCGCCTGATCCCGGAGTTGCAGGGCCCGATCTGACGGCCGGGCCGAGCAGGGACGAGCCGGCTGAGCCGCCGGCCGCGCGCCGGCCGTGCCGCAGGCCGCGCACCGCCCCGCGGGCCCCGGGCTGGCCGTGTGCCTACTCCTGCGGGGCGGCCGGCTCCAGGGCCGCCGCCGTCGACAGCAAGTACCCTGCCTGGAAGCGGGACTTCGCCCCCACCGCCCGCATGATCTCCGCGATGTGCCGCTGGCAGGTCCGCTCCGACATCCCGAGCCGGCGCGCGATCACCTTGTCCTCCAGCCCCTCCGACAGCAGCCGCACGATGGTCTGCCGCAGCTCGTCCGACAGCGTCCGGGCCGCCTCCGGACTCACCGTCACCGGGAACGGCTCCGCGTCCAGCCAGGAGCGGTCGAACGCCGACGTCATGAAGTGCACGACGCTCGGCTCCCGCACCACCAGGGCCGCCCCGCCCCGGTCCGGCACCGCCATCAGGCCCGTGCGCCGGTCGAAGACCAGCATCCGCATCAGCCCGTCGCCCAGCGTCCGCACCTGCGCGCCCAGCGCCGTCACCCGCTCCACGTAGGCCGCGGTCGGACGCGAGTACCGGGCCGTGTGCTGGTAGATCGTCCGCATCCGGACCCCGCGCGCCAACAGCGCCTCGTCCCGCCCGATCGACTCCTCCAACACCTCCAGGGGCCGCCCGCCGCCCGGCTGCGAGGTCAGCATCTCCTCCTCGGCCGACGCGGCCAGCTCGGCGATCAGCCCCCGTACCGCCCCCAGGTCGGTCACCAGCTCCAGCCGGCCGGCCCCGCTCAGGTCCCGGTGCGCGGCCCCCGCCTCGTACGCCGGCACCAGCCGCTCCAGCCGCCCCCGCAGCCGGTCCATCTCGTCGTGGGTCTCGCGCACGAGCAGGGCCAGCGGGGCCAGCGCCCGGGCCGCCGCCGCCCGGGGGGCCACCGCGCTCCACCGTTCCGGTCCGGCGTCGGGGGACCGCTGGAGCAGGTGCGCCGCCGCCAGTTCGGTGATCGCCGCGGCCGCCCGCACGCCCAGCGCCGCCGTCGCCTCCGGAGGCGTGAAGGCGTGCCGCTCCACCGCGAACGCGTAGAGGCGCCGCGCCGCGGGGCTCAGTTCGCCCATGTCTCGGACTTCATCGGCTGGCATATGCATATTCGTCCCGGCCTGTGAATGTTTGTAAACCCCTCGTGTTCCCGCAAGGCGGCAAGACGACGCCCGCCCGACCGCCTGCGGCATATGCCGAACCGGCACAGTGGAGCCACGGCGTGAAGGGGGAGCGCGGTATGCGGCAGCGGACGGCCGACCAACGGCACCGGCCCGTGGCAGTCCTGCTGAGTCCTCGCCCCGCCGTGGTCGCGGCCGCCCGCCGTGCGGGCGCGCGCACCGTGGTGGTCGCGCCGGATCCATCGGTGCCATCCGACCGTGAGGGGGCGGAGCGGCGGGTACGGACGGACTGGCGCGACCACCCGCGCCTCGTGGGGGCCGTCGCCCGGCTGGAGGAGGTCCGCCGCGGCCGGGCCGCCGTCTTCGGCTTCGACCCCGCGGGCGCCCTCGCCGCCGCCCGCGCCAACGAGGAACTCGGCCTGCCCGGCACCCCCACCGCAGCCGTCACCGCCCTCATGGACAAGGCCGCCCTGCGGGTCCGCTCCAACGGCCTCCACGCCACCCACCCCGTCTCCTTCGCCCGCTGCGGCCGCGCCGACCTCATCCCCTTCATCACCACCCTCATCGGCTACCCCTGCGTCATCAAGCCCCGCTGGGGCGCCGACGGAGAGGGTGTACGGCTGGTCGCCGACCCGGCCGGGGCCCGCTCCGCCGCCCGCGGCTACCCGGCCGTCACCGACCTGCTCGTCGAGGAGTACCTCGAAGGCCCCGAGTTGGCCGTCTCGACCCTCTCCCGGGAGGGCCGCCACCGGATCCTCGGCTGGTCGCGGCGCATCCCCGCCGCCGGCCCCGACCTCACCGCGACCGGCCATCGGCTGCCGGTCGCCCTGGACGCGACGGCGGCCGAAGCCGTCAGGTCCCTGGTCCGCGCGGTCCTCGACCTCGCCGGCCACCGCGACGGCCCGTCCCACACCGAGGTCGTGCTCACCCCCCGCGGCCCCCGGCTGATCGAGGCCCACGCCCGACCCGGAGCCGACGAGCTCACCCACCTGCTCCGGCTCGCCCACGGCACCGACGTGCTCGGACTGGCGCTCGCCGCCGGACTGGGCCTCCCCGACCCGCCGCGTCGGCATCGCGCCGCCCACGCGGGCCTGCGGTACGTGGACTTCCCGCCCGGCTGGCGCACCGACGGGGCGGGCCCCGGCATCGCCGCGGCCCGGGCCGTGCCCGGCGTGGTCCGGGTCCACCTGGAGGTCCCGCGCGGGGCCGTCGTCCGCCGCCCGCCGACCGGCGCGCGGCACCACGCGTACGTACTCGCCACCGCGCCGACCGCCGGCTCGCTGGGCACCGTCCTGGACCGCGCCACGGGCCTGCTGGGCGGCCGCCACGACGCGCCCGGGGTCCACGTGGTGCGCTGACCCCGGCGCACCGTCCCGGACGGCCCGCCGGGATCCGCGCGTCAGCCCCGCAGGGACCGGCCGAAACCGGAGGCCAGCGGCATCCGCAGACCCAGCGGCGGCGGCGCGGCGAGCGCGTCCGTGACCGGCCGCGAGTACCGGCCCGAGAACACCGCGCCGAGCACGAAGTCCACGCCCAGCGCCACCACTTCCGCCTGGTGCTCGCGCAGCCCGTGCCCGTCCGAGTGCACCTCGAAGCGGCAGGTCGAACGGTTCGCCTTCTTCGCCCGCGTCGCCAGCAGGAAGGAGGACTCCGGGTCGCTGCGCGCGTCGTTGGTCCCGTGCACGATCAGCACCTGCCGCCCCGAGAGCTGCCTCACCGGCTCAGGGGGCTCCTCCGGGGAGGGCCCGCCCAGACAGGGGGCGAGCGCGAGAACCGAGTTGACCGCCGCGTGGCCCCCCGCGCGCAGCACCGCCCGGCCCCCGGCGTCGTAGCCGACCAGGCAGACGGGCACGTCCCCGTACCGGCGCACCACCTCGTCCGCCGCCCACTCGGCGTCCTCCTCCCGGGCCCCGGCCCCGTGCACGACGGGGTGCGCGACCAGCCCGTGCGCCGCGCCCGAGCGCGCCAGCGCCCGCGCGAGCGGGCGCAGCGGCCCGGGGGACCATCTGGACGCCCCGGGGAGGAGGAGCACCACACCACTGACCGTCGTGACCGGGCCGTTCGCGCCGGCCGCCCGCCCCAGGCGGGCCCCGCGCGCCGGCGGCGCATGCTGTGCCATGGCGGAACAGTCTCAGACCGACAGGTGTACTCCACCCGTCCGCACGGTCACTGTTACGTATCGACGGCCGTCGGGGACACCATGCTCTACGCGCGTAGGAGCTAGAGTGCCCAGATGACGAGCGAGACCCTCAACGTGCCCACCCCGGATCAGATCCGCCGCTCCCCGAAGGTGCTCCTGCACGACCACCTCGACGGTGGACTGCGCCCCGGGACCATCATCGAGCTGGCGCAGGAGGCCGGCTACGAGAACCTTCCCGAGACCGATGCCGACAAGCTGGGCATCTGGTTCCGGGAAGCCGCCGACTCCGGCTCCCTCCCGCGCTACCTGGAGACGTTCGCGCACACCTGCGCCGTCATGCAGACGAAGGCCGCCCTGTTCCGGGTCGCCGCGGAGTGCGCCGAGGACCTGGCCGAGGACGGCGTCGTGTACGCCGAGATCCGCTACGCCCCCGAGCAGCACCTGGAGGCCGGCCTGACCCTCGAAGAGGTCGTCGAGGCGGTCAACGACGGCTTCCGCGAGGGCGAGCGCCGCGCCAAGGCGAACGGCCACCGCATCCGCGTCGGCGCGCTGCTCACCGCGATGCGCCACGCGGCCCGCGCGCTGGAGATCGCCGAGCTGGCGAACCGGTACCGCGACAACGGCGTGGTCGGCTTCGACATCGCCGGCGCCGAGGCCGGGTTCCCTCCCACCCGCCACCTCGACGCCTTCGAGTACCTCAAGCGCGAGAACAACCACTTCACCATCCACGCGGGCGAGGCCTTCGGCCTTCCGTCGATCTGGCAGGCCCTGCAGTGGTGCGGCGCCGACCGCCTGGGTCACGGCGTGAAGATCATCGATGACATCGAGGTCGCCGCCGACGGCTCCGTGAAGCTGGGTCGCCTGGCCTCCTACGTCCGCGACAAGCGCATCCCCCTGGAGATGTGCCCGACGTCGAACCTGCAGACGGCCGCGGCCGCCTCGTACGCCGAGCACCCGATCGGCCTGCTGCGCAAGCTGCACTTCCGGTTGACCGTCAACACCGACAACCGGCTGATGAGCGGTACGAGCATGAGCCGCGAGTTCGAGCACCTGGTCGACACCTTCGGCTACTCGCTGGACGACATGCAGTGGTTCACCGTCAATGCGATGAAGTCCGCGTTCATTCCTTTCGATGAACGACTGGCCATGATCAACGAGGTCATCAAGCCCGGCTATGCGGAGCTGAAGTCGGAATGGCTGTTCCGGCAGACGGCCTCGACCAGCGGTTCTGTCTCGGCCTAGGCCACGACATGACGGACCGAAGGCGCCCGGGAGGAGCAATTCCCGGGCGCTTTCTCGTATTTACAGATGTTTGCGGGTCGGGGTTTGAAGTGACTAGTTTGCGGAGCCGCTCAATTCCCCGTCGCAAGGACGATCCTTCATGAAGCAGTCAGCTGCCAAGACCTTCGGCCTCGCCGCTCTCGGTGCCGTCGCCGCCGTCGCCGCCGCCGCCGGTTCCGCCGCCGCCGTCCCCGCCGTCGGCCTCACGGACGCACTGGGCCCCGTCACGGGCGCCCTCCAGACCGCCACCAGCCAGCAGCACGTGAAGGCCGACAAGGGTCAGGCGAGCGACCCCGCGGCCCCGCTCGGCCAGCTCACCGACTCCCTCGGCCCCACGCTCGGCGGCCTGCCCGTCGGTGGCGCGCTCGGCGGCTGACCAGGCCGCGATCCGCACGCGAGTACGCATGGCGCACACCGCTTCGAGCAGGTGTGCGCCACGTCGCGTCGTGTGCCACGATCACCGTCAACTGCCCGCCAACGCACGCGGTATGAGGTCATCGGTCATGCGCCTGAAGGCACCAGTCAAGCTCGGAGCGGCCACGGCCGCACTGCTCCCCGCCCTCCTTCTCGGAGCGGTCGGTTGCAGCGGTACGGGCACCCCGGAGACCGACAAGGCCCCGGACCCCAAGGGCTCCGCCTCGGCCCCGAACCCGTCCTCGGGCGCGCCCGGAGCCCCCGCCGGTTCGGCCGCGCCGAAGAAGGGCGGCAGCAGACTGGAACGGTCCGCACTCGAACAGGGCGACCTCGCCGGCTACCAGATCTCCGCCCAGGGCAAGAACCCGAACGCCCCCGACGGCCAGCCGCAATCCGACAAGAAGCCCTGCCAGCCGCTCGCCGACATCATGGGCGACAAGCCCGACCCGGCCGCGCGGGAAACCGTCAACCGGGGCGTCGGATCCCAGAAGCAGGTCGGCCTCGCCGTCTCCGCCTCCGTCAGCTCCTACGCGGAGAAGGACGCCAAGCGGCTGATCTCCCGCCTGCGCGACGCCGTCGCCGCCTGCGGTTCCGGATTCGCGGCCACCGTGCAGAAGCAGACCGGCAGCTACCGCGACGTGAAGCCCGTCGCCTACGAGACCGGCGGCGACGAGAGCGTCAGCTGGACCACGACCGCCGCCGCCCAGGGCGTCTCCGCCCAGGTCCACCTGGTGGTCGTGCGCGAGGGCGACACCGTGGTGCGGCTCATGGCCCTCAACGTGGCCGCCGCCGAGAAGAAGGCGCAGGTCCCCCGGGAAGTGGCGGACAAGCAGCTGGAGAAGGTCCAGCGGGCGGCCTGATCGAAGCGTCGGAACGGACTACCAGGCGGTGTGGGCGGAAGCGGCGGCGTACTTCTGGTTCGGCAGCAGCACCCACAGCGCCAGGTAGATCAGGAATTGCGGACCCGGCAGCAGGCACGACAGGACGAAAATGATCCGCATCGTCTTCGCCTTGATTCCGAAACGCTGCGCGAGACCGGCACAGACGCCACCGATCATCCGTCCGTCACGGGGGCGGGTAATCGCGCTCATGGGGATTCTCCTTCGTATGGGATCGCTTTCCTGCGATGCCTCAATACTCGCGGGGAACCGCCGACAAAACCTCGGTCCAGGGGCCGAGGTCGACCCTGGTGATTCTCGGGGTGTGCCCCTGAGAACGCCTCAGCCGGGCCCTCAGGACCGGCACCACCGTCGCGTGCGTGATCAACACCCCGGCGGTGTTCAGCAACAGCGAGTCCACGTCGACCACCTGACCCGGGACCGCCGTCTGCAACATCAGGATGCTCAGCGACACCAACGCCCCCGCGGCCGCCGTCCGGGCCAACGAGGACCACGCGGCCAGCGGTGACGGCGCGAGCCGCCCGCCGACGAGCGGCAACAACACCCCGAGCGGAGCCAGCAGGGCCAGCCCCTTGCCGATCCGGCACGCCGCCTCGAACGGCCCGTACGCGAGGTCCGCCCGGATCCCCTCCAGCGGGGACAGGTTCGCGGCCGCCGCCCAGGGCACGTCCAGTGGCCGCAGGCTCAACCAGCCGACGACGAGGAGATGGGCGGCCAGCAGGGCCCCGCCCAGGAGCCGGAGCCGGAGATCTATGGCGGCGCTGCCGCCGCCCTCATGACGCTGCACACCAGCGAGGACGCAGGCCCCGGTGGCGGTGGTTCCGGCGGGTGGCGAGGGACTGCGCGGCGTTTCAGCCGGTGGCGAGCAGCACGATCAGCGCGACCGCGCCGATCACGGCGGGCGCGATGATCTCGAACGACCACCGGACCCGCACCTCGCCCTGCGCCCCCGCGCGCGTGGCCCCGCGCTCGGCCAGTTCCCGCAGCTCGTCCACGACCTTGTCGGCGCCCGCCCGCGGCGGCTCGTCGACCGCGGCGCCGGCCGGAGCCGGATCCGGGGACAACCCGCGGCCGGTCAACCCGCCCCGCCGGCCGGCGGGGCGCTGCGCCCTCTTGCGCTCGCGCAACGAGACCGGCACGGACCACAGCTGGTAGGTGGAACCCTCCGCCAGCACCTCCGCCGAGTACCCGGCGCGCACCGCGTCCACGGCCGCCCAGGGCAGCTCGATCACGCGGAAGGGATTGCGCACCCGCATGCGGTCGTCGTTGGCGAAGACGGCGGGCCGGAAGGTGAACGCCACGATGAGCGGCACGGCGCACACGGCGATGGCCAGCGCCACCCACCGCGTCGACCCCTCGCCGCGCAGGACCGCGTCCCCGCAGAGCCAGGCGACCATCCCGAGCATCAGCACGCCCGTGACGATGGCCATGGGCGAGCGGTAGACCCGGTCGTCGTACACCGGCTCGTCA
Organism: Streptomyces sp. H27-H5; assembly: GCF_026627505.1. Lineage (GTDB taxonomy): Bacteria > Actinomycetota > Actinomycetes > Streptomycetales > Streptomycetaceae > Streptomyces. Next base: position 16,955 of record NZ_JAPNLK010000105.1, on the reverse strand, counting down.
GGGGGTTGCTGGCTGCTCATGCGCCCGATTGTGCCTCACGCCGTCTCACCCCACGAGATCGGCGTACAGGATGATGTTGTCGGGGCGGTGGCCGTCGGTGATCTCGCCGCCGCAGGTGACGACGCGCAGCTCCGGGCGGGTGGTGTTCCCGTACACCTTCGCGGTGGGGAAGCTCTTCTTGTCGACCTGCTCCAGCTCGCGCACCCGGAAGACGGCGGAGCCGCCGTCCGCGCGGGACACGGTGATCTCGTCGCCGACGCGGACCCTGGAGACGTCCTTCAGCACGGCCGGCCCGCGCGCGGTGTCGAAGTGGCCGATCAGCACGGCGGGCCCGGTCTGACCCGGGGTGACGCCCTTGGTGTACCAGCCGATCTTGTCCCCGTCGGCGACGGAGGGCACCTGGACGGTCCCGTCGCTCTCCAACCCCAGGCGGAGCACGGGGGAGGTGTCGACGCCCGCCGCGGGGATCCGTACCCGCACCGGCTCCGAGGCGGGCAGCGGCGTGAGCGCCGCCGGCGGCGCGGCCGGCGCCGGGGAGGCGTCCCGCGCGGGCGAGGCCGCGATGCGCGGCGGCGCCGTGGCGGCCTCGCCGGCGGGGCGGGCGGAGCCGCCGCAACCGGCCAGGGCGACGGGCGCGAGGAGGGCGGCGGCGAGCAGGGGGCGGGCGCGATGGGCCATGGAAGTGCTCCGGGAACGGGGCCGGTGGGGCTCGGGCGGGAAGCGGGAAGGGGAACGCCCTGCGGCGGGCCACCGTGAAGGTGACCCGCCGCAGGGCGTGTTCGAGGGGATCGGCGGCGGTCAGGCGCGACTGCGGGAACGGCGGGAGAGGTGCAGCGCCGCCGCGCCGAGCGCGGCGAAGATCGCCACGAGGCCGGCGCCGGCCGCGACCGTGCTGCTGTCGTCCGTGTCCGGGCCGGCGATCTCGGCGCCCGCGGCGACCGGGCCCCGGGGGACGACCGCCGTCTGCGCCTTCACGTCGGTCTTCGCGGGGACGCCCGCCGCGGCCGAGGGCTTCGCGGACGACACGACGGTCGGCTTGGCGGAGGGCTTCGCGGAGGGGACGGTCGAGGGCTTCGCGGAAGGCTTCACGGACGGCTGGGCCGACGGCTTCGTGGAAGGCTCGGTGGACGGCTTGCCCTTCGGCAGCGGGTGGCTGTCGGTGCCCGCCGGCCCGCGGACCGTCAGCGAGGGGGTCGCGGTGTCCGCCTCGACGAGCGTGAACGTGTACCCGTTGACCGTGGCGCCGGTGTGCGTGCGGCTCAGCACGTCGTACACGTGACCCGCCCAGCCGTCCGAGGGCTTCCAGTCCGGGCCGACGGCGCGCAGCCACACCTCGGGGCCCTCGGACTCGTTCCGCAGCACCGCCAGCACGCCTTCGGCCACGAGGACCATCTCCCCGGCGTAACGGTCGCTGCCCGACGTGGTCCCGGACACCGCCGTGACGGCCTGGGGAGCGGGAGCGGCGAACGCTCCGGCGGCGGGAGCGAGGAGAGCGCCGGCGAGGGCGGCGGTGACGATCGAGGTGCGGAGGGCGGTACGCATAACGACTCCTGGAGCGTGGGTGAGGAAAGTGGAGGAGAGTCGCATGCCGCGTTGAGTCTGGTCGGTCTGGTTCACCGGGTCAGGTGTGGCGGGCTGCTGAGGAGAAATCTATGGATCTTGTGCGGTCGGACGATCCTGTTCCTGTCACCGGATCGTCACGACGTGCGGTCGTTCGGAGAACGCATGCGTTTTCGGTTGATTCGGGGGAGGGGGGTGACAGGCCGCTACGCGCGTAGATATGCTCATGTGGTGACCATGCCCACCACCCTCACCGCATTCGCCGACGTGACGACGTCCGACAGTGCGCTGCGCCGCTTCCTGCACGGGCTGCCCGGCGTAGACGCAGTCGGACTGGAGGCCCGCGCGGCCTCCCTCGGCACCCGCTCGATCAAGACGACGGCCAAGGCCTATGCCATCGACCTGGCCATCTCGATGATCGACCTGACGACGCTCGAGGGTGCGGACACCCCGGGCAAGGTCCGGGCGCTGTCCCACAAGGCCGTCAACCCCGATCCGACCGACCGTACGACGCCCATGACCGCCGCGGTCTGCGTCTACCCCGACATGGTGGCCACCGCCAAGGCGGCGCTGAACGGCGCCGACGTCAAGGTGGCTTCCGTCGCCACGGCGTTCCCCGCCGGCCGTGCCGCCCTGCCCGTGAAGCTCGCCGACACGGCCGACGCCGTCGCCGCCGGCGCCGACGAGATCGACATGGTCATCGACCGTGGCGCCTTCCTCGCCGGCCGCTACCTGGACACGTACGAGCTGATCCGCTCCGTCAAGGAGGCCTGCGTCCGCCCCGACGGCACCGCCGCACGCCTCAAGGTCATCTTCGAGACCGGCGAGCTGTCGACGTACGACAACATCCGCCGGGCCTCCTGGATCGGCATGATGGCCGGCGCGGACTTCATCAAGACGTCCACCGGCAAGGTCGGGGTGAACGCCACCCCCGCCAACACCCTGCTCATGCTCGAAGCCGTCCGCGACTTCAAGGCGCAGACCGGGATCCAGATCGGCGTGAAGCCGGCCGGCGGCATCCGCACGACCAAGGACGCGATCAAGTTCCTGGTCCTGGTCAACGAGACCGCGGGCGAGGACTGGCTGAGCAACCACTGGTTCCGCTTCGGCGCCTCCAGCCTGCTCAACGACCTGCTGATGCAGCGCCAGAAGCTGAGCACCGGCCGTTACTCCGGTCCCGACTACGTGACGGTGGACTGATCACCATGGCATCCCTTTTCGAGTACGCACCCGCCCCCGAGTCCCGCTCGGTCGTCGACATCGCCCCGTCCTACGGGCTCTTCATCGACGGCGAGTTCACCGAGGCCGCCGACGGCAAGGTCTTCAAGACCGTCTCGCCGTCCTCCGAGGAGGTCCTGGCCGAGGTCGCCCAGGCCGGCGCCGCCGACGTGGACCGCGCCGTCAAGGCCGCCCGCAAGGCCTTCGAGAAGTGGTCCGCGCTGCCCGGTTCCGAGCGCGCCAAGTACCTCTTCCGCATCGCCCGGATCATCCAGGAGCGCAGCCGCGAGCTGGCCGTCCTGGAGACCCTGGACAACGGCAAGCCGATCCGGGAGACCCGCGACGCGGACCTCCCGCTGGTCGCCGCGCACTTCTTCTACTACGCGGGCTGGGCCGACAAGCTCGACCACGCCGGCTACGGCGCGAACCCGCGCCCCCTCGGTGTGGCCGGCCAGGTCATCCCGTGGAACTTCCCGCTCCTGATGCTCGCGTGGAAGATCGCCCCGGCGCTCGCCACCGGCAACACGGTCGTGCTGAAGCCCGCCGAGACCACCCCGCTGTCCGCGCTCTTCTTCGCGGACATCTGCCGCCAGGCGGGCCTGCCCAAGGGTGTCGTCAACATCCTCACCGGGTACGGCGACGCGGGCGCGGCCCTCGTCGAGCACCCGGACGTCGACAAGGTCGCCTTCACCGGCTCGACCGCGGTCGGCAAGAAGATCGCCCGCCACGTCGCCGGCACCGACAAGAAGGTCACCCTGGAGCTGGGTGGCAAGGGCGCCAACATCGTCTTCGACGACGCCCCGATCGACCAGGCCGTCGAGGGCATCGTCACCGGCATCTTCTTCAACCAGGGCCAGGTCTGCTGCGCGGGCTCGCGCCTGCTGGTCCAGGAGTCGATCCACGACGAGCTGCTGGACTCCCTCAAGCGCCGCCTCTCCTCGCTGCGCCTGGGCGACCCGCTCGACAAGAACACCGACATCGGCGCGATCAACTCCGCCGAGCAGCTCGCCCGGATCACCGCGCTCGCCGAGACCGGCGAGGCCGAGGGTGCCGAGCGCTGGTCCCCGGCCTGCGAACTGCCGTCCGCCGGCTACTGGTTCGCCCCGACGCTCTTCACGAACGTCACCCAGGCGCACACCGTCGCCCGCGACGAGATCTTCGGCCCGGTGCTGTCCGTGCTGACGTTCCGTACGCCCGACGAGGCCGTCGCCAAGGCCAACAACACCCAGTACGGCCTGTCCGCCGGCATCTGGACGGAGAAGGGCTCGCGCATCCTCGCGGTCGCGAACAAGCTCCGCGCGGGAGTCGTCTGGGCCAACACGTTCAACAAGTTCGACCCGACCTCGCCCTTCGGCGGTTACAAGGAGTCGGGCTTCGGGCGCGAAGGCGGCCGTCACGGCCTGGAGGGCTACCTCGATGTCTGAGCAGCAGAACCGCCTCAGTGTCTTCAAGACCTACAAGCTGTACGTCGGGGGGAAGTTCCCCCGCTCCGAGAGCGGCCGGGTGTACGAAGTGACCGACAGCAAGGGCAAGTGGCTGGCCAACGCCCCGCTGTCCTCCCGCAAGGACGCCCGTGACGCGGTCGTCGCCGCCCGCAAGGCCTTCGGCGGCTGGGCCGGCGCGACCGCGTACAACCGCGGCCAGGTCCTCTACCGCGTCGCCGAGATGCTGGAGGGCCGCCGCGAGCAGTTCGTCCGGGAGGTCGGCGAGGCCGAGGGGCTGTCGAAGTCCAAGGCCGCAGCGGTCGTGGACGCGGCGATCGACCGCTGGGTCTGGTACGCGGGCTGGACCGACAAGATCGGCCAGGTCGTGGGCGGGGCCAACCCGGTCGCGGGTCCGTTCTTCAACCTGTCCACTCCGGAGCCGACCGGTGTGGTCACGGTCGTCGCCCCGCAGGACTCCTCGTTCCTGGGCCTGATCTCCGTGATCGCCCCGGTGATCGCCACGGGCAACACCGCGGTCGTCATCGCGAGCGAGAAGTCCCCGCTGCCCGCGCTGTCCCTGGGCGAGGTGCTGGCCACCTCCGACCTGCCCGGCGGCGTGGTCAACATCCTGTCCGGCAAGGCCGGCGAGATGGGCCCGCACCTGGCGTCCCACCAGGACGTCAACGCGATCGACCTGGCGGGCGCCGACGTGGCGCTGGCCAAGGAGCTGGAGATCGCGGCGGCCGACAACCTCAAGCGCGTCCTGCGTCCACAGCCTGTGGACGACTGGACGGCCGACCCTGGCACCTCGCGCCTGACGGCGTTCCTGGAGACCAAGACGGTCTGGCACCCCACGGGTTCGCTGGGCTCGGGCGGTTCGTCCTACTAGACGGACCCGGCCCGCCCCTGGACCGGCCCCGGCAGCGACCCCCGTGCTGCCGGGGCCTTCCCGTACCCGCGTGCCTACGTGCCCGCCGCCGGGAGCAGCGGCCCGAGCAGCGAGGACGCCGCCGCGGTGGGGAGTTCGCCGACCGAGGGGCCCTGGGTCAGCACTCCGGTGACCATGCCCGTGCCGACCGACGGAAAGTCCGCGATCTTGGTGGCCACGCCGTTGTCGAGCGGGTCCACGCCGGTGTGGGCGAGCGGGTTCACCTTGAGGTTGGAGATCGGGTCGGCGACGCCCGCCAGGGCCGCCGGGACGGAGAGTTCACCGGCCTGGGCGCCCCCCGCCGCCATCGCCAGGGCCGCGCCGGCCATGGTCAGGGTGAGGCCCGCGCCGCGAAGGGCGCGCGCGCCGGCGCCGTTGCCGGGTGCTGCGTGACGTGCCATGAGGATCCCGCCTGTGGTCGTAGTCGCGTGCGCACGCAGCGTAGTGGAGGTGCGGCTGTCGACACCAACCGGCCGCGCGGGTGTGAGAGTGCTCGCAGGGCACGTCGCCGGTGTATCGATACCGCGGGTCATGGTTCACACTGGTGTCCCGTGAGCTGTTCCTCTCCTCTGCCAACGCGTGTCGTGCTGCTGACCGGACCCTCGGGCTCCGGCAAGTCCTCGCTCGCGGCCCGCTCCGGGTTGCCCGTGCTGCGCCTGGACGACTTCTACAAGGAGGCGGACGACCCGACCCTCCCCCTGGTCGAGGGCAGCTCCGACATCGACTGGGACTCCCCGCTGTCCTGGGACGCGGAGTCGGCGGTCACCGCCATCTCCCGACTCTGCGCGGTGGGCCGGACCGAGGTCCCGACGTACTCCATCGCGACGTCCTCGCGGACCGGGACCGAGACCCTGGACATAGCGCGGACCCCCCTGTTCATCGCCGAGGGCATCTTCGCGGCGGACATCGTGGCGCGTTGCCAGGACCTGGGGCTGCTCGCCGACGCGATCTGCCTGCGGGGGCGGCCCTCGACGACCTTCCGCCGGCGCCTCGCGCGGGACCTGCGGGAAGGCCGCAAGTCCCTGCCGTTCCTGCTGCGCAGGGGCTGGCGGTTGATGCGGGCCGAGCGGGACATCGTCGCCCGGCACACCACCCTCGGCGCCCACGCCTGCGGCCGCGACGAGGCGTTGGGCCGGCTGGCCGCCTGCGCCGCCGGCCGGCACCGCGCCCCCGCCTCCGCCTGACCCCGCCGGGGCCCCGCCCGCGGCGCCCGTGGACGGGCACGCGAAAAGGCGGGATCACGCGGACCCCCGGCCGCTTGATCCCGCCTCTTCCCCCCCCGCGACCCCCGCCCCACCCCCGTAGGACGGGCCCCCCGGCCCCGTGGTCCAACCCCCGTTGGTTCGTGTCAGGCGACGAGCTCGCCGAAGGAGTCCGACTCGTCGCGGCCGAAGCTCAGCGCCTCGTCGTCCCGCAGGCGCCGCAGCGACCGCCAGATGCTCGACTTCACCGTGCCGACGCTGATGCCCAGGATCTCCGCGATCTCCGGGTCCGTGCGGCCCTCGTAGTACCGCAGCACCAGCATCGTGCGCTGCGGCTCCGGGATGCGGGTCAGTGCCTGCCACAGCACCGTGCGCAGCTCCGTGCCGCGCATCGCGTCCGTGTCGGAGGCCGTCTCCGGCAGTTCCTCGGTCGGGTACTCGTTCAGCTTCCGCCGACGCCAGGCGCTGATGTGCAGGTTCGTCATCGTGCGCCGCAGGTAACCGCCGACGGCGGCCTTGTCGCTGATCCGGTCCCAGGCGCGGTAGGTGGAGAACAGCGCGCTCTGGAGCAGGTCCTCGGCCTCGTGGCGATCGCCGGTGAGGTGGAAGGCCGTCGCGTAGAGGGCGGCCCGCCGCTCCTGGACGTACGCCGTGAACTCGGCCTCCGAGGAGGACGGGATCCGTGCGGCGGGAACCGCCTGGTACGTGTTCGCGTCGATGGCTACAGGGTGCGTCGGTCGCGGACGGGCGACCGTCGCCGTACGGACACCCGCCCGGCGGTTCACATCGTGCAGCCGCGTGACAACCGCGCTGGTGGTGGTGCTGTGCAGCGTGTTCATCTCGCGCCCCCCGTCGTGGAGTCTGCTTCGGTCCGTTCGTTGGTATGAAGACTGCCCGGCGGAGATAACCGGGTTGTCCTTCGACTGTCACAGGCCTGTCACAGGGGCCTGTGAGCGATCTCCACCTCAGGACTGTCGAAGTCCCAACGGCTGATGGGACAGAATGAGCCCGTGCCTTTCCTGTTGCTGATCGAGGACGACGACGCCATCCGCACGGCCCTCGAACTTTCCCTGTCACGCCAGGGCCACCGTGTGGCCACCGCGGCGACGGGCGAGGACGGCCTGAAACTGCTGCGCGAGCAGCGGCCGGACCTGATCGTGCTGGATGTGATGCTGCCCGGGATCGACGGCTTCGAGGTGTGCCGGCGGATCCGCCGCACCGACCAGCTGCCGATCATCCTGCTCACCGCCCGCAGCGACGACATCGACGTCGTGGTGGGCCTGGAGTCGGGTGCCGACGACTACGTGGTCAAGCCCGTCCAGGGCCGGGTGCTCGACGCCCGCATCCGGGCCGTGCTGCGCCGCGGCGAGCGGGAGGCGAGCGACTCCGCGGTCTTCGGTTCCCTGGTCATCGACCGGGCGGCGATGACGGTGACGAAGAACGGCGAGGACCTCCAGCTGACGCCGACCGAACTGCGCCTGCTGCTGGAACTCAGCCGCCGACCCGGTCAGGCCCTGTCCCGGCAGCAGTTGCTGCGGCTGGTCTGGGAGCACGACTACCTCGGTGACTCGCGCCTCGTCGACGCCTGCGTGCAGCGGTTGCGCGCCAAGGTGGAGGAAGTGCCGTCCTCACCGACCCTGATCCGTACCGTTCGCGGCGTCGGCTACCGGCTGGACTCCCCGCAGTGATCAGAGCCCTGTTCGCGGGCCGGCGCTGGACCAGCCTGCGGCTGCGGCTCCTCATGGTGTTCTCGCTGGTGGCGCTGACGGCCGCCGTCTCCGCCTCCGGCATCGCGTACTGGCTGAACCGCGAGGCGGTGCTCACCCGCACCCAGGACGCGGCCCTGGGGGACTTCCGCCAGGAGATGCAGAACCGTGCCGCCGCGTTGCCCGGCGACCCGACGCCCGACGAGATGCAGCGCACCGCCGAGTTGATGGCGGGGAGCAGCCCCGGGTACAGCGTGCTGTTGGTGGACGAACGCAAGGACGGCCGCAAGGTGTTCGGCGCGGCCGGCCCGGACACCTTCGGACTGAACGACGTGCCGAAGTCCCTGCAGAACGCGGTGAACGACCGGCAGAAGACGACGGCCGCCAACGACGCCGACTACCACATGTACTGGCAGCGGACGAAGCCGCGCGGCAATCCGTACCTGGTCGGCGGGACGCGGATCGTGGGCGGCGGCCCGACGGGCTACATGTACAAGTCGCTGGCGCAGGAGCGTGACGACCTCAACGCGCTGGGCTGGTCGCTGACGATCGCGACCGGTCTGGCACTGCTCTGCTCCGCGCTGCTCGCCCAGGCCGCGGCGCGCACCGTCCTCAGGCCCGTACAGCGGCTGGGGGACGCGGCGCGACGGCTGGGCGAAGGGGAGTTGGACCACCGGCTGGACGTGTCGGGGACCGACGAACTCGCCGACCTGGCGCACACCTTCAACAAGACGGCGGAGGCGCTGGAGAAGAAGGTCGCGGACATGAGCGCGCGGGAGGAGTCCAGCCGACGGTTCGTCGCGGACATGTCCCACGAGCTGCGTACGCCGCTCACGGCGCTGACGGCGGTCGCCGAGGTGCTGGAGGAGGAGGTCGACGACCTCGATCCGATGATCGCGCCGGCGGTGGCCCTGGTGGTCAGCGAGACCCGGCGGCTCAACGTCCTGGTCGAGAACCTGATGGAGGTCACCCGCTTCGACGCGGGGACGGCCCGACTGGTGCTGGACGACGTGAACGTCGCCGACCAGGTCACGGCGTGCATCGACGCCCGCGCCTGGCTCGACGCCGTCGAACTCGACGCGGAGCGCGGGATCGTGGCCCGGCTCGACCCGCGACGCCTCGACGTGATCCTGGCCAACCTGATCGGCAACGCGCTCAAGCACGGCGGTTCGCCGGTGCGGGTGTCGCTGGCCGTCGACGGGGAGTGGCTGGTGATCGTGGTCGAGGACAACGGGCCGGGCATTCCCGAAGAGGTCCTCCCGCACGTCTTCGACCGCTTCTACAAGGCGAGCGCGTCCCGTCCCAAGTCCGACGGCAGCGGGCTGGGCCTGTCGATCGCGATGGAGAACGCGCACATTCACGGCGGCGACATCAGCGCCGCCAACGGGGCCGACGGCGGGGCGCAGTTCACGCTGCGGCTGCCGGTGGACGTGGGGAAGGCGGTCATCCGTGACGCGGACGCGTAGGGCCCTCGCGGGCATCGCCCTCGGCGTGCTGCTGACCGGTGCCACCGGGTGCGGGATCCGGGCCACGACCGTACCCGTGGACGTCGGCGCGGCGCCCTCGCGGGTGTCCTGCGACACCCCCGAGCAGGCCGGCGGGCAGAGCGGGGTGCAGGGGTTCCGCGCCACGGTGGCGCTGGTGTGCGGATCGCAGCTGGTGAACGTCGAGCGGGTGATCCCGGTACCCGAGAAGCGGCCGGTGCGCGACCCGCTGGTCCTGGCCGCGCAGGCCCTGCTGGAGGCGCTGGAGAAGGAGCCGTCCGCAGCGGAACGGGACGCCGGTTTCACGACCGGGGTACCGGAGGGGCTCCAGGTGGTGCCGGTGCGCGCGGGCGACCCGGCGGGCACGGTGCGGTTGAGCCGCAAGCCGGAGGACCTGCCGCCGGTGGCGCTGTCGCAGCTGGTGTGCACGCTCGCCGACAGCGACGCGGTGTCGGCGGGACCCGGCCCGGTGGTGTTGGGCGGGCCGGACGCGGACCCGCCGCGCGCGTGGGAGTGCGGCGAGGCCGTGCGCTCGCGCCCGGAATCGGTGGCGACGCTGGGGGACGTGGTCCGCCCGTCGACGACGCCGAAGGCGTCCCCGACCCCGTAGGCACCGGCCCGGCCCGGACGGCCCGGCCCGGACGGCCCGGCCCGGACGACACGACGGCCCCCGGAGCGGAAGCTCCGGGGGCCGAGCCGTGCGAGGGGCGAGAGGGGCTAGATGCCCGCCGCCACCGAGAAGTCCTTCTTGATCGCGTCCAGGATCTCCTGCCCGCGGACGCGGGCCGGGGCCAGGTCGGAGGCTTCCGCCACCGGCACCACGACCTCCAGGTAGCACTTCAGCTTCGGCTCCGTGCCCGACGGGCGGACGATCACCCGGGCCGTGTGGTCACCGTCGAGGTGGTATCGCAGGCCGTCCGTCGGCGGGAGGGACTCCGTGCCCCGGCTCAGGTCCTCCGCGGTGACGACGCGCAGGCCCGCCAGGGACGTCGGCGGCTGCGCGCGCAGCCGCGCCATCGCCGAGGCGATGACCGACAGGTCCGAGACACGGACCGACAACTGGTCGGTGGCGTGCAGGCCGTGGACCAGCGCGAGGTCGTCCAGCAGGTCGGACAGGGTGCGACCCTGCTCCTTGAGCTCCGAGGCCAGCTCCGCCACCAGCAGGGCGGCGGTGACGCCGTCCTTGTCGCGGACGCCCTCGGGGTCCACGCAGTAGCCGAGCGCCTCCTCGTAGCCGTAGCGCAGACCCTCCACGCGGGCGATCCACTTGAAGCCCGTCAGGGTCTCCTCGTAACCGACGCCCGCGGCCTCCGCGATCCGGCCCAGCAGGCTGGACGAGACGATCGACTCGGCGAAGACGCCCCGGGCGCCCTTGTGGACGAGGTGGGCCGCCAGCAGCGCGCCGACCTCGTCGCCGCGCAGCATCCGCCAGCCGCCGTCGTCGGTGGGGACGGCCACCGCGAGGCGGTCCGCGTCGGGGTCGTTCGCGATCACGATGTCCGGGTTCGCCTCGGCGGCCGTCGCGAAGGACAGGTCCATCGCGCCGGGCTCCTCCGGGTTCGGGAAGGCGACCGTCGGGAAGGCCGGATCCGGCTCCGCCTGCTCGGCGACGAGCACCGGCGTCGGAAAGCCGTGGCGGGCGAAGGCCGCCAGCACGACGTCCTTGCCGACACCGTGCATGGCCGTGTAGACGGTTCGCACGCCCCGCGGGGAGCCGGGGGTCAGGACCTCGTCCGTACGGGCCAGGTAGGCCTCCAGGACCTCGTCGCCGAGGTCCTCCCAGCCGGACTCCGGACGCGGCACGTCCGCGAGCGCGGCGATCGCGTCGATCTCCGCGGCGATCCCGGTGTCCGCCGGGGAGACGATCTGGGAGCCGTCGCCGAGGTAGACCTTGTAGCCGTTGTCCCGCGGGGGGTTGTGGCTCGCGGTCACCTCGACGCCGGCGACGGCGCCCAGGTGCCGTATGGCGAAGGCGAGGACGGGCGTCGGCAGCGGACGCGGCAGGACGGCCGCGCGCAGCCCGGCGCCGACCATGACGGCGGCGGTGTCGCGGGCGAAGTCCGCGGACTTGTACCGCGCGTCGTAGCCGACGACGACCAGGCCGCCGTCGTGGCCCTGGGCCTTCAGGTAGGCCGCCAGGCCCGCCGCGGCCCGGATGACCACGTTGCGGTTCATCCGCATCGGACCCGCGCCCAGCTCACCGCGCAGTCCGGCGGTGCCGAACTGGAGCATGCCGGAGAAACGGTCCGCGAGCTCCGCGGTGTCCCCGGCCTCGACGATCGCGCGCAGCTCGGCCGCGGTCTCCGGGTCCGGGTCCTCCGCCAGCCAGGCCCGCGCCCGGGTGATCAGGTCGTCCTGTTCCTGCACTACTTCCGCCTTACCTCTCGTACGGTGCCGGTGGCTGTCCCCGCTCAGATGCGGGCGAGGACCTGGGTCAGCAGCTTGCCCATGCGCGCGGCCGAGTCACGACCGGCCTGGAGCACCTCTTCGTGGTTGAGGGGCTCGCCGGAGATGCCCGCCGCCAGGTTGGTGACCAGGGAGATCCCGAGCACCTCGGCGCCGGCCTCACGGGCGGCGATGGCCTCCAGCACGGTGGACATGCCGACCAGGTCGGCACCCATGACGCGGATCATGTTGATCTCGGCCGGGGTCTCGTAGTGCGGGCCGGGGAACTGGACGTAGACGCCCTCTTCGAGGGTCTCGTCGATCTCCTTGCACATCGCGCGCAGGCGAGGCGAGTAGAGGTCGGTGAGGTCCACGAAGTTGGCGCCGACGATCGGCGAGGTCGCGGTGAGGTTCAGGTGGTCGCTGATCAGGACGGGCTGGCCGGGCTTCATGCCCTCGCGCAGACCGCCACAGCCGTTGGTCAGGACGACGGTCTTGCAACCGGCGGCGACGGCGGTACGGACGCCGTGGGCGACGGCGGCGACGCCGCGGCCCTCGTAGTAGTGGGTCCGGCCGAGGAAGAGCAGCGCGCGCTTGTCGCCGATCTTGTACGAGCGGATCTTGCCGCCGTGGCCCTCGACCGCGGGCGGCGGGAAGCCGGGCAGCTCGGTGACGGGGAATTCGGCCTCGGGCGCACCGAGCGCCTCTGCGGCGGGGGCCCAGCCGGAGCCCATGACGAGGGCGACATCGTGGGATTCGGCGCCGGTCAGCTCACGCAGGCGGGCGGCTGCGGCGGTGGCGTCGGCGAAGGGGTCGGTAACAGATGCGTTCACCGGACGAGCGTAACCGCTGATGGCCTACGCGCGTAGATGGCGCAGCTCACGGTGTTCGGATCGTTGCCTTGTCGTTTCCGCCGAATCGTCCCGAAGCCGGTGGGCGTCAGCAGGGACGCTTGCGGAGTTCCATCACGTAGTCGTGCGGGGCGCCCGCGGATTCGGCGGCGTCGGCGATCTCGCCGAGGTAGCGCGCGGAGGGCAGACCGCCCTCGTAACCGTTCAGGACGTAGATCCAGGCGGCTTCCTCGCCGTCCAGGGTGTGCACCCGCACGCGCATCCGGCGATAGATGTCGAGCCCGACGCCCTCCCAGCGGTCCAGGGAGTCCTCGTCCAGCGGGGCCACGTCGTACAGCGCGACGAAGACCTGGTGACGCGGGGCCTCGACGACCGTGACCAGTGCGCCCTCCCAGCCCATCTGCTCGCCGCCGAAGGTCAGCCGCCAGTCGTTGATCCAGCCCGTGCCGCGCAGCGGCGAATGGGGAGCGCGGCGCGTCATCAGCCGCGGGTCGAGGTTGCCGGCGTACGCGGCGTAGAGCGACATGTGGTCGAGGGTACGGGAGGGGCGGGGATCGACGCGTGCCCGGATGGCGGGACCGGGCGTGAAGCACCTTGATGCGTGCGGGACAATGGGGCACGGAATGCATCCCCCGGGGAGATTCCCGGAACCCCCGGCCGGGGGCGGCACCGGCCGGGTAGACGTGAGGCGGAGTTTTCGTGACCCGGATCGTGATCATCGGCGGCGGACCCGGCGGATATGAGGCGGCCCTCGTGGGCGCCCAGCTCGGCGCGGAGGTGACCGTCGTCGACTGCGACGGTCTGGGCGGTGCGTCGGTGCTCACCGACTGCGTGCCATCGAAGACCCTCATCGCGACCGCCGAGGTCATGACGACCTTCGATTCCTCGTACGAGGAGCTGGGGATCGTCGTCGCGGACGACACCCCGCACATCGAGCAGGCCGCGCGCGTCGTCGGCGTCGACCTCGGCAAGGTCAACCGACGAGTCAAGCGCCTCGCGCTGGCCCAGTCCCACGACATCACCGCCTCCGTCACCCGCGCCGGCGCCCGTGTCATGCGCGGCCGCGCCAAGCTCGGCGGCCCCCAGGGCATCGACGGCACCCGGGACGTGATCGTCACCGCGGCCGACGGCACGGAGACGATCCTCACCACCGACGCCGTGCTGATCGCGACCGGCGGCACCCCCCGGGAGATCCCGGACGCGATGCCCGACGGCGAGCGGATCCTGAACTGGACCCAGGTCTACGACCTGGAGGAGCTCCCCGAGGAACTCATCGTGGTCGGCTCGGGCGTCACCGGCGCGGAGTTCGCCGGCGCGTACCAGGCGCTCGGCTCCCGGGTGACCCTGGTGTCCTCGCGCGACCGGGTGCTGCCGGGCGAGGACCCCGACGCGGCCGCCGTCCTGGAGGACGTGTTCCGGCGACGCGGCATGAACGTCATCGGCCGCTCCCGCGCCGAGTCCGCCAAGCGGGTCGGCGACCGGGTCGAGGTCACGCTGTCCGACGGGCGCGTCCTCACCGGCACCCACTGCCTGATGGCGGTCGGCGCGATCCCGAACACCGCGAACATGAATTTGGAGGAGTCCGGGGTCCGCCTCAAGGAGTCCGGGCACATCTGGACCGACAAGGTCTCCCGCACCTCCTCGCCGGGCGTCTACGCCGCCGGTGACGTGACCGGGATCTTCGCGCTCGCCTCCGTCGCCGCCATGCAGGGCCGCATCGCGATGTACCACTTCCTCGGCGACGCGGTGACCCCGCTGAACCTCAAGACGGTCTCCTCGAACGTCTTCACCGACCCGGAGATCGCCACCGTCGGCTACACGCAGGCCGACGTGGACTCCGGGAAGATCGACGCCCGCGTGGTGAAGCTCCCGCTGCTGCGCAACCCGCGCGCCAAGATGCAGGGCATCCGGGACGGTTTCGTGAAGCTGTTCTGCCGCCCGGGCACCGGCATCGTCGTCGGTGGCGTGGTCGTCGCGCCGCGCGCGAGCGAACTGATCCACCCGATCTCGATCGCCGTCGACAACAACCTGACGGTCGAGCAGATCGCAAACACGTTCACCGTGTACCCCTCGCTGTCCGGTTCGATCGCGGAGGCGGCACGCCAGTTGCACAACCGGAAGGCCGCCGGCGAGGCGTAGGCACCGTCAAGCGCCTTTGTCCACAGGGAGGTTGGGGCGGCAGGGAGTGGTGTGGCGGACTGTTCACGAAACTGTCCGACCGCGTATACCACTAGTCGACCCACCTTACGGACAACTTCGGTATTCCGGCGTAAAGAGCTGAAAGCAGACGGTCGTTGGGGTTACTGTCAGTTTCGTGTTCGCTGCAGAACGTCGCCAATTGATCCTCGAAATGGTGCGGGCCAACGGAGCGGTATCGCTTCGTGAGCTCGCCCGCGTCGTCCAGACCTCCGAAGTGACCGTACGGCGGGACGTGCGGGCACTGGAGGCAGAAGGACTCCTCGACCGCCGGCACGGCGGTGCGGTCTTGCCGGGCGGATTCACGCGAGAGTCCGGCTTTCCGCAAAAGTCTCATCTCGCGACGGCGGAGAAGACCGCCATTGCCGATGTCGCGGCCGGCCTCGTCGAAGAGGGCGAAGCCATCGTCGTCGGCGCCGGTACCACGACCCAGGAGCTGGCCCGCCGGCTCGCCCGGGTGCCCGGACTGACCGTCGTCACCAACTCGCTGCTCGTCGCCCAGGCGCTGGCCCATGCCAACCGGGTGGAAGTGGTGATGACCGGTGGCACGCTGCGCGGGTCCAACTACGCGCTCGTCGGCAGCGGCGCCGAGCAGTCCCTCCAGGGGCTGCGGGTGTCCCGGGCCTTCCTGTCCGGGAGCGGACTGACCGCCGAGCGCGGGCTCTCCACCTCGAACATGCTCTCCGCGAGCGTGGACCGGGCGCTGGTGCAGGCCGCCGCGGAGGTCGTCGTACTCGCCGACCACACCAAGCTCGGTACGGACACCATGTTCCAGACCGTGCCCACGGACGTGATGACGCGGCTGGTGACCGACGAGCCGCCACCGCACGACGAACGGGCGGGTACGGAACTGCAGGCGCTGGCCGATCAGGGCGTGCAGATCACGGTGGCCGGCGCGGTCGCCTCCGGCGGTGGGGACGGGATGCAGGGGCGTCGACCCCGTCGGGATTCCCCGCTGCCGGTACAGCGGCGGGGCGGTCCGACCGCCCAACTGCGCAGCGCGCCCGCCGGGCTGCTGGAACAGCAGGCCGGAGAACGGGCACGGGTCGCGGACATGCGGCGTCGCTAGGCCCTGACGCCGCCGGACCCCGACGTCGAAAGGCCCTGACGTCGAAAGGCCCTGACGTCGCCCAGGTCCCTTTGTCGAAGGCCCCGTTGGCGAGGGCCCCGTTGTCGAAAGGCCCCGCCCGGATCACCGGGCGGGGCCTTCGAGGTGAGAACGGGACGGTGGTCAGTCCTTGATCTCGCAGATGGTGGCGCCGGAGGTGAGGGACGCGCCGACTTCGGCCTTGAGGCCGACGATGGTGCCGGAGCGGTGTGCGTTGAGGGGTTGTTCCATCTTCATGGCCTCGAGGACGACGATCAGGTCGCCTTCGTTGACCTGTTGGCCTTCCTCGACGGCGATCTTGACGATGGTTCCCTGCATCGGGGAGGCGAGGGTGTCGCCGGAGGCGGCCGGGCCGGACTTCTTGGCGGCGCGGCGCTTGGGCTTGGCGCCGCCGGCGGCGGCGGTGCGGGCCAGGGTCATGCCCAGCGAGGACGGGAGGGAGACCTCCAGTCGCTTGCCGCCGACCTCGACGACGACGGTCTCGCGGCCGGGCTCGTCCTCGGCGTCCTCCGCGGCCGGGGCCACGAACGCCTTGATGTCGTTGACGAACTCGGTTTCGATCCAGCGGGTGTGGACCGTGAAGGGTCCTTCCGTCGGGGCGAAGGCGGGGTCGGTGACGACGGCGCGGTGGAAGGGGAGGGCGGTGGCCATGCCCTCGATCTCGAACTCGGCGAGCGCGCGGGCCGCGCGCTGGAGGGCCTGTTCGCGGGTGGCGCCGGTGACGATCAGCTTCGCCAGGAGGGAGTCCCAGGCCGGCCCGATGACGGAGCCGGATTCCACGCCCGCGTCGAGGCGGACGCCGGGGCCGGAGGGGGGTGCGAAGCGGGTGACGGTGCCGGGGGCGGGCAGGAAGCCGCGGCCGGGGTCCTCGCCGTTGATGCGGAACTCGAAGG
>NZ_JAPNLK010000104.1 GCF_026627505.1 Streptomyces sp. H27-H5 | reverse complement strand
AGAAAGAACCTCGGAGAACCCGCCACCGGGACGGCCACCCGGGATACCGGCCTGCCCGAATCCGGAAACCCACCACAAAAGCAATCACACCGCGTGATCAAAGATCACGCGGTGGATCGAGGCTGAGCAGAGCCCGGGGGATCGCCTTCCGTTCTCGTGAACACCGCCTCCTCGCCCAAGCGTACGACTCCCGATATCGCGTCAAAACTGCGTCGCTGCTCGCCTACACAGCCAGGCGGCGGGCGGTGCACACCGGTCCGCTTCCCGCCGGCTTCTTCATCGTGGTCCGAAGCCAACTCGCTGATTCTGGCCCCGCGTGCACCCCCGGGTGCGAGATCGTCGTCCCCGGGGTCGCGGACCGCGGCCCGGTGCGATGGTGTTGGAGGTGGCTGTGGAGACGGACGAGACGTGGACGTCGGATGAGTATGGGCGGTCGCACGAGGGCCGGGTGGGTGTGGTCCTGGATGACGGGACGGTCCCGAAGCCGGGCTTCTTCGATTCGGCGTCGGCAGCTCGGGCCGGGAGGTGAGTCACTGGAGCGTCTACGACGGCGCCGCCGCCCTCAAAGCCGCCCGCACCCTGGAACTCATCGCCCAGCGCACCGCGCCCTGGCCGGCCCACGACGCCCCCCCCGCTACCGGCACCCACAGACGGTGGCCGCCGATCACGGCCTGACGGTGGACGCGGCCCGCGGCCGGTTGGCCCGCTTCGGAGGCCGGCACCCCCACGGCTGACCGGCGGCCACCGGCCCACCCCCGGCATGCCGTAGGCCCCGTCCCGTGGTTCTCGGCCGGGCGGCGAGCCCGTGATCCGAGTCGAAATCACGTATCGGAAGGCACAGATCATCGCGCTGCCGTATCGCGCGACGACCTGTGATCGTGAACAATTACACTCGCCCTCATGGGGTCCTGTGCAGGCACCATCGCGATTTCGGTCCGCGCACCGGAGCCCGGGCCGGTCGCCGCGGGCTTCGCCGACGAGAGGGCTCTCAGTGGGAACGGCAAGTACGGAACAACCTGAACCGCGCCAGCCTGTGATGGCTGATGTCGCGCGCGTCGCCGGGGTGTCACACCAGACGGTGTCGCGGGTACTCAACGGCGCGCCCCACGTCCGCCCCGGCACACGCGATCGGGTGCTCGCCGCCATCCGCGAGCTGGATTACCGCCCCAACGTGGCGGCTCGGGCCTTGGTCACCCGCCGATCCCAGACGCTCGGCGTGGTCAGTTTTGGCAGCGCGCTGTACGGACCGGCCTCCATGCTGGACGGCATCGAGCAGGCGGCGCGCAGTGCGGGCTACTTCGTCAGCGTGGCGAGCATCCGGTCGTTGAACACGCGCGCGGTGCAGGAGGCCGTGGACCGGCTCAGGGATCAAGGCGTCGAAGGCATCGTGGTGATCGCTCCGCAAACTCCGGCAGTGCGCGCGATCGCCCAGCTGTCCACGGCGGTGCCCGTGGTGGCGGTCGGGTCGGGCAGCGGGTCGCGCGTACCCACGGTCTCCATCGACAACGAGGCGGGCGCCCACGCCGTCACCCGACACCTGCTCGACCTCGGACACCTCACGGTCCACCACATCGCCGGCCCGCCGGGATGGCTGGAGACCACGGCCCGGCAGGCCGGGTGGCGCAGGGCACTGGAGGAGGCATGCGCCCCTGTGCCCGAGGCGCATGCAGGGGACTGGAGCGCCCGCGCCGGATACGAGGCCGGCCTTCGGATCGCAGGGGACACCAGCGTCTCCGCGGTTTTCTGCGCGAACGACCAACTGGCGCTGGGCCTGCTGCGCGCGCTGTACGAAGCGGGCCGGGCGATCCCCGGGGACATCAGCGTGGCGGGTTTCGACGACATCTCCGAAGCCGCCTACTTCGCTCCGCCGCTGACGACGGTCCGACAGGACTTCGCCGAACTGGGCAGGCGTGCACTGGAGTTGCTGGTCGACGAGTTGACCGGAGACGACCGCCCGACCGGTGCGGGCGGCAGGGAGCGGGGCGGGGCGCCGGAGTCCGCGAGCCGGCACGTCCTGGTACCCACGGAGATAGTGCTGCGCCGCAGCACGGGTCGCCCGAGCCGCTAGTACTGCACAGACCCGGGCGTTCGCGCAGGTCAGGGAGCCCTCAGGTGCCACAGGTGCACCGGGGGCGGGAGGTCAAGATTGGGTAACGCTGTGCGCGTGGGCTCTTGTGGAGCTTGATTGTTAACGCTCACAATCTCACCCCAGGGTAGCCCGCGGGCCACCGTCCCCCTGTCGCCCGGGTGCCGTCCCGGGACGCTGGGCTCCGTACCAAGGATGTGAACGTGACCCCGTCCCACCCCTCAGCCGCCCGGGATGCCGTGCGCTACGTCGTCGGTGTCGACTTCGGCTCGCTGTCCGGCCGAGCGGTGGTGGTCCGCGTCCACGACGGTGAGGAGCTCGGCTTCGCCGTCCACACGTACCGCCACGGCGTCATCGACCGTGAACTGCCCACCACCGGGGCCACCTTGCCGCCCGATTGGGCGCTCCAGCATCCGGACGACTGGCGCGAGGTGCTGCGCACCGCAGTCCCGGACGCCATCGCCTCCGCCGGCGTGGACCCCGGGCTCGTCATCGGCATCGCGACCGATTTCACCGCCTGCACGGTCCTGCCTGTACGGCGCGACGGGCAGCCGCTCTCCGAGACCGGGCTGGGCCACCGCCCGCACGCCTGGCCCAAACTGTGGAAGCACCACGCCGCCCAGGGTCAGGCCGACCGGATCAACGAGCTCGCCCACCTGCGGGCCGAGAAGTGGATCGCCCGCTACGGCGGCAGGGTCTCGGCCGAGTGGCAGTTCGCGAAGGCGTTGCAGGTGCTGGAGGAGGACCCGCACACGTACGCGGCGACCGAGCGCTGGATCGAGGCGGCCGACTGGATCGTCTGGCAGCTCACGGGCGCCGAGACTCGTAACACGTGCACCGCCGGCTACAAGGGAATCCACCAGGACGGCAGGTACCCGAGTGAGGCCTACCTCGCCTCCCTGCACCCGGACTTCGGGGACTTCGCCCGTACCCGCCTGGAGCATCCGCTTTCCCCGTTGGGCTCCCGCGCCGGCTCGCTCACCGCGCAGGCCGCCGCCTGGACGGGCCTTCCCGAGGGCATCGCGGTCGCCGTGGGCAACGTCGACGCCCACGTCGCGGCCTCCGCGGCCCAGGCCGTCGAGAACGGCCGACTGCTCGCGGTCATGGGGACCTCCACCTGCCACGTGGTGAACGGTGCCACGCTCGCCGACGTCCCCGGGATCTGCGGCGTCGTGGACGGCGGGATCGTCGACGGCGCGTACGGCTACGAGGCGGGGCAGAGCGCGGTCGGCGACATCTTCGCCTGGTGGCTCGCCCAGGGCGTCCCGGCCGGTTACCAGGCCGAGGCCGAGGCCCGCGGCGAGGACCTGCACCAGCTGCTGACCCGCAAGTGCGCCGACCAGCCCGTCGGTGGCCACGGTCTGATCGCCCTCGACTGGATGAACGGCAACCGCTCCACCCTGGTGGACCACCACCTCTCCGGCGTCATCGTCGGGCTCACCCTGGCGACGCGGCCGGAGGAGATCTACCGCGCTCTGCTGGAGGCCACCGTCTTCGGCACCCGCACCATCGTCGACGCCCTGGAACAGGGCGGTGTACCGGTGCTTGAGTTCATTGTCACCGGCGGCCTGAAGAAGAACGCCCTGCTGATGCAGATCCACGCCGACGTGCTCCGCCGGCCGGTGTCCCTCGCCACCTCCGCCCAGGGCCCGGCGCTCGGCGCGGCCATCCACGCGGCCGTCGCCGCAGGCGCCCACCCCGACGTACGAGCCGCCGCGGCGGCCATGGGCCGTGTCCAGCGGGCCGCCTACGTGCCGGACCCCGCACGGGCCGATGCCTACGACGCGCTGTACGCGGAGTACCGCGCCCTGCATGACCACTTCGGCACCGGCCCCGACAAGCAGCTGCACCGGCTGCGCGCCCTGCGCAACGCCGCCTTGACCGCATCGACCGCCCCGACTGCCCGAACCGAGAGGCCCTGACCGCCCATGACGTCACCGATCGAGCAGCTGCGCCGCGAGGTCAGCGACCTGCACCAGGAACTGGTCCGCTACGGCCTCGTCGTCTGGACGGCGGGGAACGTCTCCGCCCGCGTACCGGGCGAGGACCTGATGGTGATCAAACCCAGTGGCGTCCCCTACGAGGACCTGGCCCCCGAGCGCATGATCCTCTGTGACCTGGACGGGAACGTGGTCGAAGGCGACTACGCCCCCTCCTCCGACACCGCCGCGCACGCCTACGTCTACCGGCACATGCCGCAAGTGGCGGGCGTGGTCACACCCATTCCACCTACGCCTACGCCTGCGCCTGGGCGGCGCGCGGCGAGGCCGTCCCCTGTGTGCTGACCGCCATGGCCGACGAGTTCGGAGCCGAGATCCCCGTCGGTCCCTTCGCGCTGATCGGAAACGACTCCATAGGCCGGGGCATTGTCGAGACCCTCGACGGACACCGCTCGCCCGCCGTCCTGATGAAGAGCCACGGAGTCTTCACCGTGGGCAAGGACGCCAAGGCGGCCATGATGTGCGAGGACGTCGCCCGCACCGTTCACATCTCACGCCAGTCGGGCGAACCGCTGCCCCTCGCGCAGAGCGACATCGACGCACTGAACCACCGCTACCAGAACGTGTACGGCCAGAAGGCCGGCCGGTGAGGAGCTTTTCCGTGGCAACACTCGAAGAACGCGAAGTGTGGTTCCTGACCGGCAGCCAGTCCCTCTACGGGGACGAGACCCTGCGCCAAGTGGCCCGGCAGTCGCAGCAGATAGCCGAAACCCTCCAAGGCGACCCCGGCATCCCCGTCCGGATCGTCTGGAAGCCCGTCCTCACCGACGCCGAGGCGATCCGCCGCATCTGTCTGGAGGCGAACTCCGATGACGCCTGCATCGGGCTCATCGCGTGGATGCACACGTTCTCCCCGGCCAAGATGTGGATCGCCGGCCTGGACGCGCTGGGCAAGCCCCTCCTCCACCTCCACACCCAGGCCAACGTGGCCCTGCCCTGGTCGTCCATCGACATGGACTTCATGAACCTCAACCAAGCAGCCCACGGGGACAGGGAGTTCGGCTACATCCAGACCCGCATCGGCGTGACCCGCAAGACGATCACGGGCCACGTGAGCGACCCGTCCGTGGCCGCGCGCATCGCTTCGTGGGTCCGGGCGGCCGCCGGGCGGGCCGAGATGCGCGGCCTCAGACTGGCCCGATTCGGCGACAACATGCGGGACGTGGCCGTCACGGAAGGCGACAAGGTGGAGGCGCAGTTGCGCTTCGGTGCCTCCGTCAACACCTACGGGGTCAACGACCTCGTCGAGGTCGTCGACGACACCCTGGAGGCCGATGTCACCGAACTCGTCAAGGAGTACGAGGACACCTACCGGGTCGCGCCCGAACTGCGGCCCGGCGGAGACCGACACGCCTCGCTGCGCTACGCCGCGCGCATCGAGCTGGGCATGCGCGCGTTCCTCACCGCGGGCGGATTCCGCGCCTTCACCACCAACTTCGAGGACCTCGGGGGCCTGCGACAACTGCCGGGGCTGGCCGTGCAGCGTCTGATGGCCGACGGGTACGGCTTCGGTGGGGAGGGCGACTGGAAGACATCGGTCCTGCTGCGCACGCTCAAGGTGATGTCGCAGGGGCTGCCGGGCGGGGTGTCCTTCATGGAGGTGGCATCCGCGGGCACCTCCCTGACGCGCACCACCAACAGTGCCAGGTCGTCGTCCGGCGGCTCGTGCAACAGGGCGCCCAGGATGCCGTGCCCGATCTCGGTGACCGGCAGCCCGCTGTCGGCGCCGTCCCGCACCCCCGACCCGAGGGCCTCCAGGCGTTGCTCCGGCCCGCCGGTGCCCCTGCCGAGCGCCCCACCGTGGAAAGCCGGCACATCCCCGGGCCCAGGCGCAGTTCCATCGGTTCGAACGGCTGCCCGCCGGTGCCCAGGACCGGTCCGGGGCGGTACGTCACCGGACCGCTCCCGGGCTGCCCCCTCGCGGCCAGCAGGGGCGGTGGGTGACCGGCTCCCGCCAGTACGCAGGTGCGGGACACCGGGTCGTAGGTGGCGTAGAGACAGGTGGCGCCGGTCAGCGCGCTCGGCGCGTGCGTCTCCGGTTCCTGGCGGTCGTCGTCCTCGATGAAGCGCACCAGGAGGTCGTCGAGGTGGGCCGGCAGCTCGTCCGGACTGAGGTCCAGATCGGCCAGGGTCTGCACCGCGGACCGCAGCCGCCCCATCGCCGCCGTGGCGTTCAGCCCGTGCCCGGCCACCGTGCCCATGACGAACGCCAGCCGCGTCGAGGGGAGCTGGATGACGTCGAACCAGCTGCCGCCGAGGGCCGGGCTCGCGCCGGCGGGCACATGCACCCCGAAGGTCTCCGCGCCGGTGACGGTCCATGACGGGCCTCGGCAGGAGACCGCGCTGCAGGGCCTGCGCGGTACGGCGCTCACGGGTGTAGCGGCGCGCGTTGTCCATGCTCAGCGAAGCCCGAGAACCGATCTCCTCGGCGAGGGCCGCGTCCTCCTGGTCGAACGGACGGCGCTCCGCGGTGCGCCACAGCACCAGGGCGCCGAGAACCGCGCCGCGCGCCTGCAACGGGATCAGCATGAGGGAGGCGGCCTGAGGCGGAAGGATCAACCGCGTACGTTCCTCCTCGCCCGAGAGGACCGCGCGGAGCTCGGTCAGGTCGGGCAGGAAGACCGCGGAACTCCCGCGCAGGTGAATGCTCTCCACACTCCGCAGACGGATGGTGTCGCCCACGGAGTGGATTTCGGGAGGCCAACGCCCGTCGGCGGCTCTCACGGCGACACGCCGCATCGGCGCTCCGGTGGCCATCTCTCCAGGCTCCTCGCCGATCAGCACCGGTTCGGTGAGGTCGACGGCCGCGAGGTCGGCGAACGCGGGAACGAGTACCCCGACCAACTGCTCGGCGTCGCGCACCATGTCGAGGGAGCTGCCGATCTCCGCGGCGGCCGCGTTGAGCAGCGCCAGCCGCTCGGCGGCCCGCCGGTCCGCCGGCGGCAGGGGAGGGGCCCGACGCACGTCACCGGCTACCGCCACCGGTACGGGGTGGTCCGGGTCGGCGGGGCGCAGGCGCAGCAGGAACCGCGCCGACGAGCCCTCCAACAGGGTGATGATGTCGACGTCGGCCTCCAGCAGGCCGCCGTCCGGTCGCAGCAGGCGGGCCCGGGCGCTGCGCCTGGCACCTCCTACGGCTCCGGCGACCAGGCGGGCCCACAGGCCGCGATCCTCGAAGAGCAGTTCCGCGCCCGGCGGCTCGGCGCCGGGCGCACCGACACCCTCCGGTACGCCCAGCAGCGTCGCCGCCGAACGTGTGCCCGTCAGGACGTTGCAGGCGGCGTCGAGTACCAGAACAGCCGTGGGGAACTCCGCTGCTGTGACGCGTTCACCCGGGCCGTTGTCGCTCACGCGTGTCTCACTCCGGCAGGATCGAGGGCGCTCCTGATCCAATTGGACACCTCCCGCGCGGCGTGCGCGCGCCGGTGGCGGACCCGCAGGCGGATCCGCCACCGGCGCCCCTGAGGCGTCGCCGACGCCGGGGCGTCACCCGCCCGTGGCGCCGGGCTACCGCAGCGGCGGGTAGGCGTTGCGCATCAGTTCCTGGAACTGGGCGGAGAACCACCGGCCCGATACGGGAGCACCCGGCAAGGCTCCCGACGGGTTGAACCCGTTCCGCGGGTTTCCCCCGTACGTCGGATCGCACATCCGGTCGAATCCCTTGCCCTCGTCGTTGGGGATCTGGCTGCTGGAGCCGTCGGACTCGCCGGGCGGCTTCATCCACACGTAGGCGTCGATCCCCGGGGCGGGCTGCGCCGTCGGACGCTCGCCGAGCCCCGCCCCGGACTGGTTGCACCAGTTCCCGACATGGATACGACGGTCGAAGCGGCCTCCGTCGACATACGTGTCGACGGAGGCCGGGGAGCCGGGGCCGCCGGGCCTGGCGGCGCCACCCCAGCCATTGCGGGAGGTGTCGATGAGCATGCCGATCCCCGGGTCGAAGCCGACGGAGACGAGTTTGGCGCGGAAGGCCTGCGCGAAGGAGAGCTCGTCCACGTAGCGGTTCCAGTCCACCCACTTCGACTCGCGGACCGACTTGCCGGCGACCGAGTCGCCGACCGAGAAGTGCGCCTCCTTCAGAGCGCTGTAGTTGGCGGTGTTGGTGATGAACCCGTGAACGGAGGCGACGGTGCCGCCATCGGCTGTGGCGGCCTGCTTGAACAGGTCGGCCGAGGGGCCGAGGTTGTCGTCCCAGCCGATCCACCCGTGATGCCCCGCGTCGACGTAGTTGTAGACGTTCGGGACGCCTCCGAGCTTCTTGAGGGCGTACCCCACGCCCTTCACGTAGTTGCCGTTGGCCTTCATCGTGTCGCACTGCGGGGTGGCGGTCGGTCGGCTGCCGGTGTTGGTGACGAGATTGGGGAGGGAGTCGATCTCGACGGTGGTGACGATGCGCAGGGTGGCGTATTTGGGGTCGCCCAGTATCGCCGCGATCGGGTCGATGTACCGTGCCTTGTACACGTCGATCTCGTCCGCCTTCAGCTCCCCGTTGGAGGCGAGGGCCGCGCAGTCGCGGCCGGGAAGGTTGTAGATCACGAGCTGGACGACCAGCTCGCCCGCCCCCTTCTGTCGCAGGGCCTCGTCGAGGTGCGCGCGCAGCCCCATGCTGCTCGGGCTGCCGGTGATGGCGGCGATCCTGTCCAGCCACACGCCGGTCGGTTGGCCGGAGATCCTGCTGCCGCCGGGCTCGGCGGCGGCCTTCGCCGACCATTCGGGGTTCACGTAGACCGATGCTCCGCGATACGGGTTGTCAACACGTGTCCCGGGCGGGTCGGTGGGTCCGGGCGGGTCGGTCGGGCCGGGCGGGTTCGTGGGGCCGCCGGGGACGCCGCCGCAGGTGACGCCGTTCAGTTCGAAGGCGGCCGGTAGGGGATTGGCGCCGCTGAACGAGGCGTTGAATCCGAATGTGGCCGAGGCGCCGGTGCCCAGCGATCCGTTGTAGGCGGCGTTGTTGGCGGTGACTGCGGCCCCGCTCTGCGTCAGTCCGGCGTTCCAACCCTGGGTGACCTGCTGGTTTCCGGCGAAGGACCACTTCAGCTGCCAGCTCTGGACGGCCGTGCCGGTGTTCGTGACGGTGACCGCGGCGGTGAAGCCGGAGCCCCACTGGTTCTGGACGGTGTAGTCCACCCTGCAGCCGGCGGCCGTTCCCGCGCCGCCGGACACGGCGGTCGCGGTACCGGTGGCCGCGGCGACGAGGGCCGCGGCCGCCAGTAAGGCGGTACGGGGACGGGGAGACGTGGTGGAGGTCATGGTGTGTCCTTTCCTTCGTGTGCGGGGAGGGCGCGCAGACGGTCGCGGAGCCCGATGCCGAAGGCCGTGGGAGCGCCCTCGTAGGAGCTGATCAGTGCGGGGCCGGAGGAGCAGTCCCACGTGTTCCAGGTCCAGCCGAGATAGGACAGCCCACGGCCGTCGAACCACCGCATCACCCGGTCGATGAAGGCGTGCGAGCAGGTGTTCTCACCGATCTCGCCGGCCACGATGGGAAGTTCTGCCGCGAGGGGCCCGAGCGCCGAGTCCCAGCAGGCCTCGTCGGCACAGGCGTTGAAGTTGTAGACGTGCCAGGCGGCGGCGAGATTGCCGATCGGGTCGTGCGGTCGGTGCGCCCACCATTGGCCGAGGTCGTTGGCGTACGCGATTCCGGCCGCCAGGATCAGGTTCCGCGCGCCGGTGGCCCGTACCGCGTCGATGAGGTCCTGCATGCCCGCCACCTCGTAGCCGATGCCGGGACAGCTGCCGCCGTCCCGCCAGCAGCTCCAGGCCTGGGCTGGGGTGGAGCCGGCACGGTCCGGATAGGGCTCGTTGAACAGGTCGAGGACGACGGCGGGGTCGCCCTTGAAGGCGTTGGCGACCGAGGTCCAGAAGGCCGGCGCGTGCCGGGCGTCCGGCATGGGCTTCTGGCAGGTGGCGTGGATGTCGGCGCAGCCGGCGGAGTTACCGGTGTACTGGCCCCAGGACCAGTGCAGTTCGACGACCGGGGTCATGCCGTGGTCCTCGATGCGCCGCACGAGGGCGGTCACCGCGTCGCGGTAGCGGGCCCCGGCGTACTCGGGCCTGATGTTGTCCAGGCCGAGCCAGCACTCCTCGTTGAGGGGGATGCGGACCGTGTTGACGTTCCAGTCGGCGATGGCCGCGATGGCGTGGTCGTCCACGGGACCGTCGAAGATCCCGTGGCCCTGGACGCACATGAACTCGCCACCCGAGCGGTTGACTCCGACCATACGGCGGGTGGCGCCGGACGCGTCGACGAGGTTGTTACCGCTCACATGAAGGGCGGGTGGATCCACTACCGGTGTGGGTGTGGGGGCGGGTGTCGGCGGCTCGGTCGGGTCACCGGCAACGGTGGCACAGGTGTTTCCGTTGAGTGCGAAGGTCGTGGGTGCCGGGTTTCCTCCCGACCGGGAGGCCAGGAAACCGAGTGTGGCGCTCGACCCGGTGCCGAGTCCGCCGTTCCACGTCTCGTTGACCGCCGTCGCGGTACGCGAACTCTGCGACCACTGCGCGTTCCAGCCCTGGCTGACCTTCTGGGTGCCGGGAAAATCGAAGGTGAGTGTCCACCCGGACAGCGGAGCCCCCTTGTTGGTGAGGGTGACCGCGCCCTGGAAGCCCTGGTCCCAGGCGTGGGTGACGGCGTATTCGACGACGCAGGCGGGCGCGGCCGCGGCCGCCGGGAGAGGGGGGAGGGGGGAGGCACTCACGAGGGCGAGGGCCGCGCCCACGAGTAATGCGGGCATGTGCGGGGGGTGTCGCATGAGCGACTCCTTGCAGCTCAGACGCCTGCGTGACGCAGCGTCAACTGTCGGAATCGCTCCCACTGGTAAGGCTGGACCATAGCGCGTGACCCCGCCGGTGAACAGAGCCCTGCGCAGCTTCGTCACGGCGCTGCCTCGTTTTCTTCGCCGGCTCGCGCATCTTGACCGCGCGCTCCGCCCGGGAGCATGGTGGGAGCGCTCCCACTGGTGCTTCACCTCGTTCCTTCGTCCCACAGACGCCTCCATCCCCCTGGGAGGTGGCAGCTTCCGCGTTCCGACACAGGAAGGCAAACAGTTCGCCCCGGCCGCGGGCCGGGGCGAACCGTCGTCGAGCGGCGACCTTCAGGAGCCGACCTTGCGCTTGTTCCACACGTCGAAACCGACCGCCGCCAACAATACGAGCCCCTTGATGACCTGCTGGTAGTCGGTGCCGATGCCGACGAGTGACATGCCGTTGTTCAGCACGCCCAGCACGAGACCGCCGATGATGGCACCGAGCACGGTGCCGACACCGCCGGAAGCGGAGGCGCCGCCGATGAAGGCCGCTGCGATCGCCTCCAGTTCGAAGTTGATGCCCGCCTGCGGCGTACCCGCGTTGAGGCGGGCCGCGAAGACCAGCCCGGCCAGCGCCGCCAGGACGCCCATGTTGACGAAGGCGAGGAAGACGATCCGCTTGCTCTTGACGCCGGACAGCCTGGCGGCGGGCTCGTTGCCGCCGATGGCGTACGTGTGGCGTCCCAGGACGGAGTTGCGCATCACGTATCCGAAGGCGACCAAGAGCACCCCGAGGATGAGCAGCACGATCGGGAAGCCGTGGTAGCTCGCGAGCAGCAGGGTGAAGACCGTCACCGCGGTGGTGATCGCCGCCAGTTTGACGAGGAACAGGCCGGTGGGCAGCAGCCGCAGGCCGTAGGAGGCGGCCTGGCGGCGGCCCCGGAGCTCCTGTACGACGGCCAGCGCGAGCACACCGAAGCCCAGCAGCAGGGTGAGGTTGTGGTAGTTCGTGTGCGGGCCGGCCTCCGGTAGGAAGCCGCTGCTGATCTGACGGAAGCCCTGCGGGAAGGGGGCCACCGACTGGCCCTGGAGCAGGATCTGCGTCCCGCCCCGGAAGAGCAGCATCCCCGCGAGGGTCACGATGAACGACGGGATGCCCACGTAGGCGATCCAGAAGCCCTGCCATGCTCCGGCCGCGGCCCCTATGAGGAGCGCGACGGCGGAAGCCACGGGCCAGGGAATGTCGTGCTGCACCATCATCACCGCGGCGGCGGCTCCGACGAAGGCGGCCAGAGAGCCGACCGACAGATCGATGTGGCCGGCGATGATGACGATCATCATCCCGATGGCCAGGATCAGGATGTAGCCGTTCTGCTGGATCAGATTGGTGACGTTGAGCGGCTTGAGCAGTGTTCCGTCGGTCCAGATCTGGAACAGCACGATGATCAGGGCGAGGGCGATCAGCATGCCGTACTGCCGGATGTTGCCGCGCAGGAGGTGCACGAGGAGGACACGCGGACCTTCCGGTGCGCCGCTGCCCTTGCTCCCGTCGGGGGCGGCGCCCCCGACGTCAATGGCGGGGCTCTGGATCTGGGTCATGCGTCACACCTGCTCGTTCTGGGTTGCGGCGCCCACGGTCATGAGGCGCATGAGGGATTCCTGGGTCGCGTCCGCTCGGGTCGTCTCACCGGTGATGCGCCCCTCGGCCATGGTGTAGATGCGGTCGCACAAGCCGAGCAGCTCCGGCAGTTCGGAGGAGATCACCAGCACGGCCTTGCCCTGGGCTGCGAGCTTCGCGATCACCGCGTAGATCTCGGCCTTCGCACCGATGTCGATGCCCCGGGTCGGCTCGTCGAGGATGAGCACCTCGGGATCGGAGAAGATCCACTTGCTGAGGACGACCTTCTGTTGGTTTCCGCCGCTGAGTTTGCCGGTCTCCCCGAACACCGAGGGCGCCTTGATGTTCATGGTCCTGCGGTACCTCTCCGCCACACGGGTCTCCTCGTGCTCGTTCACCCAGCCCCGGCGGGAGACCTTGCCGAGCGCGCTCAGCGAGATGTTTCGACGGATGTCCTCCGAGAGGTTGAGCCCGAGGTGCTTGCGGTCTTCGGTGACGTACGCGAGGCCGTGGGCGATCGCCTCGGGGACCGTGCGGGTACGTATCTCCTTGCCGTCGAGCAGGACCCGGCCGCCGGTGCGGCGTCCGTAGGAGCGGCCGAAGACGCTCATCGCGAGCTCGGTCCGGCCCGCGCCCATCAGGCCCGCCATGCCGACGATCTCGCCGCGCCGGACCGTGATCGACGCTCCGTCGACCACCTTGCGGTGCACGTCGATCGGGTGCAGGACGGTCCAGTCCTCGACGGTCAGCGCGACTTCGCCGATGTCCGGAGTGCGCTCGGGATAGCGGTGCTCCAGGTCGCGGCCCACCATCCCGCGGATGATGCGGTCCTCGGAGATGCCCTCGGCTTCGACCGAGATGGTCTCGATGGTGCGGCCGTCGCGCAGGATGGTCACGGCGTCGGCGACGCGCGCGATCTCGTTCAGCTTGTGCGAGATGACGATGCAGGCGATGCCCTGGGCCTTGAGCTCGATGATGAGGTCGAGCAGTTTGCGACTGTCCTCGTCGTTGAGCGCGGCCGTGGGTTCGTCCAGGATCAGCAGCTTGACCTCCTTGGCGAGGGCCTTGGCGATCTCGACGAGTTGCTGCTTGCCCACGCCGATGTCCGCGATGCGGGTCTGTGGGTTGTCCGGCAGACCCACGCGTTCGAGCAGGGATTGGGCGTGGGTGAGCGTCCGGTGCCAGCTGATGAAGCCACGCGAGGCGTGCTCGTTGCCGAGGAAGATGTTCTCGGCGATGGACAAGTAGGGTATGAGCGCAAGTTCCTGATGAATGATCACAATGCCGTGTCGCTCGCTGGCCCGGATGTCGCCGAAGACGCACGGTTCGCCCTGGAACCGGATCTCGCCCTCGTAGGAACCGTGCGGGTGCACGCCGCTGAGAACCTTCATCAGGGTGGACTTGCCTGCCCCGTTCTCGCCGCAGATGGCGTGGACCTCGCCGGCGGCGACGTTCAGATTGACGTCCGACAGTGCCTTGACGCCGGGGAAGGACTTGCTGATCGACCGCATCTCAAGGACGGGTCCGGCCATGGTGGTGGGTCCGTTCGACTGGGGGTGATGCGGCGGGCGGGTCGGGACGGCGCCGCATCACCGGCTCTTCGGCCCCGGTGGGTGGGCCCGGGGGCGGCTCGTGCTGTGACCGGAAAGGTTCACCGTGTCACGGCGCCCGGCACGGCACCTCGCCGCGTTGTCGAACCGCCCGAGTACGTCCAGTACAAGCGGCAGTCCTCCGCCTTGCGATGCACCGCACCGGACACCGCGACCCGGCCAACCTTTCCGGCCACAGCACTAGTTCAGCTGGCCGGCGGTGTACTGCCCGGAGTCGACGAGCAGCTTCCGGTAGTTCTCCTTGTCGACGCTGACCGGCTGCAACAGGTAGGAGGGAACGACCTTCACCCCGTTGTCGTATTGCTTGGTGTCGTTGACTTCGGGCTTTCGGCCGCTGAGCAGTGCGTCACCCATCTGCACGGCCACCTTGGCGAGTTCGCGGGTGTCCTTGTACACGGTCTGGGTCTGTTCGCCGGCGATGATGGACTTCACGGAGGCGAGTTCGGCGTCCTGGCCGGTGACGATGGGCAGCGGCTTGCCCGCCCCGCCGTAGCCGACTCCCTTGAGGGAGGACACGACGCCGATGGATATGCCGTCGTAGGGCGAGAGCACCGCGTCGACGGTGGCGGACGAGTAGGCCTTGCTGAGCAGGTTGTCCATCCGGGACTGGGCCACGCCGCCGTCCCAGCGCAGGGTGGCCGCCTGGGCGAACTCCGTCTGGCCGCTCCTGACCACGAGCTTCTTGGCATCGATGTGGGGCCGCAGGACGCTCATGGCGCCCTGGTAGAAGAACGCGGCGTTGTTGTCGTCCGGCGATCCGGCGAAGAGCTCGATGTTGAAGGGGCCTTTGCCGTCCCGGAGACCGAGCCGGTCGGTGATGTACGTGGCCTGCAGGACGCCGACCTTGTAGTTGTCGAAGGTGGCGTAGTAGTCGACGTCCCCGGTGCCGCGGATCAGGCGGTCATAGGAGATGACCCGGATCTTCGCGTCGGCGGCCTTCTGGAGCACGTCGCTGAGCGAGGAGCCGTCGATCGGGGCGATCACCAGAAGCTTGGCACCCTTGGTGATCATGTTCTCGACCTGGGCGACCTGGTTCTCCACGACGTTGTCGCCGAACTGGAGGTCCGTCTTGTAGCCCTTGGCCTGGAATTGCTTGACCATGTTGGCGCCGTCGTTGATCCAGCGTTCGGAGGACTTGGTCGGCATGGCGATCCCGACCAGGCCCCCCTTGGCGTCGCCCCCGTCCGCGTCGCTCCCGGCGCCGTTCGCGCTCTGGCCGCAACCCGCCAGTGTCAGGCCGAGGGCCGCCACAACGAAGCCTGTCGAGATTCTTCGCACGTTTCCTCCATTGATACGCCGCGACTCGGCGTGACGAGGGGCCCGGCCTGGCGCGGCCCGGGTGTTTCCGGTCGGCGCCGTGGGCTGTGCCGGCCGGTGGGGTGCATGACCCGGCCGCACTGCTCTGGCCTGGCGTTACAAGAGTGTTAACGCTCACAACTGTGCCGTCAAGACCCCTGGGATCACCTTTGCGTAAGCTCCGCGAGCCCGGGAGCATCGCAGACAACCCGATCGACGGGTGTGCCTCGCGCCGGAGTCCTCATCGCCGAAGCCGTCGAACCCCAAACGCTCCGAGCGCAAACGGGCGGCACCCTCGCCTGCGGCCCGTGGCGGTCCTGCCGAGGTGTGGCGTGAACTCGACAGGCTGCGCGACGCGGGTTTGCGCGTGCGCGGGCGCCGCAATGGCGCCGGGCCCTCGTCATGTCTCGGCATCGTCACCGCCGGCGGGGCTGGTCGCATGGACGCCCAGAGCTCATCGGGGGACGTTCGCCCTGGTGGGCACGTTGTGATTCTCCAACTGACCTGACCCATCACGCCGGCGTCGAGATCGGCTTACGCCCTCCTCGGCGCGGTGTAACGAGCGTTGCGGCCGAGGCGGGGGAGATGGACGTCGTCATAGGGGCGGCAACCGACCGGCTGCTCACCCACAGCGCGGGCACTTACGGTGCTCCCTATCAGGAGGCTTTCAGGGGCGGCCACCTCGGTACGAGACCTCGCTGCTCACGGGCTCACGGCAGGGGGCTCAGTGTCACGAGGGTGGACCGCAAGGTGGTCGTGATGAACGCCGGCACCAATGTTGAGAACTTCGATCTGGACCCGCCGTTCCGGCGTCGGAATCGCCGCAACCGCCATGGCGGGAGTGTTCACGCCGTCGTCGGCATCGGCGGCGGTGCCGCCGTGCAAGGCCGACTGGGTGTGCCCGTACTCCGACCGCAATTTCACCGGAAGCTTCGCCACCTTCAGTCGTGCGACCCTCGTCAACAGGAGTCGCCGATCCTCCTGGGCGGCGGGGTCGCCAACAGGATTTCCTCGATACGCAACACGACCGATCTCGACCTCTGCTTCACCACCGAACCCGTGGGCGGGAACGTGTTCCGCGCCGGCCGGTACGAGAATTGGAATCAACTTCCCTTCTGAGCCGAGACGACATCGAGGCCATCGTGAAGTGCTGACCCCGCGCCGAGCAGCCCGGCTCAGAGCCACTCACCGTCCGGGTCGAAGTGGAGTGGCAGGCCACCGCGGGAGCCGAGCGTTCTGCGGTTGGCGCCTGGTCCGCCATGTCGGGGATGGTGCAGCGGATTCCGCGTCGGCGCAATAGGCGAGGCTCTTGCGAGAGGCGTCCGCCTCGTCCGCGCGGACCCCGTTGGGGCGGACGCGTGGCCGGCCCGGCCGATTCGAGGGATTACACGGCCGACCTCGATGCCCAGGTCCGCGTGCTCGCTGCCGAGAGCGTAGTCGGCGTTGTACCTGACCGGGGGCCGGGCTCCGGCCCCGAGTCGTACCTCTGAAGAGCCGCGAAGGATCGTTCGCTCAGGTCCACGGCTTCGGGGGAGCCGAACAGGCCCAGCTTCGCGTCCAACAACGCGAAGGCCTCGCTACCGAAGTCGGGTAGGAAATCCGGCTTTACTTTCTTGTCTTTGCGGACTTGCTCCCGGCTCCCGGCAACGGCCATGTAGGTCTTGAGCAGTTCGGCGTAGGTATCCATGCGGCGATCCCACGCTCGATGGCGACGTTCGCGCGCCTGTGTCAGTCGATGGGTGACCACCACGGCCGCCGTCGACACGAGTGAGGTCACAGACGCGGCTATGAGAGCGGCTTCAACCGGTTGCAGCGGCATGCGCTCATGTTGTCAACCCAGGGCTACGCCGGCCGCGACTTCCGGTGATCAACCACCCCGCAGGGGCGATAGGCCGCGGGTGAGGACTTGTCAAGTGCGGAGGCATGGACCCGCGGTCGGATTCAGGGCCCGGGGCAAGGGCGTCTACCGGTAAACGCTCCCCCAGGTAGGGCTCGAAAGCCCTTGGGGCCGCCCTCACGAGGACGTCCCCCAAGGGCTTCATCGTCAGGATCAGACCAGCCATTTCCCTTCACGCATGAGAGTGCGTCCACTCATTTCAGGAACTGACGTCCAAGCCTGCAAGACGTCAGGAACGACCTGGAACCACACGTAAGAAGGATGGTCCTTCCGAGGATCCCAGCCGTCCTTGGCGGCAAAGGCATCCCCCACCTCGGGCCGGAGCTCCTCTCGGGTCAGCATCCGTGCGGTGCCGTGGATCAGGACCACGTTGCGGGTGTGACCGAAGGACAGCCGGACCCGGCCTGATGTGGCAAGGTTCCGCCCGGTCGGGTTGCTGTCGCGGGTGGAGAGCCAGACGGACTCGCCGTCCCACCAAAAGGCAAGGGGAACCAGACAAGGCTCTCCAGTGGCGTCGGCAGTGGCTACCCACACGTCGTTGTCCCGCGCCAGCCATTCCAGCGCCTCGTGCTTGCGCTGCTCTGGGCTGCGGGGGCCGCTGGGGCGAGATTCATCTGACGTCATGGGGCGAGCGTATGGCCTCACGCCACATCCGTCAGTCGGACAAAGAAGCCCGGCTCAGCGCCCTTTCCACGATAGCCCGCCAAGTCCGCTGCGGCAGCCCTTAACATCGTCGCACCACACCAGTGTTGCGACGACCGCTGGAATCCGCCTCGATTCCCGGAGCGGGGGCCTCGTCACGTAGCTCGGTCTACTGTTGGATGCTCGGGGTCTGCGTGGCCCAGCCGCTGCCGAGGTCCATGACGACCTGGGGCGTCGGTGCCCTGGGCACGCTGGGCGGCGGCGAATTCGTCGGCGGGCCAGGAGCCGCCGGGGGTCTGGGAATCGCTCCAGGACGGTGCGCCGCTCGGGGACGGCGGTCGTCATCGCGTGCCGCCGTTTCTCGAAGGCGTGGATCAGGTCTCCGGTCGCGTCAGGGCTGGCGGCCTCACCGACCCACCGGCCGGACGTGGTGAACGCCGGGACCCGGCGCAGGAAGCACCGCCCGGGACCTGTTGCGTCCGGGGATGCGCACCGTCGAGTACGGGTCGGTGCACGCGGCGAACGAGTCCGGACCGAGCACATCGTGGGCGTCGCTCACGCGGGGAAGGGCAGACTGAGGCCGTGAACGACAGCGGCGAGGACCGGTATTGGGGGCTGAGCAGCCCGACGGACAGGACCTGGCACGGATCGCCCTGCGCAAAACGCCATCCACGGCGCCCGGTACAGCCGGGGCCGCAGCCACCGGCGGCGCTCGCGCCCGTGGCGCCGGCGCGGCAGGCGGCAGTCTGTGCCGCTGAAGGTGACGGTCGCCGAGGCGGTCGAGCACTTCGGCTGGCCCATCCCCGAGAGGAGCGCCGTGGTCATCCAGTTGCCGGTGCTCGCCCGCGACCTGGCCACCGGCCTGGTCGCCGTCCGGTTCGATCCGGTGCTTTCCCTCGGCCCGCCGCTGGTGGCCTTCATGGTGGCCCGCGCGTCGACGACCTGGCCGCGGATCGCCCGCGACGGGGTGTTCTGCGTGCACATCCTCGGCGTCGAACAGGGCGCGCTGTGTCGCTCCTTCGCCGTCGGCGGCGCCGACGAGTTCGCCGGGATCGTTCACGCGCCCGCCCCCGTCACCGGGTTGCCCCAGCTGGATGCCGTGCCCGCCTGGATCGACTGCCAGATCCACGCCGTCCACATCGCCGGAACCACCCGATCGTGGTGGCGTCGAGGCCACGGGCGCCGCCGGGCAGGGCGATCTGCTCAGCTTCCACAAGGGCCGGTTCGGCCGCTTCAGCGACTGAACGGGACCGACCGGCAGGGCCCGGACGGGCTTTGACCCCGCGGCCCGATGTTCCTCCGGGCGTCCGCTACGTAAGCTCCCGGAAGGGGAGGGACACTTCGACGTCCCTCCCCTTCGGAATTCTTCGGATACGCGGGGATTTGACTTGATATTGAACCTCATGCGCCGCACCCGTGGCGCGGTCGCCGTCACGGTAGCCACCGGAACCCTCCTGGTCGCCGCCTCGACGGTCTCGTCGGCGGCTCCGGTTGCCGCACCTCCCACCACGGCCGCCGGCGCGATCCTGATCGACGGCGGCACCGGGGCCACGCTCACCAGCAAGGCCCCCGACACCCAACGCCAGGGTGCGAGCACCACCAAGATCATGACCGCTCAGATCGTGCTGAGGGCGCCCGGTGTTGACCTCAACAAGAAGGTCACCGTCAAGAAGGAGTACGCGGACTACGTCGTCCGTGAGGGCGCGAGCACGGCCCACCTCAAGGTCGGGGCCACCCCGACGGTCCGCCAGCTGCTGTACGGGCTGATGCTGCCGTCGGGCTGTGACGCCGCCTACGCGCTCGCGGACACCTTCGGCAAGGGCGCGACCACGTCGGCCCGTACGGCAAACTTCATCGCGCAGATGAACGCCAAGGCCAAGTCCCTCGGCATGACCAAGACCACGTACGACTCCTTCGACGGCATCTCGCCGACCGGGAAGAACCTGACGACCCCGCGCGACCTGGCGAAGCTCACCCGGTACGCCATGAAGGGCAAGGTCTTCCCGCAACTCGTGAAGGCCACGACGTACAGCACCGGCGGCACGTCCACCGACGCCACCTGGGGCAACAGCAACCTGC
Source organism: Streptomyces sp. H27-H5 (assembly GCF_026627505.1). Taxonomy (GTDB): domain Bacteria; phylum Actinomycetota; class Actinomycetes; order Streptomycetales; family Streptomycetaceae; genus Streptomyces. The sequence goes on along the minus strand of NZ_JAPNLK010000104.1, from coordinate 5,096 downwards.
TGATCCGGGAGCGCCCCACCGGCTACGCCTACCCCGGCGCCATCGGCGTCAAGACCGGCACCGGCACGGCCGCGGGCAAGTGCATCGTCTTCTCCGGCAGCCGCAACGGCAAGACCGTCATCGGTGTCCTGCTGAACGACGAGGAGCGCTACGCGGACGCGATGAAGCTCATGGACTGGTCGCTCGGTTCGGCGGCCGGCTCCGGGGCCGCTCTGCAGCGCAGCAACACCGACCCGATCCCGGACGTCCTCGACTGACGGTGACGCGGTTCACGGCTCCTCAGCCGGCGGGTGCGAACCCGCCGGCTGAGGAGCCGAGCCGTTTCGGGGCGGCTCATAGAGTGAGAGCACCCCCCCGCGCCACCCGCCCGCGGTGGACGTCGTTTGCCGCTTTCACGAATTCCTACGGTCGGCCTGATGGGGCAGATGCTGGCCGGCGTGGTCGGCCAACCGGCTGTAGAACGGGTGCATGCGCCCCGCCTCATCGGTAATCAGGGCCGTGTGCAGAGCTGGGCGTTGAGGTCTCGCCCGCGATCGCGGCGGCCACCCCGCAGAGCCTCTCCGCGGCTCCGCCGCAGTGTACCAGCAGTATGTCAGCAGCCTGCCCGATGGTTGTCTCGATGCGCTCGGCGTGCTCGCGTAGACCCGCTCAGAGGTCTTTGCGGTTCCCGATTAGGAGGCGGCGTAGGTGGCTGTGCGCCGAAGGGGAAGTCCCAGCTCGGCAGCCGTCTTTCCGAGCTTCACTGCGTCTGTTTAGCGGCTGTCCGCCAGCGGACCAGATTCGCGCTCGCCGACAACAGCGCCATCGCCGGGTACAGCGGTCCGTAGGGTGTGAGTACCGATGGGCCCAGTCACTGGTTCGGCCCAGCAGTGTCCCTCCGCCGGAATACCGGTTCGTCGGCGCCGTGACGGGGCTGCTGACGGGAAGGCGGCGTACCCACAGGCACCGGGGCGATTGGCAGCCCACATCGAGGGCAGGGTCAGGGAGCCTGACAGGGGGCTTTCTTCGGGTCTCTGTGCACGAACAAGCTCCCCATCGGGCTCATACAGGGAATCCGGCGTCTTGCGCCAACTGTCTTTCGAGGCGGTATCGCCGAGCGTGGAGTCGGCCGCGCCAGCCGTGGTGCTCCTCACTACTTCTGAGTCACCACGACGATGATGTAGCCTCCGGAACCGTTTGATCCATTTAGCTACCCGTCTCCACCAGGAGGACTCATGCCCGCCCCCGTAGCCGTCACGATTGCCATCCTCGGGAGAGGCAGATCGGGTGAGGGCTCTGCCTACGGCATGCCGCAAGGCTCCGGCCTCATGAACGGCCCTGCGACCGGACGCTCGCGTCCACGTCGCACACCGACGGGAGGATCACTGGTCTCTTGAGGTTCCGGATCGGACGCCCGACAAACCCACCCACTCAATCGCACCCGCAGGAGCCCGTCCCCCATGCGACTGCCGCCCCGCCCTCGACCAGCGCCGAGCCGCCGCTCTCGGCCCACGAGATAGCACTCATACGGAGTTCCGTCTCCGTCGTCGAACCGCTCGCCGCCGACATGACGGTCTACTTCTACGCAATCCTCTTCGCCCGCTACCCCGAGGTCCGTCCGATGTTCCCCCCGGGAATGGACGCCCAGCGCGGCCGTCTGCTCCGCGCACTGCTGCGCATCGTGGACCTGGTCGACGACCCGGAGAGCCTGGTCCGTTTCTGCGGCCACCTTGGCCGCGATCATCGCAAGTTCGGCACCCTCAGCGCGCACTTTCCCGCCGTGGGGGAATGCCTCCTCGCTTCTCTGGCCCGCTACGCCGGTCCCGCCTGGACCGAGGACATCGCCGCAGCCTGGACCAAGGCATACGGTGTGGTCGCCGACGTCATGATCAGCGCCGCCGAGCAGGACGAGGCGCAGCGACCCGCCGTCTGGCCCGCCACAGTGGTGCACAAGGTTCTGCGCGGACACGGCATCGGCGAGGTCACCGTACGCCCCCACATGCCGTACCCGTATGCCGCCGGACAGTACGTCAGCCTTGAGACGCCGTGGTGGCCCAAGCAGTGGCGGTACTACTCTCCCGCCAACGCCCCCCGTCGGGACGGCACCCTCACCTTCCACGTACGTGCGGTGACGGGCGGCTCTGTCAGCGACGCACTCGTACACCGTTCTGCCGTGGGGGACGTCCTTCAACTCGGCTCACCGATGGGCGACATGGTGCTGGATGCAGCCGTACACAGCGACCTGCTCTGCGTGGCGGGCGGCACCGGTCTCGCACCGATCCGCGCGATCGTCGAGGAGGTGGCGTGTCGTGGCGGACGACACAAGGTCGACTTGTTCCTCGGAGCCCGTACCGGAGCCGAGCTGTACGGAGTCGATGACATGCTCCGCATGGCGCAGCAGTACCACTGGCTGACGATCAGGGGCGCCGTCTCCCACGAGTACATCCCCGGCATCCGGGGATCCCTGCCGGAGGTTCTGGCCGAGTACGGCCCGTGGTACCAGCACGACGTCTATCTCAGCGGACCGGCCCCGATGGTGGTCTCCGCCAGCGAGACACTCACGCTGCACGGCACCCTGCCCGACCGCATCCACCATGACCCGTTCGAGACCCCCGTGCTGTCCGCTCCATGAGCTCCCCTCTTGCCATCTGATCCTGCCAGGAGAACATCCCATGCCCTTGCCCCCACAGTCGTTCGGATCAGCGGGCGAACGCCGGCTGCAACAGCATCTGGGCAGCGCCGACCGCGCCACCCGCTTCTACGACCAGCAGGTGCGCCCGTGCCTCACCGCCGAGATGCGGGAGTTCATCGGGTGCCAGAGCATGGTTTTCCTGGCCACCGCCGACTCGCACGGGGAATGCGACGCCAGTTTCCGGGCGGGCCCACCCGGTTTCGTGCACGTACTGGACGAGCGCACTCTTGCCTACCCTGAGTTCCGGGGAAATGGGGTGCTCGCCAGCGCCGGCAACGTGATGGAAAACCCGCACCTCGGCATGCTGTTCGTCGACTTCACTCACCATCACGTCGGCCTGCACGTCAACGGCGTCGCCCACCTTTACGCCGATGCCGAACTCCGCGCATCGCACCCCGGCCTGCCCACCGACATCGCTCCGGGGCGCGGCCCCGAAATGTGGGTCCACCTCAGCGTTGAAGAGGCTTACATCCACTGTTCCAAGTACATACCGCACCTGGTGCCGGGCCCCCGCCCCACCCCCACCGCCGACCGCCCGAAGGATGCGGACTACTTCACCAGTTCCCGCCCCGCGTCGGACCCGGCGGCGACCAGCGGCTACCCCGTGGAGGCCCTGATGACGGGGCGGAAGTCCTCTTGAAGGGGATGGCGTCCGCCGTGGCGGGCCAGGTGTGCAGGAGACCGTCGTACCCGTCAGGGACCTTGACCCCGAATTTTGCACACGTATATGCGGCTCGGGCCAGGGTAGTGGCTGTTGCTTGGACGTCGATCTCGTCGGCGATCGGGGACCGCTGGCCGCAACGAGGATGGCCGACCAGCTTCTTGGCCGCCCGGCTGGAAACCACACCGCACACGCTCGCCGCCATCCGGGGCCGGGAACGCCGGCGCCTGGCCGACGCCCTGGACCGCAGAATCCACCGCCTCGCTTCGCCGCGCTCCTGCTCGCGAGCGAGCCGGCGGATCACGGCATCACCGAGCACCGAAGCCGCCGGACAAGAATCGCCGGCCTGAAACGAGCCCAGCGGATGCAGACCGTGACCGATGGTGCAGTGTCAACCGGGGCCGGTGCTGTGAGCACCTCATCCCGTGGCTCTGCCTCCGTGTGCCGCTTTCCCGAACAGGGGAACATCCTCCGCTGTCACATCCAGGCGCAGACGCCGGAAGCGCAAAGGGGGTCGGTGGACGACTCCGCGGTCGATGGCGGTGTCGGCGCTGATCTCCGCCACCAGGCTCGGGTCGACAAGAACGATGTCCAGGACGTCGCGGGAGCCCCGCGCCGCCGAGAACCGTGCATCGATCCACGGATGGTCAGGCGCCGCCGCCGTCAGACGCTCGGCGACCTGGCTCGCCTGGTCCGGGCCGCAGGGGCGCGGTGCGACCGACCGTGCGCAGCCGTCCGCTGCCGTCGCGGCGCCCGAGAACGAGGAGTTGGGGGTGGGTGAGGCTACCGGTGACGGCACCGATGATCGCTTCGGTGGTCCCGACGACGGATCTTCGTCCAACCGCGATGGTGGGCAGGTAGCGCTGGCTCATGCTCTTGATCAAGATTCCCTCGACGCCGGATACGTCCGTCTAGGACTCCAACCATTTCCTGGCCTTGGCGAGGTCGGTGGTCATCGGGCACAACGTCCACGACGCACTCAGGCCGCGGGCCGCGAACAGCACCTCCAACCTTCGGCGACGCTCCCGATAGGGCAGGGTCAGCAGCTCGGTGCCGGCGGCCTGGAAAAGGTCAAAGACGGAACGGCGGTTCGCGGATTCTGGAAGTAGAGGCCCCGGTGCGTGCAGGGCCCGGTCGGCTCTATCTCGTGTCAGTGCGAGCCATAGCGAAATGATCATGACCTTCGGTAACGGCTTACGGTTTGTCGTGACCACGCGCGCTACGCGCAAGTAACACAAGGCAGTTGCTGCCAGGGGGAGCGGGCCCTTCGCGGGTCCGCACCGTGAGGAACGCATGTATCAGCACGTCAAACAGAAGATTTTCACCCTGCTTACGGTCGTGTGCCTGACCGTGGGGGCGGGCGCTGGCTCGGCCGTGGCGGCCGAGCGGGATCCCTCGCTGCTGGAGATAGCCGCCCGGGTGGAGCAGTACTCGAAGTGTCGGCAGTTGCCGCTGCTGGAGCGGCCGAAGTGCCGCAAGGAGTTCGCCCTCAAGTCCGCCAAGCTCGGTCTCGCCGTGGGCGTCTACCTTCACATCTCGCAAGCGGCGATGAAGGACGGCGGCGCGTCCTTCATCGAGGTGAACAAGGAGCTCGGGACGCTCGGCGACCAGCTCAGGCCCATCCTGCTGCACGCGAAGGGGATGTCAATTGGGTTGTGTGTGATCGGTGTTTTGCTCCGTGGTCCTGGTTCCTGCCGTGGTTACTGTCAGTTGATGATGATCAGAGAGGGAGCCGGTCGCCGAACCGGATCTTGAACTGGTTCA
>NZ_JAPNLK010000103.1 GCF_026627505.1 Streptomyces sp. H27-H5 | reverse complement strand
CGTCTCGTTCTGATGTTGTGTCATACCACATCATGATCAAGGCGGCCGCCCTCATGCCCGCAGCCACCCCCATCAAGCCGCTGACCAGCACCGACGAGCATCAGCAGATCTATCTACAGCTGCCGTATCAGTGAGACCGCGGGACGACGCGACGCGATGGAGGAGGGCTGGCGCGGGGTGGTGGGTGGACACCCACTCCCGATCGGCGTCGGTGATCTCGTCGTCGACCCAGGCGAACGGGCGTCCGTCCGCCCACACCACCAGGGTTCGGGTCTTCCAGTGGAGCCCGAACCACTGGTCCTCGCGTTCATGGGCCGCGGAGGGCTCCGGCCAGTTCACGACCGGCAGCTGCGGCAGGCCGAGCCGCGGCGCGATCTCGGCATTCGCCTCCTCTTCCCAGGTCGTGGCCCAGACCAGGTCACACGGCAGAGCCGCGAGTCGCGGCCCGACCTGCGGGTCGAGTCGCGCCAAGTGCGAGTCCGATGCGGTGCCCGACGACTCGTACTGCAGGCCGTCCCCGAACGGCAGAAGCGGCCCGTCGACGTCCAGGAACAGCAGCGGGCGGCCACCACGGCCGCTCATGCCGCGACGACCTGTTCACGCTCGACCAGGACGCCGCGCTCGAAGCGGGCTCCGGCGCGGACGAGGGTAACGAGGTGGGGTGCGGTGACCGCGCGCCAGCGGGCCTGGGCGGACTCGGCGAGCTTGAACACCATCGCCAGCGCGGCGGCCGGGCTGCCCGCGCCGCGGGTGACCTTGGTCCGAAGCTTCACGGTCGAGAAAGTTGACTCGATCGGATTTGTCGTTCTCAGGTGCACCCAGTGTTCGGCGGGGAAGTCGTAGAACGCCAGGAGCTCGTCGACCTCGTCGGTGACCTTCTTCACTGCCTTCGGCCACTTCGTGCCATAGGCGCGCTCAAACTCCTTGACGGCCTTCTCGGCGTGGTCACGGTCCTCGGCGTTGCAGATCTCTTGTAGGGCCTTCTTGGCTCCGGGCTGGGCCGACTTCGGCAGGGCGTTGACCACGTTGCGCGTTTTGTGAACCCAGCACCTCTGGTGCCTGGCCTGCGGAAACACCTCCGCGAGCGCCCGCCACAGGCCCATCGCGCCGTCGCCGACGACGAGCTCCGGATCGCGCATGCCGCGCCGCCGACAGTCGCGCAGCAGGTCGGCCCAGGACTCGGTGGACTCGCGCATCCCCTCGGCGAGCGCGATGAGTTCCTTGCGGCCGTCGGCGCGCACGCCCATGAGGACCAGGACGCAGGAGCGGGCCTGCCCGAGGCGGACCTTGGGGTGGACGCCGTCGGCCCACACGTAGACGTAGTCGGATTCCGACAGGTCGCGGGCCTGGAAGGCGGCGTGATCGTGCTGCCACTGCTTCGTCAGACGCGTCACGGTGGCCGGCGAGAGCCCGGCCGAGCTGCCCAGGAACTGCTCCATTGCGGGTACGAAGTCGCCGGAGGACAGTCCGTGCAGGTAGAGCAGGGGGAGGACCTCGCTGATCTTCGGGGACTTCCGACACCACGGGGCCAGGATCTGCGACGAGAACCGCTCGCGCTCACCCGTGGCGGCGTCGACACGCTTGTCGTTGACACGCGGCGCCTTGACCGGGATCGCGCCGGCGGCCGTGGTGACGGTGCGCTCGGCGTGGTGTCCGTTGCGGACCACCAGCCGACGGCCGGCTTCATCGCGCTGGTCAGCCAACTCGGCTATGTACTGGTCGACTTCGGCCTCCAGGGCCGCGGCGAGCATCCGCCTCGCGCCCTCGCGGACGATGTCGTCCATCAGGGAGCCGGTCTCGGTGGTTCCGTCTTCGTTGACTACGCTCAGCACGGGGCGTGCCTTCCCGACCCGCGCGCCAACGCGGGCCTACTCGATGACCAGAAGTCGATCACTCGGGAAGGTACGCCCTCCGTGTTCCGCAAGGCACCCTCCCGAGGCCGATCCACAGGTCTTGAGCATTGCTCAAATCGATCTCGCGAACGCGGTCTCGAAGTTCTTACCACGCGCCAATTGCTTGCCGAGTTCGACTTCGTGATCCCGTAGGGCGGGAACCTGATCCGTCGCTTCCGGTGTGGGGTCGTTCGAAGGCCGACTTCCCTGACGCCCGATGCCGGAGGTGCCTCAGTGCCACTTCCCGCGCCACTTAGCCCGCGACGCGTGGCACGCCGCCCTTGCGTCCAATATTGAAGGCGATGCGATATACGTCGGGCAGGTCGATGCGGTTGTCGCGGCGGCGGCGCATAACGCCTAGGGTGATCAGCTCTTCGATGAGGCGGCTCGGGTCGTCGGGGTGGCGAGGACCGGTGCGGACGAGGGTGTCCTCGTCCTGGGTCTCGTATCGCTCTGCTTCCTTGAGCAGGGTGTCGGTCAAGCTGACCTCCTGCCACAGCTCCAGGACAGCTTCCTGGTCGATAGGTACCTGCCGGCCGGCGAGTGGGTCGACCGCCAGACGCACCCACGGCATATCCTCACCGACTTCCCGTACACGGGTCTCCGAGGCAGTCTGGACACCCCGGCGGATGCCCTCATGGTGGATGGCGTACTCGTGGCCGGCGTATTTGCCACGGGCCTCCGAGACAGCCTTGCCCAGCGCGCTGAGGAAGCTGCGCGGGCTCACCTGCTCGACTCCGTCCATGAGGTGGTTCGGCAGCCAGGTGTACGTGTTGTCCTTGCGGTAGTTGGCACCCATGTAAGGGCCGGCGATGAGCGCGAACTGCTCGGCCTGGTACTGCTCGTCACCGCTTAGGAGCGCGGGAGGGAGGTGGCGGCGCCCGTCGGCGTCGGCCTCCCAGCCGCCGGTGAGGCGACGGAAGCGCTCCGCACGGTTGCTGCTGTGGTTGCCCATGTAATGGAAGAGCAGCCCGTACAGCGTGGACAGCCTTACCCGTGACCGGATCCGCGACCCAGGGGCGTGTGGCCGGAGGCTTGTTCGGCCTTCTAGGGTTCATGGTGGCTGGCGTGAAGCGCAGGACCATGCTTTTGAGGGCACACTCCACCGCGAAGCCGAAATGATGATCGGCATTGGGCAGGCGGTTGCCGTCGTGGAGGTAGACGGCGTCGTTGTAGTGCCGCACAGCGGCGTGGGCGTAGTGGTGCTCTGCTGGATTCCCCGACACGGCAGGATCATAGGGCGGGTCTCATCCGATTGGCCCTGTGCGTCTGTCCTTCCACCGCTACTTGCGTTACTCCTTCAGGAAGAGCATCCACTACCGCCTTGCACTCGACAGGTTCGCCACGACTGTACGGCTGACCGAGGCCCGAGTGGCTTGCGGACCATCCGAAGATGGAAGCCGCAGTTGGGGTGGCTTGCCAGCGCCTTGAGGGCGGCCTGCTGAAGGTTCCCCTCATCGTCTTTCGTCGGGTCCCTGAGGCGGTGTACGTCTCGGCGGATGCCCTCGTGGTGGATGGGTGAACGTGAGTCCGCCTACTTGCCGTGGATCTTGGACCGTGCCCAGTGCGTACGCCGGCGGGCAGAGGAGCGCTTGATTTTGCAGGGACCAGAATCAGCCGGAAGTAGCCGTTTGCCCTCTCCTCAGGACGGACGCTGCGAAACTCTCGAGGGAACGGAAGGCAGCGTTGTCGGGGGGAGAGCGCGGTGGCGCAGAAGAGCGACAAGCCCTACTACCGGGCAGGACACTGGGTGCGGCCGCCGGCCGCCAAGCACGTGAAGAAGCCTGCGGCTGGCCTTGTGATTGCGGCGGTGTTGCTGGCTATTGCTGCCTGGAACACGGTCTTCGGTGATGACAGAGAGGTATCTGTTCCGGCTCCGCAGCAGGCGTCTCCGACTGCCTCAGCTACTCCCTGAACGGTGATCTCGACTGCGACCGTTTCGCCGAGACACTCTTCCGGTCAACCGCTGCAACGTGGTCGGCTTCTGGTGCTGGCGCGGTTGCGGGACGGTGTGCGGCGCGGCGTCGGTCGTCGTATCCGTTAGCAACCGCGTCCAGACGGCATGCCACTCAGCGACCTGCTGATCTGGCACGCCACAGGCGGACAGATACGACGCTGTGGTGTGCCAGGTCTTGGGAAGGCTCTCGCGGTTCAAGAGCCGGCTGACGGTACCGGGCGAGATGCGTCCACCCGAACGTTGGCTAACCATCTGATGGGTGAGACCGCTTGTCACACGAACATCGGCCAACGACTTGAAGAAACCCCTGACAGTGCGGATTCCCGAGGGACTCGGCCAGGAGCGCCCTGCGGCTGGCTCCCCGTCAGTAGATGGGGTGGTCACGGTTGTCGGCAGGCAGGCCAGGTTGCGGCCGAGAGCGAGTCGGGCCCCAGTGTTCCTGTCTCTCGCCTGTGGGTCAGGGCGCCCCTTAGCCGCCAGCCTGATGCGCAAGTGCCGGTACAGCGCTCCAAAGTCGATCAGCTCAGGCCCATTGGGGATGCCCGTCTGAAGCGTGTCGAGGAGCTCGCCGGTGAACGCGGTGAAGGTCTCGTCCGGCGGGGCGAGTGCTTGGCGTGTTTCTGCAGCAGCGGCCAGCAGGAATGTTCCCTCCACGGCCGCTTGATCGGCCAGATCTGATGGGCTACCCATCGTCCCGAGGGCCAGACCGCTATAGCAGCAGTCGAGGACAACGACACATCGATCGGCCCGGCTGTTCAGGAGAGCCTGCCGTATCCAGCGATAGGGCAGTCCGGTCTCCACGCGTTGCTGCTTGGACTGCGGCATGGCCAGATAGAGGTCCCCTTCGGGGTCGACCAGCCCATGACCGGCGAAGTAGATCAGCACGGTGTCGCGCGCTTGCTCGGCTGCGGCTCGCACTGCGGCCATGGTCATCTCTGCGGTCGTGGGGTTGGAGAGGATCGTGCAATGCTCCTGCGGCAGGGCCCAAGAGGTGGGTCCGGTCAGCGCCTCGGCCAGAGCGGTCAGGTTGTTGGACACAGCCGGCAGCGACTCCAGGTGGTCGTAGTGGCTGGTGCCGATCAGCACGGCTCGGGTCGCGCCGGGGTCGGGCAACACGCTCATGTCCCAGGTGCCTCATCCTCGGTCGAGGCCTCAAGGGCACGAACGACACGCTCGATCTCGGCATCGCTGCCCTGGGTAAGAACGATCACGGTGTCACCCCGCCTGATCTCGATCCGCGGGTCCTGGGGCCTGGTTCGCTTCCAGGCGGCCAGTGCCACCACGAAGGAGGCAGCGCTCCATCCGTTGTCAGTCACCAGTTGGATGACGTCCAGCAGACCGCCCATGTGCCCTGGCTCGGGGAGCTGCTCCTGGAGCGTCAAGGAGGACGACCTGCGGATCTCTCTGTCTGCCCCCAGCCACTGGTGCAGTGAACGCAGCTCGTCTGCCTCGGCCTCCACCCGCACATCGATGCGCATGGTTCCCCCTGTCTCCGAGTGTCGGCGGTCTTCCGCATTTCCATCGTCGGGCAGAACCGGCTTTCCGGTGGGCGTTTGGCTTGTTCACGCCCTTACCTGGTGGGAACAGGGGGGCCTGGGGACAGTGATTGCACCGCGACCTACAGGCGTAGCCAGCCGTTGGCGAACTCGCATTGGAGGTCCATCCAGCGGCGCTGTTCGGCGGGGATGTGGCTGGGGTAGCCGAGGCGTCCCACGCCCTTGACCCACTCGTCCCAGAGGCCGTCGGGCTCCGTGAATCGGTCGGCATGGCGGGTACCGAGGAGGGCGTCGAGGCGGAGGAGGGCGCCTAGGGCGGCGGGCTGGTCGTAGTGGAGGTCGGTGCGAGGGAGGTAGCAGTCGAGGTAAGCGGTGAGGATCTCGGCGTCCGCGTGCGTGCCGAAGCGGGCCAGGGCGAAGCAGTAGGCACCGCCGGAGTAGCAGACCTCGCTGGCCAGGAGCAGGTCGCCGATGCGTGCCCGGAACCGTTCGCGGCGGTCGACGCCGATCAGCCAGCCGGCGGTGAGACGCGAGCGCCATTCGTACCCGAGGAGGGCTTCCAGTTCCTCGTCGGTGATCGCGGCGGCGTCACTGAGTAGGTGTCGGGTGAAGCGGGTGGTGCGCCACCACCGGGGGCCCAGGAACCGTCCGCCATTCAGTACGAGATAGCGCGGGAGGCCGCCGTACATCCTCGTCACGTAGCTCTCGACCACATGGCCGTAGCCGACTTCCTCGGGGTGCTGGGACGGCATCGGTCACCTTTCCGGGTAGAGGTCGGTACGGTCGATCCAGGTGGGGGCGACGAAGATGTTGCTGCCGGTGGGAGTTTCGGAGGCTTCCAGTAGGGACCAGGTGCGAGACTCCTCGACCAGGTGTTCCCAGGGTGCGGTCCAGTCGAGTTCCCAGTCCAGGCCGGTGCCGGAGATGCCGTACGCGCGGCTGGCGTCCACCCGCCAAAACTGGGAGTAGAGGATCACCTGGGCGTGGTCGGCCAGGTCGTTGATGATCTCGGTGAAGTGGGTCGAAGGCCAGCCGGTGGCGTCGCCCGTTCCAGGCAGGCGCGATAGGCGAGGCATACGGGCTCGACGGCGCCGTCGATCTTCAGGCTCGCCAGGGCCATCGCCGCCCATTCCCGGACGGTGGAGTCGTCGCTATCCAGGAGGGCGATCAGGGCGGGGCCGCAGCGCGGGTCCGCCACCTCTTCGAAGACCTCGATGGCGGTCAGCTGGCCGAAGCCGCCGAGAGAAGGCAGTCCTTCGATGATGGCGGGGATGGCGGGCGTCGGAGCCGATGCCAATCAGTTCCGCGCGGGCGTCGTACGACGGGCCGGTCGAGTCGTCGAGCTGCTGGACGAGTGTCTCGATGTGGGAGGTCATGACGCGGAGTGGTCCCGGCGCCAAAAGATGGGCAGCCACCAGCAGAGCACCGAGCGGTCGTCGGGCCACGGGGCGCGGTCCTCGGCTTCCCAGTCCTCGAAGGAGTCGCGTGTCAGGTCGATGGGGCGCCAGGCGGGGTCGAGCGGCTCGTCCTCGGCCGGAGGGCGGACGTACTGGCGGCCGTGCTGGTCGCAGGCGCCGAAGTCCTGGTAGTTGCGCTGGGCCTCGATCAGGGAGACCTTGTTCGCTCCGCCGTCCATGGTCGGCCAGCGGAACTGGACCCCGTCGTCCTCCCAGAAGCAGACGGGGCAGATCTCGTAAGAGCCGGGCAGGGCGTCGAGCACGCGGTGTCCGCAGCAGGGGCAGGGGTAGCGGTCGCTCACCAGTGCAGTCTCGTTGCAGGTTCGCCCGATGCGCCATGGATTTCTCTGCCTCGGCGCCCCCGGCCAGTCCGCAGCCAGTCCGCAGGACACTCGTAAACAGTCAGCGAGAGCCAACGCAGGCCAACGGAGAAATGGCTGGTCAGAGCCCTGGGTGGGGCTCCGTCGCAGGTCAGGATCGGGGTTCAGGCATTCCGCTTCAACGTCCGAGCGGATGAAATAACACCACGTCGCTGACGTGGCACACATGCAGGTCAGAAGGGGTCGGGCTCAGTCGAGTCCGACCCCTTCGTCGTCGCTTGGGCTGGATGGGTGCTGGATATTCTGACGGCGGGTCAGCGGTAGTCAGGTTGCGTAAACGGTGGACCGGTGTCCCACATGAACGACCCAGATCACCAGTTCTCCGTTGTCGAGTGTGTAGACGACGCGGTAGTCACCGACGCGCAGGCGGCGCCGTTCGGGCTGGGACGCGAGTGCGGTGGTGTTGAAGCCGATGGGATCGGTCTCCAGCTCGGTCAGCTTGGCCAGGATGCGCAGCGCCATGTCGCGGGGGATCTTCCGAAGCTCGGCCTGCGCCTCGGGGCGGAAGACGGTTCGGTACTCACTCACGCTGCGCTCACTCACTGCGTGCCAGCGTCTCCCTCATGATGTCCTCGATCGGGATGCCGGGCGCGGGGTTGGCCATGCGCTCGTCGATGATCCGGTTGATCTCGCGCTCTTCCCACTCCTGGTACTTGCGCAGCACCTCGATGGAGACGACCGCGGCGACCTCCTTGCCCCGGCGCGTGATAACCGTGGGTACGTCGTCGCGGTCGGCGCGCTCCACGACCTCCGCCAGGTGGGCGCGCACGTCGCGGATGGACTCTATGGGCAGCGGCTGCGTCATGCGCACAAGCGTACCGAGTGTCCCATGTGTACACAACGGCTGGAATCTCTGGTGGCGCCCCGCGCGTGCTGGATGAACTCACTGTGCTGGATTGGTGCTGGATGACAGCGCCGGGAACCGCGTTTCTGTAGGTGGGGGGCTCGGCTGAAGCGGCTAGCGCCGCAGGGATGTCTCGTGGCTCGGTCGACCCGCACGAGGGGCTCCACCACTGGTACGTTATTAGGTACCACTGAGTGGAAGGTGTCAGGTCGTGTCGATAACCGCGAGCGAAGCCCGCAAGGGACTCTTTCCGCTGATCAAAAAGGTCAACGAGAACCACGAGGCCATCGAGATCGTCTCCAAGCACGGCAATGCCGTGCTTGTGTCGGCCGAGGACTATGCGGCGCTGCGCGAGGGCTCGTACCTGCTGCGCTCCCCGGCGAACGCCCGGCGGCTGCTCAAGGCATACGAGAACGCCCTGGCCCACACCAACGTGGCGGAGCGCGAGCTGATCGATCCGGACTCGGCGGACGCGGGTGCGGGTGCCGCGTGAGGCTTGTCTTCGAGGATCAAGGCTGGGAGGACTACACGTCCTGGCTCAAGAACGACCGCAAGATTCTCGCCCGGATCAACAAGCTCATCGAGGACGTCAGGCGTGACCCGTTCTCGGGCATCGGCAAGCCCGAGCCGCTGAAGTACCACTTGCCGGGGGCTTGGTCGCGACGGATCGACGATGAGCACCGCCTTGTCTACCTGGTGACGGACAAGGAGATCGTGGTGCTCGCGGCTCGGTACCAGTACTGATCGCTCGTGCAGTGCGGGCGGTGCTGGGATGTCGCTCCGGCAGGGCAAAAGGGGCGGACTCCGGAGAGTCCGGCCCCGTTGCGTTCCCGTGCCGGTGTTTCAGCTGCTTCGGGGCGGCGTGAGTTTGTCGAGGTCCAGGTTGACCTCGAAGGGGACCGGGCGCTGGAGGGTGCCCCGGAAGATGCCGGCGGGGGCGTAGGCGCCGGTGGGTTCGTCGAGTTCGTAGACGTGGACGCCGGGTGCGCCGTCCTCGTCCTCGATGCACCAGTAGTGCGGGATGCCGGCCTCCGCGTACTTGCGGAGCTTTACCGTGCGATCGCGGTGGGCGGACTCGGGGGAGACGACCTCGATGACGAGCCGGACGTCTTCCGGTGCGAACCAGGTGCGGTCACCGTCGAAGTCGGCCGTCGTCACCAGCAGGTCCGGTTCGGGACGGTTGCGCGGGTCGAGCTTGATGGTCATCTCGCGGCCGACTCTGGTGTCGGCGGGCACCTGCTCCATGAGTGCGACCGTGAGCATCGTGACGAGGTGGCCATGCCACCACCTCTGGGGCGACAGCATGAAGACGAGGGCTCCGTCGATCAGCTCGGTGTGGCGGGGCGCCTCGGGGAGGCGGTCGAGGTCCTCCGCGAACCAGCCTTCCGCGCGCGGCGGGCGCATCCAGTCGGGAAGTGCGGTCATGGCTTCACGGTAGCGGCCGGCGGCTCATGCCGGAGGTCAATGGTGCTCCTCACGCTGATCCGGGAGGTCGGCGACGATCATGGGCAGCCGTGGTGGAGCCGCCCGACTCGCGGAGTGCACGGGGGAGATCGTCCCTCGCCGTTCTTCGGCGGCTCGCTCCGTGGTTCCGGGGCCCGTCACGCGGTGATCCCGGTCATGTTTTCGTCTGGTTTGGAACTCCCGACGAGGTTCGTACATCAGGACTGAAGGGATGCCCAGCCGTTCTGTCCCGCCGGGGCAGTCATGACCGTTCGGAGCGAAGTCCGTGCACCAGTACCCGCAGCGCCCGCGGCCTGATGAGCAGCCGTACGAGCCGGATCGGTCGTATCCGCTGCCCGAGGGGGATCGGCCGTCGTCCGAGCCGCGCGGGCCCAGGCGTTCCCGGCGTGCCCTGGGGGTCGGCGTGCCCCTGGTCCTCGCGGTGCTGCTCGGCGCCGGGGGGTTCGCCGCGTGGAAGAACGAGTGGTTCTCCGGCAACGGGGAGAGTGTGAGCTTCGACAGGGACGTCCCGGCGGCGGTGGCGTCCGACGACCCGAAGCCGGGCGGTTCCCCGGCGGCCCCAGCGCAGCCGACCGGCGATCCGGACGTGTCGCTGCCCGCCGGGCCGAAGTCGGACTTCAAGCAGACCGCCAAGCTCGACGACGGCACGATCATCGCCAAGACCCGCCTCGCCGGCGCCAAGTCCGGCTTCGACGGGGACGTGTGGGTGTGGACGCCGAAGGAGTACGGCGAGAAGAAGTACGAGAAGAGCGCCTTCCCGGTGCTCATCGCGCTCCCCGGGGGCAACGGCTTCCCGGCGAACTACTGGGCCGACCGCAGTCTGGGCCTGCAGAAGGCCGTCAGCGAGGGCGTCCGGGCCGGCACCAGCCTGCCGTTCATCCTGGTCATGCCCGTGCTCAACCCGGACAACACGTACTACTACGACGGCGCTGACATCCCGGGTCGCCCCAAGATGGGCACGTGGCTCGCCGAGGACATACCGGACTTCGCCCGCGCCAATTTCCGTACGTACAAGTCCCGCGACGGCTGGGCCTTCATGGGCTCCTCCTCCGGTGCGTTCGTCGGGATGAAGCAGGTCCTCGAGCACCCGGACAGGTTCAAAGCCGTGATCGCCAGTGGTGGCGAGATCGTTCCCGACTCCCCGCTCTGGAAGGGTCACCAGGCGGAGATGGACGCGAACAATCCCGAGAAGCTCGCCAAGAAGCTGATCGACGCCAACGGCCCGGAGGTCTACATCAACTTCCAGGTCGGGACGAAGGAGACGGGCAAGGATCGGATGCTCCAGTTCCAGCGGGAGTACGGCAAGGGCCCCGTCAAGATCACCATCCGTGACATCCAGAACGGCGAGCACAACGGCTGGCACTACGTGCGCGGCATGAAGGAAGGCTCGCTGGAATGGATCAGCAAGGTGTTGAAGGGGCCGAAGCCCGAAGCCGGGTGATCCGTCCCGACCGCCACCGCCACCGCCACCACCGCCCGTGTCCCGATGCCCCCGCCCCGACGCCCCGCCCGAACGCCGGTCTCACAACCCACCCGCCCCGACACCCGCGCCCGAGCGGTCCGCACACCGGTCCGGGTGGCGCGCGCCACGTCGCCCCGCTCCCAGGCAACCCATCACGTCGTTCACAACTCTGACAGGTGTGCAAGAGGGGGACCTGTCGGTCCGACCCGCGCTCGATGTGAGCGCAGGAGAAGGAACGGGAAAAGAAGCCGTGCTGCAAGAACAACAACGTGACGCCGACCATTCGACCGAGGGACGGCAGCTCGCGACCGACGGACGCCCCCGTCCCGGGAGGCGCCTGGCCCTGATCGGCGGCGCCCTCGCCGTGGCCCTCGCGGGGGGCGGCGCGGCGGTCTACGCGTTCGGCGCCTTCTCGGACATAGGGGACCCGGTGTCCTTCGGTGCCTCCCACGAGCCGGCCGCGGCCACCGGGGACGTCACGCCGGGCGTGCGCATGCCCACCGGCCCCAAGGCCTCGTTCGTCCGCAGTTCTCGGTTGCCGGACGGTACGCAGATCGCCCAGACCACCCTCACCGGCGCGAAGTCGGGCTTCAAGGGCGACGTGTGGGTGTGGGCGCCGAAGGAGTACGACGACCCGCGGTACGCCAAGAGCGCCTTCCCGGTTCTGATCTCGCTCCCCGGCGGGCGCGGCTATCCCAAGAACTACTGGGGGACCGGCCCCGGCCTCGGTCTCCAGCAGGCCGTGAGCGACGGGGTGAAGGCCGGTACCAGCCTGCCCTTCATCCTCGTCATGCCGGTGATCAACGCGGACACCAGACACCACTTCGACGGCTCGGACATCCCCGGCCAGCCGAAGATGGGCACCTGGATGGCCGAGGACATCCCCGATTTCACGCGGGCCAATTTCCGCACCTTCGACTCCCGCGACGGCTGGGCCTTCATGGGCTCCTCCTCCGGCGGCTTCGGGGCGCTCAAGCACGTCCTGAAGTACCCCGACCGCTTCAAGGCGGTCATCGCCAGCGGAGTGGACACGGTCCCGGATTCCCCGCTGTGGAAGGGGAACAAGCAGGCCATGGACGCGAACAACCCGGAGAAGCTGGCCGCGAAGCTGATCAAGGAGCGGGGCCCGGACGTCTACGTCAACTTCCAGATCGGCACCAAGGAGAGCGGCCGCGCCGTCGCCGAGAAGTTCATGAAGACCTACGGGGAGGGGCCCGTGCACACCCGGCTCCAGGTGATCCAGGATGGTGAGCACAACGGAAAGTCTTACGTACGCGGCATGAAGGAGGGCTCCCTCGCGTGGATCAGCAAGGTGATGGCCGCGCCGACCCCGACCAGCGTGGGCGCGCCCGAGGCGAGATGAGCACGAGGGCGAAGGGCATGTCCGCGGCCGCGGCCGCCGGGATCGCCGCGGTGTGCGCCGCGGTGTTCGCCCTCGGTTTCCTCAAGCCGTTCGAGGAGCGGCCGGTGCACCCCTTCCCCACCGTCGGGGTGCTCACGGCCAACGGGGAGCACTGGTGCACGGCGAGCGTCGTCGACAGCCCCGAGGGAAACGTCGTCGCCACCGCCGCGCACTGCGTGGTCCCCGCCGGCGAGGACGGGGTGCCCGGCCAGGTCGCGCACGACGGGCTCGCCATCGGCGCGCTCGCCTTCGCCCCCGCCTTCTCCGGCGAGGGCCACCCGCCGCTCGGGGTGTGGAAGGTCCGCTCGGTCCACGTGGACGACCGCTGGAGTAAGTGGGGCGACGACACCGTCGACTTCGCCTTCCTCACCGTCGAGCCGGACGAGGAAGGGCGCAGCCTCCAGGACCGGGTCGGCCGGAGCGAGGCCCCGAAGGCCGACTGGACCTCCGGCTACGAACGGGACGTCACCGTCGTCGGCTATCCGGAGTCCGGGCACAACCCGCGGAACCAGCCCGTCTCCTGCACCACGCAGACCCGGCACGACGAGGACGACCCCGACATGCTGTACATCGCCTGCGCGGGCTTCTGGACGGGGACGAGCGGCAGCCCCTGGATCGCCGACCGGGGCGGGGCGGGGCAGCCGGGCCGGTTGATCGGGGTCCTGAGCGGCGGGGACACGGACGTGGACTCCACGGCGGCGCTGTACGACGAGCGCGCCAAGGCCCTGTACGAGAGCGCCGCGCGCGGCTGACCCGCCCCGGCACGAGAGCGCCCGCGCGCGACTGACCCGCCCCCGCCCCCGGGCCCCGGCCCGGTGTTCAGCCCTTGAGCAGGGCGTTCAACTCGCCGTAGGGGAGGGACCCGGCGAGGGAGGTGTACGTGCCCTCCCGGAGCATCTCCTCCGCGGCCCGGCGGACGACGGCGTACGCCGCCGTGGCCACCCACGACCCGAGGCTGACCCGGGCGACGCCGAGGGCGCCGAGTTCCGCGACCGAGGGGGCGCCGGGGCCGACCAGGACGTTGAGCGGGGCGCCGATGCCCTTGGCGAGCTCGGCGACGGTGGCCGGATCGGTGACGCCGGGGACGAAGATTCCCGTGGCGCCGGCCTCCAGGTACGCGGCGGCGCGCCTCAGGGTCTCGTCGAGGCGGCCGCCCGGCCCCCCGAGGCCGAAGAGGTACGTGTCCACGCGGGCGTTGACGTAGAGCGGGATCCCTGCGGTCTCGGCGGCGGCGCGGGCCGCGGCCAGCCGCTCCGCGTGATCGGCGGGCGCGCGGTCGCCGTCCTCGATGTTGATCCCGACCGCGCCGGCGGCCAGTACCCCGGCGACGGTCTCCGCCACCCCGGCGGGGTCGGCGCCGAAGCCGCCCTCGATGTCCGCGGTGACGGGTACGGACACGGCCGCGGCCACCCGGGAGACGAGGTCCAGGACGCGGTCCCGGGCCAGGGCGTCCCCGTCGGGCGCGCCGAGGGACCAGGCGACCCCGGCGCTGGTGGTGGCGACGGCGGCCCCGCCGGCCGCCTCGACGAGCCGGGCACTGGCCACGTCCCAGGCGTTGGCCAGGGCGAGCGGGGAAGCGGGGGTGTGCAGGCCGGCGAAGGCGGCGGCCCGGGCGACCTGGGCGGCCCGGCGGGCGGGATCGAGGGTGTCGTTCATGGGGCCAGTCCAGCAGCCGGGGCGGTCGGCGGCCGGCGAATTTCCGTCACGATGCCCGGCGGGCGGTCACGATGCCCGGAGGTCACGATGCCCGGCCGTCCCGGTACCGGCAGCAGGCAGCCCCGCCGCCCCCGCCCCCGGTCAGGTGGCCAGGCCCGTCTTGGCGCCCGCGCCGCACAGGGGGACGACTGCCGTGCGGCCCTGGAGCGGGTCCGAGGGGGCGCCCGGCGCGACCGCCGCCCAGCAGGCCGCCGCCGTCGGCTCGACGAACAGGCCCCGCGCCGCCAGGTCCCGCTGGGCCGCCCGCAGCCGGTCCTCCGACACCGTCACGAAGGTCCCGCCGGACTTGCGGACCGCCGCCAGGATCTGCCGGGCGCGCGGCGGCGCCGGGATGGCGATCCCCTCGGCCAGGGTGGGCCGCTGCGGCACCGGGGCGGCTTCCTCGGCGCCCGCGTGGAAGGCGGCCGCCAGCGGGGACACCTCCTGCGCCTGCACCGCGACGAGGGCGGGCGGCCGCACCCCGCGCCGGGCCAGTTCCTCGGTCGCCAGTGCGGCCCCGAGCAGCAGGGTGCCGTTGCCCACGGGGACCACCAGGGCCTCCGGCAGTCGGCCGCCCAGCTCCTCCCAGACCTCGTACGCGTACGTCTTCGTCCCCTGGAGGAAGTACGGGTTGAAGACGTGGCTCGCGTAGAAGACCCCCGGCTCGTCCGCCACCGCCCGGGCGGCCGCGGCGGTGGCCTCGCGGCCGCCCGGCACCACCCGGACGGTCGCCCCGTGCGCCCGCATCTGCGCGGTCTTCTTCTCCGAAGTGCCCTCCGGCACGAAAACTTCACAACTCAAGCCGGCCCGGGCGCAGTAGGCCGCGACGGACGTCCCGGCGTTGCCGCTGCTGTCGGCGACGACGCGCTCCGGCCCCAGTCGCCGGGCCAGTTCCACGAGCATCACCGCGCCCCGGTCCTTGAAGGACAGCGTGGGCATCAGAAAGTCGAGCTTGGCGTGAATCCGCTCCACGAGCGGAACGAGCGGAGTGTTGCCCTCCGCGAGCGATACGGAGAACGCTCCCGGCAGGGGGAGCGCGGCGCCGTAACGCCACAGCGAGTTGGGTCCGGCCGACGGTTCCAGCGGGCCGGCCGGATCGGGTGTGAAGTCGAGGTCCCAGGGTCCGGCGCACACCGGGCAGCACCACGGCGCCGTGCGGACGTCGGCACGGGTGCCGTCCTCGGGGCAGACGTAACCAGGCAGTGCGTGCGTCATGTGCGGAACGCCTTTGCTCTTTCATGGCCGTTGTATGGCACGGATGTTACGCGTCCGTTGTCCTCTTGTGGGATGGCGAGAGGGTGGGTCAACCTTTCGGAGGCGACGGCCCGTTGGACCCGACGGCTTGTCATGGCCATGTCTTTCCGTGTCCTGTTTCCGTGCGCCCCGCCACCCCCG
This sequence comes from Streptomyces sp. H27-H5, assembly GCF_026627505.1. Taxonomy (GTDB): domain Bacteria; phylum Actinomycetota; class Actinomycetes; order Streptomycetales; family Streptomycetaceae; genus Streptomyces. Next base: position 10,181 of record NZ_JAPNLK010000103.1, on the reverse strand, counting down.
CACCACAGCGCACCCGCACCACAGCGCACCCGCACCACACCACACCACACCGCACCCCCGCACCACACCGCATCGCACCCACGCACCGCACCCCCCGCAGCGCACCACCCATGAGGAGGACCCCTCACATGTCCGTGATGCGTCACACCCGCCGGAAGATCGCCGGCATCAGCGCCACAGCCGTCGTGGCCCTCGTGCTCGGCACCGCCGCCGCGTTACCCGCCTCGGCGGCGGACGGCCCCCAGGGCGTCATCGAGAACGCCGGCGCCGCGGGCGCCGTCCCCGGCAGCTACATCGTGACCTTGAACGACTCGGCCGCCCGCTCCACCGCGGACAGCGGGAAGGCCGTCGCCAAGCGGTACGGGGCCAGGATCGACCGGACCTACAGCGCCGCCCTCAACGGCTACTCCGTCGAGGTCTCCGAGGCGCAGGCCAGGAAGCTCGCCGCCGACCCGGCGGTCAAGTCCGTCGTGCAGAACCGCACCTTCACCGTCGAGGCCACCCAGCCCAACCCGCCGTCGTGGGGCCTGGACCGCATCGACCAGCGCGCGCTGCCGCTCGACAACAGCTACACGTACCCGGACAAGGCCGGTGAGGGCGTCACGGCGTACATCATCGACACCGGCGTCCGGATCACGCACACCGACTTCGGCAGCCGGGCCTCCTACGGCTACGACGCCATCGACAACGACAACACCGCGCAGGACGGTCACGGCCACGGCACCCACGTCGCCGGCACCGTCGGCGGCACGGCGTACGGCGTCGCCAAGAAGGCCAAGATCGTCGGCGTCCGCGTCCTCAACGACCAGGGCTCGGGCACCACGGCCCAGGTCGTCGCCGGCATCGACTGGGTGACCCGCAACGCCGTCAAGCCGGCCGTGGCCAACATGTCGCTCGGCGGCGGGGCCGACTCCGCCCTCGACACCGCCGTCCGCAACTCGATCGCGGCCGGCATCACCTACGCCGTCGCGGCGGGCAACGAGTCCGCGGACGCGAGCACCAAGTCCCCGGCGCGCGTCGCCGAGGCGATCACGGTCGGCGCCACCACCAACACCGACGCGAAGGCGAGCTACTCCAACTACGGCTCCCTCCTCGACCTCTTCGCGCCGGGCTCCTCGATCACCTCCTCGTGGGGCACCGGGGACACCGCCACGAACACCATCTCCGGCACCTCGATGGCCTCACCGCACGTGGCGGGCGCGGCCGCCCTGTACCTGTCGCAGAATCCGACGAGCACCCCGGCGCAGGTCTCGGCCGGGTTGGTCGCCGCCGCCACCCCGAACGTGGTCACCGGCGCCGGCACCGGCTCCCCGAACCGCCTGCTGAACGTGGGGAACTCCACCACCCCGCCGAACCCGGGCACCCGCTTCGAGAACCTGACCGACTACGCGATCAACGACAACTCCACCGTCGAGTCGCCGATCACCGTCAGCGGGATCTCCGGCAACGCCCCGGCCACCCTCAGCGTGCCGGTGGACATCAAGCACACCTACGTCGGTGACCTGAAGGTCGACCTCGTCGCCCCCGACGGCACCGTCTACAACCTGCGCAACCGCACCGGCGGCAGTGCGGACAACATCGTCCAGACCTTCACCGTGAACGCCTCCTCCGAGGTCGCCAACGGCGTCTGGAAGCTCCGCGTCGCGGACCTCGCGGGCGCGGACACCGGAAAGATCGACTCCTGGGCGCTGCAGTTCTGACCGGGCGCCCCTGAGGAGGGGCAGGGCGTGCGGGGAGGCCCGTACGGCTGAGCGATGAACCGCGGGGGCGACCACAGGGCGGTCCCCCCCGCTGCGTACTATTCGCGCATTCGTTCGCGCCCTTGTGATGGAGCACCGCACCTCGTGACCTACCCGCCCCCGCCGAACCCTCCCACCGGTCCGGCCAATCCGTGGGCCCCGCCCTCCTCGCAGGCCCTGTGGGGTCCGCCCCCGCCCCAGGGGCCGCCGGCACTGAACGGCTTCGCCCTCGCCTCGCTGCTGGTCGGCCTGCTCTGTCTGCCGCCGCTGGGCATCGTGTTCGGCGTCGTGGCGCTGGTACAGATCGCGAGGAGGCGGGAGCGCGGCAGGTCGCTGGCCGTCGTGGGCCTGGTCGTGTCCGTGGTGATGACCGTGGTCGCGGCGTACGTCACGCAGCAGTACGCGGAGTCCTTCTCCCGGCACCTCGCCTCGTCGGTGACCGCGCCCGACGACGTGGAGGGCACCCCGTCCGCCATGAACGACATGGCACCGGGCGACTGCTTCAACGTTCCGGACGGCGACCTCCTGAAGCAGTCGCCCTTCGTCCACGCGGTCGACTGCGCGCAGGCGCACCACGCCGAGGTGACCTCCTCGACCCTCCTGGACGACGGTCCCTTCCCGGGCGACGACTGGTTGGACTCCACCGCGACGGACGCGTGTTGGGAGGCACAGGACGCCTACGCGATGGACACGTGGGCGGTGCCCGCCTATGCGGAGATGTACTACTTCGTCCCCACGCGCACGCTGTGGCGCGAGGGTGACCGGCGCCTGCTGTGCGTCATCGGCACGTCGAGCGAGGAACACCGGGGCAGCCTGCGCAAGGATGCCGGGATGCTGACACCGGAGCAGGCGGAGTTCCTGCGGGCGATGAACGGGGTCGACAAGGCCTTCGCGAGCCAACCGGAGGGCGGCCCCGAGGAGGCGCTGCCCGAGTGCCGCACCTGGGCCCGGGAGGTCGACACGGCGCTCGCCGTGCAGGCCGCCCTGTTGCGACGGGTCGCGGGGCGGCCCGGGATCGGCGCCGCGGCGGGCGCGCAGCTGAGGGAGGTCGAGACGGCGCGCAAGGAGTGGCAGCGCGCGGCGAGGGCGACGAAGCCGGCCGAATTCGACGAGGCCTGGGAGCGGGCGGTGTGGTCGCTCGACGTCGACACGGAGAAGCGACTGCGCGGGGCGTACGGGCTTTCGACACGCATTCCGGACTGGTTGGCGGACCCGGGGGCCGAGGATTCGCGAGGTCCGTCGAGGGAGTCGACCTGAGGGCTTCTGTGTAACGCGCGGTAACGGGTTTGAGTGACCTGGCTTCATCACTTCGAGTGAAACTCTGGCCCTTGCTTGCGGTGCACAACCGTCGGTTGCCAGGGTGTAGCTGTCTGTCAACCTGATGGGAGTGGCCAGTGACTTTCGGTGAGCAGCCGGCCTATCTGCGCGTCGCCGGGGATCTGCGACAAAAGATCGTCGATGGGTCCCTGCCCCCGCACGCCCGGCTCCCCTCGCAAGCCCGGATCCGCGAGGAGTACGGGGTCTCCGACACCGTGGCGCTGGAGGCGCGCAAGGTCCTCATGGCGGAGGGGCTCGTCGAGGGCCGGTCCGGGTCCGGTACGTACGTCCGCGAACAGCTTGTGCCCCGGCGGGTCGCCCGCTCCGGCTACCGCACGGGGGGCGCCTCCACGCCCTTCCGGCAGGAGCAGGCGGAGTCGGGTGCCCGCGGCACGTGGGAGTCCGGCAGCGAGCAGACGGAGGCCACGGCCGACATCGCGGCGCGGCTGGGCATCGAGCCGGGAGACCGGGTCATGCGCACCCGGTACGTCTTCCGCGACGCGGGGGAGGCGATGATGCTGTCGACCTCCTGGGAGCCGCTGGCCGTCACCGGTCGGACTCCCGTGATGCTGCCGGAGGAGGGCCCGTTGGGCGGGTCCGGGGTGGTGGACCGGATGGCCGCGATCGACGTCGTCGTGGACAACGTGGTGGAGGAGGTCGGGGCGCGGCCCGGCCTCGCGGAGGAGATCCTCTCCCTGGGCGGGGTGCCCGGGCACGTGGTGCTGGTGGTGAGCCGCACCTACTTCGCCTCCGGGCTGGCCGTCGAGACCGCCGACGTCGTGGTCCCTGCGGACCGCTACCGCCTGGCCTATCACCTGCCGGTGCGGTGACCCGCCGGTTCGGCGTCCGGGCCGGGGGCGACGCCCGACGCCGCCGCACGGGCGGCCCGGAGGCCACACCGGAAGGCGGACAGCTCGTACCGGACCGTTAACCGGGCGGTGACCTGAGGGCCCGGGGCGTAACCCCCGGGCAACGCCGCCGCGTGACGGGGGGTCACATCCCGGCCCTAGCGTCCGGCGGTATGACCGAGACCGCCGCGCCCCCGCAGTCGCCGCCCCGTCGGAGCTACGCCAAACTCGCCGCCGACGAGAGCCGCGAGGACTACTCACTCCGCTACGCCCCCCACGCGTTCCGCCGCTGGAGCCCCGGCACCGTCGCCGGCACGGCGCTCGGCGGGATCGCGTACCTCGCCGACTTCGCCATCGGCGCCTCCATCGTCTTCGCCTACGGATTCACCAGCGGACTCGCCGCGATCCTGGCCGCCGCCACCGTCATCTTCCTCACCGGCATCCCGATCGCCCGCGCCTGCGCCACGTACGGCCTGGACATGGACCTGGTGACGCGCGGCGCCGGCTTCGGGTACTTCGGATCCACCCTCACCTCGCTCATCTACGCGTCCTTCACCTTCATCTTCTTCGCCCTCGAAGGCTCGATCATGGCCCAGGCCATGCACCAGGCCGTCGGCCTGCCGCTCCAGATCGGGTACCTGATCACCACGCTCATCGTGATCCCGATCGTCTTCAAGGGCATGGGCGCCCTCGCCAAGGTCCAGGCCTGGACCCAGCCCGTCTGGTTGATCGGGCTCGTGCTGCCCTTCCTCGTGCTCGCCTTCCACGCCCCCGGGGCCTGGGGCGCCTTCGCCGACTTCGGCGGCACCGAGGGCGCCGGCTCCGGCTTCTCCTGGATCGGTTTCGGCTTCGGCACGGGCATCGCGCTCTCGCTCATCGCGCAGATCGGGGAGCAGGCCGACTACCTGCGGTTCATGCCTGCCAAGACCCCGGCCAACAGCCGTCGGTGGAACCTCGCCGTGCTCGCCGCCGGCCCCGGCTGGGTGATCATCGGCGCGGCCAAGCAGCTCGGCGGCGCGTTCCTCGCCTTCGCCGCGCTCGAAGCGGTCGGCACGACCCACGCCCTGGAGCCGATCGCCCCGCAGATCGAGGCCCTGCGGCCCTGGCTCGGCGGATTCGCCCTGCCGGCCGCCGCGCTGTTCGTGATCGTCTCCCAGATCAAGATCAACGTCACCAACGCCTACAGCGGTTCGCTGTCCTGGTCGAACTTCTTCTCCCGCGTCACCCACCGCCACCCGGGACGGGTCTGGTACATCTTCCTCAACCTCGGCATCGCGCTGACGCTGATGGAGCTGAACATGTTCTCCATGCTCGGCAAGCTGCTGGGCTTCTACTCCAACGTCGGCATCGCCTGGATCGCCGCCGTCGCGGCCGACCTGGTCATCAACAAGCGGCTCGGACTCAGCCCGCCCTACATCGAGTTCAAGCGCGCCTATCTGTACGCCGTCAACCCGGCGGGTTTCGGCGCGATGGTGATCGCCTCGACCGTCTCGATCCTTGCGTTCTTCGGGCTCTTCGGGACCTACCCCGAGGCCTTCTCCACCTTCATCGCGGCCGGACTGTCCCTCGTGCTCTGCCCGTTGATCGCCTGGGCGACCAAGGGCACGTACTACCTGGCCAGGCCCAACGGCGTGAACGGCCCCGGTGTCGAGGTCCCGGACATCACCGCCACGCACACCTGCTCGGTCTGCGAGACGGCGTACGAACTCCCCGACGTCGCCGATTGTCCCGTCCAATCCGGGCCGATCTGCTCGCTCTGCTGCTCCCTCGACGCGACCTGCGGGGACGCCTGCCGCAAGGGCGCGAAGGAGGGGGCGGCCGGGGGTGCGGTGGTGCTTCCGCTGCCGGTCGTGCGCCGGGTCTGAACCGGCTCGCGCGGCGCACTCGTACGCATGGCCGGATGCGTACGCCTGCGAGGTACCTCTTCGTGAAAAACCGTATCCGCTCAGTAAAGGTCGGGCGTAAGCTCGGGCATATGCGCAATGCGGTTTCCCGGGCAGGTACATCGGCGGAGGGTGAAACGCGATGAACGACAGCGGTGCCCTGCTTCCATGGCTGGTCATACGTCAGGACGACAACGGCAACCGCTACCGGGTGGGTCGGTACCCCACCCGGGCCGAGGCCCAGAAGGTCATCGACAGTCTCGACGACCGAGCACACAAGCAGCTCTACTGGGTCGAGCGGGTGGCTCAGGGCAGCCAGGCCGCCACGAGGAACTGAGCGTCGGGCCGTCGACGCACTGGCATAGGCTCCGTCCATGACTGTACGAGTGGTCGTGGGCGGAGCCCTTTGTCGTGACAGGCGCCTGCTGGCCGCCCGCCGCAGCGCGCCGCCCGAGCTGGCCGGCCGGTGGGAGCTCCCGGGCGGCAAGGCCGAACCGGGCGAGTCCGTCCCCGAGGCCCTGGTGCGCGAACTGCGCGAGGAGCTCGGCGTGGAGACCGAGGCCCTGGAGCGCGTCCCGGGGGAGTGGCCGTTGCGGCCCGACCTGGTCCTGCACGTGTGGACCGCCGGACTGCTGTCCGGTGAGCCGGCCCCGCTGGAGGACCACGACGAACTGCGCTGGCTCCGGCCGGACGAGCTGGACTCCGTGGACTGGCTCGACCAGGACCGCCCGGCGGTCGAGGAGATCGGACGCCGACTCCGCTCGACCCCGGACCCGACGCCCGGACCGGCGGGCGCACGCGCGGACGGCTCGCCGGGCGACCCGGTCCGCGGTCTGTGAGGCTTGGGCTGTAGGCCGTATGCCCCACGGCGGGCAGGCGCATGGGGAAGGAGTGGTACGACGCCCTGAATATCGGGTATGTCGCTATTAATCCCATCTCGTCCCCCTATCGTCCCTGCTGAACCCGACTGGGGTCGCCGCGGCCCGGGAAGTGATCGGCGTGATCGACACAGACGGTGAATGCGCCGAGTGGGCCTTTCCCGCCGAGCCCGGCAGCGTGCGCACCGCCCGTCACGCCGTGCGCGGCAAGCTCCGCGCCTGGGGTCTGGACTCCGTCGGCGACGTGACCGTCCTGCTGGTCAGCGAGCTGGTCACCAACTCCCTGCGCTACGCCTCCGGCCCCATCGGGGTCCGTCTCGAACGACGTGATTCGGCCGTCGAGGACGCGCCCGCGAGTCCGGCACTTCTCGTGGAGGTTTCCGATCCGCTTCCGGATCCACCCCGCGAACGGGTCGCGACGCCGGACGACGAGGGGGGTCGCGGACTGCACCTGGTGTCCGTCTCGGCGCAGCGTTGGGGGACCCGGCACGGGAAGTCGGGCAAGACTGTGTGGTTCGAGTTGGCACTTCCTGGTGAGTAACAAGGGGAAGGGTGGCCGGCGATCACCGGAGGTGGCTCGAAACAGTCGGGACCTTTTTGTGATCGTGAACGCCATGCGGGCCGGGGCCGTGGTGCTGAATACTTCGGTCATGGCCGGTCCGGTTGCGGTGAGCTGGAGGGGACGGTCGCGTGAGCGAGATACCTGCGCAGGCACATCAGGCCCGAGTGTCCGGGGCGACGTGGCACGACGCCCTGTGGCACAGCAGCCCGCCTGGCTCGATATATGACTACATAAAGGTGGCGTCCTTCTCGATCGGCCCGGACGGGCTCATCGATCAGTGGAGCCTGCGCGCCGAGGAACTGTTCGGGCTGACACCCGCCCAGGCGGTGGGCCGCGACCCGGTCGACGCCTTCATGCCGCCCGAGCTGCGGGCCGGGGGACACCGCAAGGTCGCGGAGATCCTCGACGGCGAGGAATGGACGGGCCTCATCCCCTTCCGGATCCCCGGCGGCGACGGCGCGCACGGCGTCGCCGAGATCTACGTGATGCCCACACGGACCGAGACCGCCGAACGGGCCGCGCTGTGCGTCGTCGTCGACGTGCGCGCGCTGCGACGCATCGAATCCGATCTGGCGGCCTCACAGGCGATATTCGGTCAATCTCCTTTCGGCTTCCTGCTCTTCGGTACCGACCTCACCGTGCAGCGCACCAACCGCCGCTTCGCGACCGTCTTCGGCGGCGCCGTCGAGGAACACCGCGGCCGCACCGTGCACGACTACCTCCCGGCGCACGAGGCCGACCGGATGTCCGACGCCCTGCGCCGCGTGCTGGAGACCGGTGAATCCGTCACCGACCTGCGGATCACCGGAGCCACCCCGCGCAGCCGGGACGACCGCCACTGGTCCATCAACCTCTACCGCGTCCACGGCGGCACCGGACGCCCCATCGGTGTCGCCGGCATCGGCATCGACGTCACCCGCCGGCACCTCGCCGCCCGCGAGGCCGCCGGCGTACGGCGCAACCTGGCCCTGCTCAACGAGGCCGGACACCGCATCGGGAACTCCCTGGACCTGGAGACCACCGCCCGGGAACTCCTCGACGTCACCGTCCCCGGCTTCTGCGACCTGGCTTCCGTCGACCTCTACCAGGGGCTGCTGCTCGGCGACGACGACCGTCCCGCCCGACCACAGGGCCCGGGGGTGCCCTCCCTGCCCGGGCAGGGCACCGGGCGGGCGCCGTCGGCGCCCCTGCGCCGGGTGGCGTTCGCCTCGGCCGTGTCCGACGCCCTGGGGTCGGGGTCGGGCGCGTCGGTCGCCGTGGGGGAGATCCACCGCTATCCGGCGGCCTCGCCCGGGGCGCTGGCCCTGCGGACGGCGCGCACGCGCCTCATCGAGGGCGGCGGCTCGGACGACCTGGTGCAGTCCACGCTGGTCGTGCCCCTGGTCGCGCACGACACGGTGGTCGGCCTGGCCCAGTTCTCCCGTACCAAGGGCAGCGAACCGTTCGGCGAACGGGACCGGGCGGTGGCCGTGGAACTGACCGCGCGGGCCGCCGTGTGCATCGACAACGCACGGCTGTACCGGCGCGAGCACGAACGGGCGCTGATACTGCAACGCAGTCTGCTGCCCCCCGGCGACCCGGAGGCGGCCGGCCTGGACATCGCCTGCCGCTACCTGCCCGGCAACGCGGCCACCGAGGTCGGCGGCGACTGGTTCGACGTCATCGAACTGCCCGGCCACCGCACCGCGCTGGTCGTCGGCGACGTCATGGGCCGCGGGCTCCGGGCCGCCGTGGCCATGGGCGAACTGCGCACCGCCGTACGGACCCTGGCCCTCCTGGACCTCGAACCGGCCGAGGTGCTCAGCGCCCTGGACGAGGTCGCGCGCGGACTCGGGGCGCCCGGCGGATCCCAGCAGGCCTCCCGGGCCGCCCTGCACTCGCGGGACGCGGACCGCTCGGAGGTGTACCTGGCCACCTGTGTCTACGCCGTCTACGACCCGGTCACGCGGCGCTGCACCATCGCCAACGCCGGCCACATGCCGCCGGTGCTGGTGGAACCGGCCGAGGAGGGCGCGCCGCCGCGCCCCGGGCTGCTGCTGGAGATCCCCCCGGGGATGCCCCTGGGCGTCGGCGGCGAGCCCTTCGAGGAGGTGGAGATCGAACTCCCCGAGGGCGCCATGCTGGCCCTCTACACGGACGGACTCGTCGAGTCCCGGGACCATCCGCTGGAGGAGGGACTGCGGGGCTTGCGGGAGGCCGTCGCGGACCCGTCGCGGCCCCTGGAGGAGGTCTGCGACCACGTGCTCAACACGCTGCACACCCGGCACGGGGAGGACGACATCGCGCTGTTGATGGCCCGGGTCCAGGGACTGCCCGTGGACGCGGTCGGTGACTGGCAGCTCCCGAGGGAGGCCCGCTCGGTGGGCCGCGCACGGGAACTCGCGCGGGCGAAGCTGCCCGCCTGGGGGCTGGAAGGGCTCCTCGACACCACGGAACTCCTCGTGAGCGAACTCGTCACGAACGCCCTGCGGTACGGGGAGGGGGAGATCCGGCTGCGGCTGCTGCTGGACCGCACCCTGGTCTGCGAGGTGTGGGACGCCAACCTCGCCCAGCCGCGCCGCCGTCGCGCCCGGGACACCGACGAGGGCGGGCGCGGTCTGCAACTGGTCGGCCTGCTGTCGGCCGGCTGGGGCACCCGCCGCACGCACCGCGGCAAGACGGTGTGGTTCGAGCTGCCCCTGCCGGGCGGCGGAAGCGGCGGCCCGGCGGAACTGTCCGCGGAACAGCTGCTGGGCATGTACGGCTGACCCCGCGCCGGGGCCCGGGCCGCCCGGCCGGGCCCGGGCCGGGCGCCCCGCCCCGGGCCCGACAGGATCCGGAAGAGACTGCCTAGTGCTGCACCGCGAAAGTTCGTGGAGGGGGGTTGGGCCGGTCAGGCCGGGCTGCCGAGGTAGAGGGTGCCGGCGCAGGTAAGGCAGTCCTCGGGACTGCCGATGGGGAGGCCGGTGGGGAGG
>NZ_JAPNLK010000102.1 GCF_026627505.1 Streptomyces sp. H27-H5 | reverse complement strand
GTAGACCACCAGGGCGTCAGCGCCCGAAGCCGCCCCGACACATCCCGTCGGGGCGGCTTCTGCGTTGTGGTCCGAGGCGCTGCGGCGGCGCGCTAACGTGCCGTCATGAACGAGCCTTTTGCCCAGGGCGAGGACCATCCGGCGTGCGGCATCTGCCCGTCGAAGAGGTTGCCGCGCGAGGCGTTCGTGGTCTACGACCGACCGTCCTGGGAGTGCCCGTTCGACCCGGCCGACGGATGGCGGTACACCGCCGACGGCACCCCGGCCTGCGTGCACCCGCACAAGATCGGGGTGGAGCCGGACCGGATCGCGCCGCCGCCGAAGCCGCTGCCGTCGGCTGAGCCGGAGGCTACGCCGCGACGAGGCCGGCGATGGTTGCCTTCTTTCCTCGCTCGGTGATGCCGATCTGGGCGTAGAGGACGTCGAGGAGCTGGCGGCGGCGCTCGGTCTCGGGCGCGTCGATCCAGAACCGTTCGTTCACCGGGCCGAAGGCGGCGCGGTAGCACTGGTGGGTGAAGTCGCCGTAGACCCAGGTGCCGCCGGACATCCCGTCCTCCATGTCGGTGGCGTGGACGAAGAGGATGCCGGTGCGCCGCTGGATCCGGGACATGACGGTGAACTGCGCGATCAGGGCGTGCGACATGACGTCCACGGGCACCGGCAGAGCGAGCTCGGCGGCCTTCTCGTCGAGGCCGGTCAGCTCGTACATCGCGGACTTCAGCGCCATGGCCCGCATCGTCTCGATGAACAGGGCCGGGGCGTCGGCGAGGGCGTCGTAGCGGTCGATGACGGTGTAGCCGTAGCAGTCGGTCCAGTCCGAGTTGTACTTCGCGCAGCTCTGCCACAGGCGGCCGAACTCGGGGTCGGCCTCCCAGACGGCGAGGATCTCCCGTGCCCGGGCGGCGACGTGCTCGGGCTGGATGACGGTGGTCATGGTGGTGCCCCTCTCGGTGTTGATGGTGCGCGCGGTGGCCCCCGGTGGGCCGGCGGTGGTGCTGTTCGACGCCGCGCACGCGGGGGCCGTGGCCTCGCCCGGGTGCGCGGCGGCTCAGAGGGCCCTGACGGGCCGTGCGGCGGGTTCGGCGAGGCGGTCCAGGCGCTCGTAGAGGGCGCGGACGAGGAGGGCGCGGCCTTGGGCGCAGTGGACGGTGCCCTGCAGGGTGGCCGACAGGCGGCGCTCGGCTTCGGCGAGGACGACGTCGGCGAGGGCGCGGGCCGGGTGATCGGCGGGGAGCCGGTCTGCTGCGCGTCGGACGTCGCCGGCCACCGCCCGGGCGGCACCGGTCAGCTGGAGCGCGATCTGCTGGACGTCCGCCGGGCGTAGGCCGGGGTCGCCGGTCCAGCCGAGGACGGCCTTGACCAGACACTCGTGGGGCACGCGGTCGAGGGGAAGTTCGCCTTCGAGGTGTCCCTCGGGGTCGTGCAGGGCCAGGTGTGCGCTCATCAGGGCCTCGTTCGCGTCGTGAGCCGCCGGGTGCCGACACGTCGACGCTAGAGAGGTCGCAGGGGCCCTCTCAAGGAAGTTGCACGAAGTTGCTGCCGGTCACCCGAGTGCTTCGATCGCCGCCCGGATCAGGGCGCGGGCCGGCGGGCCGAAGACGGCCAGCTGCTGGAGTTCTCCGAACGCCTTGGCGTAGACCGCGATCTCGGAGGGGCGGGTGATGGCGATCTCGGCGGACAGGGTCTCGACGAGGACGCGTTCGTGGTCGAAGACCATGAACGTCTCCAGCGGCCAGATGGCGCGCGGCGCGGTGATCGGGATGATCCCGAGGGCGACGGAGGGCAGGGACATCAGCTCGAGGAGCTTGCCCAGCTGTCCGGCCATCACTTCGGGGCTGCCGATCTTGTAGCGCAGGACGGCTTCCTCGGCGAGGAGCACGAAGCGGTGGTTGCCCTCGTAGATGACGCGGGAGCGGTCCAGGCGGGCGGTCGCGGCATCGGCGGCGTCGTTGGGGGTGCCCTGGAAGGTGCTGATGGAGGAGAGCAGGGCGGTGGCGTAGGGGTGGGTCTGGAGCAGGCCGGGGACGACGTTGGAGCAGTAGACGCGGAAGACGCGGGTGCGCTGGTAGAGCGGGACCACGGACTCCTGGAAGGCTTTGATGCCGCCGCGGTGGAGGCGACGCCACTCCTGGTACATCTCGTCCGCCGTGCGGGATGCGGCGATGAGGTCCTCGGAGTCCTCGTCGGCGTCGCACGCCCGGCACCAGGCGCGGATGTCGGCGTCCGAGGGCAGGGTGCGGCAGTTCTCGATGCGGGACGCCTTCGACTTGTGCCAGCCGCACAGGGCCGCCACCTCGAACGCCCTCAGGCCGGCGTCCTTGCGCAGTCCCACCAGACGCCGGGCGAGCGCGACGCGGGCGGCCTGCGCGGCCGAGGACGGGGACACGGTCGTCATGAGGTGGCGGACCCTTTGGTGCGTCGGTCAGATGCGGTAGTCGGCGTGCGGGGTGGCCAGGTCCCACACCGTGCGGAACGCCTCGGTGCAGAGCTTGATGGCCTGCGGGTCTTCGGTGTGGTCGGGCTCCAGGGCCTGGCCGTCGCCGGAGAAGATGTTCCAGCGCACGACCTGGTCGTCGATGAGCCAGAAGTCGTTGCCGGGCAGCGCGAGGGTCGATGCGTGGCGGCGGCCGAGCCAGCGGACCTCTTCGCCGGCGCGGAGGTTGGCGTCGGTGATGGCGTGCTCGAAGCGGACGTAGTCGGTGACGGGCTCGGACACGATGCGCGCCCGGCGCACCTTCACCCCGCGGGCAACGGTGCGCTTCACCAGGGGCAGCCAGCCGCTCCAGTACGCCGAGTCGTCGGCGGGCACGCTGCCGTCCCGCAGGAAGTCGTCGTAGACCTCGCGCTCCTCCCCCACCGCGTAGACGTCGCGGAGCTCCAGGTGAAAGGCGTGCTCGCGGGCGGAGTCGAGGAGTTCCTCAAAGCTGGGCGCCGGCGGCTTCTGCGGCATCGCACGCCTTCCTGATCTGGTCCACCATGCTGACCGGGATGCGGATGATCGCCTCGTCGTCCGCCGGCGGACTGTCGTGGCCGCAGGCGGCCCGTGTCACCGCGTCGGCGACCTTGCCCTGCAGCACCAGTTCCGGGCCCACCGGGGTGTCGGTGTCCACCCAGACCGCCGGACAGTTCCCTCCACCCGAGTTGGGGTCCGTTCCGAAGAAAAGTAGCGCCATGATCGCCTCCTGAGCGAGCCGGTTGCGCACAGTTGCAGACGACGGTGCCGCGCCTGCGGTACAGCGGTCAAGACCCCGGAAGACTCCACGCCCAGAAGCCTTCACGAGGCGCCCGCGATAGGCTCTGCGGGTTATCTGGCAAGGTTGAACGGCCCTCTATAGGCGCAGGTCAGAGCGGGTGGGCGGTGGGATTCAGCCGTTATGCTGAATCTTGCCGCGTTCCCCTTGTAGAGCCCTCTCGGGATCGTCACACTCCCCGTGTGTGACGGATTTTCTGGGACGGGAAGGGCGTGGGAGATGACGACGGCGGCGACGGTCTGCGAGGCGGCCGGGTGCGGTGCGGTGCTGACGCATCGGCGCGGTGGCCGGCTGCGGCGGTACTGCAACAGCACCTGTCGGATGCGGGCGCTTCGGGAGCGGTCGCGGGGTGACACCGAGGAGCTGCGGCAGCAGGCGACGGAGGCCGTCGAGGCGTTGGATCCATTGGCGGCGGGTGAGCTGCTGCGCCTGCTCGCTCTGGGCGACGAGGAGCTGCGGGAGGTGACCCGTCAGGCCCGCACCGCCCGGACGGCGTTGAACGCGATGTACGGCGCGATGGGCGTCGCTGCGGTCGACCGGCGCCTGGGCCTCGTGGCCGCGCGACCGGCCGCGGTCGCCAAGCGGCAGGAAGAGGCAGCGCGAATCGTCACACCCGCGCCGGTGACGCAGGACCCTCCCCCGGCGGCGGCACCGTCACGGAAGGCCGGGGTGACGTTCGCCGGGCTCTCTCCGACCGGTGAGCAGCAGGACATCATCGACGCGTGCACGACCGGCGACGACCTGGTCGTCGAGGCCGGGGCCGGGTCGGGCAAGACGACGACGCTGCAGATGGCGGCCTCGGTGATGCGCGGCCGCGGCATCTACCTGGCGTACAACCGGGCCATCGCGCAGGACGCGGCGAGGAAGTTCCCCAGGCACGTCGACTGCCGTACGGCGCACTCGCTGGCCTGGCACGCGGTCGGCCGGGACTACCAGGCGCGTACGAACATGCGGGTGCCGGCGAAGCGGACGGCGGAGCTGCTGCGGATCGTCGAGCCGCTGCGGGTGACGAAAAAGCTGATGCTCTCGCCGGTCCAGCTGGCTCGGCTGGCCTCGGAGGCCGTCGACCAGTTCGCACACTCGGCGGACGCCGAGGTCCAGGCCGAGCACGTGCCCGCCCTCGAGGGCGTTCCGGCCGCAGCGATGCGGGCGCTGCGCCACGAGATCGCCCCCCACGCCCGCCGGCTCTGGCAGCAGACGCAGGTGATCGGCTCGCAGCACCGCTTTACGCACGACTACTACCTCAAGATGTGGGCGCTGACGGAGCCGGATCTGGGCGCGGACTTCGTGCTCCTGGACGAGGCGCAGGACTCCAACCCGGTCATCGCGCAGCTGGTGCAGGCGCAGAAGGCGCAGCGGATCGCGGTGGGCGACTCGGCTCAGGCCATCTACGGGTGGCGCGGCGCCGTGGACGCCCTGGCCACGTGGCCGGCCAAGCACCGGCTGCTGCTCCAGCAGTCGTGGCGGTTCGGCCCGGCGGTCGCGGAGGAGGCGAACCGGTGGCTGGCCCACGTCGGCGGCACGCGGATCCGGCTGGTGGGCAACCCGCACAAGCGGTCCGTGGTCGGCCCGGTGGCGGCGCCGCGGGCGGTGCTGTGCCGGACGAACGCGAAGGCGGTCGCCCGGGCGATGGCGGCGCTGGAAGACGGGCAGCGGCCGGCGCTGGTGGGCGGCGGCGGCCAGATCAAGGGCCTGGCCGAGGCCGCGCTCGACCTGCAAGCCGGGCGCCCGACGTCGCACCCGGACCTGCTGGCGTTCGAGACCTGGGGCCAGCTGCAGGACTACGTCCACACCGAGGGCTCCGGATCCGACCTGCGGGTGTTCGTCCGGCTCATCGACGACCAGGGCGCGAAGGAGGTCCTGGCCGCGATGGACCGGCTGGTGTCGGAGCAGGCGGCCGACGTGATCCTGTCGACCGCGCACAAGGCCAAGGGCCGGGAGTGGTCGACAGTGCAGATCGCGGGCGACTTCACCAAGCCCGCGGACCGCCCCGACGGCTCCCCCGGCGAGGTCCGCCGCGACGAGGCGATGCTCGCGTACGTCGCCGTCACCCGCGCCATGGACGCCCTCGACCGCTCCGGCCTGGACTGGATTGACGAGCTCGACGGCACCGGTGACCCGGGCTACGACTCGGCGCGGTCGGTGCTGGCCCGGGCCCGCCGGCACCGAGGGCCGCGCCCGTACGACCCGTACGAGGACTGACCGGCTGGCTCCAATCGGAGCCACTTCGTTCGATCCGTTCGAACGCGGTGAAGGGCTCCGACACGGTGGTGTCGGAGCCCTTCTTGTTCTTCACCGCCGTCACCGTGGCACGGCCGGACAGCTACCGTCGCGGCCTGGTCAGAAGTCGGGCCAGTCGTCGGAGATGACGATGCGGGCCACGTAGATGTTCGGGCCGTCCTCGCCGGGGCCGGTGTCGCCTACGTGGTACTCGGCGAGCCCGATGTCCCGGGACAGCGGTGTCGAGTACCAGCCCGGCTGGCCCGGTACCGGCTGGGCGAGCGGCGGCACGGGGTTCTCGCGGAGTTCGACGAGCAGGCTGACGACGGCGGAGAACACCGACGCCGAGACGTTAGGGGCGAGCAGCGGGTAGATGGCCGGCGACAGGCTGATCCGGTCGGGGCCGTCTTCGTCGCCGTCTGGCTCGACGAGGTGGTCATCGCTCACCGGCCCCTCGTCTCCCGGGCCGCGGTGGCCTCGCGGAGCACCGCCGTGGCGGACCGCCCGGGCGCACGGCCCGTCTCGACGGCGGTCCGGGTCTCCTCCGGCAGCGGGTTCGCGTACAGGTTCGCCCGCATCCACCAGCGACGCAGGACGCCCAGCAGCGCGGTCTCGTCCGCCTCGCCCATCTCGCGGTAGAACTCCATCCGGTCCGCCGGCGGGAGGGCTGCGGCGACGGCGTTCTGCGTACGGGGCAGCCGCTCGGGCTCGTGCGGGTGAATCGGCTGCGCGCTCATGCGGAGGCTCCCTGGGTCGACTGCTCCTTCGAGTCTGCCCTCTGCGGGCCGACCCGGTCGAGCGACTGCGCGGCCTGGGCACGCTCGGCACGCCGGGCCTCGTCCTCCGCGCGCATCCGCTCATTGGCGGCGGCCGCGAGGTCGGCGAGTTCACCGGCCAGCCGGTAGATGTTGCCGGCGCCCGGGTGCCCGAGCCACGTCACGTTCAGCACCTCGTGCACGGCGCTGCGGGCGGCGTGCACGCTGAAC
This sequence comes from Streptomyces sp. H27-H5, assembly GCF_026627505.1. Lineage (GTDB taxonomy): Bacteria > Actinomycetota > Actinomycetes > Streptomycetales > Streptomycetaceae > Streptomyces. Next base: position 19,173 of record NZ_JAPNLK010000102.1, on the reverse strand, counting down.
ATCGGACCGCCGCGGGTGCACCCTCGGTAGGTGCCCCGGTCGAGCTGGCCGAGCTCCAGGCGGACCTGCTCCAGCGCCTTCACGTCCCTGGTCGGCTTCTCGAACTCGCGCTGCGCCTTGATGACCCGGTCCAGGATGGCGCGCATCTCGGGGTAGGCGATGGTCCACAGCTCGGCAACGCGGAGCGCCTGGTCCTCGCTGAGGGTCGGGTTCGTGCGGACGGTCTCGGTGGTGAGCATCTGTTTCCTCCGGTCTCAGGGTCCGGGGCGGCCGCACGGGCCGCCCCGGAAATCGGGAAACGTGCAGGTCAGGTCATCGGCCCATGGACGCAAGCCGGGCCATGTGCCCCTGGAAGACCAGGTCCACGATTCGGCCGCTGGCTCCGTTCCTGTTCTTGGCCACGATGGCCTCGACCTGGCCCGCCTTGGGTCCGGTGTCCGTGCCGTCCTCGGCGAGCTCGCGGTGGAGCAGGATGATGATGTTGCTGTCCTGCTCGATGGCCGAGGACTCCTTGAAGTCGCTGACCAGGGGGCGGCGGCCGACGGCGCCTCGGTTGAACTGCGCCAGGGCGACCACGGGGACCTTGAACTCCATGGCGATGAGCTTGAGGCCGCGGCTGATGTCGGCGACCTCCTGGGCACGGTTGGCGTTCTTGTTGCTGCCCTCGGGGGTCATGAGCTGGAGGTAGTCGGCGACGACGATCGCCGGGGCGTGGCCGCGGACGGTCATCCACCGCATGCGTGCGCGGATCTTCGACAGCGTCAGGTTCGCCGAGTCGTCGAGGACGAAGTTCTGGGCGTTGGAGAGCCGGTCGGAGACCTTGGCGATGCGCTCCCAGTCGCGTTCGGTGAGCTTGCGGCGGACCAGGGCGTCGAGGTTGATCCCGGCCTCGGCGGCGGTGAGCCGGGCCATCAGCTCGCTGCCGCCCATCTCCATGCTGGCCACCATGGCGGGCTTGTTGTGCTTGAGGGCGATGTGGGAGGCGAGGTTCATGCCGAAGAGGGACTTGCCGCCGGCGGTCGCGGCGCCCACGGTGATCAGCTGGCCGGGCTTGAGCTGGATCACGTCGTTCAGGTCGACCCACGGGGTGTCGAGGGCGTTCGGGTCGGCTCCGGCCTGGAGTTCGTCGAGGAAGCCTTCCCAGCGGTCGGCGACGGACAGCAGCGGTGCGGCCTCGACGGTCTTCGTCGCGGCGGCCTGAACCTGGCCCATCGCGTCCTGGACGATCTTCTCGGCGTCCTGGGTCTGGGCGTACGCCATCGCCACCATGCGGGTGCCGGCCTGGATGACCTGGCGCAGCGCGGCCCGTTCACGGACGATCGCCGCGTAGTGCGGGCCGTTCAACGCCGTCGGCACGGTCTGGACGAGGGTGTGCAGGTAGGAGACGCCGCCGACCTTGGCGATCTCGCCGCGCCTGGTGAGTTCGGCGCCGACGGTGATCGGGTCGATCTGCGGCGACTCCGCGGTGCTCGTGGCGTACATGTCCATGATCGCGCGGTAGATCGTTTCGTGGGCGGGCTTGTAGAAGTCCTCGGGCCCCTGGAGTTCTTCTGCGATCTCGTCGATGACTCGGGCGACGTCGTCCCGGGTGGCCAGCATCATCGCGCCGAGCGCGGACTGCTCGGCGTTGACGTCGTTGGGCGGGGTGCGCTCGAAGCCGCCGTCCTCGATGGCCGGCTCGTCGGGGAAGAAGTCGGGCTCGGCGTTGTCGGCGAGGTCTGCGATGCTCACGTGTGGAGCTCCGTTCTGGGAGTTTTCGAGCGGCGGCCGGGGCCTGGCGAGGATTTCCGGCCGCCGTTGGCGTGTTCAGGCGGGCCCTGGAAGGGGCCTGAGCACCCCTCAGCGCGTCGATGAGGGGTCCTCGGGCCCTTCCGGGCATCCAGTGATCGCTTAGGCCGTCAGACGGCCGTACGCGATCTTCGTGTCAGGCTCCGGCTGCGGCAGGGCGCCGGACGCGGGCCGGGTGGCACTCGTCGCACAGCGCCGTGGTGCGCCAGCCCTGCTCGTCCTCGACGGTCCGCATCCGGGTGAGCTCGTCGCAGTCCAGGTCCCCGCAGTACTCGGGCAGGTCCAGGGCGGGCTGCTCAGAGGCGCGGGACTGGTTCGGCACGGTGCGAGCCGCACGGTGGCGGCGGACCAGGTTCTCGATCCGGGGCTTGAGCGCGGCCTGCGGGTTGTTCGGCCGCTGGCCCTTGACCAGCTCGGCGGCCAGGGCGTCGTCCAGCTCCCAGCCCTGGGCCCGGGTGCTCTCCACCAGCAGCGGTGCGTACCGCTTCGCCGTCGGTCGTCCGACCGCGAACGGTGCGGGCAGCTCCTGCAAGAACTCCGCAGCAGCGGCGAGGGCCTCGGTGTCGTACTCCGATGCCGCCGCCGCCTCCCCCCGCGCAGCGGGGTCCGCGAGGCGAGCGGGCTCACTGGGGTCCGTGAGGGGGTTGGGGGTGGTGGTTACCACCACCAGGGGGGGTGTGGGGGGGAAACCGCCATTGGAGGCATCAGGTGTGACCTGCGCTTTTGCCTCATCCACCTGGGCAGGCGAACCACCTGACCTGGTCATTGGAGGCATCAGGTCTGACCTGCGCTTTTGTCCAATGGAGGCATCAGGTGCGGACCTGACCCCTTCAATGGAGGCGTTAGGTGTGACCTGCGCGTTTGTCGTGTCGCCGAGGATGTACTCGATCTGCTCCTGGGGCGGCTTCGGGCGCTTCGAGATCTCGTAGCGGGCACCGCCGAGCTGCCCGCCCTCGAGGCGGACGCGGAACGTGCGGATGTAGCCGGCCTTCCGGATCAGGGCGAGCTCCCGGCGCACGGCGTCCTCGCCCAGCGGCTTGCCGTTCGCGGACTTCCACCCCAGGGCGCGGAACCAGCCGACGAGCTCGGGGACGTCAAACTCCTCGCCCGGCGGCATGAACCACAGGGCCTGGAGCACGGAGAGCGTCAGCGGCTGCCAGCCGTGCCCGAAGAAGGTCTCCTCGGTGATGGTGACCGAGGGCTCCGGCTCGATGGCCCTAGCCCACGTCTCGCGAATCTGCGGCTGCGTCATCGGGTCACCCCCGAGGTGAACCGAAGGGCGATGGAGGCCGCGATCGAGCGGCCGGCGGTGGTGTCGGTAAAGAACATGCCCGAGTCGTACGTGACCGGGGTGCTTAGCGTCGCGGGGTCCATCACGCCGGTGTATCCGCCAAAGCGGACACCCCCCGGCGAGACCGTCGTCGCGAGCGTCTTGTGGTGCATGTGGTGCGGGCTCCCTATCGGGGTAGGGAGTCATACGTCGGTGGAGCGCAGGTGGCCAGGTCAACCGCTGTGTTGCTGCGGTTAGCTAGACAAGGCCGCTATCCTGCTACCGGTAGCCGGGCCTCGACCGAGGTCAGGGGTGCCCGGCGTTACCGCCGACATACGACTCAGGTTCCGGGGCTGTGGAAGGTGCTGGGGTGAGTCGTGAGCAGTGAGATGGCCGTTCCCCTGTTAGCGCAGGGGGCGGCCATCGCCCGTTTACGGGCTCGGGTCGTGCAAGACCATCGTCTGGCCCTTCTCCCGGTTGGGCTGACCGGGGATGTCGTGGTACGTAGGTCGCCATCCGGCGATCCTGCAACAGCTTCCTTGCAGGTCAGAACGCTTTTCCCGCCTGACAGGTTCCGCACAAGCGAAAGATCCGTCCAGCGGGAACACATCAGTGCCAGAAGCCCGCCTGATGGGACGGAAGACGTCACGCAGCGACTGGTGAACAGTCTGCTGTAGCGAAGCGGAGGGTCGAAGCCGCGGCGAAAACTGGCTGCGGAGCAGCTGCGCGGTGGGCAGTGACATGCCGGCCTCTCGGGTCCGTCGGCTTCGCCGCGCAAGCGCGCGGTTACTCGGATGCGGGGCCATCATCCACCCTCGCCGAACCGATCGGGGCGACTGGGCGAATCCTGGGAGTGTCGGTGAGCACCGAGCTGCAAGTAGGCCGCGGTCGCGTCGTCGCTGACCTTGAACCGAGCCCAGCGGCTGCCGTCTGGATCGGACTCTTCGGCGGCGCGGGTCCTGGAGATCAGTTCGGCCGGTCCTTTGGACTCCAAGACGCCTAGCAGCTCTTCCCACGACAACTGGTGGAAGAGGTCCGCGAGTCGACTGGCGCCGTCGGACAACAGGGCGGCCCGCTGTACTTCTGCCGTCGGGACGCTGCCGGTGATGGCGTGATCGGCAGCGTCCGGGTTGGTCGCCGCGACCCAGTACCCACCTGGGCGATTCCGCAGCCCACGCTGCACAGCCACCAGCTCGGAGACGCGGGCTGCCCGTTCGGGTGTGCCCGCTGGCCCAGCTAGCGCGGCCGCCATCTCGGGCCCGGCAACTGCTTCGACGCTGGTGTCCGCCACGGCCTGGACCGTCCCGTTCGTGTCCAGCAGCAGGACCGAGTCCGACAGCACGAGGTAGTCGATGGCACCCTGGCGTTCGCGGAGCATGGTCACAGTGGAGGCCGGCACCGCCTCCTGGTCCAGCGCGCACGTGCTGCTGTGCATCGAGTTGACGTCTCCGATCGCCGTGCGAAGTACTTCGGCGAGTGGCTGTTCCTCGTCACCCATGAGCGCCACCAGGCGTGCACCGAGCTGCCGGACGTACCAGGGCGTGCCGTGGAGGCATGCCATCGGCAAGTCCTTCGGCGCGGACAGGCCGTCGAGGACCACGACACCGCTGGGGCCTGTGAATGCGCCGTCCTCGTTCTCGTCCCCCACGCCCTTGGCTGACGCCGTGGTGATCTGCATGTCAGGCCCCTTCTGGGCGGTAGAAGGGGGTGATGCGCTCGCTCTCGAGGATCTCCCCCGTCTTCGGGTCGAAGCGGCTGGAGATGAGTGTGGAGAACCGCTTCGCCCTGAGCTCGCTATGGACGTTGGCCAGCTCCTTGGTCAGCCAGTGGATGACACCGCCGGAGCCGATGGCGTGGATGCCAGCCACGTAGAGGAAAGTCCCCTGACCATCGGGGCGTGGCAGCCGGCCGAAGTACGCGACGTCGCTGTTCTCCCCGCTGTCTGAGGGCGAGCGGTAGGTCTTCCCGCTGGTCCGATCCGTCAGGTACCAGCCCTCGGCGTCCTTCGCGAATCGCAGATGAGGGTCGCCTTCGAGGATCTGTTCCAGGAGCGGAGACAGTCGGGGACCGCAGATCACGACGAGGTTGTTCCTGTTCAGGCGGACGTTGCCCCCTACCGGGATCGGCTCCATGGTGCAGGCGAGGCCGACCTCTTGGGCAAGTTCGTTCAGCTTCGAGTACGTCTGGAAGTCAGGCGTCGCGATCACGGGGCCTTGGGCGGCGTGCTCCTTGCCGGCTTCCAACTTCTCCGCCAAGGCGACGATGACCGTCCCCGAGCCCAGGAACAGGCGCTCCGGCGGGGATCCCTTAGCCAGCTGGCTGACACGCGCCTTGCTGATGCCGAGCTCCGTCGCCAACTGGGTGCTGTTCAGGTTGCCCGTACGGAGGGCGGCGTTCATGGCTTCGTTGCGGACGACCTGGAGCTCGTTGCCGTAGTCCTGGACCCAGCCGGTAAGGCTGTGGGCGGTCTTGGCCCGCTCAAGAGGGTCGGTCAGTTCCTTGAGCTGGGACAACGCGGCATCGAGAGCCGCATCAAGCTGTTCCTGATCCATTCGTGCCTCCCTTCGTAGGGTCCTGTTTAGCGCACTTAACCGTAACTGTTCAAGGTGCTTGACGCTTCACTGGGGTCGACCTATGGTTTCGGTGTCGGCAAGTTAAGCAGCCTTAACCGAATCGGTTGAGTGGGCTATACCTGCACGTCAAAGCACTTCTTGTACCAGCGCAGTCGCTGAAAACCATGCGGCTGTGGACGGCACCTCCATGCCCAAAACGGCGACACCAGACCTCCTCGGAGCTGTACCGAGCTGGTGTACCGAGAAGAACTCCACAGAGTGACAAGGCGAAGAAACACAAGCTCAAGCCCTATGTCTTCAGTCCGGCGCTCGCCCTCACGGGGGTGCCGCGGCTGTGGCCATCAGGCCACCAGCTACGCCCTTCCCCGCCAACGGGGAGCGGCCCCGCGAATCCCTGGTGCTTGAACACCTGGGGCGGGGCCGCTGCACGGACAACCCCTCGTACAAGGAGTTGAACCGATGGACAACAGCCTCTCCTACATCCACCCCGCCGCGCAGCAGCCGGCGGACGAGTCCCACCTCTTCGCGATCGACCGGATCGGGCTGTCGGCGGTCCTCGGCCTCGACGTCGACCTGGTCCGCGGCGCCGCCGGCGGCGAGAGCGAGATCGACGAGTACACCCGCCTGTGCGCCCTGGTCGACATGGCCGACGCCGGGTTCATCAGCGACGCCGACCTCGACCTGATCGGCGGCCTGATCGACGACATGACCGACGAGGACAACCGCCGCGACTACGAGGACGACGAGTACGCGGCCGCCGCCGACCTCCTGATGCGGGGGTGGGCGGCATGACGACTCCCTTCGAAACCTCGACCCTGCCCGTCAACGCCGTAGGTGCCGCCCAGGACGTGGCCGACACCATCAACGACGTGCTCCTCGTAGTCGAGGGCGTCAACGACCTCGCCCGCCTCGGTGTCCGCCTGGTCCTGACGGTCGAGGCCGGGACGATCGGCGCCGAGGTCGCCCTCACCGCCGCTACCCGCCACCTCCTCCCCTCCCTTGCCCGCCAGTTCGACGCCCCCGGCGTCCGCTGGACCTCCCCCACCGCCGTGGAGGCCCTGGGGTCGATGTGCGAGGGCCGGATCACGGTCCGCATCACCAGCCCCGCCCCGGCCTCCGGCAACGGGCGGAGGGCGGCGTGATGACCAACACCGCCGTGTTCCGCCTGGCCCACCCCGGGCCGGTCACCGACTGGGACGAGGCCACGATCGAGGGCTACCTCAACGCCGCCGACGCGGACGCCGCCGAATCCACCACCGCCGACGAGGAGCCCCGCCGATGATCCGCCTGATCACCACCGCCCGCCTGGCCCTCCTCACCCAGGCCGCCGACGACGCCGCCACCGCCACCACCATCGCCGCGGTCGCCACCAGCTTCGCCAAGACGGCAACCGCCGACACCGAGCGGGTGGAGGACGCGTACCGGCGCCTGGCCGCCGACTGCGTTACGGACCGAGAGGAGGCCGAGCGCCTCGCCGGGGATGTCCGCCTCGCCGCGTTCGACATGGTGGCCGCTCTGATCGACGACCTGCTGGACGACGACGAGCGTCGCCAGCAGATCGCCCGGCTCCTGGTCGCCCGCCGCGAACTCCTCGGCCTGGACGCCATGCCCCGCGTGATCTGGCGGCACGTCGTCGACATCGCCCGCAAGGACGGCGAGAGCGACGAGGCGCCCGCAGAGGGCGGAGACACCCCCACCGACGCGGCCCCGCTGACCCTGGCCAGCTGAACCACCCCGACCCGAGGAAGGACCCCCGCCCATGAGCATGCTCGACACCATCGACCAGGAGCTGGCCCTCCTGGTCGCCCAACAGCCGGACATCGACCGGCTGACCAACGCCCCGATCCCGGCCGACCCCGCCTTCGCCGAGGACACCGGCCCGGTTGAGGAGGAGCCGCAGGCGGCCCCGCCCGCCCCGCAACCGGCCCTGTCCGTCGACAACCGGGACGAGGCGGCCGAGGGCGAGACCAGCCCGGCCGCCGACGAGAACGTCGCCGAGGAACAGGACGGCGGGGAAGGGCCGGCGGGCGGTACCCGCTGGCCGCTGTGGCTCCTCCTGGGTGTCTCGGTCATCGGCGCTGCTGTGGTCGGCACGATCGGGTTCGCCGGTTCCTACGACGCGGTACGCGCCCTCGCCATCGACCACGGGATCAGGCCCGGGATCGCGAAGTGGGTCCCGATCGGTGTCGACGCCGGGATCATCGTGTTCCTCGCGCTCGCCCTCGCGCTCGCGATGCTCCGGCTGCAGGCCCCGCTCCTGCGCCCGGCCGCGCACCTGCTGACCGTGCTGACGATCGCGTTCAACGCGGCCGGGTCCTGGGGCACGGTGACCGCCTCGGGTGAAACCGCCTACACGCTGGTCCCGAACGACCCGGTCGGCGTCGGCCTCCACGGGATCCTGCCGATCCTGTTCGTCGTCGCGGTCGAGTCCGCGCAGCACGCCGTCGCTCAGCTGGCCGGGATCGCGGCCGGCGAGAACATGGACCGCATCCGGCGCTCGGCCTGGCTGCTCTCCCCGTGGAAGACGTTCCGGCTGTGGCGCGAGATGGTCTTGTGCGAGGTCGTCAGTTACCGGCAGGCGCTCGTGCTGCGCGAGCAGCGCACGACCCTCGCCGCGCTGATCGAGGACCGCTACCCGAAAGCCGACGACGTTCCGGTCGCCCTTCGGATCCGGCTCGCCCGTACCCGCCTGATGGTGCCCGTCGACGCTCCCCTGCCGGACCTCGACGAGCTCCTCGCGCGGTCCTCGGGCAGTGTCGCCGACGTCGTCACCTGGGCCGCCGCGCAGCCGACCGGCGCAGCCGACGACACTCCACCCGCACACCCCCGCACGACCGTCCACACCACCCGCTCCAGCCGTACCGGCGCCGTAGCCGACGACACCGGCGACAGCGTCGTCGGCGCCGCGAACGTAAAGGTCAGCGTGTCCAAGCCCCCCCGGCCGACGACACCGCGCAAGAGGGTCCCGGTCAGCCCCGCGAAGGACGGCCGCAGCGTCGTGTCGACCGTCGTCGGCGACACCGCCCGCGCCGCCTCGAACGACCCCGAGGCCGCCCGCGCCGAACGCGCCGCGGCCGCCACGAAGTTCCGCTCAGCCCTCGCGCTCGACCCGTCCCTCACCGTCACCGGCTACGCCGAGAACGTCCTGGGCCGGTCCCGGTCGTGGCTGTCGCAGGCCCTCACCGAAACCCGCACCGACGACAGCGCCCCTGGCTCTGACCGCTGAACCTCGCCCCCGGCACGCACGCCGGGGGCGGGCTTGAACGGCCAACGGCCGCATCCACAGCACTGGAAGGAGGAACCGCAATGTCCGGGATCGACTGGGACGAGGAGTTCAACCGCATGAACCCTGAAACCCCCACGGAGAAGCCCAGCACGTCGTCCAAGTTCTCCGTCAAGCTCGGCGGGGTCCGCCGCAACACCGCAGCTCTCGCCGTGTGCGGCACGATCGCCGTCCTCGCGGTGTGCGGCACGGTCGTTGCCGTCACCAACATGCAGGGCGAGCAGGCCGCCCAGGACCGCATCCGGGCCCAGGAGAACGCGGCAAACGCCCTGGTGGAGGTCGAGGCCGACAAGCAGCGGGCCCAGACCGAGGAAGCCACGGCCAAGACGCTCTACGAGCGGGAGATGACCGTCTACCTGGAGTGCATGAAGATCCGGGCGGCGGCGGTCGCCAAGGCCGCCTCGTACGACATCGCCAGGATCCCCGGCTGCGCCGCCCCGACCCTCGGCGGCACGGCACCCAGGGCGCAGGAGCCCACCGGCAGTGCCGGGGACGCCATCACCTCCAGCCCCTGGCTGTGGGTGGCCCTCGTCGGCGGCGCCGGCCTCTTCGCCTACAAGAAGCTCTCCGCGCCTTCCGCTCCCTCCATTTCCTCCTCCGGTTCCAGTGCTGCCGTCTCCGCGAACAACAAGGGATTCACCTTCGAGAAGGGTGCATGACATGACGCTCCAGTTCTTTGCCCTGGCCCTGTTCCTCTGGGCGCTGTTCTTCACCTTCAAGAAGACCAAGGGAAAGCAGACGGCGGTCTGCCTGATGCTGATCGTCTCCGGGGTTTTCCTGCCCTACACGCCGTTCGGTGACGAGATCCGAGGAACTCTCGAGTCGGTCTTCAACACGGCGAACACCACGGTCGCCAACGTCGGCACGTCACGCTAGGCAACCTTCAAGCGGTTACCGGTTACCGGTTACAGGCCCCAGAAGTCCCCCGAACCGCGCTGTGGACGGCCCGAACCGGCGTCCACAGGGCCTGTAACCGGTAACCGGTAACCGGTAACAACTACACAGCGTCACGGAAGGAGGCTCGTGGAACTTCTCATCCTTCTCGCCATCACCTACCTCACCGGCGTCGGCGACACGCACGACAAATACGAGCAGGCGGGAATCAAGAAACCCCCGCCTAAACCGAAAGGAATGTGGGCGCCGAAAAAGACGCCGGACACCTTCCGGAATTCCCCCTACAACGCGGCGGCGAAAACACATTACGGGCTTCTCGCGGGTGCCCACTGGGCTGGCGGCCTGCGGGACGGGTGGCGGTCCGCCTATCTGAAGAAGCCGGGAGCCAAGGCCTCCGGTTCGTCTTCCGGTACCTCTCCCGCTGGGACTTCCGAGCCGCTCTCGGGGACCACCATCCCGCCGAAGCCCACCACGCCTCCCACCGCCTCGGCGCCGCCCACGGCCCCCACACCGCCGCCGCCCACGGCCCCCACGCCGCCGCCGACCGCGCCGCCGCCGACTCCGACCGCGCCGCCCACGGCGCCGACTCCTCCGCCGCCGGCCGCACCCCCCGCCCCTCCGCCGCCGGGTTCGACCATCCCGCCGCCCGGCACGGTTCCCCCGCCGCCGACGGTCACGCTGCCCGACTCCATCAGGAAGGACCCCGCGATGCAGCCCAACCCGCCCGTTCCGCACACCGCGACCGTCGACGCCAAGGGCGTCCACGTCACCACCGCCGCTGGAAAGTCCCGTACCTACAGCGGCGGTGAGGTCATGACCCTCACCCAGGTCATCGACCTCGCCGAAGGTTCGGCCACCTTGTGCCAGACAAGCTCGGAGACCTGCCTGGAGCTCGTGGACGAGTCCACGAAGCTGGCTTCGGACTGCGACGTGCTGATCGCCGAGATCACGGAGAAGGGCGTCGGCGCGAACCTCATCGACAGGTGCGTGTTCCTGCAGGAGCAGCTCTCCCTCCAGGCCGCGGCCGCCAAGAAGCTCCACGACCAGATCCAGGGCGGCGAGGAAGCCTGCCGCACCGCGTCCGCGAACGCCGAGGTCCGCCACGGCGCGATCTTCCAGGCTGTGGCCGACTCCCCGCTGACCAAGCCCGCCGAGCGCGACTTCTACAACGCCCGATAGAAGGAGAGGCCCTCATGTCTGTCACCGAATCCCTCCTGGACGCCGCGACGTACGCGGCGCTGCGCGTCAAGCTCGCCTGGCTCACCCACCAGGTCCACGTCCACGGCGAGACCGTCACCAAGCTCGCCGCCGAGGTCGACGACGCGGCCGAGCAGATGCTGGACGCCGCCGAGACGATGAAGGCGCTGGCCGTGGACGCGGCCACCACCGCCGAGTTCGCCGACGCCGCCCTCACCATGACCGGCGCGAAGGAAGCGGCCGGCGAGTACACGGCCGCCGCCGACAGCGCGGCCGCGGCCGCCGACGACGCGAAGACCACCACCGAGTCCGACCACGGCGGCATCGCCGACGCCGTGGAGACCTCCCCCGTCGAAATGGCCGAAGCCGCCTTCTACACCCAGCAGTAAGGAGAGGACCATGGGGCCGACCCGAGCACAGTTCATCCAGTACGCGCCCGCCGCTCTCGCGGTGGCATCCCTCACCGCCGGCCCCTGGTCCGCCATCGCAGCAGGCGCGGCCGGAGCGGGGGCGTGGGCCATCAAAACCTCCGCCCCCGCCCTGCGCTCGCTGATCGCCTGCGGGATCACCGCCACCGGCTGCGGCATCGCCGCCCACCAGGTCCTCAGCAGCGGCATGAACCCGCTGTTCGCCCTCGGGCTCGCCGTCCCGGCCGGGGCGGCCGCCCTGGCCCACCACCGCAACATCGCAGGCGAACTCCTCCCCGCGCTCCCCGCCACAACCACGGCTACGGCCGGGGCGGGGCAGAGCTCGCAGGCGCAGGTCATCACGGCCTACTGGATGGAGTTCATCTCCGGCCCGACCGAGACCGAGGGCCGCAAGCTGATCCAGGCCGGGGCCGTCCTCGCGCACCTCGGCCTTGATGTCGGGGACGAGCACATGTCGTTCACCGGGATCATCACCCTGCCCCAGGGCCAGCAGGTGAGGGTCAAGCCCGCGGACATCGCCGCCGTCTACCAGATCCCCGTCTCCCAGGTCGAGATGGGCGACCCCAAGCACTACGCGCCGAACGCGCTGCCCGTCACCGTGCACCTGAGGCTGGCGCCGGAGCAGCCGCAGATCGCCGCCGGCGTTCCCACAACGGCCGAGGAGCTGTGGGCCGCGCACGTCGCCATTCCGGACGGCGCGATGCCCGGCACCACCCTGACCGTCACCCGCTACGACGGGCCGCTGGACTGGGAAGGGATCGCGACTCGCGAGCGCAAGGCGATCGGCACCGTCAACCTCCAGGACCTCGCCGCGAACCTGCACCTCACCAGCATCCAGATCGCTCTGGCCCCCACCGACAAGCCCTCGCAGATGGGGGTGCGCGTGATGAAGGAACACGCGCTGATGCACGGCACGATGCTCTCCGACGTGGTGGACGAACTCGCCATCGACTCGCGCGGCTATGTCCGCCTGGGCACCTACATCGACGCGAACGCCGCCCTTGTCCCCCTCGCGCAGCCCGGTTCCGGCGCCCGCCACCTCTACCTGGTGGGCGGCTCCCGCTCCGGAAAGTCCGGGATCCTGGAGCAGATCCTGCTCTCCGCCCACAAGTCCCGGATCGCGGTGATCCTGGCCTCCCCGCAGGCCGGAACCATCGCCGGAGCCGGCCTGGCCGCGCACTGCGGGGACGGCCTGGACGAGGCGATGGGCGCCCTGCGCCTGGCCTACGCGGTCATGCTCGACCGCGAATCCCGCTACCGCTCCCCGAAGTTCCCCTTCACCGACCCGCTGATCGAGTTCATCCTCGACGAAGCCCACATGCTGCTGCTGGCCTCCTCCCAGTACCACCTGGAGGCCAAGGCGATCGTCGAGCAACTCACCCGCCGCTCCCTCAAGCGCGGGATCGGCGTCATCCTGGCCACCCAGACCCCGCTCGCCGAAGACCTCGGCAACTCCACCATCATCCGCTCCCAGCTCCTCATCGGCGGCGGCGCCGTCTTCCTGCGCTGCGCCAAGGGCCAGGGCTCCCTGGTCGGCGTGAACGCGGTCGAGGGCGCGGAGGGCATCGACCTGTCGATGATCCCCCCGCAGTGGCCGGGCCAGTACGCCAAGGTCGCCGTCCGGGACATGTCCGGCCTCGACACCACAGCGGCCGCCAAGCCGGAGGACGGCACCTTCGGCCTCGGCTACCTCCTGACCCCCGGATCGCAGGCCGTCCAGTTCCGCTCCCTGTACCTGGACGTCTCGCCCGTCTCCCTCGCCGGAAGCCTGCCGCCCGTCGAGGTCGAGGACTGCGAGGCCTGGCGCCACCGCGAGGCGATCATGCGCACCCCGATGGTCGACCAGCGCGGCAAGAACCTGATCGGCAGCCTCGCCGATCTCCTGGCCAGGGCGGAGCAAGGTCCCTCTGCCGCGCAGCAGGGACAGCCCGCCGTGCCGCAGCAGGCCCAGGCGCACCCCGCGATCTCCGCGGGCCCCGCCGGCGGGGACGGCCGGGAACTGCTCAAGCCGCGGATCCTCGAGCTCCTGCGTAGCGGGAGCAGCCCGATGACCGCCGAGACCATCGCCCGGAAGCTGGGCACTTCCGTGAGACACGTCAGGCCGCGCCTGTCCGAACTGAAAGGGCGCGACGAGGTAATCAACGAGAACACCCTGTGGAGGGCAGCATGAACACCCGTACCGAAGCCGAGTTCACCCACATCGACCCCGCCCTGTACGCCAAGGCATTCCAACTCCTCGACCCCAACCCCGAACCCACCACCCCCGCCCCGGCGGCTCCCGCGCCGAGCGGATTCACGCTCCCCGCTCCGCCGGTACGCCAGACCGGCGCCGTCGAGAAGACCCTCACCGACGCCCTCGCCTACCTCGACACCAACGGCTGGGTTAAGGGCACGCTCATCAGCCCCGAGGGCGCCCGCTGCTCGATCGGCGCGCTGCGCGCCGCAGCCGGCGCCCGCAACGGCGCCTACTGCGACGCCGGGAACCTCCTCCTGGACGAAGCCCGCCAACAGCACGGAAAGCAGTGGGAATCGATCCCCTTGTGGAACGACCGCCACAGCGGAGCGCAGGTGCGTAGCGTGTGGGAGGCCGCCATCCGGCGCGCACACCACATGAACATCTGAACCGGCTGGAGCTGCCCGTGTCGTTCTCGTTCACCGACCCCAAGCCGAACCGCGACGACCGTTCGTTCTCCTTCACAGGGAACGACCCGGCGGACGTGGACCGGCAGCTCCAGGCGATCGCCGACATGGCACACGAGATCCTCCGCATGGTTGCCGATGTCCGCAGGAAGATCGGCAACTGAGCGACCTGCACCAGACGGCCCGCGGCGAGAACGCGTAGAAGGCCGCAGCCACACCAACCCCAAGCTCGACCCCGCGCCCCGCCCGGTGACCTTTCCGGGCGGGGCGTCGCACTGTCCTGCCCAGTTCGCCCCGACCAACAGGAGACCAAGAACTCGTGCGTCGCTACCTGTACAGGTGCCCCGTCTGCCTGACGACTTCCCCGGTGGCCCACGGCCTGGACGAAGTCGACGACGAGGCCGCCGCCCACCGCCAGGCCATCCACGGCGGCCACTTTCCCGACGGCGAGAGCGCCGGCGAGATAGACAGACTCGGCCGCTGGTACGCCGCCCTGGGCCCGCTCGCCGCCCTGCACTCGCGGATCGCCGACAACCTCGCCGACCTCGGCGACCCCAAGGGCATGGGGCGCCCGATGGGAGCCTCCGCCCTCGCCGCCTTCGCCATCGCTGCGGCGGCCGCCATCGTCCTCGGCGTTCTGTCCGCAGCACTCAGCCACTGACCAACGTTCCGGCCGCTCCGCCTGGTCACCGGCCGCCGCTGCCCGCACCCGGGCGGCGGCAGCCGGTGACCGGGCAGGCCGACCGGCCTACACGCTCAGCCCACGCCCGCCGCCCCGCACCCGGGGCGGCGGGCGCATCCACGTCCACGCCACCGACACGGAGGGTTCAACGTGCTCATTCCCCGGCCCCGACACAGGATCGGCCGCCCGCGCCCGACCATCCCCAGCCCCCGCTACCCGTGCCGGCTGTCCGGCACCCGGCGCCGGTGATGTCAGGCCAGGATGAGGACCTGGTCGACGTCGACCCCTACGCCCCCAACGAACCCGAGCCGACGATCCCGGTGTTCAAGCGCCTGTGCGCGCCGTCGGGGTACGCGACCAAACGTCAGCTCAGGGCAATGGAATTACGCCCTGGCGGACAGGCGCCGATCGCCGAGGTGGAAACCCGTGGGCCGAAGAACGGGCTGCTGTACGAGATCGCGAAGGCGAAGCCGGTACGGCCGATGACCCTCGCCAAGGAGTACGCGCTCGACAAGGCGATGGCTGCTCGTCAGACCTGTAGCACCTGTGGCCGAAGGTACTTCTTCGTTCTCCCGACCTCCCTGAACAGCTGCCTGGAGTGCCACGACGGCACCCCCGCAGACCCCGCCGGCTACATCGCTCCCCTGGCCCCGGCCACGCAGCGGCTGGCTGCTGCGTAAAGAGGCCCCGTCCAGTGGACGGGGCCTCTTTTGTGTCTCGGGCCTCTCAGGCCGCGGCCGGTTTCTTGCCCTCCGCCGCTTCGCCGACGCGTGCTTCCGGCACGGCCGGGGCCGCGGTAGTGCTCTCGGGTTCGGCCTGAACCTCGAGCTCCTCTCGGCATTTGTTGATCTGTGCCTGCAGCTCGTCGAGGTAGCGGGTGGCAGCCCCTCTGTCTTTCTTGGCCAGCTGCTGCACCCAGCGGCGGGGGAGGGCCTTCTGCACGCGTGCCGTGAAGTCGACCGGGGTGTCGTCCTCCGCGTCGTCCTCGCCGAGGGACTCGAGGTATGCCCGTACGTGTTCGGCGACCTGTTCGGCGTCGAAGTCGCCCCCCGGGAGCGACTCGACAGCCCCCTGAAGGACCTTGGCCGTGATGGCTACGCCGTCGACATCGACCGTCGTCCGGTAGACGAGGACGGCGGCGTCGACATCCCACGTGTCCGCGACCGGGACTAGCTCCCACACCTGGGCTTGGTTCAACGTCTTGAGAGCCTGCTCGGCCCGGACGTTCTTCTCCGTCGGCTTCGTTCCGGCTCCAATTGGAGCCACTTCGTTCGAGAGTAGTTCGAAAACCGTTTCAGCGATCCGCCAGGTCCGGATGAGCTTGTTGGCGTACGCCTTCTTCATCCGCCAGTGCTCCCAGACGAACTCCTCGAAGGAAGCGGCCTCGGCCCGGTAGAGCTTGCCCTCCCGGATGTTCTCCAGGGCCTTCCCCGCGAGCCAGAACGCCCACTGCAGGGTGTCGATGGCGGCGACACACTCGGCGAGCATCCCCTGCTCGTCCGACGTGAGGGTCTCCGGCTGCGTCGAGAGGGGCCGACGAAGAGGCTTGAGTGCCTTCGCCATGTCGATGGCGCTCTTGTACTCGAACCGCTCCACGGCGGATGCGCCTCGCTGCCTGCCCATCAGATCAGTCCTTCCACGCCGAGAGCCAGCTTGTAGAAATCCTCACGGGCCCGGAGAGAGGTCCCGCTCTCCGGATACTGGATCACGGTCAGGCCCTTGGCCGGCGCCTGGGCGTGGAGCTTGTACCGGCGGATCGGCTGCGACATGTACTTGTAGCCCCGCTTCGTGCACCACTCCTGCATCTCGCGCAGGTCAGCGCGGGTGCGGTCCGTTCCCGAGTCCCAGTTGTTGATGACCACCCGGAAAGGAATGTTCCGGGGCTTGAGCAGGCGCTCGATGGTGAACTCCGCCGGGTCGTGCGTGAGCGTCTCCACGGGCACGATCGGCACCAGGGCGAGGTCGGTCAGGTCCAAGACCTCGCGCATCGCCTCAGCTGCCGGGCCCTTCCCGAGCGGGTCGATGGCGTCGATCTCCGCGTTTGGGTCGATGTCGGCGAAGCCGGGGGTATCGACGATGACCCTCAGCACGTCGGGATCCTCAATCAGCTTGCGGAGCTTGCCGAGCTCGCCCCGGGTGATCAGGTAGTCGAACGGCAGGCGGTCCTCGGGGACCTTGCGGGCCCACTTCTCCAGGGAGCCCTGCAAGTCGATTCCGGCAGCCACGACAGGACACGGGGCGTCCGGAGACTCCGGCGGGTTGTTCTCGCCCATCACCGCTGCGACGTTGACGGCGTCCGTCGACTTCCCGGCGCCGCCCTTCTGCTGGAAGAACGAGATGACTTTGGCACGGCGTGCAGCAGTGTCGACTGCAGCGCGTTGCGAGGGAGACATGTGGAACTCCTCCGTGGGCTTCCCCAGGTGGTGGGTACTCGGACGGGCTAAATGTTGCCAGAAGGGACACGGTGGTCGAGGTCACCGCGCCGCCGTCAGCGCCCGAGCCAGTCGTACGAACGGCTCGGGCGCTGCGGAAACCGCGGAAACCTACTCGTCCTCAGGCGGGTACTGGACGGCGTGCAGGTTGCGTTGGAGGCGTTCGGCGAGGGCCTTCAAGTCGGGACTGGTGGAGTACTCGTCAGCGTCGTCGTCGTTCCATGGGTCCCGAAGCCCGGTGCCCTGCTGGCCGTAGTCGTCGCGGTAGAGCCGGTCCAGCTTCCAGATGATGGCGCGGGTGTCGCCCTCATCGGCCCTCTTCTCCAGCTGCAGCAGGGCTTTGAGAGCGAGGTGTGCCCGGGCCTCGCTCACCCGCTCGTAGAGCCGGACGTACGGGGTGTCCACCGGGTAGGCCGGCTCCCCGTCCTCCCGGGCCTCGGTGGCTGTGCGGCCCCGTGCCATCCACGTCATGTAGGTGCGCTCGCTGACCCCGGCGTAGTGCGCGGTGAGTCGGACTGTCAATCCGGCCCGGGCGACTTTGACGATGTGGTCGGCGCGCTTCGGGGTGAGCTTCGTGGGGCGGCCGCCACGTGCGGTGGAGGAAGGGGTATCGGTCATGGGCGCGGACCGTAGGCGCCCCGCCCCGTCACTGTCGCGCTCTGGCTCCTCCCGCAAGGCGTTGGCCAGAGGTCTCCCGGGGGTGGTGCGCGGTGGCAGGATGCGGCGGGTGACGGATGCGATGGTCGGCTCGCTGCGCGAGCGTCTGGTGGAGATGGGCCCGCAGGAGCGGGCGGAACTGGTGGCGAGGCACCCGGAGGCGTACGCCAATCCGCGGCCCCGCACGCTCCACCAGCTCGCCGTGCGGCTGCTCGGCAATGTCCACGCCGATGCCGACCTGCTGGACCAGGGCGAACTCCAACTGCTTGAGGCCGCAGTGGTGGCGGTGGCGGCGGGTCGGTCCTTCGGCCGACGCGGCCCCCTCTCCTGCCCGAGGAAGACGCTGGAGGAGCTTCTCAGGGTGGGGGACGCGGTGAGCGCCGAGCGGGTCGAGGAGGTCCTGAAGTCCCTGACGGCGCGGCTGCTGGCGTGGCCGGACGACGATCGGGTGCTGATCCATGCGGGCGCGGCCGACCTGTTCCGCGCACCGCTGGGGCGCCGCACGGACCGTGACCCCAAGCCGTCCGGGCGGGCTCCTCTCCTTTCTGCCCGGCCTGTCCCGAAGGCGCGGCCGGTGACCGGCCAGGGCGCGGCGGGGGTGGCGGCCGCGGCCGCGCTGCGGTGGATGGAGAAGCTGCTGGAGGTCTTCGCCGAGCCGTCCTGGCCCGCGCTCAAGCAGGGCGGGATCAGTGTGAAGGAGGTCCGCCGCCTTGGCCGGCTGCTGCACGTACCCGAGGAAGAGGCCCGGCTGTGGTTGCACCTGGCCGCTCAGCTGGACCTGATCGAGACGAAGCACGGAAGGTGGACACCTTCCCGGCAGGCGAAGGCATGGCACCGTGCGGAACCCGCGGCGCGCCTCGTCGACCTCGGCCGCGCCCTCCTGGGCCTGACCGCCCTGCCGTTGGTGGCCATCCCGGACCCGAGCCGGCCCAAGCAGACCGTGACCGCGTTGAGCAGCCACGCCACGGTGCGCGAAGCGTGGCAGATCCGGCGCACCGCGCTGCGAGTGCTCGCCGAGATCCCCGACGGACACGGCGCGCTCGCCGACCAGGGCCTGACCGCAGCCGTCTACTACCGCTCTCCCACCGCGTTCGCCCCGTACGGGCACCGGCCGCCGCTGTGCGACGACTCGATGCTCAGCTACCTGAGCATCTGGTGCTCCTCGGCCCTGGAGGCGGAGGTGGTGACCGCAGCGGTGATGCGCGAGGCCGAGATGCTCGGGCTGGTGGATGACGGCGCGCTCACCGGTCTCGGACGGGCCCTGCTCGACGGTGATGACGTTGAGCGGCTGCTGGATGCGGCGGCCGCGCTGCTGCCCCTGCAGGAGAA
>NZ_JAPNLK010000101.1 GCF_026627505.1 Streptomyces sp. H27-H5 | reverse complement strand
ACCGTGTGCCGGACCGAAGCCGGGTCGTCCGAGGACCGCTTCCCGCAGGATGCCTGCGCGCTCACACAGCGTCACCAATCCAGCCACGCCCAACCGGCAAAGGACCTGCGACGCGCTGCACTAGTCGAGGCGGCGCGAGGTGAGGATGCGCAGGTCCACAGCGATCTCGTCACCGCGGTGCACGGTCTGAAGATCGCGGCGCATGCGGGCCTGGTCCGCGATGACGAAGGCGTCCTTCGCGTCGGTTTTCCCGTCGCCTCGGTAGGAGCCGGAGGCGTGATGTCTGGTGCGGCCGGGGATGTAGAGGACCCGCTGCCCGTTGTCGGTCAGCAGCGCGATCATCAGCGCGGCCCCTCCAGCGTTGAGGTCGATCGCCCACGTCACCGGCCCGTCCTCGCTCAGCGCGAGGACATCAGCCATCAGTTCGATCAGTGCACTTTCATCGTTGGCCACCCGTCGCGACAGCTTCCGCTGGCCGTCAGAGTCGAGCACCACGCAGTGATGCTCGGCCTTGCCCGCATCCGTACCAGCCCACAGTTCGGGCACAGCCACCTCCGAAGTCGTATCCGTTCGAGTCCCAGCAGACGACCTCGCCAGCGTGTCCTTTACGAAGCGATCTTGTCGCGCGCATCCCAATCAGTGAGCATTTTCAGCGTGGCCACCGATCGGGTGACGTGATGCTGGTGGTGGAACGGGCAGAGCCCCACGGGTGTTGAGCGAATTGTCTAGGCTCAGCTCGTCCCCGGTGGGGCTCTGTTGGTTCCTTATCGTGCCGTACTCGATGTCCCACACGCACTCGTGGAGTGGGTGACGATGCTGATCGTCACCCGCGAGGGTGACAGACGGTGCAAACTCCCGCCCGCAAGCAGGGCGCTGGCCGCACTGGTGTACCTCCGCAAGAACGACACCCTCCACCAGATCGCCGCCGGGTTCGGGATCAGCGTGGGCACCGCCCACGCATATGTCCACGCCGTCGTCGCGCTCCTGGCCGGCCGGGCGCCGGGCCTGACCGCGGCCTTGCGAGCGGCGGACGCCCGGTACGTCCTGCTCGACGGGACTCTCGCCGAATGCGACCGGGTCGGCGACAGCCGAGCCGACTAATCCGGCAAACACCGCCGTCACGGCGTGAACCTGCAGGTCGTCACCGCCCCGGACGGAACCCTTGTCTGGATCTCCGCCGCACTCGCGGGCCGGATCCACGATCTCACCGCGGCCCGCCGGCACCGGATCATCGCCACCTGCGTCCGCCTCGGCATCCCCGTCCTGGCGGACAAGGCCTACCAGGGAGCGGGCGACGTCGTCGCCGTCCCCCACCGGCGACGGCCCGGCAAAGACCTCACCGTCAAACAGGCGGCCGTCAACCGGGCACACTCCCGTCTCCGCCGGCCAGTCGAGAGAGCCATCGCCCGAATCAAAACCTGGCGCATCCTCCGCAAAGCCCGTCTCAGCCCCATCAAGCTCACGTCAATCGCCAGAGCCATCCTCACACTGGAGACTCACCGCTGAAAATGCTCAGTGACTTCGAGCACCTGGCCGTCCAAGGCCGGCCAAGCAACTCCCGGTAGGTGCGGCCCGGCCGCGGCCTCAAGTTCGGGGCGTCGTGGTCCGCGGCCCTACACCCGGCGCCACGCACTCGCTGTGGACCCGGTGATCCCCATGTCCACGCGGACACTGCCCCGACCCGGCGCCGCGAACGATCCGGTGACCGGCAGCGGCACCCCCGTCGGCCCCCTGGCCTGACAGCGCCGCCTCGGACGGCCGGCGTCCGCCAGTGGGCCGGGCAGGCGTCGTGCGCGGGCAGCCTGCGGCCGAAGCCACCGGCCGTCGCCGCTCTGCGCCGCCACGTGGTGACCGACCCGGGGGTGAAAACCGTCGGCCCACTGGATAGCGTGATCACGGTGACCAAGCCCCAGAGGAACCGAGCACAAGACAAAGACCTCGACGACCGCGGATGGTCGGCGCAGGCATTCGCCGCGCTGCTGCTGGCCGCCTTCGCGGTCGTGGCCGTATGCGCGCTGATCGGCGGTTGGCCTGGGTTGGTGGGCATCGCCGTCACCGCGATCGTCCTGATCGGCATCGCCGCCTACCGCCTGTAGAGCACACGCTCCCATTGATCAAACCCCCCGGCGCCGGCAAAGCCCGGGGAGCGGGCTGCGTCGGTGACTGGAGCGAGTTCTCCGGTGAGCTTGCCGTGGCGGTCGGCTCAGGCGCCGTTCAGGCCGATGATCTCCACCGTTCTGCCGCTGCACGCAACGATCGTCGTCGTCCACCAGGCCTCCACCGACCCGAGCGAGACTTCGCGAACTGGGCCTGGACCACTGCGTGGCCCCGACACCTGCTGCTGCCCGTTGGCCGAGAACTCGGGGCCGGGGCGGGGCCGGGGGGCGGGGCCGGCGCTCACGCCCAGTGGGCTTTGGCGAGGGCGAGGCCGGCGAAGACGGCGCCGAGGCCGGCCACCACGCTGGCGATCACGTTGACGGCGGCGTAGAACGTGGCGCCGTCCTCGGTCAGGCGCAGTGTCTCGTAGGAGAACGTCGAATAGGTGGTCAGGGCCCCGCACAGTCCGGTGCCGACCAGCAATTGCACGTGGGAGGACGCGGCCCCGGCGGTGACCGCGCCGGTCAGCAGGCCCAGGATCAGGCAGCCGACGATGTTGACGGTGAAGGTCCCCCACGGGAAGACGCTGTCGTGCCGCTTTTGTACGGCCCGGTCGGTCAGGTAGCGCAGAGGGGCGCCGACCGCCGCGCCGATGGCCACCAGAAGCCAGTTCACGTGTTCTTCTCCCGTCCCGCGTATCGGATGACCTCGCAGTCGTCCAGGATCACCAGCCCGGATCCCACCAGCTCGTCCAGTTCGGGGAGGAAGGCGCGGACCTTGTCGTCGGCGTCGACGATGATCACGGCCACCGGGAGGTCGTCGCTCAAGGACAGCAGCCGCTGGGTGTGGATGAGCGAGGACGCGCCGAAGCCCTCGATGCCGCGAAACACGCTGGCCCCGGCCAGGCCGGCTTTCCGGGCGCGGTGGACGATCTCGGTGTAGACGGGTTTGTGGTGCCACAGGTCGGTTTCCCCGATGAAGATCGTCACCCGCAGGGCCCTGCCCGTGAGCCTGGTCATCGCTGCCTCCACGCCACTACGCGGCGGGTCGCCCACACCGCACTGCACACCGCCGCCAGCGCGGCCATCACCGTCAGGACCAGGTACACGAGCCCCGCCCCGATCCGGCCTCCGGTCATCAGTGTGTGGATGTCGACCGCGTACGTCGAGAATGTGGTGAACCCGCCCAGCACGCCGGTGCCGAAGAACGGCCGCACCAGCCGGTGCGCGGACCAGAGCTGTGTGATCACGACCATGAACACGCCGATCACCGCGCACCCCGCCGTGTTGACGCCCAGCGTCGTCCACGGGAAGCCGCCCGGCGCGGTCGGCCATATCAGCGAGGCCCCGTAACGGGCCGACGCCCCGGCGGCACCCCCCAGGGCGACGACGGCGACGACAAGCCACTGCCCGCCGGCCGCGTCGCGGCCAAGGCCGGCCGCAGGCACCTCGACGTCCGGGTTGATGGGCTCGGCCACGCGGGAGGGGAAAGCTGGGGTGGACATACGTCTCCTACCTGCTGGGCACCCGTCTCGGGCACGCGCCAAACGCAAGTAGGGACCGTTGGCGGCGCGATGCCGCGGTTCGGGTACGGCGGGCCCCACCGCCGCTGCGACCACCCCCGAAGGGCTCCGCAGTCACGATTCTACCGACCGAAACGCGACCTGGGGTCCGGTACACACCCGCGCGAACCGGGTGCCCAGGCGGCGCACCGGGTCGCGCCGCCCGATGCGGGCGGCGGCCACGGGCAACCACCCCAGGGACCAGGCGGCCGTGGGAGGCTGTCCCCGTCGAGCCCTCCCCTGCCAGGAGCCCCGTATGAGCCATCCCCCTCCCACCGGAGCCGGCGGCCGAAGCCCGCCGCGCCCCGAAGGCGCCTACGGCCCTCTGGCGCTCGGGGCGCCCGCCGAGGGACTACGCGGCGACCGCGTCCGGCCGGACGATGGTGACCGCGCAGGGAGCGTGCAGCGCGACCTGCTGACTCACCGACCCGAGCATGGCCCGGCGGAATCCTCCGTGGCCGCGGCTGCCCACGACCAGCATGTCGGCGCCCTGCGCCTGATCCACCAGGACCTCGGCCGGGTTGCCCCGCACCAGGCGCTCGTGCACCTGGGAAGCGCCGCCCTCGCCGAGGACCGTACGGACCTCTTCGACCAGACGACGCTCGGCCTCCTCCTCGTCGAAGTCGGCGTCCACCGCCGGGGCCGACCACGTTCCGGCGCCGGGCAGGTCCCACGCGGCGACCGCGTCCACCGTCCCGCCCACCAGGCCCGCGTACCGGACCGCCCAGCGCAGCGCTGCCTGGGACGAGGGTGATCCGTCGATGCCCACTACGACCCGCGGAGTCTCAAGCTGCCTGTCCATCCCGACTCACCTTCCGATCGCTGTACATCCACAGTGTGCGAAGCGGGTTCGCCTCGCCACGCGGAGCGGCCGCAGGGGCGGCCACTGCCCGAACCGGCTGATGCCGGCGGGCCCTGCCTCACTGTCGGGGCAAGCGGAACCACCTCTCCTGACCTGCGGCAACGCTCTCAAGCCGGTCTCCGGGCAGCACGAGGGGCACGGGGCCCAGCGGGGACGGCGGAACCTTGATGCCGATTCGCCCGGGGCGGAAGGTGATGCGGACGTCCCGGTGCCCGAGGTAGCAGACCGAGAAGGAGGAGGCCGGCACCTCCGACAGCGGCACCGGGTCGACGCGCAGGCCGTCGGCGCCCGGATCGAGCCCGACGAACCCGCGCTCGACGAGGTCGAGCGTGCCGCCCGTGGCGCCGAGGTGGATGCCTTCACCGGTGGTACCGCCTTGGACGTCGGTGATGTCGCTGAGCAGCGCCTCCTGGCAGTACCGCCACGCGCCCTCGCCCTGCTGCCGGGCGAGGATCCAACCGTGGACGAGGCTGCTGAGCGTCGAGCCATGGCAAGTGCGCCGCAGGTAGTACGCGACCGTCCGTCGCCAGAGCTCGTCGTCCAGGCTGTAGCCGAGGCGGGAGAACAGCCCCGCGAGTTCCGCAGGGCGAAAGAGGTAGCCGAGCATGAGGGTGTCGGCCTGCTTCGACGCCTGGTAGCGGTTGGGCGTGTCCCCCTCGGCCTCCAGGATCCGGTCGAGGCGGCGAATGTCGTGGTAGCGGGCGCGGTAGGCGTCCCAGTTCAGTTCGGCGAGGGCGCCGTAGCCGTGGAACTGGCTGATCACGTCACGGTGGAACGGCACGTACAAGCGGTGCGAGACGTCCTCCCAGCGGTGGAGGTCGTCGGGGCCGATGCCCGATTGCGCGCGCAGTTCGGCGCGCCTGGCCATCGGAAGTCCTCCGTACAGGTCGAGAGCCCGGGCGAGCACCCACGCTGCCGTGACGTTCGTGTACGCGTTGTCGTCGATTCCCTGTTCCCGAGCGTCCGGATAGGCGTCGTGGTATTCGTCCGGGCCTACGACGCCTCGGATCCGGTAGCGGCCGAGGCCGGGGTCCCAGGTCGCGGCGCCGGCCCAGAAACGTGCGATGTGCAGGAAGAGTTCGGCGCCGGGGCCATGCATGAAGCCGGTGTCGCCGGTGGCCTGGCCGTACTGCCACGCGTTCCAGCCGATGGCCGAACCCACGTGGCGCTGGAGGCGGGAATGGTCGGGCAGCCAGCGCCGGGAGTGCGGATTGAGGTGCAGGCGCTGCGTCTCCTCCGCTCCGGAACCGCCGCTCTGCCAGGGGAACATCGCGCCCTTGGCCCCGATCTGCCGAGCGGCTTCCCGGGCTGCGGGCAGACGCCGATGCCGGTACATCAGCAGGGCGCGCGCGGTCTCAGGGAAGTGAAGGGCGAGGTAGGGGAGGGCGAAGAGTTCGTCCCAGAAGACGTGCCCCCGGTACGCCTCCCCGTGCAGGCCTCGGGCCGGCACGCCTGCGTCGAGTTCCGCCGTCCGTGGCGAGAGTGTCTGCAGGACGTGGAAGGCGTGGAGACGCAGAATTCTTCCGGTCTCGCCAGGTGCCTTCACCTCGCCCTCGTTCCACAGCCGTTGCCACGACGCCTTGTGGGAGGCCAGGAGGGTGGGGAAGTCCGGAGGGTGCCCCACGTGCTCGGCGCTGTTCCTCACGGGGTCGCCCCAGGGGCGGTCGAGCGACGTGAACAGCGCCGCGGTCTTCACGATCACGACCTGTGCCGCGCGTCTGATCGGCAGGACGAACGTCTGCCGGGCGACGGTGGCCGTACAGGCTCTCCCGACGGGCGCCGGCGGCCGTGCCCAGGTACGTACGGCGAGTCCCACCCGCAGGCGGGAGGTGGCGGTGGTGCAGGCCAGCCAGGCTATGCCTTCCGCCTCCACTCCGCTCCGGTGCTCGACGAGGTGCCGCCCGGCCAAGGCCTGGTATCGGTCCACCCCCGCATTGACGATGTCTCCGTCGAGCACGGATTCAACCTCGATCCTGCCTTGCCAGCCATACGCGCTGAACACGCTGCGTTGCGCGGCCAGATGAGGGTCACCGAGATGGACCAGGCGGGTGTGGGTGACGCCCAGGCGGCGGCCTCTGATGTCATGGAAGAGCATGCGGCGGGTGAGCGTTCCTCCCCTCAGGTCCAGAGAGACGTGGCAGTGTCGCAAGGTCGGATGGTCCGGAGTCAGCCAGTCACCGGGCGGTGCGTCGTCGGGCAGGCAGCGGTAGCGCAGGGCCGTCCAGTCCGGCAGACGGACCATGTCCTCGTTGGAAATCTCTCGCCCGGCGACCGTCGAGGTGAGGCGGTCATAGCAGCCGGCGAGGTACGTGGCCGGGTAGTGGATGTCGTCGGCGACGCTCTCGGGAGCCGAACCTCGCGTGGCGAAGCGGCCGTTGCCGAGAGTGCACAGGGACTCGACCAGCCGCTCCTCCTTGGGATCGTAGCGGTGGTACTCCCAGCGCCAGTGGGCGTTCACCGATGCCGGCCGTCGTCGAGGGCGGCAGGCAGACCCGCCAGACCGGGGAGCACGAGGTCGGCACCATGCGCGAGCAGCGCTTGGTCCGCCGATGGGCCGCCGTCCCGGTTGAGCCCCACGACCAGACGGAAACGCCCGCCACGCCCGGTTTCGACACCGACCAAGGCGTCCTCCACCACCGCGGCCCGCGCCGGAGCCGTTTCAAGGCGGGCCGCGGCGGCCAGGAAGAGGGCGGGGTCCGGCTTCCCCGGCAGGGCCAACGCGGCGGCGTCCTGTCCATCTACCACGGCGTCGAGCAAGGCGTCGAGGCCCGTGGCCTGCAGCAGGAGGCGAGCGTGCCGAGAGGCCGAGACGGCCGCAGATCTGACGTTCATCGCCCGAAGCCGCCGGAGCGTGGGACGGACGTCCTCGAAGACGTCGACACCGCGGGTCATGAGGGCCTCGGAGAAGATCCGCTCCTTTCGAGCGGCAACCGCATGGACGGTGGCGCATCCAGGCTGGTCCTGTGGCGTGCCGGAGGGCAGGTCGATGTGTCGGGAGGAGAGGAACGCGCGTACGCCGTCGAGGCGGGACCTTCCGTCCACCAGGTCCCGGTAGTCGCGCACGGCGTCGAAGGGACGCGGAGGCCCGTCGCCCGTGGGCGGCTGCCATTGCGTGAGACAGTCGTCGAAGGTCGTCTTCCAGGCAGCCGCATGGCGGACCGCCGTGGCGAGGAGCACGCCGTCGGTGTCGAAGACGACCGCGCCCGTGTCGCTCATGACTCGTGCGCCACGCGTCGACCGGTGAGCCGGACGGGAGTGAGTTTCATCCAGTGGGTGCGCGGGCCTCCGGCCCAGGGCTGGGACCGGGCCGCGGCCGTCAGGTGCCGGACCTCCTCGGAGTCCGTGACGGCTTCCAGTTCACCCACGGCCAGGACGCTCCAACCGCCGGCGGTGACATCGTCGATGTTGTCGATCTCGAAGGCCACCTCCGTGCCCGCAGCCCTGGCCGCGAGGGCTTCCACGGCGGTGCGAAAGGCGATGTCCGAGCCCGCGATCAGGTAGTTGACCGGAAGAACAGCCGGTCCTTCGGGGGTGAAAACGGCGATGCGTCCGACTCCGTGCGTACCCAGCAGCGTTCGGCACTCGTCCTCCTCCAGCGGAGTCAGGGCGGTGTCGCGACGGGCTGTGGAACGGCCGGGGACGCTGCTCGCGCTCGCGCCGGTCAGATCATCGACGGTGACGCCGAGAACGTCGGCGACGCGGACGAGGAGACCGACGGCCGGGGAGGCCGCGTGCTCCTCCAGATAGGCGATGTAGTTGGCGTCGGCACCACACCGGCGTGCCAGCTCCTCACGACTGATCCCGAGGCCGGTGCGACGGGCCGCCACGCGGCGGCCGAGGTCGGTGCGTCCGTCCGGCCCACCGGGCTGCTGCGGGCGGATGCTCGGCGTGCTCTTCATGGCACTCACTGCTCCTGGGGCGGTACGGCGAGGATGTCGTGCTGCGGTCCTCCGAGCACGACCTTGAGCGCGCCGGTATCGGCGGCCCGGGCGAAGACGTCGTACGCCTCCTCCATCCGGTCCAGCTCGAAACGATGGGTGACCATCGCGGCACCAGCGAGGCGGCCTGCGGCCATCATGCGCAACAGCATGGGGGTGGAGTGCGTGTCGACGAGACCGGTGGTGATGGTGACGTCCTTGATCCAGAGATCTTCCAGGTGCAGGGTGGCGGCCTTGCCGTGGACGCCGATGTTGGCGACGTGCCCGCCGGGGCGAACCATGCGGGTGCACATCTCGAACGTCTCGGGCACACCCACGGCCTCGATCACCACGTCCGCGCCGAGCCCCTCGGTGAGATCCTCGATCAACCACTCAGGCTCCTCCCTCGCACTGGCCGTGGCATCGGCGCCCAGGTCGCGCGCGGCTGCCAGGCGGGAGGCGGCGAGGTCGACCGCTATGATCCGCCCGGGGCTGTAGAGTCCGGCGGTCGCGATGGCTGCCAGGCCGATGGGTCCGGCACCGACCACGACGACCGTGTCTCCGGGACGCACATTCCCGTTGAGCACGCCCACCTCGTAGGCCGTTGGGAAGATGTCGGCGAGCAGCACGGCATCGTGGCTGCTCACAGCACTGGGGAGCGCGTGGACGGAAAGGTCGGCGAAGGGAACGCGGACGTACTCCGCCTGGGTGCCGTCGATCGTGTGCCCCAGCAGCCAGCCGCCGCCCCCGCGGCACTGTCCGTAGTGGCCCTCACGGCAGAAGCGGCAGCGGCCACAGGCGGAGATGCAGGAGACGAGGACGCGATCGCCCGGACGGACGCTGCGTACGACGCCGCCGATCTCGACCACGGTTCCGACGGCTTCATGCCCCAGGACACGGCCGGCTGTCACCTCGGGTACATCGCCCTTGATGATGTGCAGGTCGGTGCCGCAGATCGTCACGCCGTCGACCCGGACGATCGCATCGGCGGCGTCCTTGATCGCGGGATCCGGGACGTCCTGCCAGGATGTCTGCCCGGGACCTTGGAAGACGAGTGCCTTCATCACTGCGGCCTCTCTGTGCGGCGCGGGAATCGTTCACCGCCAGGCTGTGCCCTTGTGACCACGTGCCGCTTGGGCCGGTCGGCCCCTTCGAGGGGAACTGGGGTCTCTCCCTCGCGCGATGCCGGGTGCGACGGTGGAATCCGGCACCCGTCCCCGAAAGGAGGGCCGCTGCCATGTTCCATCCGGTCCCTTCACCCACCCTCAGTCCGGCCCTGCTGAGGTTCCTCGGCGGAGTCCGGACGGTCACGGGCAGCAAGTTCCTGGTCGAGAGCGACCACACCCGGATCCTCGTCGACTGCGGACTCTTCCAGGGTGTCGCGGACCTGCGCCGCCGCAACTGGGACAAGTTCCCGTGCGACGCCTCCGACATCCATGCCGTTGTGGTCACCCACGCCCACCTGGACCACTGCGGCTACCTCCCCCGTCTGGTACGGCATGGCTTTCGTGGCCCGATCCTGACCAGCGCGGCCACCGCACGTCTCGCCGAGATCGCCCTTCGCGACAGCGCCCGCCTACAGATGGAGGCGGCCGAGCACGCCAACCGACACGGCTGGTCCAAGCATCGGCCCGCCAAGCCCCTCTACGACGATGACGACGTCGACCGCACCGTGAAGTTCTTCGACCCCGTACCCGTGGGCAGCGACATCGAGATCATGGGCGGTACCAGGCTCACCCTCCACCACGGCGGCCACATACTCGGCTCCGCCTGGACCCACCTGACCCTGGAGGACGGCCACACCCTCGCGGTCAGCGGCGACCTCGGCCGCCCCGGACACCCGCTCCTGCTGCCGCCCGAGCCGTTCTCCGGCGCGGACGTCCTGCTGATGGAGTCCACCTACGGCGACCGTCCACGCGACCACGAGAACGCCCGCCGGGGATTCGCCACCGTGATCACCCGCACCCTGTCCCGGGGCGGAACGGTCGTGATCCCCGCCTTCGCGATCGACCGCACCGAGGTCGTCCTGCACGAACTCGCCACTCTGCGCGGCGACGGCACCCTGCCCGGCAACGTACCCGTCTACGTCGACAGCCCCATGGCCCTGGCCGCCCTGAACGTCTATCGCGACGCCTTGCGCGCCCACTCCCCCGAGATACGGCCCGAGGTCCTCGCCCGGGGCGAAGGGGCGATCAGCCCCGAGCCGTTCCTGGCAGCCCGCACCGTGCAGGAGTCCATCGAGATCAACAAGGCCGGCGGGCCGGCGATCATCGTATCCTCCGCCGGCATGGCCACCGGCGGCCGTGTCCTGCACCACCTCCCCCGGATCCTGCCCGACTCCCGCAACGCCGTAGTGATCGTCGGCTTCGCCGCCCAAGGCACCCGAGCCCGCGACCTCGTCGACGGCGCACGCACCCTGAAGATGTTCGGCGAATACGTCCCCGTACGCGCCGAGGTGGCCGATGTACCGCACTTCTCGGCACACGCGGACGCCGACCAGATCATCGAATGGCTGCGCGCCGCCCCACCCCCGCACACCACCGCGGCGAGGAAACCGCGGCCGAGACCCTCCGCAACCGCATCGACCACGAGCTGGGTTGGACGGCCGTGGTCCCCAAGTCGGGCGAAGCCGTCCTGATCCGCTGACCAGGGCCGGACGGATCCCCGCATGTACACCGCGCGGCCCTCCCGAAACCTTGAGCGACGGAGCAGCATGGGAACGCAGATAAGGCTGATCGCCATGAACACCATCCTCGGCTCCACACGATTTCACTCCCGCCGCCCGGCCCTCGTCCCGACCAGCGGCGGAACCCCAATCGCCACACACGTTGAGGACTCACCATGACCTCCACCCCGTACACCGTCGCCGACGTCATGACCCGCAAGGTCATCGCCGTCACGCCCTCCACCGGTTTCAAGGACATCGCCGCGGCGATGAAGCGCTGGAAGGTCACCGCTCTCCCTGTCATCGAAGGCGAGGGACGCGTCGTGGGCCTGGTCTCCGAGGCCGACCTCCTGCCCAAGGAGGAGTTCCACGAGAGCGGCCCCGGCCTGATCGAGCAGATGCGCCGACTCGGCGAGACCGCCAAAGCCGGCTCCACACAGGCAGAGGGGCTGATGACGAGCCCCGCCGTCACGATCCGCCCGGACGCCACCCTGCCCCGGGCCGCCCGCCTCATGGCGGACCGGCACATCAAGCGCCTCCCCGTGGTCGACGCTGACGGCACGCTCCAAGGCATCGTCAGCCGCGCAGATCTCCTCAAGGTCTTCCTCCGCACCGACGAGGATCTCGCCTCCGAGATCCGCCACACCGTCGTCGAGCGGCTCTTCCCGCTCTCCCACAAGAGCGTGGCGGTCACCGTTGACCAGGGGATCGCCACTACCGGTCAGGTACGGACCGCGACGTGATCCCGATGGCCGAACACCTCACACGATCGGTCGAGGGCATCGTCGGCGTCCGCTGCCGACTCGAGGCGCTTGCCCCCGCGTAGGGCTCGGGCAAAGCCGCGCGGTCTTCGCCGGTGGCACCCGCCGGCCCCGCGCCCGTCAGCCAGTCAGTGGCATGTCGGTCGGAGCATCGCCCGCCGATGAGCGCTAGGAAATGACCATGAGACATCGAGAAGTACGAGAGCTGATGACCCGGGAGGTCATCGCCGTTCCCCCGGACGCCACCTTCAAGGACATCGTCCGAGCGCTCATCGAGCATGAGGTTTCTGCAGTCCCCGTCGTCGACTCTTCCGGTCACCCCCTCGGCGTCATCTCCGAGAGGGACATGCTGGCGAAGCCCTCGGACCAGGGCGAGTACTTCCGGTCTCTTCCCCGGCGCGAGGCCTGGGGGCAGGACAAGGCGGGGGCCTCACGGGCAGAGGAACTGATGTCGGCTCCCGCCGTATGCGCGAAACCGGACTGGACCGTGGCGGAAGCCGCCAGACTGATGGAGGCACAAGGAGTCAAGCGGCTTCTGGTCGTCGACGAAAAGGACGTGCTCGTCGGAATCGTCAGCAGACGGGACCTGCTGACAATCTTCCTCCGCAAAGACGACGAGATCAGCCACGAGATCACAGGCGACATCCTCGACCGCACCCTCCAACAAGACCCCACCGTCGTCACGGTCGAGGTGAAAGACGGCCGCGTAGAGCTTCACGGAACCGTGAAGTTCAAGAGCCTCATCCCCGTGATCGAACGGTTGTGCCGGACTGTGGACGGGGTGACCTCGGTGGCTCAACACCTCGGTTACGCGATCGACGACACGACAGGCGCGTGAAGGGGCGTAGGGCCACCCCAAAAGGACAGGGAAGAGCCACCATGAACGACCGCATCGTCGTAGGCCTCGACGGAACCAGGGAAAGTGTCGCTGCGGGCCAATGGGCCGCCCGCGAGGCACACCTTCGCAACGTGCCGTTGCACCTCGTCCACGCGGAGGAATCGACAGCACCGCTCGACGCTCCCGCCCTCACAGCCGACGTCCGCCGTCACTGGACGGACGCTCTGCTGAGCGAGGCGGCGGACGACCTTCTCACAAGCCAGGCCGGAGTGGTCGTCAGCACCGAATCAATCGACGGCCCACCGGCCACCTCCCTTACGAGGATCGCGGAGGACGCGAGCTTGCTCGTCCTGGGCTCCCGCGGCCTGGGCAGCCTCACCGGATACATCCTCGGTTCCGTGGCCATGGCCGTCGTCCACACCACGGAGCGGCCCGTCGTCCTGGTGCGCGCCGGCGAGGATGCCGAGGCGTCCTCAGGCAGCACGCACACCCACGATCGCCCCTTGGTGGTGGGGCTCGACCTCAGCCGCCCGTGCGACGCGCTCCTGTCGTTCGCGTTCACAGAGGCATCGCTGCGGGACTGTGCGCTCCACGCCGTGTTCAGCTGGAAGCTCCCCCCGGTGGCCGGTTACGGGTCGGCCTACGACCCACGTGTGCACGCCCAACTCGACCTCAGCGCGAGGACCAGCCTGAGCGACGTCCTGCGGCCCTGGCGAGAGAAGTACCCGGCGATCGACGTCATCGAGTATGCGTCCGCCGGCCACCCGGTACATCAACTCTTGGAGAAGGCGTCTGGAGCAGGCCTGCTCATCGTCGGCCGCCGCATCCGCCGGTCGCCGGTCGGTGCGCACATCGGACCCGTCACGCACGCGGTCATCCACCACGCGCGGGTGCCCCTCGCCGTCATCGCGCACAGGTACTGAGGATTTCGAGGTGGAATCGGTGGGTTGTAAGCCAGGCCGGTGGCGGTGAGACAGCCGTCGATGAGGTGGGGTCGGAGCCGGATCCTGCGCGACTCGCGGCGGAGTCTGCGATCGAGGTCGGCGGGGGTGAACGCGCACGGTCCCGATGACGTAGGGCACGTTCTGCTCGCGATGGATGCGTCATAGAGCGAGAGGGCCAATTGCCGGCTGTCCGATCTGCGGGCCACGAACGCCTGCCAGGCGACGACGACCGCGATGACGGCGACGACCGTCCATTCACCGGCCTTGAGGGCTTGAGATGCATGGTCTGACCCTGCCGACAATGGAAGCTCCGAGGGCTCCAACGCTCCCGGTGGGAGGAGAGCACATTGATCACCACGAACGTTCAGCGCTACGGCACGGTCCTGGTAAGCGTCACCGGGGCACTTGACGAGGAAGCGGGCGCGGCGCTCCAGCGGGCGCTGGACGATGTCACTGTGGACGAGCGGGACGTCATGGTCGACCTGCATGGCGCAATGTCCGTGGACGCCGACGGCCTGCTCCGCCTCCTGGCCGTGCACCGGCGGGCGGAGAGCCTGGGACTGCGCGTCTTGGTCGTCGGCTGGCAGCCCCAGCCTCAGCAGCTCATGGCCGATGTCGCGGGTATCCGCGGGCGCGGCTCGGCCACCGGCGAGCGGTACGCGCTGGCGGGGTTTCGCCGGCTGATCGAGGAGCGGGCTCAGCGCGCACGAGACCTCTCGGCTTTCGACGCCGGATGGCTGCCCGGCGTCCAGCCCGACCGCATCGTCACACGGACGGTTCCCTTCCTCAGAGGCCGGCGCCTCCACTCCACTAACGCGGGATCGGTGAGATCCACGTCGTCGGCGTGCTCGAGTCCGGCCTCGGCGAGGCATACGCGATACGTGCCGAGTGGTGGTCAACCCCGGTGGCGATGCCGTGGCAGCGGACTCGGCGCCGGCCCTTTGCGTCCGGCCGGCAGACGTTCAACTTGACGGCCATGCGCCCAGCCTCCGTCCCGTCCGCGCACGTCG
The DNA here is from genome assembly GCF_026627505.1 of Streptomyces sp. H27-H5. Taxonomy (GTDB): domain Bacteria; phylum Actinomycetota; class Actinomycetes; order Streptomycetales; family Streptomycetaceae; genus Streptomyces. The sequence continues at coordinate 11,098 of NZ_JAPNLK010000101.1, read as the reverse complement.
GCACCCGTCGCCGCTCGAAGGAGTGTCGCCCAACGTCGGCTGCGACACGTGTCGACGTGGACCTCAAGACCGGCGGCTCAATCGCCGACGCCCTGTCTCAGGGGCGATCACGAGTGCCGAAAGTGGTCAAGCCTTCCCGGTCTGACGCCTTCAGAAGGCGGGGCATTCCGGCGGGAAGGAAGGCTTGCTCACGGAGACCGATCACTCTTGGTTACGCCCTCGTCAGGATGAGCCGAAGGACGTGCAGGGCCGCCCAGCCCAGGTAAACCCCAGAACCCCTCGCGCGAGCGTGCGCAGGAGAGGGACGACGACATGCGTGACGACGCGCCGTAGCCCGCGTCGCCGCGCAGTGGGCCCGCCCGAACCGCACCCTCGGGCGGGCCCTGCCACACCCCATCCCCGCTTCCCCGGCCTGAGCGCCTCTAAAGTCACACCCTGGAACGCGATCTTGATTCGGTTTCGGGGTCAGACATCGTCGCGCCAGAATCCGGTCTCACGGCCGGCGTACTCGATGTGTTTTTGAACCGCCCTTCAGATCCCCTGTGATCTGCCGCTTGACGAAGCCGAGCTTGTCCCCGACGTTCTCCGCGAAGCCGTCGGTGCCATGGACGAGCTGCAGCATCACAGTGGTCGTCCAGGCCGTGGAAGATGACAACACACGCTTGCTTGACCTCGCCTTCCCAGCGTCGTCCACGTCGCCGCAGGTCCCTTTCGAGGTTCACCTCGGCACCCGGGGAACAAGATCCAAGTACTTCGCGCCAACGGCTGTACCCATGGCCCCTACGGTCGCCCTCCTCCCATCTGAGGCGTTGGTGCCTCCTGCGACCCCAGAATCTCGGCCCAGACGGCCGACCCCGCGACGCTGCGACATCCGTCGAATCGCAAGGCCGGTTTCCAGCACAATTATCGGGTAAACAACCACAAAGATCGCAATTAGCGCTCTCCTTCACTCACGAGGAGGCGTAAGGCATGGAGCCCTGGCTGGTTTGGCTCATTGCCGCTCTGGTCCTGGGTGCGGTGGAGATAGTCACTCTCACCGCCGCGCTCGGGCTGTTGGGCGGCGCAGCTCTGGTCACAGCCGTATTCGCCGCTGTCGGTTTGCCCCTGCCCTGGCAGTTCCTACTGTTCGCGGTCGTGTCGGCGTTCGGCGTGATTTTCGTACGCCCGGTCGCCCTTCGCCGCCTGTCCTCACCGCCGAACGGGGACGGACGCTTCGGTGTCGACGCCCTCGTCGGCGAGGCCGCCTATGTGACATCTGAGGTGTCGAAGCTGGGCGGCAGAGTCCGTATCGGTGGTGAGGAGTGGACGGCGCGTGCCTACGACGAGACGTTGGTGATCCCTCCCGGCACAGCCGTCGATGTCATGGAGATCAAGGGCACGACCGCGCTCGTCTATCCCCGGGAGTGAGCCCATGGAGATTTCCGCGCTTCTGATAGCCGGCCTGCTCGTCGCGATCCTCGCCGTCCTCACCGTGGTGCGGGCGGTACGCATAGTTCCCCAGGCCCGTGCCCGCAATGTCGAGCGGCTGGGCCGCTACCACCGCACCCTCAAGCCCGGGCTCAATGTCGTGATTCCGTACGTCGACCGCGTCTACCCGGTGATCGACCTGCGTGAGCAGGTCGTCTCCTTCCAACCGCAGCCGGTCATCACGGAGGACAACCTGGTGGTCGAGATCGACACCGTTCTCTACTTTCAGGTCACCGACCCGCGCGCGGCGGCCTACGAGATCGCCAACTTCCTCCAGGCGGTGGAACAGCTGACGGTCACCACGCTGCGCAACGTCGTCGGATCCATGGACCTGGAAAAAACCCTGACCTCGCGGGACACCATCAACAACCAGCTCCGCGGTGTCCTTGACGAAGCCACCGGCAAGTGGGGGCTCAGAGTCAACCGGGTGGAGATCAAGGCCATCGACCCGCCTCAGTCCATCAAGGATGCGATGGAGAAGCAGATGCGGGCCGAGCGGGACAAACGCGCCGCCATCCTCGGGGCCGAGGGGCAGCGCCAGTCCCAGATCCTCACCGCGGAAGGCGACAAGCAGTCCGCCGTCCTTCGCGCCGAGGGCAACCGGACCGCCGAGATCCTCAAGGCGGAGGGCCAGTCGAGGGCCATCGACGAAGTCTTCCAAGCCGTGCACCGCAACGACCCCGACCCCAAACTGCTCGCCTACCAGTACCTCCAGGTACTCCCCCAGCTCGCGCAGGGGCCGGGCAACACGTTCTGGGTGATACCCGGCGAGGTCACCTCCGCCCTCCAGGACGTCACCCGCGCCTTCACCGAATCCCTTCCCCAGTCCGCCGCCACCCGCGAGGCGTCCTCCGACGACCTGGCCGTCCAGGCCGCGAAAGACGCGGCGAAAGCGGCGGAAGCCGCCGCGGAAGCCCTCGCCGACGCCGCCGAGGCAGACAGCGGGGCCGCAACGCAGCCCCGGATCGCAGGGCACAGCTCTGGGGCAACACCGGCGTCCGGGTCACCGAACTGAGTCCGCTGTTCCCGCATCGCGACGAGTCCACGCGGAACCCAAGTCGGCCTTGTGCCGTTGCCCGACTGGCTCCACAGCTGCGGCTGTTGACCACCTTGACCTCCTTCGCCATGGCCGTGGACGTGACCTTGGCCGATCTGCACTTGGAGGCTTGCCTGCGGACGCGGCCACCAGCGAGCTGCTGCGCCGCCGGGAGGCTGCCCGGACGGCAGCGTGCCGGTGTGGAGAAGTGGGCTTCACCCAAGGCGTATGCCAGGCGGAAGAAGGAGCCGATGCCGAGTACCGCAAGGGCAACGAGCGTCGGCATGGCGTTGGCCGCCGGAGTGCCCGTGCCGCTGTGACCGCTCCGCCATTCGGGCCCGCGCAACATGGAGGGCGGGTCCGCTCCGAGGATGCGCTGCATCGTACCCGCTGCCCGCACGGGCGCATCGGCGCAGCAGTTGTTGAAAAGGACGTGTACGGAGTCTGCTTGCCCCGACATCGCCCGCACAGGTGACACCCACGGCGTCAGCTCGGCCTCAGTATTTGTGTGGCGGTAGCTCTCCTCCTTGCTCCCGGGACCGGTGGAGCCCCACCGGGGGCTGCGCCCGTGGAAACGGGCGACGGCCAGGGACGGCGTGGTGACAGCCGCGACCGGAGGAACGGATGCCGGCAGTCCCTGGGCCGTATCGACGGCGACAGTGGCCACTTCGCGCCGGGCGAGGAGCCGGGCCGTCGCCGCCCGTCTCTCCGCACTCCACCATCCGGGGTGACGGAATTCCACGGCCACCGGCCAGCCCTCTGCCCGACCGATGCACTCCTCGACCAGTCGCTCGGCCCTCGACCCGGGAGCGAGCGACGGCGGTAACTGAAACAACAGAGCTCCCAGCCGCCCGCTCTCGCGCAGGGGCTCAAGAGCACTGCTGAAGCGCTGCCACACCTCCTTGAGCAATCCGGTGTCGGCCCGCACCCGGGCGGGATCGCCCTGTTGCCGCAAGTCGGCGGGGAGCGCTGCGGTGCGGGTCGGATGGCCGGTGAGCAGAAAGCCTTGACGTCGAACCGGAAGCCCGGCGGGGTCCGTTGGGCCCACAGCATGCTGTTGCGCAGATGACTCGGCAGTCCGTAGCGCCCGCGAAGAGCGGGAGCACGTGGGGTTCCCCACTGAAGGGTTGCGACCGCATGAGACGCAGGGCTACGGCAACTTCGGTCCACCACCCACAGCCATCAAGAGGAGGCTCATGCCGAGCGCGACTCCGGCTACGAACACCAGAAAGGGCCCGGGCCCCACCCTCAGCCGGGATCCCCCGTCGCCGTGTCGAGCAACCGCCGCCGGCAGCGCCGTCCCACGATCGACAGCGTGGGACGGCGTTCGGGGCACCGACGGACTCACGGACGCCACTCCCCTTTTCGCCCATCCCTCCTACAGACACCTCAGCCGAAGCAGGAGCAGACGCGACAGCCCCCCGGGCAACGGCGGGCGGCACTAGCCTGGGCGTTGTCGATCCGCGGAAGATGGTGGATGCGACGATACGCGGGCCGTGATGCCGAAGTGAGCCAGTGGGCTCCCGCACTGCGGTTGCGGGCGCGCCCGTGAGCTTCTCAGCCGAAGCTTTCGTTTTCGGCTGAGAAGGAGGAGGATCGGAAGGGCCCCGTATGCGCCGGCCCTCGCATCCAGGGCCCCTCCGGGGGCGCCGTCAGCGGCACCGCCACCAGCACGGGAGGCACGCCATGCGCAAGGTCATGGACTGCAGGGAGCACCCCAGCGAAACGCATTGCACGCTGACGATCGCGGGCGAGGAGGAAGAAGTCCTGCGGGCAGCGACTTCGCACGCTGTCGCAGTGCACGGTCATGAAGACACCCCGGAATTTCGCGCCTCGATGCGAGGCCTCCTGAAGGACGAGGTGCCCCAGCACACCTGAGCACAGCTCCTCACCGGGCAGCCCATGGGATGGACTGGCCCGAAGGGGATGAGGGGATGGGGGACGGGGTCGGATGCGGGGCACCGATTTCAAGATCGTCAACAGTGTCCCGAGATCTATGCTCTGTTCATGATCAAGGGAAAGTTGGTAAGCCTTCGCGCGCAGGATGCGGAGCATCACGTTCGGTGGCGCAACGATCCGGAAGTGGTCCACTGGGCCGCCGGCGGTAACCCGTGCTTCGGCCCGGTCACGGCGGAGGCCATCGCGCTCGGCTTTGAGACGATGCTGCGGCTGAACCCGAGGGAATCGGCCGTCTTCACGGTCGAGGACCTGGCCGACGGCACGGTGATCGGCATGGTGGACTACCGCGACCTGGACCCGTTCGCAGGGCTGGCCACGGTCGGCGTCACCATTGGCGAGCGGGACCGATGGGGCTGCGGCCATGGCTCCGAAGCGCTGCGATTGTTGGTGCGGCACCTGTTCGGAGTATTCGGGCTACACCGGATCGAACTCGACACCTGGAGCGGCAACGAGCGGGCGGTCCGAGCCTTCACCAAGGTCGGCTTCCGCGAGGAGGGGCGACGTCGGTCCACCGTGCTGGTCGAGGGCAAGCGGCACGACACCGTGCTCTTTGGGATGCTGCGCGAGGAATGGCCGGACACACGCTGAATGCCCCTCGTCAGCGAGCCGGACCCGCACTGCTACATGCGTCCGACAGCGGGCATCTGCCGTATCGGGCGCAACACCACCCTCCGCCACCATCAGTAGTCGCCAAGGTGCGCGAAGTAACGCTCTGTGCCAGCTTGGGCGGGAGGAATCCACACCCCCACGCACCGAGGAGCCGACATGGGCGGTAAGCAGGACAAGCGCCAGGAGCCGGGCAAGGGCCGCGAGGAACAGCAGCGCCCACAGCGACCCGGTCAGGACCCGGTCCACCCCGAGCCGCGCACCCCCTCGCGCGGCGGGGAGCGCCACGAGGATGTCGAGCGCCGCCGCGAGGAAGACGCGCACGACGATCGCTACCTGCGCGACGACGCGTTCTGAGCCAGCGATACACCACGCACGCAGAGCCCGGCCGGGCTCGGAGTCAGCCGGCCGGGCTCTCTCACGCCCGCCTGACCCGCTCGACGCGCCGGTACGAGGGCTGCGCGGCGCACGATCCGCGACGACCGGTCAGAGGACGGACACCTCCTACAGCCAATGGGTCAAGCCCTTGTCCAGCGCGGGATCCGCCGATGGCACACGCGGACAGGAGTGGGTCTGCACGGTGGCCGTCCAGGTCTATTCCTGGGCGTGCGCTTCCCTGGCCTGGTTGGACGCGAACAAGAGCCTGGACATCGCCGCCGACCACCTCGTCACCCTCGACTACGTAGACGAGGACCGCATTGGCGTCCTCGGCATCTGCGGCGGAGGCGGCTACGCCGTGAACGCCGCGATGACCGAACGCCGCTTCAAGGCCGTCGGCACCGTCACCGACGTCAACTTCGGCCGCATGATGCGCGAAGGCGACCTCAGCCCCGACGCCGCCATCACCACCCTCGACGCCGTCGCGAAACAGCGCACGGCCGAAGCCCGCGGCGCAGACCCGCGCGTCGACGTCGCCCTGCCCGACTCCCCGGACAAGGCCGCCGAGCTCGGCATCACCGCCCTCGACGTCCTGGAGGCCACCAAGTACTACCGCACCCACCGCGGCCGGCAGCCCAACGGCGTCAACAAGTCCCTGTTCTCCCACATGGGACCCGCCATCGGCTGGGACGCCTACCACCTGGCCGACCAGCTCCTTACCCAGCCCCTCCAAATCGTGGTCGGCGCCATCCCGGGCGAGTTCGGCGCCTACCGCGACGGCTTCGAGCTCTTCAACCGGGCCCGCTCGCAGGAGAAGGACATCCTCGTCGTCCCCGGCCAGTCCCACTACGACCTGTACTGGAAGCCCGAAGCCACCGAACAGGCCCCGGCCGTCCTGATCCCCTTCTACAACAAACACCTCTGACCAGCCGGCAGCCGGCTTCACAAGGCCGGCCCCCTGGCTCCCGGGCCGGCGCCGTAACTCCGGCGCCGGCTCCCTCTCCCGATCCGCTCCCGCGCGCGCCGAAGGCCGAACGGCCGGGCCGCGGGCCGTGCAGGGCGCAGAGACGCACCCCGCTTCTCTCGACTGGAGAACGAGCAATGTCCCGGGAGATCGACCCGTACAGCTTCCTGCCCCCGGTGCCGGCCTACTCGCTGCGCAGCGCCGACATCGCCGACGGCCAGGCCCTCGGTATCACGCAGCGCAGCGGGATCTTCGGCGGACCGGGCCAGGACCGGTCCCCCACCTGGCCTGGTACGAACAGCCCTCGGCTACACCGAGTTTCGCGGTGACCTGCTAAGACGCGGACGCCCCCACCCCAAGCGGATTCTGACACCGGGCGTTCCCGATATCCCCGCCATCATCACCGAACTCCCGGCGGGCGCCGGCGACGCGAGCGGAGCCGGGCTGCCTGCTTGCGCGAGGGCTCTCGCCAACGACACCGGGCAGGAGCGGTTCCTGGGTTTTGTTGAGCATCGAGGCGCAGGTTGGCGCTGACGATCTTGGCGTCGGGTAGGAGGGTGGCGCCGGTGTGTTCGGGCAGCCGCTGGGCGGCCACCCGTGCCCCCTGGGGCTACCCAGGCGGGGCGTAGGGGTGCGCGTGCTCGCGTCGGCCGCGACCGTTGTCGTCGTTGTGTGGCCACGGAGAGCGTCGACACCGAGCGTAATCTCCCTCGCCGCCCCGAGTGGGTGGCCGGCCTCCGGACCGGGGGCCGCGGATGGCGTCTGCGGGTACACCGGGCCGGAAGCCCGGCGGCCGGTTTCGCAGCCTCTGTCACGCCCGGTCCGCCCGTCTGAATGCTCCGCCGCGAGTGCCTTCGACGGGCCCAGTCAGGTGCCGTGGAATCTCACCGCGCCTACTCCAGGGGGCGTGCGGGACGGTTCGGGGTGGTCAGCGGTTGTCGTGGAGGTCCTGGTGCATCTGGGGCTGGTCGTCCTGGTCGTGGGTGAGGGCGAACTTCTGGATCTCGTTGAAGCTTTTCGAGGCGATGCCGACGATCTCCTTGTACGGGTTGACGCCGGTGGCCTTCTTGATGCCGCCGCCGAGGATGCCGGCGCCGATGCCGCTGACCATGTCGTGGCCGGCCGCAATCGGTTTGGCGACCGCGCCAAGGGCGCTCTTGGGCAGGCCGGCCATGTCAGCGTACTTGTCGGTGAACGCGTGGCGGACCATCGCGGTGAACGCGTCGTGGACGCCGGGCGGGTAGAACTTTTTGTAGAAGTCGATGGCCTGTTTGGTCATGAAGACCCCGTCGTCTGTCTTCTTCCACTCCTCGTCGCGCACGTGGTTCCACATGGATTCGACCAGGTCGGGATCCTTGGGAAGGAGCCACTTCTCGGGTGTGCCCAGATAGTGGTTGACGTAGTGCCAGGCACACATGAAGCCCTTGGCGTCGTCCTTGGCGACGTCGATGCCAAGACGTTCCATGGCCTGGATGATCTGGGTGGAAAAGACGCACGTGGCGCCGGTGGTGTACTTCTGCGAGACCGGCTCGCCCCACTTGGCGTAGTCCCACTCGCCGCTCTTCTTGTGGAGTTGGCGAACCGAGGCGTGGACCAGACGGACCTTGGTGACGTTCGCCGCGAGGGTGCCGTCGCGCAGGGCGTTCGTGTTGCCCATGTCGATGAAGAGTCGGGAGGACTGTGACAGGCGCCGGCCCGGGCCCTGGACACCACCGAGGCGGCCGGTTGAGCGGAGGGTGAACGCGCCGGTCGGGGAAAGGTAGGTGCCGATGAGGCCGACTGTGCCCTGGAGCATGCTGACTTCGCCGTGGTGGTGGGCGAAGAAGCTCTCCGCGGCCTTGACGTCGGCCTCGGACCAGTCCGGCGGCCCGACCGCGGCCTCCTTGAGGAACTCCGCCAGACGGGGCGGCAATTCGGAGAGGTCCTGGCCTGGTTTGAGGGTGCCGATGGTACGGAACAGGGCGTTGACCCCGTCGATCTCCTTGTTGTCGATCAGGTCGCGGACCATCTGGTCGGCCTTCGGGTCACCGACCTTGTTCGCCGCTTCCAGTTCGGAGGCGATCGTCGCCGTCGTCAGTCCCATGCCGGGACTCCATTCTCGAGATTCGGTAAGAGTTCACAGCCACGGCGCACCTCATCGGTCACTGCGAGGGCGACGGGCCGGGAACACCGTCGGACAGGGACGATCGTTTCGCTCACCCACCGGGTGGGGGAACCCGCACGGCCTGCGGGATCGTTTTCCCCTCACCCGAACGGACCAGACCCGTGACCGCCCTTGACCTGCGGAAACGGTCCGGCCACAGCAGACGTCGATCAGGCCGGTTGCCGATCGGCTCCCATGGGCGGATCGTCCGGGAGCCGTGACGCTGATGGCCGCTCGACGCGGACGCCGGGCGGAAGTCGTCACCGCCTCCATCATGCTGATCGCTCTCGGCACGGGCGCGCCGGCTTCCCAGCTCGGTGCGGTCACCCTGTCCGGCGGCCGCCTCGCACACCCGGCGCCGGCCAACCAGGCTCGGCCTACCGAGTCCGCTTCGTGGGATCGAACTCCGGCCATGACCGCCTCGCAGGCCGGTACATCACCGGCCTGGCCTGCGATGACATGGATGGAGAGGCTGCGCCAGGCTGTGAGTGGTTCGGCGGACCTTCGTGCTCAAGCCACCGCGGGAGCTTCCGCGCGCGTGATCCTCCGGCTCAGGTCAGCTGCAACTCCCCGGCCCTGGAGCCTTCCGGCAAGTAGGCTGCTGCGCCAGTAGCGCTGTAACGACGCGGCGCACAGAAGTACCGGGGGGCCTGTGGCCGTCTCCTATGCCGTCACCGAGATCAGTCTCACGGGAAGTGTCGCCCTCGCCCCGCCGAAGAACGGCATGACTCTCTTCATCGGCCCCAACAACAGCGGTAAGTCGCTCTTGCTGCGCGAACTCTCCTCCTGCGCCATCAACCCGAGATGCGATCGAGCAACCCGTACTGGGTCCACGGCGCACGTCCCGAGAACGAGGGCAGTGGAGCTGAGTTCCTGGCTTGGCTCGGAGAGCGAGGACACCGGTCTTGGCAGCCCGAACCCGGAGCTGCCGTGCAGTACCGCTCCGGCACGGGAACCTCCCTCACCGCAGATGGCGAGCGTGGACTCGACGATCTGCTGGGCCCACCAACACGCCACTGGTGCCCGTCACCGGGCCCCGACGGTGCCGGGCAGACGAGCCCGGCCAGCCCACCACCGGGACGATGAAGGTCTTGGCCGCTCCCGCGGTGGCCTCACTACAAAGATCCGCTTAGTTGGTGAAGGCGGCCTGCGGCCCCTGGCCCTACTGATCACACCCGGACAATGGGGCGCCGCGCCTCAGTTGATTCCGGTCCTGGAGCGCATCCGCGTCCCGCCGCCGATAGGCGGGCACCCGCGCACCCGCCCGGACCACCTCAGCGGCGATCGTGCCTACAGCTTTCGGCGCAACCGCGCCGCTACCTGCGGCGCCGACAGATCAAGCACATCATCCCTGAACCGAGGGATCAGCAGGCCAATCGCTTGCACCGTGGAAGCCGAGGCGGCCGGCCCACCAGCTTCGAGAAGGCCCGCTACGTTCGCAGGAACGAAGTGGAGCGGCTGATCGGAAAGTTGCAGATCAACCGGGCGGTTGCCACGAGGTGCGACAAACGGGCCTGTGTCTTCCACGGCACTGTGACCGTTGCGGCCGTACGCCTGTGGCTTCGCGCATGACCCGCCAGACGGAACCCAGCTGGCCCCTGGTCTGCCTCCCCGGGTGCCCGGGGAGGCAGACCCGCCGCCTACGCGTCGATGATGACCTCGAACTCCTCGCCCTCCATGATGCGGTCGGACGTCACCGCGCTCCCGAACTCGGAACCCGCAGCGGAGTTGTCCTTGTCGTCGACATGGGCACGGATGCAGGGCGCGTTGGGCGGGGTGCCCCGGTCGACCTGGACGTTCGCGACATCCCAGACGCCGTTGACCTCGCGCGGGGTGATGTCGATACACAGGGCACCGTCGTTCCCGCCCTGCACTGACTTGGCGAACGGGTACTCGTCACACGAGTCGTTGGGGATGCCGGTGGCACCCCGGGGAAACTTGTACGGCCCACGGTCACAGGTCAGGGCACGCCTGCCCTTGGCGTTCGGGTCAAGAGGGTCGACATGCCACCGGTTCAACAGGTGGCCGGGGGTGCCGAAATTGCCCGTGAGGTTCTTCTGCGCCCACTCGTAGGCGACGGCCGCCCCTTTGTAGAGCGACCGGTGGTATGTCACGTTGGCCGTGTGCCCGTCCACGATGCATCCGGGCCAGCTCCCGACCTTGTCGTCACAGCGCACCTTGGGGCCGGGCCAGTCCAGGCGGGTGTTCACGGGCCGCCCGCCGCCCGTGACGGTCTTGATGGTCCCGATTACGTGGTAGGAGGGCTGGACGATCGTGTCGAAGCCCTTGCCGACCGACGAGCTGTAGGAGAGGGTCCCGTCCTCCCGGCCCTGGCCGTTCTTCAGGAGCACGGGCGCGCCGCCCCAGGCCGGTGCCCCAGCCGTGCACTGGCCGCTGCACGTGGCGTTCAGCGCCATCTGAGGGGCCTCGCGTTTTCCGGACAGGGATCTGACCGATTAATTCATGCGGCGAGTCGCAGATTCTCAAACTCGGCATGGACTTCCCGCGGAGGCCGGTAACCAACTGCCGAGTGGAGACGCTTGAG
>NZ_JAPNLK010000100.1 GCF_026627505.1 Streptomyces sp. H27-H5 | reverse complement strand
CCGGATCCGCTCCTACATCTCCACCGTCCGCAAACACGGCATCAACCCCCTCACCGCCCTACGCGACCTCTTCGCCGGACGGCCATGGATGCTGCCCACAACCAGCGGAAACCCCTAAACAGTTACGCGCAGTCTGGCTTTTCCGTATGCGGAACAGCTTCATCATGTCACTCGTGGGAGCGCTTTCATTTTCATTTCCGACGCGTCCGGCCCGGACGCGGCGTTGGTGGATGCGGTACGTCGCGCCCATGGTGCGGGCGCCGAAGTCGGGGTCGAGGACGAGGCCCGGGCGTCGGTGCAGGCCGCGACGCGGATCTTCAAGGCGTTCGCGGCCGGCCCGTCCGTGCCCCTCTCGGCCGGGTGGGAGGAAGCGGAAGGGGAAGCCGGGCGCGTACGCCACCAGGGGTTCGTGGCCGTGCGCGGAGCGAGCGGCGCCGTCGGCATCGCGGCTCCCGTGCTCACGGCGTCGAGCACGGCGGTGGGGGCCTTGGCCGTCACCGGCCCGCAGGGGCGGCTCCAGGTCGTCGGGGCCGTCTCGCACCTGAGGGCGGCGTGCGCCGCCGTCTCCCGCGCGCTCCAACGGACCCCCGACATGGCGCCGGCCCATTGAAGGTCCGCTGAAGGCCCACCGATGGCCCGCTGAGGCGAGCCCTGTCGTACCCGTGCGGGCCCCCTCGTCGCACGGGTACGGGAGGCCCCAGCGGACCACGACCCGGGGGAGCGGGTCATGCCGCCGCGGACACCGTGCCCGGACATGGGGAGGCGCACGTCAGGCCCGCCGGGCCGTGATCAGCGCCGGCGACAGCCGGGCCGCCAGGAACTCCGTCCGGGCCGCATCCAGGGTGTCGCGGATGAGATCGGCCGACGCGGTCCCGTAGATGCCGGCCACACTGCCCCGGAAGATGCGCACGACCTTCAAACGGTCGGTGAGCAGCGCCACCGCCCACGGCGTCAGGTCCTCGCGGACGACATCTGCGAAGCCCGCGCGTTCCAAGTCCCGCAAGCGGTCGGCGAGCGGGGTCGTGAAGAACACCCCGCGCGGGTGAGTGACACGGAACGCATCCGAGGGCTCTTCGTCACCGGGCGTCAGGCTGACCTCCTCGGTCAGGACGAGCAGGCCGCCGGGCCGCAGCAGCCGCCCGGCCTCGCGCAACACCTCGCCGGGTGCGGGGAAGTGCGGCATCGACCCGGTCACCCAGACCACGTCCAGCGAGGCGCCGGGGAGGGGGACGGCGGTGGCGGACGCGCAGATGTCGGTCATTCCGGTGCGCCCCTGCGCGCGGTTGATGTTCCGGCTGACCGCGCAGTGCTCGGGGACGAGGTCCACGCCGTGGGCACGCCGTACGGAGAGCCCGCCGGCGCTGATCTTGTCCACCGTGTACCGGAGCGCTCCGCCGAAGCCGCTGCCCAGCTCACACACGTCCAAGGGGCCTTCGCCGTGGGCGAGCACCGCATCGGCGACCAAGTCGCAGCCCTGCGGACCGAAGTGGCCCATCTGGTCGAGGCCCAGCAGACCGGCCGGACCCTCCTCGCCGCTGAACTCGACGATGGAGCGTTCGGTGCGCTCCCAGTCGTGCAGCGCGGGGAACAACTCCCGGTGGTAGCGGAACTGGACCCCCCGCTGTCCGGTCGGCGAGCCCGCTCCGGCCGTCGCCCCCGGTGCGGGCCCGGGCCCCGGTCCGGTGTCGTGCTCCGCGGTGTGCGGGCCGGTGTCCGCCATGGTGACGCTCCTCGGTGGTCCGTACGGTGGTCGCCGCGCGGGCGGGGCGACGGGAAATCGATCCTGGCCGCCGGCCCGGCAGGCACCGGACTCCGGGCGCGCCAGAGGGTCTAGTGCGGCTCCGGAGGCCGGAACTCGGCGGGTACGGCGGCGCAGACGGAGTCCAGGATCGCGAGGGCCTCCTCGGCCTCGTCGTCCGAGGCGACCAGCGGCGGGAGCAGCCGGAGCACCTCCGGACGGCCCAGGCACGGCGAGACCACGAGCCCCTTGCGGCCCAGCTCCATCAGCACGTCCCCGGCCGCCGCGGGAGTGGCGAACTCCACGCCCCACATGAGCCCCCGACCCCGCACCTGCGTCACCAGCCCGGGGTGCCGGCCGGCGATCCGCGCCAAGCCGTCGGCGAGCAGCCGCTCCAACACGGCCCCGCGCGGGGCGAGTTCCTCCACGGCCGCGAGTGCCGCGAGACCGGCGGCCGCACCGAGTGGATGGCCGGAGAAGGTCGTGGTGTGGGTGAACGGGTCGGCCGCCAATGGCGCGTACAGCTCCGGCGTGGCCAGTACGGCGGACAGCGGCTGCACACCGCCGCCGAGCGCCTTGCCCAGGAGTACCGCGTCGGGACGCACCCCGGCGTCGGTACTGACCAGCCGCGGACCGCACCGGCGCAGACCCGTCTGGATCTCATCGGCGATCACGAAGGCGCCGTGCGCGTGCGCGGCGTCGGCGAGCGCCCGCAGGAAGCCGGGCTCCAACGGCCGCACCCCGCCCTCGCCCTGGACCGGCTCGACGAGGACGGCCGCCACCCCGTCCCCCGCGAAGGCGGCGGGGATCGCCGCCGGATCGGCCGCGATGTGGGTCACGCCGCCCAGCAGGGGCTCCAGACCCTGCCGGTAGCGTGCGTTCCAGGTCGCGGCGAGCGCCCCGAGGGACTTGCCGTGGTAGGCGCCCTCGATCGCGATCACCCGGGTGCGGCCCGTGGCGAGACGGGCCAGTTTGAGGGCCGCCTCGACCGCGTCGCAACCGTTGAGCCCCAGCCACACCTTGGTCAGCCGTCCCGGATCACCCCAAGCCGCCAGCCGCCGGGCCAGTTCGGCGGTCGTACGGTTGGCCAGGACCCGGGTCGACACCGGCATCGCGTCCAACTCTCGGCGCACGGCGGCCAGGACGGCCGGGTGGCGCTGCCCGAGCAGGGTCACGGCGTAGCTCCCGAAGTCCAGTGCTCCACGGCCGTCGGAGAGCAGCAGGCGGGCACCCTCGCCGCGCATCTCGATCGCCCCGGAACCGTTCATCCCGTACACCAGGGCCAGTTGCGGGGACTGGTGGCTGCGCGTCGCGTCGAGCGCGCCCCGGGCGGCCCCACGTCCGTCGCTCGCGGTCATGGGTTGCGTCCTCTCCTCGCCCGGCCGCGACGATCCGACGCGGGCGTGATGGGAATCCGTCCAGGGACGGTTCTATCGCTCCGCCGCGCCGCTGAGAAGTCACGTTCCGGCTGCCGGAACAGTCGTTGCCGGGACCGTGGAGCCCTGAAAGGCTGGGGGAGGCCGAGGGAGCTCCGATTCCGTGCCCGACGTGACCCGGAAATCCGGTGACGCCCTCCGAATCGCCTCCGGACGAACGTCCGGGGACAACCCGACGCCCCGCCGGCAGCCGCATCGGAAAGGTGCACCGAACTCCATGGAGACCACTTCGGCACGTGCCGACGCATTTCCTGATCGGGGAATGCTGCCCGATCCGGGAATCCTGAAAGACCGCCTGGCCGCCTTTCTGGACGAGCGCGGGGTCACCTGGGACGCGGTGCTGCGGGAGGCGGACCAGGGCGTGGGCAGTCCGGCGCTCGCGGTCGCCGCCGGATCCGTGCCGGCCGGCTTCGGCAACCACCGCAGCGACCTCGACCTCTTCGTCCTGGTGGAGAACGACCGGCTCACCCGCTTCCCCATCCAGTCGCACGAGCACGGCACGCTGATCGACGTCAACATCCGCCGGGCGAGCGCCGTCCGCGACACCACGGCCGACCTGCGGGGCCGGCCCTGGCCCCGGTTCGACTCGGTCGGCGAATCCGGCTGGAACCACCGGCGGCGCGCCATCAACACCGCGAACCGACTCGCCCTCGGGCTGCCGCTCGTCGCCACCCCGCCCTGGGACGCCTGGCACGCCGACCTGCGCGGGCCCTGGCACGCCGACGTGGTGGAACAGTGGTGGACGGTGGAGGCACACCGGCTCGCCCAGGCCGCCCGCTGGCTGCTCGGCGCCAAGCCCATGGCGGCGGCGGCCCGCGCGCGCGAGGCCGCGGTCGCCGCGCTCAACGCCCGGGCGGCGGCCGGCGGGCAGGTCTACTTCCCCGCCAAGTGGGTGGGGGAGAAGCTCAAGGCGCTTGACGACGCCGAGGGCCTGGCCGTCCTCGGCGACGTACTGGCTCCACCCCTCGACCCCCGGGAAAGGGTCCCGCACTGCCTCGACCTCATCCACGACCTGGTCGGTGAAGCCGCCCCGCTCCACGCGGTACTGCGCTGGTCCACCGGTGTCGGAACGACCGTCCTGGACGACCGCACGATCGTGGACCGATGGCAGCTGCGCGCGCTGGAGGTGCTCCGGTCGGACCTGCCGCACGACGACAGCGACGCCGTCGTCTGGTCGGGCCCCGCCGGCTCCGCGCTCCCCGACGACCTGCTGCCCCTGTTCGCAGGCGACATGCTGTGGCTGGGAGTGGCCCACCCCGCCCCGGAGGTACCCGCGTGACGCCCCCCGGCACCACCGTCCCGACCGGCCCGGCGGCGGGCGAAGCCGCCCCGACCGACCTGCGCCGGCTCCTCGCGTTCCGCGCCCACGGCGCCGCCCGCCTGCTGCTCGGCTGCCGGGCCCGCATGGAGGACATCGAGGGCGCCACCATCGCGGGCCAGAGCGAGGCCGCCGTGCTCATGGCCTACGAACTCGTACAACTGTCGCTGTCGGTACGGGGCCTGCGCACCGAGGGCGAACTGAGCTACGGGCACGACGAGGCCGCCTCCGACCCCTTCGCCGGCGTCCCGGCCGACGAGGTCGAGGCGGGGCTGCTGCTCGCCGCGCGGGGCCGGGAAGCCGCGACCGGCGACCCCGCGCGGGGCGAGGAATGGCTGGACCGGCTCCGGGATCACCTGCGGGACACCGAGGCCCTGCTCGGATACCGCGAGCCGCTGCCCGACGTGCGCTCCGGCAGCGGGCTCATGAAGGGCTTCAAGCTGGCCCGCACCTGGCAACCCCACCTCCAGCGCGTCGGCCTCCCCGACCTCCTGCCGGAAGCGTGGACGCGCCGTGTCGACTGATCCCGTCCCCGCGACCGCCCCGGGAGGCGCGCCGCCGCTGGTCCTGCGCGGCGTCGGCAAGCGGTACGGCTCCGCGATCGCCCTCGACGATGTCTGCCTGCACATCGCCGAAGGCGAGATCGTCGGCCTGCTCGGACACAACGGCGCGGGCAAGACCACGCTGATGTCCCTGGTGGCCGGGCTGCTGCGGCCCGACGCGGGGGAGATCGAGGTACTGGGCGTTTCCACGGCCCGTGAACCACGCCGGGCGCGTCTGCGTCTCGGCCTGGCCCCCCAGGAGCTCGGCGTGTACCCGCCGCTGACCGTGAAGCAGAACCTCCGCTTTTTCGCGGAACTCGCCGGGCTGCGCCGCCGGGAGGCGGACCGGCGCATCGAGGAGGCTGCGGAACCGCTGGGCCTCGCGGGCCTGCTCGAACGCCGTGTCGGCGGCCTGTCCGGAGGCGAACAACGGCGCGTGCACACCGCGATGGCCCTGCTGCACCGGCCGAAGTTGCTCCTGCTCGACGAACCGACGGCAGGAGTGGACGTCGAGACCCGGGCCCGGCTCATCGCACACGTCCGCGACCTGGCCGCCGCCGGTACCGCCGTCTGCTACTCCACCCACTACCTCGGCGAGGTCGAGGACCTCCACGCGAGCGTGGCCGTCCTGGACCACGGCCGTCTGGTCGCCCGCGGAACCATCACCGACCTGGTGCGCGACCACGGTGACGGAGCCGTGGAACTCACCTTCTCCGGCACCCCGCCGCCCCTGCGCGTCCCCTGGCCGGTGACCCACGCCGGCGACATGCTGCGCGTGCACGCCCGGGAGCCGCACCTCGCGGCCCCCGAGGTGCTCGCGGCGCTCGGCGACTCACTGCCCCGGCTGGTCAACCTGCGCGTACTCCGGCCCAGCCTGGAGACCGTCTTCCTGGCCCTGACGGGGCAGCGGCCCGGGACTGCCGCCTCAGGCCCTCAGCCCGACGGGGACAGCGGGGACGGCCCGAAGCCGCCGGCCGGCCAGACAGTGGAGGCGGGACGCCATGGGTGACGGGTCACCGGGCCGCATCGCCGCACTGGTCCGGCAGGACGTCAGACTCCTCCTGCGCGACCCGGCGCCGCTCGTCGTCCGCACGGTCATGCCCCTGCTGATCATGGGCTTCATGCAGCCGCTGTTCCGCGCGGCGCTGCGGGCCGGCGACGTCAAGGACGCCACCGGAGCCGAACAGGGCGTGCCCGGGATGGCGGTGATGTTCCTCTTCTTCCTCGTCACCGTCGTGGGCTTCGCCATGTTCCGCGAGCACGGCTGGAACACCTGGGACCGGCTCCGGGCGGGCCCCGCGCGACCCTTCGAGCTGGTCGCCGGACGGATCGTCGTACCCCTGGCGGTCGCGGTGGTGCAACTGGCCGTGGTCTTCGCGGCGGGCGGCCTGCTGTTCGGACTGCGCGTGCGGGGCTCCTGGACCGCGCTCGTCGTGGTGGGGGTGCCCCTCGCCCTCTGCGTGGTCCTGGCCGGCATGGCGCTGGTCGCGCTCTGCCGCACCATCGCGCAACTCAGCGTCTTCGCCAACCTCCTCGCCCTGCTCTTCGCCGGCCTCGGCGGCGCGCTGACCCCGCTCTCCGCGCTGCCGCAGTGGGCCCGCCCGCTCGCCCCGGGCGTCCCCAGCTACTGGGCGATGCGCGGCTTCTCCACCGTCATCATCGACGGCGGCGGCGTGCGCGCCGTGCTGCTCCCGGCCGGCGTGCTGTGCGCGTTCGCGGCCGGCCTGACCGTCGTGACCCTGCTCTTCTTCCGGGTCCACCACCGCAAGCTCTCGTGGTCGTGAGGCCGTGCCGCCGAAGCCGCCACCCCCGCGACATCCGAGAGGAACGCCATGCCCGCCCTCGTGGTCTTCGACTGTTTCGACACCCTCGTCCTGTCCCGCCCGCTCCCGGGCGCGGACCACTTCACCGCCTGCCTCACCGACGTACTCGCCCTGGATTCGCGGCAGGCGGAGGCCGTCGTGCGGACGGTGTTCGACGCCATCCTCACCGCGCTGGCCGACCCCTGTGCGCCCCAGCCGCCGACCCTCGACCTGCTGGACACGGCCCTGCGGGAGCGGGGCGAACCACGGGACAGCGCGGATCTGGAGGAGACGCTGTGGCAGGCGCTCGGCTGCGCCGACCCCGACCAGTACACCCTGTGCGTGCCGATGGCGGACGCGATGTCCCGCGCCGCCGCCGCCGGCCACACCGTCCGCATCATGTCCAACTGCTACCTCCCGGGCCCCCTCATGCGAAGGCTCCTGCACGGCCTGAAGGTGCCCGAGGTGTACGACCGGGCGCTGTTCACGGCGGACGGCGGCCCGAAGAAGCCGGACCCCCGCGCATTCCGGCTCATCGGGAAGGGCGTGTTCGAACGGCGCGTGATGGTCGGGGATTCCGCGGAACTCGACATCGAGCCCGCCCGCGCACTCGGCTGGGACACGGTACGCGTGAATCCCGCGCACCCCGATCCGGCTCGGCTCCTGGCTCTCCTGGAACTCTGAGAAACAGTTCCTCCGTCGCCCCGGGAGAATTCCCGCCGGTTCGTGTTCCGCACAAAGAAACACTTGCTGATAAGACGGCCGCCGTCTGATTGTGTTCATCCCGTACCGATCGACGATCCGTACGGAACCGAATCCGAGGGGAGAGGCATGACCAATCCCGCCGCGGACGCGACGGAACGGGCCGACCACACCGAAGCCCCCCACCTGTCCCTCCTGAACGCCGGTTGGAGCACGGCCTGGACACCGGGCCCGCCCCGCGAGGGAGCCTCCGGCGCCGACCGCATCCGGGACCTCGGAGCGAACGGCTACGCGGCCCTTCCGATCCCCCGGGAGTTCGGCGGCGCCGGCGCGAGCCTCGTCGAAGTGGCCGCCGCCCAGCGCGCGTTGGGCATGGTCGATCCGTCGGCCGCGATCGCGCTCAACATGCACGCCTTCACCGTCGGACTGATGGCCGACTACTGGCAGCGCCACCGGGACTCCAGCTGGATGCTGCTGGAGGGGATCGCCCGGACCGGCGCCCTCGTCGCGTCCGCGTTCGCCGAGCCCGGAGGCAGCCCCAACTTCATGAGCAGCCGCTCCGAAGCGGTCCCCACCGGCAAGGGGTACCGGGTCTCGGGGACGAAGTTCCCCTGCTCCCTCGCCACCACGGCCACCCTCGTGTGCCTGACGGCCCGGGTCACCGGCACCGACGACACGATCCTCGCACTGTGTCCCCGCTCGTCCCCGGGCCTCACCGTCGAGGGGGAGTGGTCCTCGCTCGGCATGACCGACTCGGACACGGCCGGGCTGGTCCTGCGCGACGTGGAACTGGACGACCGGCTCGTCTTCCACCGGGGCCCCGCCGACGTCATCGACGACAACGTGATCTCCGGGATGGTCTGGTTCGCGGTCCTGCTGAGCGCCACCTACCACGGCGTCCTCAGCGGGCTGCTGGACGTGGCGTACCGCCAGGTGATCCGGGCGCAGGCCCACGGCCCGAGGACCGCCCTCCTCGGCCGCGCCACCCGTGAACTGCTGACCCTCGGCGGATCCTGCCGGCAGCTCGCCGCGGACGTCGCCTCCGGCGCGGTCGCGGGCCGGGCCGCGCTGGCCGCGGCCGTCGGCCTTCGGGCCTCGCTCAGCGACACCCGCGACCGGGTGCTCGCCGCCCTCACGCCCGTCATCGGCAGCCGCCTGTACGGAAAGGGGCAGGCGGCCGCCTCCCTCCTCGTCGACTCGCTCGCCGTCCACCACCATCCGCCGTCCCTGCTGACGTGCGACGACGTGGTCGGAGCCTTCTGTACGGGACGTGAGATCAGCTTCGATCCGGCCGTCTGAGCCGGCCGGCCCCCTGCCCGAAGGAGACACACAGCCATGCCCCACGTCGAGGTCAACCTGCCCATCAAGGCCCCGGCCGCCGACGCCTGGCGCGCCGTCACCCGCCTTGAGGACTACGCCGCCTACATGGAGAACGTCGAATCGGTGACCGTGCTCGGCGCATCGGAGAGCGGCACCCGCACCAGCGAGTGGTCGGTGCTGCTGAAGGGATCCGTACTCGAATGGGTGGAGGAGGACGAACTCGACGAGGAGAAGCGCGTGATGTCGTTCTCCCAGGTGTCCGGAGACCTCGACGAGTTCACCGGATACTGGCGCGTCGACGACAGAGGCGACGGTACCTCGGTGGTCGTCTTCTCGGTCGACTTCGAGATCGGCATACCCCTGCTGGCCGACATGCTGAACCCCGTCGCCGCCAAGGCCCTGCGCGAGAACTCCGAACACATGCTCCGCGCCATCGAGCGGCGGATCACCGTCTCGTGACCGACCACCCGCACGTCCTGGTCACCGGGGCCACCGGAGCCGTCGGCGGCGCCGTGATGCGCGCGCTCACCGCGGCGGGTCACCGCCCCCACGGCGTCAGCCGGCGCGGGGGCGCCGGACCCCGGCAGCACGCCTGGCAGGCCGGCCGGGAGGCGCCGCCGCCCGCCCTGCGCGGCCCGTGGGACGCGGTGGTGCACTGCGCCGCCGACACCCGTTGGAACCTGCCCTTCGAGGAAGCCGAACAGGCCAACGTCGCCCCGCTGCGGGCGGTGCTGGGCCTGACCACCCCGCGGACCCACCTCGTCCACCTGTCCTCCTCCTACGCCACCGGCCTCGCCGGGGACACCGCCTCGCCCGACCCGGAGGCGTACCGCAACTCGTACGAGTGGTCCAAGGCGGCGACCGAACGGCTGGTCCACGCCGAACGGGAGAGCGCCGACATCGTCCGCTTCCCCGTGGTGATGGGCGCCCGGGCCGACGGACTCCTGGACCGGTACAGCGGATTCTTCTGGCTGCCCACGTCCCTGTGCAGCGGCGCCGTCCCGGCGATGGTGGCCGAGGAGAAGGCGCTGCTGGACATCGTCAGCACCGACGACGTGGCCGAACACGTCACACGGCTCGTCGGCGGCGACCCACCGGCGGGCACACGACTGTCGATCCTCGGCCGCGGCGACCGGGCCCAGCCGGTGGCCGAGGCCTTCGAAACGGTCCGCGCCGCCCTCAACACCTGGCGCGCCCGGCACGGGGTGCCCCCGCTGGAGCGCCTCCCGTCGATGACGCCCGAGCAGTGGAACCGCTTCTACCTGCCCTTCGCCGAGGAACACCTGGACCGGGCGCAACTGCTCCGGGTCACCGCGTTCCGCGCCTACCAGGGCTACCTGTCGGTCACCGAACCGTTCGAGGTCACCCACCGGGTGCCCGACACCGCCCTGGTGCTCCACCGCTCCATACGCCGCTGGGCGCAGACCCACGCGAGCGCCGCCCGCAGGATCCCCCGACCGTGGCGGACCTGACCGGTACGCACCGCGGACACGGCGCCGCGGGAAACCGCCCGAAGGCGCAGACCGGCCCGCCGGGCCAGGAGTGTCGCCGTTCGCCCAGGAAGGAAGAACCCGCCATGAGGAACATACGTGTCGCGCTCGCCGGTACAGGCAACTGCGCATGGAGCTTCGCCCAGTTCGTCGCTCTGGCCCAGGCCGACCCGGACACCAGGCTGCCGGGACTGATGTGCCACACCCTGGGCGGCTACCGGCTCGCCGACGTCCGGATCGTCGCGGCGTTCGACGTGGACGAGGCGAAGGTCGGACTGCCCCTCGCGCAGGCGTTCACCGCCCCCGCCATCTCCGCCACCGGCTTCACCGCGCTCGGCGCCGACCGCGACGCCCCGGTCCTCCCGGCGCCCGTGCTCGACGGCCTCACGGGCCCGCTCGGCGCGGTGATCCCGATCGCCTCCGCCGCACGGGACGCCACCCCCGAGGACGTGGCCAAGGCCCTCGTCGAGCACGAGGCCGACGTCCTGGTCATCGCCCTGCCCACGGGCGCCTCCCAGGCCATCCGGATGTTCGCCCAGGCCGCGCTCACCGCCGGCACCGCCGTCGTCAACTGCACCCCGGAGGAGCTGGCACGGGACGCGAACGTCAGCCGCAGGTTCGCGGACGCGGGGGTCGTCCTGCTCGGCGACGACCTGCGCAGCCATCTCGGAGCCACCTGCCTGCACACCGCCCTCATCGAACTGCTCCTCAGCCGCGGACTGGAGCTGGAGAGCACCTACCAGCTCAACGTCGGCGGGAACACCGACTTCCTGAACCTCGCGGACACCTCCCGCTCCGCCTCCAAGTTCACCTCCAAGGCCAACGCGCTGCGGGCGGCCGGGATGACCGACGTCGACGGGGTCGCGGGTCCCTCCGGGTTCATCGGGCACCTCGCCGACACGAAGCTGTGCTTCGCCAACGTCACGGCGAAGTCCGTGCTCGGCTCGCAGGTGCGCATCGACATCAAACTCCAGGTGGAGGACAGCCCGAACGCCGCCGGCGTCATCGCCAACGCCGTACGCGCCGCGAAGACCGCCGGCGACCGGGGCCTTTCCGGCGCGGTCGACGGCCCCTCCCCTCTGCTCTTCAAGAGCCCCCCGCACGGTCTGCCCGAATCCGAGGCCAGGACCGCGTTCCTGGACTTCGCCTCCTGAGCCGCCCCGGTCACCGAAAAGAGAGACGGTCCATGCTGTCCATACAACGCGACTCCCGCTCGGTCGAGGACCTGCCCTACGAGCTGGTCGAGCGCAAGGGAGTGGGTCACCCCGACACCATGTGCGACGCCATCGCGGAGCGCATGTCCCGCTTCTACTCCCTCCACTGCCTCAAGGAGTTCGGCGGCGTCGCCCACCACTGGTTCGACAAGGTCACGCTCTACGGCGGTGGGGCGGACACCGACTACGGCCGGGGCGAACTCACCTCGCCGTACCGGGTGATGGTCTTCGGGAAGGCCGCCTTCCGGGTGGGAGCCGTCGAGATTCCCGTCCAGGAGATCGTCTTCCGCGCGGCCGCGGAAGTCCTGGCGGAGGTCACCACCGGCTTCGACGCCTCCCGCCACCTGGTCGTCGAACTCGGCGTCGTCGACCACCAGGGCTCGGGCCGCGGCCGCTCCCGCTACCAGCCCGCCTCGCCGCAGGACCTCGTACCCCTGCGCTCCGGCGGACTGGTGTCCAACGACACCAACCTGCTCCATGGCTACGCCCCGCTGTCCCGACTGGAGAGCGTGGTGCTCGGGCTGGAACAGCTCGTCAACGGCGCCCCCTTCAAGCAGCGGCACCCGGATTCCGGCTGGGACGTCAAGGTGTTCGGCAGCAGGCGCCGGGACGCCTTCAGCCTCGTGGTCAACATGCCCTTCCTGGCGGCCCACATCGAGTCGATGGACCACTACCTGGCGCGCAAGGCCGTCGTGCGGCAGGAGCTGGAGAAGTACATCGCCTCGCTGGGCATCCACGACGTCCGGCTCCTGGTGAACGCCACCGACCGCAACGGCCGCCCCTACCTCACCGCCCTCGGGTCCGTGGCCGACACGGGCGACGTGGGCGTCGTCGGCCGGGGGAACCGGGTCAACGGCCTCATCACCCCCATGCGTCCCATGAGCATCGAGGCGCCGGCCGGCAAGAACCCCCTCGACCACACCGGGAAGATCTACAACGTCATGGCCATGCGGCTGGCCCAACAGGTCCACGAGGAGTTCGGCGGACCGGCGCAGGTGCACATCTTCACCTCCAAGGAAGCCCCGCTGGAGCACCCCGACGAGGTCGTCGTGACCACCCCCGACGCGGACGAGCCGGCTCTGCGCGCCCTGGTGGAGGCCACCGTCGCGAGCTCCGCCGACCTGACGGTCGAGCTGATCGAGAAGGGCATCACGCTGTGGTGACCGCCCGACAGGCCCGCGACCTCGTCACGCGGGCGCGCGCCGGCGGACCGCGCGCGGACACCGGACCGGCCCCGACCGCCCCGCCCACGAGCGGCAGCCACTTCGTGGTCCTGGTCAAGCCGGAGGTCATGACACCGTCCGCGGCGCCCGAGGCGGCCGCGGAAGCGGTACGGGTGCTCGACGAGGCGGAGGTGGACGTGCGCCGCGCGGCCGTCGTCCCGGCGGGGGAGTTCGCGCGGCGCGGGTACCTGCTCCTGCACTACCCGCGCCTGCACCGGCTGACCGCCGACGGGCCCGTGGTGCTCACCTCCGGTGCCCGGCGGGAACTGCGCTCCCTGGTGGGCACGACGGGTACCGGCGAGGCCTTCGGGGCCTACGAGGCGATGACCCGGGAGGTGGACCTCACCCCGCAGGCCCTGGACGAACGCTGCCGGGACGCGGGCATCCACAAGCTGGGCTCCGGCTCGTACGCCTCGGTGACCGACCTGGACGGCCGCCCGGTGATCGTCCTGAACGGCTTCCTGCCGGCCCTCGCCGAGGGCTACACCGGGTCCGGAGCACTCGTCGGACTCCTGGAATGCCACAGCCGGCGCGAGATCGATGCGTTGCGCGGGGAGGTCCTGGGAGAGCTCCATCCGGCGCGGGCGGCCCCGGACTCCCTGCGGGGCGCTCTGGGAGCCCTGGCCCGGAGCCGGGGCATCGCCGTCTCCGAGGGCCGCAACGCCGTCCACCTGTCGGCAGGCCACCTGGAGGGCATGTTCCAGGCCTGGCGGTACTTCGCGGCGGCCGACGGACGCGGCATCGAAAGCACCGCCTTCGGCGCGAGCCTGGCCGAGCGCGGCGTACCGGCGGCGTCGGTGGCGGAGCTCGCCGCCGACCACAACCTCACCGAGGACTCCGGGGAGACCTTCTCGCCGCACGGCGCCACCGAGGGGCTGCGCCGCGAGGACGCCATCGACCACATACGCGCATGGGCCACCGGAAAGGGGCTGGGAACGACATGAACATCCTCGAACGGGGGCTCGCGGGTCGCACCGCGGTGGTCACCGGCGGCGCCCAGGGCATCGGCGCCGCCGTGGTCGCGAGACTGTGCGCGGAGGGATGCCGAGTCCTCGTCCTCGACAAGAGCGCCGAGCACGGCCGCGCCGCGGTGAAGGAGTGGCGCGAGCTCGGCCACGAGGTGAGCCTGGCCGTGGGCGACGTGGTCGACGAGGAGTCGGTACGGGCGGCCTTCGCCGGTCTCCCGGCCGGCTGGTCGGCGCCCACCCTGCTGGTGAACCTCGCCGCGGGCTTCGTCTTCAAGGGCTTGGACGCGACCCCGCAGGAGTGGCACGCCGCACTCGACCCCACGATCGTCGGACTGTCCCTGGTCACCCGGGAATTCGTCGCCCGACTGCCGCAGGACGCGGCCGGGGCCGCCATCGTGAACATGGCCTCCATCTCGGCGCACATCGCGCAGAGCGGATACCTGACCTACAACACCGGCAAGTCGGCGGTACTGGGCTTCACCCGCTGCGCGGCCCAGGAACTGGCCCCCCGGGGCGTACGGGTCAACTCGGTGAGCCCCGGGACGGTGTGGAACGCCAACAACGAGCGTTACCACCGCGAGGCCCTCGGCCTCGACCGCGCGTCGGCCGAAGCCGACCCGGACCACGGCGGGAAGTTCCTGCTGCGACGGTTCGCCGACCCGGAGGAGATCGCGGCTCCCATCGCGTTCCTGCTGTCCGCCGAGGCCGGCTTCATCACCGGCACCGACCTGCCGGTCGACGGCGGATACCTGGCGGTGTGAGCGGTGATAGACCTGCACACCCACCACCAGCGCTGCGGGCACGCCACGGGATCGCTGCGCGACTACGTCACGGCAGCGCTCGACCGGGGCGTCAAGGTCCTCGGACTCTCCGACCACACCCCGATGTTCAAGGAGGAGGTGGACCAGGCGCTGCCCCGCGTGGCGATGCCGAAGTCGCAGTTCCCCGCCTACATCGCCGAGGCGCTCGCCCTCAAGGAGGAGTTCGCGGGCAGCATCGAGATCCTCGTCTCCACCGAGGCCGACTTCTTCCGCGGAAGCATGGACGCGTACACGAAGGAGCTGAGCGCGTACCCCCTGGACTACGTCATCGGCTCGGTCCACATGTTCGAGGGCCGGGACATCTTCGACGTCACCCGCTGGGAGAGCGTCGAGGGGGACGACCTCGGCGCGGTCAAATCGCGCTACTTCCGGGAGATCGCCGCCTGCGCCCGGTCCGGCCTGTTCCACGTCATGGGCCACGTGGACGCGCTGAAGGGCAACCACCCCCGGCTCGGTTCCGTTCCCGCGCCCGCCGCCTCCGACGAGATGCTCCGCGCGATCCGGGACTCCGGAGCCGTCATGGAGATCAACACCTCCGGCGGCACCAAGATGTGCGGCGGCTGGTATCCCGAGTTCGACCTGCTCGAACGGGCCCACCACTTCAGGGTCCCGATCACCTTCGGCTCCGACGCACACGTCCCCGAACGAGTGGCCGACCAGTACCCGGAGGTGGCCAAGGTGCTCGGGGAGATCGGGTTCCGGACCTGGACCGTGTTCCGCCGCGGCGCCCCCGTGACCCGCCCGCTGTTCTGACCGCTGCCGCGGTGGCCGCTTCGGCCGCCACCGCGCCACCCCCGCAGGATGTTCCCGACCGTTCCCCGTGGAGTCCCCATGCTCGTCAGTGACCTCGTATCCCGTGACCCGGACGGGGCGACCACCCGGTTCCTGCGCGTCCGGGACCAGACGTTGAAGATCGTCACCAATTCGCCCGAGGCCGGCGGCCTGGTCTCGGAGACCTTCTGCCCGCCGGGCATGCTCGGCGTCGCCGAGACCGACGGAGAGGAGGCCCCGGACCTCGTGATCGCCGACGTGGCCCGGGACCCCTCCACCGTGGCCGAGTTGCTCCGGCGGTCGGCCCAGACGGCCGTACGGGGTGCGTACGAACTCACGCGCCACTACCGACAGCCCCGCTTCGACGCCGAGGGCCACACCGTCTTCGTGCTCCGGGACCAGAACTCCGACGAGGTCGCCGCCCTGATCCGCACCGAAGGGCGCATGACCCTCGTGCGCCCCCGGTCCGGGCTGGGGGACCGGTGGCTCACCCGGATCATCCGCGACGTGGCCACCAGGATCGCCAAGGCCGAAGGCTCGCTCGTCCTGCACTCCTCCGCCTTCGTGTACGACGACGGCGCCTACCTGGTGATCGGTGACTCCGGGGCCGGCAAGTCGACGACGGCCATCGCACTGGCCCGGCTGCTGCCCTCGGCCGGCTGGATGGGCAACGACCGCATGCACCTCGACCGGCGCGGACAGGGCTACCAGGTGACGGCCTGTCCGCTGCCCCTCGCCGTCAACAAGGGCTCCCTCGACGTCATGGGCATCACCGACTTCGGATCCTGGTCCGTGCGGGCCGGCTTCCCTCAGGCCGGATCGGACTGGGACCGGTTCCAGGGCGAGGACAAGCTGAAGTTGAGCTCACAGGAAGTCGGCCGGTACCTCGGCGTCCGCGTCGTACCGAACGCACCGCTGGCGGGAGTGATCCTGCCCCGTGTGGACCGCGAGGCGGACTACTCCCTCGCCTCCGCCAGTGCTGCCCACGCCACCGAGGTGGTCACCCGGAACTGCTTCTCCCTCGACGACAACCTGTACGGCGAGGACTGGCTGGACGTCCCCGTTCGGCGGCGGGCGGCGCCCCCCTCGATCGACGCCTTCCTGGAACACCTGGCGAAACTCACCGTGTTGCGCTGCTCCGTGGGCAGCGCGGCCGATGTGGCCAGGCTCGCGGCCGACTTCGAGGACCGCGTACGCACGTGAGGGCGCCCGCCGGAACACGGTTCAGCGCCCGCCCGCCTCCAACTCCGAGGCAGTCTTGGCGACCAGGTCCAGATTCCCGCGGAAACGCGTCCAGAAGCGCAACACCCAGCCGAGGTACCAGGTGCCCAGGCTCGCGTCACGCCGCCCCAGCAGGGTGACGTGGCCGTGCCTGGGCAGGAACCACAGGGCGCCGAGGAGGGCCAGGTCACAGGCGTCGGAGTACGGGATGCCCAGACGGGTGTGCAGCCGGCCGAGGAAGAGACCCGTCGCCTTCGGGTCCAGCGCGAAGTCCCCCCGCCCGAGGCGGCAGGAGAGCCACAGCGCCTTGCCCGCGTCGGCGGGCCGACGGGAGAAGCCGGCCTCGTCCCAGTCGATCACCGTCAACCGGCCGGTGCCGTCCGATATGAGGTTGCGGCCGTGCAGGTCGCCGTGGTGCACCAGCAGACCCTCCGCGCTCGTCAACCGGGCCGCGCCGTCCAGAAGTTCGTCGAGGTGCGCGTCCATGGCGCGGCCCAGCCCCCGCCACTCACCGGTCAGCAGCGGGTCCACGAGTGAGCGCTCCGACGGAGCCCCCTCCAGCCACGGCGAGGCGTAGTCCCCGACCAGCGTGTCCTCGGCCCGCACCCCCTCCGCACGCGCCGCCAGGTCGGCGAGGACGTCCACGACCCCGCCGATGTGCCGTCGCGCGTCGTCCGACGGCGTTCCGGGCGCGTACGGACGCACCACCACCAGCCGGGGCCGCTCCGCCCCGTGGAAGCCCAGGTCGAGCACCGGCGGGTACCAGGGCGTGCCGCGCAGGGCGGAATCGACGCGGCCGATCCGCCGGAACTCCGCGGCGCAGGAGCGCTCCGCGCAGTGCACCTTCACCGACAGCGCCCGGCCGCCCCAGGTCACCCGATAAGAGGCGTTGAGGCCCCGGCCGTCAAGGAGTTCGGCCCGCCCCGCGGCGATGAGCTCGACGACCTCGGGGACGGTGGGCGGCGCGGCCCCCGTCACGAGGGCCGGCCCGCCGCACCGCCCTCGAACCAGTCGGTCACCGCAGTGACCAGCTTGTCCAACGGCAGGGCGCTGTCCAGCCGCAGCACCGGACACGTGAGCCCCGCCAGCCAGCGCTCGTCCTTGGACCTTCGGCCCGGCACGTCGGTGTCCTCGTAGCCCTTCGCCCAGTCCATGAAGTCGTGGTGGGCCGTCTCCAGCTCCCCGCCCGAGCCGATGTTGTCGCCGTACCGGACGACCTCACGGCGCATCAGCCGGTCCATCCGGACCTTCGGGTCGATGGTCAGGAACACCACGCCGTCGACCTGCGCGATGACACCGTCGCCCCAACCCCGCAGCGTCCCGGACAGCACCCAGGCGGCGCGCGGCACGAACAGCGCGTCCATCAGCGCCAGACGTGCCTCGACGGGACGTTTGTGGATGTACGGCGGAATGGTGGGCAGCCACAGGTAGTCGTCCACGTCCGCGTGAGCCGCCGCCCACAGGGTCGCGAGCGCGCGGCCGAGCGTGGTGCTGCCCGCCCCACTCGGCCCCGTGACGAGCAGTCGGTGCGTGTGCATCCGACGCCTCCCCTTCCTCGGGTGTCCCTTGACCGGGCGCACCAGACTAACCGGCCGACCCGTCGTGCGACACGGCGCACGGGAAGCCGGGCCGCGTCGCGCCGGCCCGGAACCGGGCCCGCGGTACGGACAGATCGCCGAGCGGCGGCTACGCTCGCCGCCATGCCGAACGCACTCGTGTCCGGTGTCTCCCGGGGCCTGGGGGTCCACCTGTGCCGTGCGCTCCGCGCGGCCGGCTACCGCGTCCTGGGCGTGGGCCTGTCGCCCTCGCCGGGCGGCGACCACGTCGACGACTACCGGGCCCTCGATCTGCGCGAGCCGCTCGCCGACGACCTCTTCGCCGCCGAGGACGTCGACGTGCTGGTCGGCAACGCGGGCGTCTACCTGGACGATCCCCGCGGCGGTTACGGCGACCTCTTCTCGCTCACCCTCGACGACCTGCGGGACACCTTCGAGGTCAACCTGTTCGGCACCGCCCGACTGGTCCTGCGGTACGCCCCGCAGATGCTCGCCCGGGGCTCGGGCCGGATCGTCTGCGTCTCCTCCGGCATGGGACGCCTCCAGGACGCGGACGGGGCCTCCTTCGCCTACCGGTCGTCCAAGCTGGCCGCCAACTCCCTGATCCTCTCCGTGGCCCGACACTTCGCCGCGACCCCCGGCGACCTGGCCTCCTTCGCGTACTGCCCCGGCTGGATCCGTACCGAGATGGGAACGCCGGACGCCCCGAACGAGCCCGCTCCGGCCGCCGCCGACCTGGTACGACTGCTCGGCGTGCCCGCCGCACGGTCCAACGGCCGGTTCTTCCGGGGGCTCGACGAACTGGGCTGGGACACGCGCGGGCCGATGGTGTCGGAACCCGACTGAATCCCAAGTCCGTTCCGCTCTGCGGAATCGCCCGGGACAGGCCCGGCCGTCCTTGTCATGATCGGCCGTGACGATCGGGACCCGGCACGGCGCGGGCCCCACCCAGACACGGGGGTGATATGCGACATGACATCGAGCGCACCCACGCACCGGTACACCGTCCGTTCACACGTCGACAGCACCGGCCTGACGTGCTCGCCGTCCGTGGCGCGGCACATCGACCGCCTCGCACGCCCCTACCTCTCCCTCGAACCGGGCCCCTGCCCACCCGGGGCCTGGGAGGTCGTCGCCGACACCGAGCCCCCGGCGAGCGCCCTGCCGGAAACGGTCACCGCGCAGGGTGAGTCGAGCCTCCACTACGCCGTCGACCGCGCCCGCAAGACCCTCTACCACCTGGCCCCCCGGGGCGAGGCCTGGGCCACCCAGTCCCTCCTGCGAGCGACCCGGGCGATCCACCGCTCGACGGCGAGCCGACAGGGCATGCTCTTCCTGCACGCCGGACTCGTGGAACTGGACGGACTGGGCGTCGCCCTCGTCGGCGGCAGCCGGTCCGGCAAGACCACCTTCGTCATGGCGAGCGTGCTGCACGGCGCGGGCGTCATGGTGTGCAACGACGACGTGAGCCTCACGGCGCAACCGGACGGGAACGGGGTCCGCGGCGTCGGGTGGCCGAGATCCGTCTCGGTACGGCTGGACACCCTGGACCTGTTGTTCGGACCGGAAGCGGCGCGAGCGGCGCGCTCCTCGCTGACGCATCCCGCCAACCAGACGCTGGACAGCCTGCGCGAATCGGGTGTCGAGGAGCACGGCACGGCCCTGATCTACCCCTGGGAGTACGCGAACCTGCTGGACACCCGCATCGGCCGATCGGCAACCGTCGACGCGATCGTCCACCTCAGCCTCGCCGACGACCCGTCGGAGACCGGCGCGGCGGACGTACCGCCGGCCGAACGCGCCGGCCTGCTGGAGCGCCACGTCCTGGGCCTGCCCAACAAGCACCTCAACATCTTCGGCCACGCACCGGACGACGCCGCCGCCGGCCGGACCCGTGACGCCCTCGCGGCCCTTCCCACCTTCCGCTTCCGGTACGCGTTCGAGGACGCGAGCCGCGAGGTGGCCCGGCTCGCCGACCACCTCCGCGCCCGCGTGCCGGCGCCCGCACGCTCCCCGGAGCACCCCCTCACAGACCGAGCCGCACCGGCCGGTCCGGGGCGCCACCGGTGAGCAGGGCCGTGAGCGGGGTGCCGAGATCGCGCGGGGCGAAGAGGTCCGGGCCGCGGTACCTGACGACCTCCGGCGCCCGCCACCACCGCGTACCCGTGATGTTCTCCGCGGCGAGCTCCTCGTCGGTCAACTCCCCGCGCGGGGTGAAGGCCGCGACGCGCACGAGGTAGTAGTCGTTCACGGCGCCGTCGTACCCCCGGCTGACGTCGGGACGCACCACCTCCTGGTGCCACACGTGCGGCGGATCACCGCCGGTGAGGGCGAGCCCCACCTCCTCGCGCAACTCCCGGCGCAGGGCGTCGAGCGGGCCCTCGCCCGGGTCCAGACCCCCACCGGGCGTCGCCCACAGGACGAGCGCTCCCGCCGGCTCGCGCAGCAGGAACCGGCACAACAGGACGCGGTCCTCCTCGTCCAACACGATCGCGCGCACCGAGTGCCGAAGCTTCAGCGAAGTCACCGGTACACCGTACGCGCCGCACGGGTGACCGCGTCCGGTCGCCCGGTTCCTCCGCTTCCATCCGGCCGGCCACCGGCCGGGACATCGCACCCAGAACAGAGAGGGGAAGGGCAGCCGTGCTCTCCTTCCGTACCCACGTCGCCGCGGTCCCCGGCATGGACGACTTCGACGAGGAGGCCGTCCTCGCGAAGATCCACCTCGCCGACGACGACATCCTGATGCTGTCCGGTTCGCTCGTGGACGGCTCGGGCACCCCGTCCTCGGACTTCGACTTCTGCGTCATCGCCCGGTCCAAGGACGACAGGTTCCACCGCGACACCTTCCCCCGCGAGCAGCACATGCGGTACTACACCAGCGGCGATCGGGTGAAGGCGAGTTTCGACTACCTGCCCCACAGCCTGCTCGGCGTGGACGTCGAGTACTGGACGGTGCACGAGGTCGCCGCCATGCTCGCCTCGCACGCGCGGCTCTACGCCCAGATGCGGACCCGCGCCCGCAAGTCCTCCGGATTCGCGGCGTCGGCCGTCGACTTCCGGGTCCTGTCGCGGCTCACGTACGGGATCCCGCTCACCAACGTCGCCGCGTTCGCGGAGCTCGCCGCCGAGGTGCGCCCCGAGGAGGTGGCCTACACGGCCTTCCGCGCGGCCGTCGGCAGCTACCCCGACTTCCGCGACCTGGCCGGCATGTGGGCGCAAGGAGACCACACCTCGGCGCTGATCGCGGCGCGCAAGCTGGGCGTCGACACCTTACGGGGCCTGACGCACGTCCACGGCAACACCAACCGCAACCCGAAGTACCTGGCCCGCTTCCTCGCCCGCCTCCCCGTTCCGGCCGAACTGGCTGATCGATTTGGTGAGTTGAATGCCTTCGGTATCGGGCCGCAGGCCGATGCCGCCGATGCCGTCCTGGAGTGGCTCGACCTCATCGACCTCGCCTTCGCCGAGATCCGGGCCGGCCGGGAGAAGGCGGAGGCGTTCGTCGGCCGCGCGGACTTCCTCGGCCTGCTGAAGGAAGAACTCCACGAGAGCATGACCTGGAACGCCGAGATCTCCAACGAGTACTGCTTCCGCGCCCGCGAGGTCGAGCCCGGCCTGCCGTCCCTGCGCGAGCTGCTCTCCGCCATGACCGCCCGCGAGGCGGCTCCGCACCACCTGCCGCTCCAGGAGTGGGCGAAGGGCCGTACGGCACCCGTCGGGGAGAACAACAAGTCCGCCTGAGGGGGCCGCGCCAGGCCTCCGTCGACCACCTGGGGGAGACACCCTTGTGCCGGATCTACGGCTACTTCGGATCCGATCGCGACGTGCGCGCGATGGAGGCCGCGCGTGACGCCCAGCTGCCCGGCGGCCCCGATCGGCAGGCCCACGTCCGGGGGGAGGACTGGGGCCTGGGCTGCAACCGCCTCGCGATCCAGGACCCGTCGCACGGCCGCCAGCCGTTCACCAACGCCGACGGCTCGGTGCACGCCGTGTTCAACGGCGAGATCTACAACTTTCGCGCCATCAGGCGGGAACTCGCCGCGCACGGGGTGCACGTCGACGGCGACTGCGACGGCTCCGTCCTGCTTCCCTACTACGAACTGCACGGCGACCGCTTCGTGGACCGGCTCGAAGGCATGTACGCCATCGCCCTGGTGGACCTGCGCTCAGGGCGCAGCCTGAAGCTGTGGAGCGACCCGCTGGCCGTCAAGAGCCTCTACTACGAGGCCACCGCCGACGGCGTCACCTTCGCATCCGAACCGCGCGGCCTCGCCGCCCTGCGGACGAGCCGCCCCGACGTGGATCCCCACGCCGTCGACCACTACCTGAACTGGCAGTGCCTGCCGCCCGGTACGTCGCTGTACACCGGTGTGTCCGCCCTCCGCGCGGGCGAACACCTGGTCCACGACGGCCACGCGACCGTCCTCCGAGCGGGGCGACACACCGACACGCCCCCGCCCGACGGCACCTGCACGCCCGCCCGCCTCGGCTCCCTGCTGACGGCAGAGGTGGAGCGGATGTCACTGCAGTCCGCGCCCGTGGCCGTACAGCTCTCCGGAGGCCTCGACTCCGCCGTCCTGGCGACCCTGCTGGGCCGCCGCCGCACCGACGTCACCGGCTTCCACGTGACCCACGAAGGCACGCACCCGTCCGACGAGGAGACCTACGCGCGGGACGCCGCCGCGCACGCCGGCATCCCGCTCGAAGTGGTCGAGATCCGCGAGGCGGAGCTGCCCGAACTGATCCCGCCCATGGTGGCGGCGCTGGGCTCTCCCAACGCCACGCCCCACGCGCTGAGCGCCCACGTCCTCTTCCGGGAGATCGCCCGGCGGTCCTTCCGCGTGTGCTTCGTCGGCGACGGCGCGGACGAACAGTTCGGCGGCTACCGCCGCTACAGCACCGCGCTCGCCGCCACCGACGACACGTGGCCCGAGCGCTACCTCGACCGACTCTCGCTGATCCCACACGAGCGCTACCGCTGGCTCTACACGCCCGAGTACCGGGCGCTGCTCGACTCCGGCGGAAGCAGCCGCGCCCGCGCACGGGAACTGCTCGGCCCGCCGGCCCCCGCACGCCTGGAGCAACTGCTCACCTTCGACCGGCTGCACAAACTCCCCGGCCTCAACCTCCGCAAACTCGACCACCTCTCCATGGCCCACGGGATCGAGGGCCGGGTGCCCTACTGCCAGCCGGCCGTCACCGACTTCGCACGCCGAACCCCCGACACGCTGAAGGCCACCGCGGTCCGACGCAAAGGGATCCTGTGGGACGCCGGCGCCCCGCTCGTCCCGGAATCGGTGCGGACACGGCAGAAACAACCCTTCACCTTCCCCGTAGACGCGTTCCTGGCACCCGGCACCAAACTCTGGGAGTTCGCGCACGACGTGCTGTCCCGGCCCCGGCTGAGCACCGACGGATTCCTCAGCGGCGCCGCCGTGCGTGAAGTCCTGGACACGCACACCGTCCGCCGCGACCAGGCCCGACTGGTGTGGGGCCTGATGATCCTGGAACTGTCCCTCCTGCCCCTTCCGTGAGACCCCGTCACCCGGGCGGCACGCACGCGGTACCGTCCCGAAGCAGGGCAGGACCCCTTCAAGAGAAAGGTGCGCCGGTGCGCAGCATCCACGTCGTCACCCACCCGGAGGCGAGCCACCACGTCGAGGGCCTGGTCGGCGGATGGCACGATTCCACGCTGACCCCCGAAGGAGTGCGGGAGGCCGCCGCGATCGCCCGCGCCTTGCGGGCCGAGATCCCCGAGGGCGCCGAAGTCGAACTGATCTCCTCGGACCTTCGGCGGACCCGGCGCACCGCGCAGGAGATCGGCGGTCTGCTCGGTGTGGAGCCGGCCCTGGACCGCCGGCTGCGCGAGAAGTCGTACGGAGAGGCCGAGGGCAGGCCCCAGGAGTGGCTGGACAAGAGGTTCGTCCCGCCGCCCGCGATCGGCGACCGGATGGGTCACGACGAGGGCATCGAGGGATCGGAGACGCGGGCCGAGTTCGCCGGACGGATCTACGAGGCCATGGACGGGATCCTGACCCACCCGTACGAGCACCAGGTCATCGTGACCCACGGCTTCGCACTGACCTTCGTGGTGGCCGCCTGGATCGGCATGCCGATCGACTCTCTCGGTCACGTCAACTTCCGGGTCGCCTCGGGCAGTATCACCCATCTCCGCGAGGACGACTTCTTCCACAATCGCCAGCTCGTCCGCCTCGGAGACACCCGCCACCTCGAAAGCTGACGACACGCGCGGCCCGCCGTACGCGCCCGGCCGGCGTCGCGAGGACCGGACACCCGGTCGCGCTGCTGGCCGCTACGGGCGGGACCGGTGGCGGGCCGAACGTGCGGCGCTGCGCCGTCGGAGGAGGTGGGCGCCGGCGGCCAGTGCCGCGACACTGGCGACGGCGGTGGTGATCACACCGGTCGCGCCGGTGCTCGGGAGCGAGGTCCCGTCGGCGTTCGTCTTCTGCCCGGTCGCTCCGGAAGTGGCGTCGTCGGCGAACGTGGACGTACTGCCGGCGGGTGCGGCGCCGGCTCGCGCGGAGGCGGACGGGGACGGGGTTGGCGAGCCGGTGGACGTGGGGCTGGACGAGGGGGCCGGGGAACCCGAGGGCGCAGTGGGCCAGGCGCGCGAAGACCGCCCAATACCTGGCACTTCGCGCGAGGATTGTGCTGCGTTGCGCGGACGGGGAGACGAACAAGCAGACCGCGGCCGGCCTCGGCATCGACACCTCGACCGTTGTCCGGTGGCGTGGTCGATTCATCGCGGGGCGTCTGGACGGCCTGGCCGACGAGCCCAGGCCGGGCCGGCCGCCCTCGATTCTCCTCGACCAGGTCGAGGAGGTGATCGTGGCGACGCTGGAGTCCACTCCGGGCCGCGACACCCACTGGTCGATGGCCTTGATGGCGGCTCGCACGGGGCTGTCGAAATCGACGGTCGGCCGGATCTGGAAGCGGTTCGATCTCAAGCCCCACCTGCAGGATTCGTTCAAGCTGTCCACCGATCCGCAGTTCGTCGCCAAGGTCGTCGATGTCGTCGGCCTCTACCACAATCCACCCGAACGAGCCGTGGTGTTATGCGTGGACGAGAAGAGTCGGATCCAGGCACTGGACCGCTCGCAGCCGGTGCTGCCGATGATGCCGGGCATGCCCGAGCGCCGCACCCACGACTACCTGCGGCACGGCATCACCAGCCTGTTCGCCGCATTCAACATCGCCGACGGAACCGTCATCAGCGAAATCCACCGCCGCCACCGGGCCATCGAGTTCAAGAAGTTCCTGGTCACCATAGACAAAGCGGTGCCCGGTGACCTCGATGTGCACTTGGTGTGTGACAACTACGCCACCCACAACACCGCGGAGATCAGGACCTGGCTGGCCAGACACCCGCGCTTCCACGTCCACTTCACCCCCACGGGCTCGTCCTGGATCAACCAGGTCGATCGGTGGTTCGGCCTGCTGACCGACAAGCTCATCCGTCGCGGTGTCCACACCTCGGTGAAGGCCCTCGAAGACGACATCCGGGCCTGGGTCGAGACCTGGAACGAGAACCCGAAACCCTTCACCTGGACCAAGACCGCCGACGAGATCCTCAACTCCCTCGCCGATTACCTCACCAAAATCACCCCACCAGACACCCGGAACCAGGCGCAAACTTAGTGGTCTGCGTCGTAAGTCCTTCGGGGGTTGATCACGCGGCCTTGGCGGCGGAGGATTCTTCTGGGTGATCGGCGGTGTGCTGGTCGAGCCTGGCCAGGAGATCGTCCAGGTCGGAGGTGGT